>NZ_JBAVFV010000046.1:0-16355 GCF_049684335.1 Trichococcus sp.
ATAACGGGAAATAGAAAGAGGAGGAATGGAAATCATCATCTCATCATAAAAAAAAGCGAGGATGCATAATTTGAATGCATTCTCGCTTTTTTTATAGTTGTCAAGTTGCTTAAGTTAATGACATTGGGCTGCCTCATCCTTCTTTTTTTAGGGCTGAACGAACCCGTTCAGCTATTCCTAGTTTTTATCGATGCTATCTTTGATTTTCAAGTAAGCATTGAACATGCGTACGCCTTTGACAACATCACTTGTTGCGAACAGCACGCTGATGATGGCCATGAATCCCCAGCCAGCAGTATTCACGGCATCGACTGCCAGCGTGATGAAGAGGACAGCGAAAACGAATCGGATAATTATTTGAATTAATAGATTTTTTAAAGTCATGTTATTCCTTTCTTCTTCCTAAATAGCGGGCTTCACGTGTCTTAAGAAATGAGTTGGGACAGAATCGGCAAGGCTGACACGGCATTCATCAACGCATGGGCAATCATCGGAGTCGCTATGTTTCTTGTCCTGAAATAAAGGAAAGAAAACCATAGTCCCAGTGAGCCGTAAACTAAATAGTGCCCATCATTATGCGCAATCGCAAAAAGCAAAGCGCTGATAGTGGCCGCGCCGACTATTCCAATTGCGTCAACCAGATGTGTGACAATCGCTTTACGGAATACAAATTCCTCCATCACAGGTGCAAAGATGATGATGTTAAAAATAAAGAACGGGTAGCGGTTTGTCAAATCCAGCAACACTTCTGTATTTTCGGAAACGACTGGCATCTTGAACAAAAGATACTCCACATTCATCGCGACGATCTGAATCAAGACAGCTCCCATGAAACCGAAGAATCCGTTCGTGAGCGTCTTTCCGATTGGGGCAGCCGGTTGATCCGTAAGACTGTTTTGTGGTGTCCATTTTTTTCTGTTATTCCATGCTACCATAAGGACAGTTCCTAGGAAAGCAAAGAATAACGAGAGATTCATGGCGGCTGCAATGCGATCTGCCTCCGGAATGAATAAAAGAATCAAGACCGGCAGAAACTGAGAAGCGAGATAGATGAGGATGATCTGTATGGCTAACGTTAACCTTGAACGTATTTTTTTATTCATATTAATAGTACCTTTCTGAGAAAACTGACGTTTTTACGCTTGATAAATAGTATAGCACAGTAGCGCTCAAAAATAGAATTGGAAAAAATTGGCTTCCCTCTTGCAAATTAATTGGAGATTGATTAATATAGAAATGTAACTTAGCACTCTGAGTTAATGAGTGCTAAAATGATATTATTTTGGAGGGATCATCTTGTTAAAACCATTAGGAAACCGTGTTATTGTAGAAGTTGCCAAAGAAGAAGAAAAATCTATAGGCGGCATCGTTTTACCGTCATCCGCTAAAGAAAAATCCCAAACAGGTACCGTTATTGCTGTTGGCACAGGTCTCGTGACAGATAACGGCGTAACAATCGAAATGACCGTTAAGGCTGGAGATACGGTCCTTTTCGAAAAATATGCAGGCACAGAAGTTAAATATGCGGGAACAGAATACTTAGTGATCAAAGAAAGCGACATCGTAGCAATCCTGGACTAAAAATATAATTGATGAGGTGAATCGATAAATGGCAAAAGACATTAAATTTTCAGAAGACGCAAGAGCAGCAATGCTTCGCGGTGTGGATATATTAGCAAATACCGTAAAAGTGACTTTAGGACCAAAAGGACGCAACGTCGTTTTAGAAAAAGCGTACGGTTCTCCGTTGATCACGAACGATGGCGTGACGATCGCCAAAGAAATCGAATTGGAAGACCGCTTCGAAAATATGGGAGCAAAACTGGTTGCCGAAGTTGCTTCCAAAACAAATGATATTGCCGGTGACGGTACTACGACTGCAACTGTTTTGACACAAGCCATCGTTCGCGAAGGGCTGAAAAACGTTACTGCAGGCGCAAACCCAGTGGGCATCCGTCGCGGTATCGAGTTGGCTACACAAGCAGCTGTAAAAGGTTTGGCAGAAATTTCCCAAACTGTAAATTCAAGAGAGTCGATTGCACAGGTTGCTGCCGTATCATCCGGATCGAAAGAAATCGGCGAATTGATTGCTGAAGCGATGGAAAAAGTCGGCAACGACGGGGTCATCACCATCGAAGAATCAAAAGGGATCGAAACTGAATTGGATGTTGTTGAAGGCATGCAGTTCGACCGCGGATACCTATCGCAATACATGGTCACGAATAATGACAAGATGGAAGCTGAATTGGAAGCACCATACGTCCTGATTACGGATCGCAAATTATCCAATATTCAAGATATCTTGCCTTTATTGGAACAAATTCTGCAACAAGGACGCCCATTATTGATTGTTGCTGATGATGTTGACGGAGAAGCACTTCCTACATTAGTATTGAACAAATTGCGTGGCACATTCAATGTAGCGGCAGTCAAAGCACCTGGTTTCGGTGACCGTCGTAAAGAAATGCTGCAGGACATCGCAATCTTGACAGGCGGTACAGTCATTGCTGAAGACTTAGGCTTGGAATTGAAGGATGCTTCCGTAGAACATTTGGGTCGTGCAGGCAAAGTTGTCGTAACCAAAGATTCCACAACAATCGTTGAAGGAGCTGGCGAAAAAGCAGCTATCGAACAACGTGTGGCAGTCATCCGTGCGCAATCAGCCGAAACAACTTCAGAGTTTGATCGTGAAAAATTACAGGAACGCCTTGCGAAATTATCCGGTGGCGTCGGCGTCATCAAAGTCGGAGCGGCTACAGAAACAGAATTGAGAGAACGCAAACTGCGTATCGAAGATGCTTTGAACGCAACGCGTGCTGCTGTTGAAGAAGGTATCGTATCCGGTGGTGGAACAGCCTTGATCAACGTTCAAAAATGCGTCGAAGCGTTGGAACTGACCGGCGATGAAGCGACAGGTGCACGCATCGTGGCACGTTCGTTAGAAGAGCCAGTGAGACAAATCGCTGAAAATGCAGGAAAAGAAGGCTCCGTTGTAGCCGATAAAATCAAAGGCCTTGAAGTTGGCATGGGTTATAACGCCGCAACCGACGAATGGGTAAACATGATCGAAGCAGGAATCGTCGACCCTACAAAAGTGACACGTTCCGCATTACAAAATGCAGCCAGCGTTGCTGCCTTGATCCTATCGACAGAAGCTATCGTAGCCGACCGTCCAGCCCCAGCCACACCCCCATCAATGGACCCAGGCATGGGCATGATGTAAAAAAACAGGATACGATGAATTGCGTTTAGAGGGTGAGTACTAAGAGGATAACCACAAAGCGGACGTTTTTTGTCCGTGTGTGGTTATCAACTTAGGCGGAACTCTCTGCAATTCAGAGTTCAACTAAAAACAGGATGTGATGATTCGCGTTTAGCCACCCGGACGTTGGAGTGGACAGCCACTGTTTGCGAAACGGAAGCGGTATCTGCGGATCAGAACTCTAGGATTCAGAACCGTTCTATAAGTATGAACTGTTTACGAAAGCGAACGAGCATATCCTTGCAACCCACAAATAGGGCTGACCAACATAATTATGTTGGTCAGCCCTATTTTTTTTTGCCTTCTTTTCTGAACAAGTACCAATATATGGTCAGAAAATGAAAAAAATTATCCTTATGAAAAGCTGTTCTATCAAGTCTTTTGGATGGTTTTGAATGAAACTTAATGTTTTTGGAGGAAAATGATTGCTTTATTACCGTGTGGGTGGTATATTTTTGTTCGAGAGGTGATAGAAAGTGCTTACAGAAGAACGGCATAAAATCATTCTAGACACTTTAGCAAAAGACAATATCGTAAAACTGCAGGACCTTGTCGATGAGACGGGCAGTTCTGAATCCACGATCAGACGGGATTTGAGCACTCTTGAAGAGGCCGGCTTCCTGGTCCGCGTACATGGCGGAGCAAAGAGGAACTACAGTGTTTCCGCTGAGGACAGGATGGAGGATAAAACATCCAAAAACGTTCGGGACAAGCAACGGATTGCTGAAAAGGCAGCTCAATTGGTAAGTGATCAAGACATCATTTTTTTGGATGCCGGATCGACCACCTACGAAATGATTCCCTTCCTGAAGGGCAAGAGCATCCTCGTCGTCACCAATGGCGTCCCGCATGCCAGCTTATTATCGGATATGCAAATCGAGACGATCCTTATCGGCGGCAAAATCAAGATGGAGACAAAAGCAGTCATCGGTCCAGTCAGCCAAATGCAAATGAGAAATTACCGTTTCAGCAAAGCTTTTCTTGGCATCAACGGCATCGATAAGCAGTACGGCTTCACGACACCGGACACCGAAGAAGCGGCCATCAAACGCATAGCCATCGAAAATGCAGCACAAAGCTATGTCGTAGCGGATGCTTCGAAATTCAAACAAGTCAGCTTCGTGAAGGTCTGCGATATTGAGGATTGCGGCATCGTCAGTCACAATGTCCCGTCGGAAATCAAACGTAACCTGAAAGACAGTACAACTATTTGGGAGGCTGAATAATGATATATACAGTAACATTAAATCCATCCATCGATTACATCGTCCATTTACCCGCTATTGAGTTGGGTGAAGTGAACCGTATCCAACAGGATTTCAAACTGCCGGGTGGCAAAGGCATCAACGTTTCCCGCATCCTGAATGAACTGGAAGTGGAAAATACCGCTTTAGGGTTCCTTGGCGGTTTCACCGGAAAATACATCGAAGACTGGCTGGAAGCGGAAAACAGCAAAACACACTTCACGCATGTGGATGAAGCGACCCGCATCAATGTCAAGATCAAGTCAGGAATGGAGACGGAAATGAACGGTCCGGGCCCGAATATCGAGCCTGCAGTCGCCGAAGAATTCCTGAAACAATTCGATGCGCTTGATCCGGAAAATGACATCGTAGTCTTGGCGGGAAGCAAGCCTACCAGCTTGCCGGATGATTATTATCAGACCATCATCCGCAGACTGACGGACAAAGGCGTACCGTTCCTGATCGATACGACCGGGGAAGAATTAAAAAATGCGTTGCCTTACCATCCGTTATTGGTAAAACCGAACCACCACGAGTTGGCTGAATTGTTCGATACTACTTTCGAAACGGATGAGGACATCCTGCCATATGGCAAGAAATTGCTTGAAGCTGGAGCGCAATACGCAATCATCTCGATGGCCGCTAAAGGAGCGATCCTTTTCACTCCGGAAGGTGTTTACCATGGAACGGTACCGAAAGGGGTTCTTAAAAATTCGGTTGGTTCCGGAGATTCAATGATCGGCGGATTTGTCGGGACATACATGAAGACGCACGACCCGTTGGAAGCATTCAAAGTCAGTATCGCTTGCGGAAGCGCGACCGCTTTTGCCGACGATTTAGCCAAACGCGAAGAAATTGATGCTCTAGTCAAACAAGTCACTATCAGTCAGCTATAGGGAGGAGAACTTATTAATATGAAAATCAATGATATCTTACTAAAAGAATTGATGATTATGGATTTGCAAGGAACAACCAAAGAGGGCGTTATCGATGAAATGATTGCAGGCCTTGCCACTAACGGCATCATCAATGATGTTGCGGTTTACAAAGAGGGCATTATGAAGCGTGAGTCACAAACGTCCACTGGTTTGGGCGATGGCATCGCAATGCCGCATGCAAAAAACAAAGCGGTCATCAAACCTGCTGTTGTTTTTGCAAAAAGTGCAGCCGGTGTGGACTACGCTTCATTGGATGGTCAACCAGCACATCTGTTCTTCATGATCGCAGCTCCGGAAGGCGCAAATAATGTTCATTTAGAAGTTTTGGCATCATTATCCCGTTTACTCATCAATCCTGATTTCACTGCATCATTGAAAAAAGCTCAGACTCCAGAAGAAGTTCAAGCCTTATTCGCGGCAGCAGAAGCTGCACGTGAAGCTAAAGAGCAAGCTGAAGCAGCAGCGAAAGCAGCTCCAGTAGCAACAACAGCAACGAAGAGACCTTTTGTTCTTGCAGTAACGGCGTGCCCTACAGGAATCGCACACACGTATATGGCTGAAGATGCATTGAAATTAATGGCTGAAAAAATGGGTGTCGATATCCGCGTTGAAACGAACGGATCGGATGGCGTCAAGAATGCTTTGACAGCTGACGAAATCCGCCGTGCAGATGGTATCATCATTGCTGCAGATAAAAAAGTTGAAATGGCGCGCTTCAACGGTAAGCACGTTCTTCAAAGACCGGTAAGCGACGGCATCAAAAAAGCTGAAGAATTGATCACAAAAGCAATGCGTCAAGAAGCGCCGATCCTGAATGTTGAAGGCGATACATTCTCATCCAGCGCAAGCGACGAAAATCCATCAATCTTCGGAAGAGTCTACAAAGACTTGATGAACGGTATTTCACACATGTTGCCTTTTGTTGTCGGTGGCGGTATCCTGATTGCAATTTCCTTCCTGTTCGAAACATCATTCGGTGCTGATAGCCCGTTGTTCATCTCCTTCATGGCTATCGGTGGAGCGGCATTCAGCTTCCTGATTCCGATTTTGGCCGGTTACATCGCAATGAGTATCGCGGATCGTCCAGGGTTGCTCCCAGGTATGGCAGGCGGTTACTTGGCTGTGCAAGCGAACGCCGGATTCTTGGGCGGGTTAATCGCTGGTTTCTTGGCCGGTTACATCATGGTTTATCTTAAGAAAGCTTTTAAAGGATTGCCTCGTACCTTGGATGGCATGAAAACAATCCTCTTGTACCCTGTGTTCGGTCTATTGATCACTGGCTTGTTGATGTATTTCTTGGTAGGTCCTGTCTTCTCCACAATCAATACAGCTATGATTAACTTCCTGGAAAACTTGGGTACTGGTAATGCCGTACTGTTGGGTGCTGTTCTTGGTGGCATGATGGCAATCGATATGGGTGGTCCATTCAACAAAGCAGCTTATGCCTTCTCAATCGGTGTCTTCACGGATACTGGTGATGGCCGCTTGATGGCCGCTGTAATGGCTGGTGGTATGATTCCTCCATTGGCAATCGGTATCGCAACATTGATTTTCAAAAACAAATTTACGGATATCGAACAAAAATCAGGACTTTCCAACATCTTATTGGGCCTATCCTTCATCACTGAAGGTGCGATTCCATTCGCTGCAGCAGATCCGGTTCGCGTTATCGGCTCATCCATCCTTGGGTCAGCGATTGCTGGTGGTTTGACGCAGCTATGGGCAGTTTCGATCCCTGCGCCACATGGTGGCTTGTTCGTAATCACGTTGGCTAATCATCCGCTGATGTTCTTGCTGGCTTTATTGATCGGAACAGCCGTTTCAACATTGACGCTGGGTCTGTGGAAAAAAGATAAAACACAAGAAGTCGCAAAATAAATTGAATCACTCATTT
The DNA here is from genome assembly GCF_049684335.1 of Trichococcus sp. Classification (GTDB taxonomy): domain Bacteria; phylum Bacillota; class Bacilli; order Lactobacillales; family Aerococcaceae; genus Trichococcus. Next base: position 7,339 of record NZ_JBAVFV010000046.1, read on the forward strand.
AGAGAACAGACGGGGTATTCCCTAGCTGTTCTCTTTTTTGCTGTTCGGAAAACAAGTCGTATAAATGAAAAGGGTATGACAGATAAATGAGAATAATGTAAAAAAATGGGATGATTTTCATGGCAGATATGCTATAATGCATATTGTTAAATAAATGAAAATGTAGATATCAGTTCATGCATAAAAGCAACGGATATTGAAATCTGTATAAGGAGGTAAAAGCATGGCAGCAAAGGAATCAATCAAAAAAGTGGTTTTGGCTTACTCAGGTGGATTGGATACGTCAGTCATCATCCCTTGGTTAAAAGAAAATTACAACAACTGTGAAGTAATCGCCGTAGTAGGAGACGTAGGACAAGGTGATGACTACAGCCGATTGGAAGAAAAAGCAATCAATTGTGGCGCATCGAAATTGTATGTTGCAGACTTGAAGAAGGAATTCGTCGAAGAATTCATTTGGCCGACATTGCAAGCAGGCGCGAAGTACGAAGGGCAATATTTATTGGGGACTTCTTTCGCCCGTCCGATCATTGCCAAAAGAATGGTAGAGATTGCACACTTGGAAAATGCGGATGCGATTGTTCATGGAGCAACAGGGAAAGGGAACGACCAGGTCCGTTTTGAAGTTGGTATCAGAGAATTCGATCCGAACATCACGATCATCGCCCCTTGGAGAGAATGGGAACTGACTTCCAGAGAAGATGAATTTGCGTATGCTGCTGCACATAACGTGCCGCTACCGATTACGTTGGAAACAAACTACTCAAAAGATAAAAATTTATGGCATCTATCGCATGAGGGCCTTGATCTGGAAATGACGGCCAACGAGCCTGATTACGATAAAATTCTGGAGATGTGCGTGACGCCTGAGAAAGCTCCGGACGAAGCGACCTATGTTACGCTGGAATTCAAAAAAGGCATACCGGTCAGCCTGAACGGTGAAGCTTTGGACGGCATCGCCCTGATCGAAAAATTGAACGTGATCGCAGGCGCGAATGGCGTCGGCATCATCGATATCGTGGAGAACCGCTTAGTCGGCATGAAATCAAGGGGCGTTTATGAAACGCCAGCCGGAACTGTGCTGTATCATGCCCACGACAAATTGGAACAGCTTTGCTTGGACAAAGACACGTTCCAATACAAACAATTGCTGGCCAACAAATATGCGGAGCTTGTATATAACGGATTGTGGTATACGCCATTGCGCAAAGCATTGGCTGCGTTTGTGGATGAGACACAACAGAATGTCGAAGGTTTCGTGAAGATGAAACTTTACAAAGGCAACATCACTGATGCTGGCGTTGTCAGCGCGAAATCATTGTACAGCGAAAGCTTCGCGACTTTCGAGAGCGACGATGTATACAACCATACTGATGCAGCCGGTTTTATCCGTCTGTTCGGATTGCCTACATCCATCCGTATCATGAAAGAGCAAGCTGAAGATCAAGCGACACATGAAGAATTAAAAGATCTTTTAAAATAAACAACCGGTATTAGTGTCTCTCGACAGCTAGTCCGCTCCGGAACGCCCTCATCAGGCCATAACTCCTGATGAGGGCGTTCTTTTTCAGTTATTGGATGAAACCCTGGAGTAGGATGACGTAATGTGCTCCCGTCCTGGAATGGAGGGATATTGCATTGTCAAACTTTGATATCCCAAAAGAATAAACTATGATAAAATGAATGCATTCATATTTAGCTAGTTTAAGGAGGAGGAGATTAAGCGTGAATCAAACAGGTGAATGGAACAAAGCCCGTAAAATTATCATCGGCATCATTGATGTGCTGTTGTTCATCGGATCATTGCTGCTATCTTTTTATTTAAAATTCGGAAGAACTATACCATTGATAAACCTCGATGCCTTTCAGGGCAGTATTGCCTATGTCTCAGTGATTTTCATCATCGTCAATATCCTGTTCGGTACGTACATATTTTATAACAAATCGATCAGTGACTTCTTGTTCATCACGGTCATCGGACAATTCGTCCTTTCGTTGATCATCATGGCGCTGACTTTTGCCGGGCGATGGTTGGCATTCCCGCGATCGGTCATTCTGATAAACTTTTTTGTGGGAACAATCCTTTTGTTCTTGTTCCGCGTAATGGTTTTCAAAATGTATCAGAGCATGAGCGGAAGCAAACGGGTGATGATTGTCGGGATGGAAAAAGAAGTATTTGCGGCAGTCGACAACTTCACCAATACAAAAAGCATCCGCCATGTCGTGACGCATGTCGTCCTATCGGATTATTACGAAAATGTTCTGCGGCATCTGGAAGAGATTGATATCGTTTACTTAGCGAGCCAGATCGAAGAATCCGAAAAACTCAAGATATACGATCTGTTGACAAGCAAAGAGAAGAAGATGTTCTTGAATACGAGTTTCGAGAATCTGATCATGGTCAATCCGAATATGATGAACATCGAGGATGAAAGCATAATCGAAGTTTCCCCTTTCCGTATCTCGGCAGAAGATGGTCTTATGAAACGGATCATCGATATCGCGGTCGCGCTGATCGGTATCGTCATCACCTCACCGATCATGGCCGTTACGGCTATCTTGGTGAAGAAAAGTTCCGAAGGCCCCGTATTCTACAAGCAGACACGCATCACCAAAGACGGCAAGGAATTCGAAATCCTGAAGTTCCGCAGCATGGGTGTGACTGCCGAGAAGGATTCAGGCCCGGTTTTGGCCACAAGCAATGATATGCGCGTCACAAAAGTCGGCAAATATCTGCGCTCCTTGCGCATCGATGAGCTGCCACAGTTATTCAATGTATTGCTGGGCGATATGTCTTTGGTCGGTCCCCGGCCGGAACGTCCCTTCTTCGTTGATCAATTCAAGGAGTTGAATCCGCATTATTACCTGCGCCACAACGTTCGTGCCGGTATTACCGGATATGCGCAAGTGTACGGGAAGTACGCTTCCGACTTCAACAGCAAGCTGAACTTCGATCTGATCTACATCAAGAAATATTCCTTGATACTGGATCTGAAGATCATGCTGCAGACCGTCAAAATCTTGTTTGATAAAGTATCATCCCGCGGAGTGGATGAAAGCGAACGAGAAATTCTGACCGAGCAAGAGATTGAAGCACGCGGCATCAGAGTCATTTATTAAAACGAAAAGCAGGCTTGGACCGCTAGCCATCATTTGGAATAGCAAAGCTTCAATACTGCAAAAAAACCATCCTACCGGGCTTTTTTCTGCCCGCCAGGATGGCTTTTTGTTTACACAGAAATGCCGGTTGTGTTTGCGGGAATGTTGGCTAATCACTATAATCAATCTGATGGATTTTGGACAAAAAAGCGGAAATGTAGAGGGAATTGCGTTACAATGGTTAAATAGAACACTTCCTTCTGCTGCACCGTGACAGAATGCGGAGGCGTACGATCAAAGATGAAATGAGTGAGTTGGATGAGTTTTGATTATAACGATGATAGTTTAGCTTTGCATACTGATTTGTACCAAATTAACATGATGAAGACTTATTGGGATGAAGGCATTACCGAAAAACATGCAATTTTTGAACTGTACTTCCGGAAGTATCCCTTCAATAATGGCTATGCAGTCTATGCGGGGCTTGAGCGCTTCGTTTCCTACATTCAGAATTTACGCTTTACGGATACGGACATCGCCTATTTGCGTGAGCATGTCGGCTACGAGGAAGGTTTTTTGGAGTATCTGAAAAATTTCCGTTTCTCGGGCACAATCCGTTCCGCTCTGGAAGGGGATCTCGTCTTTGCGAATGAACCAATCGTCCAGGTGGAAGGTCCGTTGGCGGAATGCCAATTGATCGAAACGGCCTTATTGAATGTCGTGAATTTCCAAACGCTGATAGCGACAAAAGCTGCACGTCTGCGCTATGTCTGTGATGATGAGCCATTGATGGAATTCGGTTCCAGGAGAGCGCAGGAAATGGATGCCGCCATCTGGGGGACACGTGCAGCCTACATCGCAGGATTCAATGCCACGAGCAATGTCCGTGCAGCCAAAATGTTCGGCATTCCGGCCTCGGGTACCCATGCCCATTCGATGGTGCAAGTCTACCGTAACGATTATGATGCCTTCATGGCATATGCGCGTTCCCACAAGGATTGTGTATTCCTGGTGGATACCTATGATACGTTGAAATCGGGTGTGCCGAATGCTATCAAGGTGGCGAGGGAAATGGGCGACAAGATCAACTTCCTCGGCGTGCGCATAGATAGCGGGGACATGGCCTACATTTCTAAAAAAGTCCGTCAGCAATTGGACGAGGCAGGCTTTACAGACGCGAAAATCTACGCATCGAATGACTTGGATGAATTGACCATTCTGAACCTGAAGATGCAAGGCGCAAAAATAGATGTCTGGGGCGTCGGCACGAAGCTGATAACCGCCTTTGACCAACCGGCGCTTGGAGCGGTCTACAAATTAGTTTCGATTGCGGATGAAAGCGGCAAAATGGTCGACACTATGAAAATCTCCAGCAACGCCGAAAAAGTCTCCACACCAGGCAAAAAACAGGTGTGGCGGATTACACGTAAGCGTGACGGTAAGTCGGAAGGGGATTACATTGCGCTTTGGGAAGAAAAGCCCGATCAGGAGGCAGAACTGTATATGTTCCATCCCGTCTTCACTTACATCAACAAAACCATCACTGACTTTGAGGCGCGTCCAGTTCTCCAGGATATCATTGTGGACGGTGAACTGGTTTATGCATTGCCGTCGCTCAAGCAAGTAAAAGCTTTCTCGGAAGCGCAGATGAGCGGTTTATGGGATGAATACAAACGTATCCTGAACCCAGAAGACTATCCGGTCGACTTGTCACAGAAGACATACGATCATAAAATGTCTACCATCAAAGACATCAAGAAACAGATCAAGGAAGAAGCCGCATTATTGGAAAGCACTAAATAGCCAATCAGATCAATCAAGGGGGAATAGGCATGCGTCCATTACAAAAAGAAATTATTGCTGCATTAAGAGTGAAACCGGAAATCAATCCAAAAGAGGAAATCCGCCTCAGCATTGATTTCATGAAAGATTATTTGGCGGCACACCCATTTTTGAAGGCATTCGTTTTAGGCATCAGTGGAGGACAGGACTCCACTTTGACCGGGCGGTTAGCCCAGTTGGCGATCCAGGAAATGCGCGACGAGACAGGCGATGACAGTTACCAATTTATTGCTGTGCGCCTTCCATATGGCATTCAATTTGATGAGCACGATGCTCAGGCTGCACTTGCCTTCATTTCGCCGGACCAAAAATTGGTCGTGAATATCAAAGAAATGGCTGATGCTGCACTCGATGCGCTTGAAGAAGCCGGTCTAACCATCACCGACTTCAACAAAGGCAACATCAAAGCACGTCAACGCATGATCGTTCAGTTCGCGATAGCGGGAGACAGCAGCGGAGCCGTTTTGGGGACTGACCATGCGGCAGAATCCGTGACCGGCTTCTTCACAAAATTCGGGGATGGCGCAGCCGACTTGTTGCCGATTTGGCGCTTGAACAAACGTCAAGGGCGCCAATTACTGAAAGAATTGGGCGCACCGGCAGAGCTCTACGAAAAAGTTCCGACAGCGGACTTGGAAGAAAATCGTCCTGCATTGCCTGATGAGGTGGCTTTGGGAGTGACGTACGAGATGATCGACGCTTATCTGGAAGGCAAGGAAATACCAGATAAGGAAGCAGCAGTCATAGAGGGCTGGTATACGAAGACCGAGCATAAACGTCACTTGCCGATCACGGTCTATGACAGTTTTTGGAAAGAAGCCTAATCTGTTCAGATAGTGGGGTTTTGCAGTGAAAATCAGTAAACAATATAAAATGATGCAAGAAAATAAAAAGCTGCAGTGCAAGAGCAGGGGGGACCTCCTGCTCCTGCACTGCTTCAGCTTGTTGGCGACAGTAGTTGTGGTCCATCTCTTTCTTCAATGGACCCAAAATGATTTGGATGCCGGATTGGTCGTGAATTTTGTATTTGCTTGGCATACCGAGAAGTTCCTGATCAGTACGGGCGTATTAATGACGCTGGGGCTATGGCTTTGGGCGTTGGTGGGGAATATCCGCTTGGCGAATGCACTGTTGTTGCTGTCGGGAGGAATCCTTGGGATGGCGACCTATGAAAAAATGCTGCAGCGCAACGAGCCCGTTTATCCGAGTGATTTGAAGATGCTGACGGAGGCCACCTTCCTTTTGGAGATGCTGAATGGACGGACATTGGCGGTACTGAGTTTTGCACTAATCGCATTGCTGGCATTCGTATTCTTTTCCTTTCGAAAATCCCAAAAAACCGTGAAATTGGGATGGAAGTCACGCGTGCTGATGCTCGTTGCAACAAGTTTGGCACTCAGCTATGCAGGCCAGTTCCAGCAGGAAGGCAACCTGCTGAAGAAAGCCTATGACAGAACGGCTTATTGGATTCCATACAGCCAACAAATGAATTACTACAACACCGGATTTGTGGCTGGCTTCCTTTACAATCTATCGGCTGCGCCGATGGAGGTGCCGGCGGATTATTCACAGGAAAAAATCGATGAGTTGAAGGTAACCTATCAACAATTTGCTGATGAAATCAACGCAGAAAGAACGGCAGTTTTGCCCGAAACGAATGTCATCTACATCATGAATGAAAGTTTTGCGGACCCGCTTGAGTTGGAAGGATTGGATCTGAAAAGTGATCCGATTCCTTTCACGAGAGCCTTGATGGATACAAGCTACAGCGGCGAGCTGTTGTCCCAAGGCTATGGCGGCGGAACCGCCAATATCGAATTTGAGGCTTTGACAGGGTTCTCGATGGAGCCGTTCGCTTCGAACATCACGACGCCCTATACGCAGTTCCTGTCCTCGCAAGATGACTTTCCATCAGTCGTGTCCCGTTTGGAAGAAGCCGGCTTCCGTACCACAGCCATCCATCCCTACAATACGACTATGTACAAGCGGTTGGAGAACTATGAGACTTTGGGATTCGATTCTTTTCTCTACGAGGATACGATGACAAATACGAAAAAGCTGGATACCAATCCGTATATTTCGGATGAAGCCGCGTACGCTGAAATAGTGGCTATTCTGAAAGCAAGTGAGGAAAAAGATTTTATCCACTTGGTGACGATGCAGAACCATACCCCGTACCAAAATAAATATACGGTTACGCCATCTGCTGCGGAAACCGGCATTGCCAGCCAGACGATCCGGAACTATCTGCAGGATCTGCAGTACAGCGATCAAGCTTTGGCGGATCTGTTGACTGCTCTCGAGGGGTGGAATGAGCCGACCGTCGTCGTGTTTTGGGGGGATCATTGGCCCAGCGTTTTTGGCGAGGATCTTTATGCGCTGAACACGATCCAAAATATGCATGAAACACCTATGTTCATTTACAGCAACACAGATGAGAACCAAAAGGATTTGGGGGTCACTAGTCCCATCTATTTCTTCCCGGAAGTGCTGGAACTGAGCGGCAGCCGTGTCACCGCTTTTGAAGCCTTATTGATGGCGCTGCAAGAACAGGTGCCGGCTTTCGAAAAGACGCTGTATGTGAATGGCAACACCGGGGAATATGTCTCGAGCCGGGAGGAACTGTCCGAGCAGGCAAAAAGTTTGTTGGCGGATTATGATCTGATCCAGTACGATACAACCACCGGAAACCGGTACGCAGAATCGAATGGCTTTTTCCAAATGAACGATTAAGAAAGATTACCGCATGCTTGCGACTCTTGCGGGAGTGGATTTGCATGTGGGGCCGGAATCGCCTATGATTAAAGAAATATAAGGTGAAAGGAGGGATCCGGTGAGTTTCTTTATACGGTTTATGCTGCTTTTCGGGGCGACGATACTGGCGAGTATGCTGTTCACCTATCTTTTCCGTGCGGCAGCGAGACGTTTCCGCTGGACGGATAAGCCATCTGTAGCTAAAGTGCATGTCAAGGAGACGCCGACTATGGGAGGCGTAGCCATATTCTTGGCTTATTGGGGAGCATTCTTCGTTGGAATCCCTCTGAGTAATCGTTCGGGCTTTGCGGGCATCATGTTTTTGAGCTCCTTGATCATCCTGATAACGGGGATCATCGATGACGCCTATGATCTGAGGCCCTGGCAAAAAATGATCGGCATCCTTACGGCGGCGAACGTCCTTTATTTCTTTACGGGCATCAAAATAGACAGCCTGACGCTGGATTATTTCGGAACGATTGAATTCCATGAAGCGGGTTACTTGGTTATGATGCTGTGGATTGTGGTCATCACGAATGCGGTGAATCTGATGGATGGGCTGGATGGCTTAGCGACAGGCACTTCGATCATTTCGCTCTCGACGATGGGCTTAGTCAGCTATTTCTTCACCGATTATATGGATGTGGCCACTGTGGTCATGATTTTCCTTTTGGTTGCGAGCTTGCTGGGATTTTTGCCTTTCAACTTCTATCCATCCTCCATTTTCTTGGGGGATACGGGCTCCCTATTCGTAGGATTTATGATTGCGGTGCTGTCCTTGTACGGCCTGAAACATGCCACCTTCGTATCGCTGCTGATACCGGTAGCCATTCTCGGGGTTCCGTTGACGGACACGATTGCCGCCGTCCTTCGTCGGACCTTGCACAAGCGTGCCATCAGCGCGAAGGATAAAAGCCACCTGCACCACCGGTTGCTGCGGCTGGGTTTTACGCACCGCCAGACTGTTTTGGTCATTTATGCATTGGCAATCATCTTTTCTTTGACTGCCATCCTGTTCCCGATTTCTTCTTTCTGGGGAACGGTAGTTTTGGGGGTCGGCCTGATTTTTGGCGTGATGCTATTCATCGCCTCCTTCAATTTGCTGGACAGTAATCGTTCCAAATTGCGTAAGACATTGTATCACCTTTTAAGGGAAAAAGACGACAAAAACAAATGAACAAGCCATGAAAGCCAAATTGAACAGCTACCTGTCAAGTAGACAGTATAAAAAAGTAAAAATGAGTTTTGATTTTAGACTTGTATGATTTTACTCATCATACAAGTCTTTTTTTGTTCGTCCGACGGACGTGGTTAGCTAGCCA
>NZ_JBAVFV010000047.1:0-9105 GCF_049684335.1 Trichococcus sp.
TACGACGCAAAAAAAGCTCTAGGACTGCGGCAACAGGCTAGAGCAAACTAAAAAAATTTTTTCCACTTAAATTATAGCATGGGAGTGACTTTTTGCGCATTTTTCAGCTATTTATTTTCAAACAAAATAGCGGCATATGAAATGAATAAATCCAGTTGTTTAGAGGATTATTCCCCATATCAATGTGTCCCAAAACAACCAATATGATAGCGACACCTTTAGCGCAGTCTAAATAAGTCATTCTTTGCATTTTCTTCATTTCGCCTTCCTGCCATTCCGTTTTGATGATCAAAACATTCTGTATACTTTTCATAAACAATTGAGGTTTGCTGCCAATATTCAGAGAATACGGCAACAAACCTCATTTATTTTACTCTATAGCTTTCAATATTCACTGTTTTAATATGCTCTAGCTAACCAAACTGTGTGTTTGGCTGGTTTGCCTGAAACGATACAGGTTGTTTTTTCGATTGGTGGGTTGAAAGGCATGTTGCGGGTCGTGAAGCCAGTTTCTTCCTTGATCTTCGCTTCCGTTTCAAGCTCGCCGTCCCATCCTGCCAATACGAATCCAGGCACTTCACCTGCTGCTTTCTTCGCTTCGATATGTGCTTTCAGTTCGTCCAACGTGTCGATGTTGGTGTATTCATTGGCTTTGCGGTTTTCACGGGCCGTTTCTAACAAACGGACTTGCATTTCGTCCAATGCTTTCGGCACGAAGTCCATGATTTCATCCAAGGATACAGCCACTTTGTCGGAAAGGTCACGCATTTTCACCATTACTTGGTTGTTTTCCATATCGCGCGGTCCGAATTCGATGCGCATCGGTACGCCCTTCAGTTCCCACTCGTTGAATTTGAATCCAGGCGAGTTGTCGCTGTCGTCCAAGAGAACGCGGATACCGGTAGCTTTCAGATCTTTTTGTAATACTTCCAGACGTTCCACGATTTCAGGTTTCTTCTTCCATGGGCCAACCGGCATCAAGACAACTTGTTTCGCTGCGACTTTAGGAGGCAACACCAATCCTTGTTCATCGCCGTGGACCATGATCATTGCACCAATCAAACGTGTGGAGACGCCCCAAGAAGTAGTATGCGCATAAACGTGTTCGTTATCACGGTTCAAATATTTGATGTCGAATGCTTCCGCGAATTTTGTGCCCATATAGTGGGAAGTGCCGGCCTGAACTGCTTTTCCGTCTTTCATCATCGCTTCTACGGAGTAGGTATCAACCGCACCTGCGAAACGTTCTGAAGGCGTTTTTTGCCCTTCGTAGACAGGTACTGCCAACAAACCTTCGATGACTTCTTTGTAGACTTGCAGCATACGCATGGTACGACGGCGCGCATCTTCTTCATCAGAATGGGCAGTATGTCCTTCTTGCCAAAGGAATTCGGAAGTACGCAAGAACGGCAAGGTTTTCTTTTCCCAACGGAACACGTTAGCCCATTGGTTGATTTCCATCGGCAGATCGCGGTAAGAATTGATCCAGTCACCGAAAGCCGTACCGATCATCGTTTCCGATGTTGGACGCAATGCCAAACGTTCTTCCAATTTTTCGCCGGCAGCTTCCGTAACCCATGGTAATTCCGGGCTGAAGCCTTCGATATGGTCTTTTTCTTTTGTGAAGAATGATTCCGGGATCAGCATCGGGAAGTAGGCGTTGCGGATACCTTCCTCTTTGAAGCGTGCGTTGAATTCTTCCTGGATATGTTCCCAGATTTCATAGCTGTCCGGTTTAAAAATGATGCAGCCGCGTACAGGTGAATAATCCATCAGATCAGCTTGTTTGATGGTTTGGATATACCATGCTGAAAAATCTTCTTTTTGTAAGTTACTCATGTTTTTCCTCCTGATTTTAAAATATTTTTTCTATTTGATTGCAAAAAAATAAGCATAATCCATCCTTAACAAGGACGAAATATACTTTCCTGATGTATTTCCGCGGTACCACCTTCATTGGCTCTCATTATTGACGAAAGCCCAACTCAACATCTGGTAACGGCAGAAAACCGGCCATATTTCTAAGGCATACTGTCAGGTAGGTTCAACGGATCAGTGGGGGTCCCTCTTCCAGCCTAGGAAAGACTCTCTTTGCCCATCATCCATATACTATTCCTTACGTTCAATCACTAATTATTGTATGAGAAAAGCTCCGAAATAGCAATGCTTTTTTGCGGTTTAGACTTTCCTTGCTTGCTGGAAATATTCTTCCTTCAGAATTCCGTAATAAGCCATGTCGCAGCTGCGCCCTTTGAAGACTTTGTGTCTGCGCAATACGCCTTCCGGTTGCATCCCTAGCCGTTTCATCACCTCGCCCGAAGCCGGGTTGAGAACGTCATGCATCGCAAAAACTTTTTCCAGTTTCAAAACTTCAAAAGCCAGAGCCGTGATGAGCTTGCCGGCTTCCGTCATATAGCCGTTCCCGCGGTAATCCTTGTTCAAGGTGTAGCCCATTTCCGCAATGCGGTCAGTAGGGTTCGGACGGATATCGATCGTCCCGATCATCTTTTTGGTGTCCTTCACTACAATCGCATACTTTCCCGCCGGCGCCGCCATGAAGTAATTCGCGATGGCCTCTTCTGTCATTGCCCGATTGCGATGCATTTCGAAGACAAAACGGGTCGTTTCCTCATCGGAAGCATACACGAACATATCCGGAGCATCGGCAAAACCAACAGGACGCAGCAAAATCCGCTCACCTTCCAAAATGCTGTGCTTCATCAATTCCAAGGTGATATCCATTTTTAGGCCTCCTATGTTTATTCTGTTTCAAAATGATAGACAACAAAAGCGGATCGACTGGACCTGCCTGTCGACCCGCACTTCGTCGGAAAAAATTATACCATCTTCATCGGATCCACGTACTTATCGAACTCTTCAGAAGTGACATGTCCCATCGCGACAGCCGCCTCCTTCAGGGAAGTGCCGTCCACGAAAGCCTTCTGGGCGATTTTGGCTGCTTTCTCATATCCTATGTACGGGTTCAACGCAGTCACCAGCATCAAGGAATTGGTCAGGTTATGGCTGATTTTGTCCTGTTCTGCCTTGATTCCACTCGCACAGTTTTCATCAAAACTGATTAGCGCATCCGCAAGCAGGCGTACAGACTGCATGAAGCTGTTCACGATGAGCGGCATATAGGTGTTCAGCTGGAAAGAACCTTGCGAAGCTGCAAACCCGATGGCGCTGTCGTTGCCCATCACTTGGATGCAGGCCATCGTTACGGCTTCGGATTGCGTCGGATTGACTTTTCCGGGCATGATTGAACTTCCAGGCTCATTCATCGGGATGCTGATTTCGCCGATTCCGCTTCTCGGGCCGCTCGCCAACCAACGGACATCATTTGCAATCTTGTAGAAATTGGCTGCCAATGCTTTGACTGCCCCGTGCGTATGCACAAAAGCATCCTTGCTGGTCAGCGCATGGAATTTGTTCTCTGCTCCTACGAAAGCTTCACCAGTGCGTTCCGCAACTTTTTCGATCGTTTTTTGGATGAAGATCGGATCGGCATTCAGACCCGTTCCTACAGCTGTCCCGCCTAAAGCCACTTGCCGCATGTATTTCAAGGAGTCCTCGATCATGGACTTGGTTTCCTCAAGCATAACGCGCCATGCACTGATTTCCTGGCCTAAGGTTAATGGCGTCGCATCCTGAAGATGAGTGCGGCCCAATTTGACGATTGCCGCATTTTCATGTTCCAGACGGGTCAGGGTGCCAATCAATTGCTCAATCGCCGGATACAGTTTATTTTTTATGTACAGGACGCCGGCGATGTGCATGGCAGCCGGGAATGTATCATTGGAGCTCTGGCCCTTGTTCACATGGTCGTTAGGATGGATGCCGCCGTCAACAAGCTGGTTGCCCCGGTTCGCTAGCACTTCGTTCACGTTCATATTGGATTGCGTACCGCTTCCGGTCTGCCATACGGACAAAGGAAATTGATCGTCCCATTTTCCTTCAAGCACTTCGTCAGCCGCCAAAAGGATGCCCTTTGCCACAGTCTCATCCAACAAACCGACTTCATGGTTTGATGCTGCGGCAGCCCGTTTGATTTCGGTCAATGCATAGATGACTTCCATCGGAATCTTTTCGATTCCGATCTTGAAGTTTTCCAGACTGCGCTGTGTTTGTGCACCCCATAATTTATCTGCTGCTACTTTTACTTCCCCTAATGAGTCATGTTCAATCCGATATTCCATTCATCCCGTTCCTTTCTGTCATTTCTTCCGTTTACGGACGTGTTTTTTGTTCTAATATTCTGCTTTCCAGATGGCAGCTTCGACAGCCTCCATCGGGTCCGTTATTTCAACACCATTCACACCATCTTCGATGGCTGCTTGGATGACGGCTGCCGCAACCAATTTTGATGCTTCGCGCAACTGGGAAACCGGCGGCAAAATCGCTGCTCCCGCTTCCTCCAAGTTCTGCAGGGAAGTGATGCCGTGCGCGGCAGCGGACAGCATTCTGTCCGTAACTGTCTTCGCTTTTGCGATGACGATCCCAAAGCCTAAGCCCGGATACAATAAGGCGTTATTCGCTTGCCCGATTTTATAGTTCACGCCATTGTATGCGATCGGATTGGATGGGCTGCCGGTGACGACCAACGCTCTTCCCTCGGACCAAGCGATGACATCCGAAGCCTTTGCTTCGCATAATCTTGTTGGATTGGAGATTGGCATGATAGCCGGACGTTCATTGTATGCTGCCATCTTTTCGACGACTGCTTGCGTAAAGGCGCCGGCTTGGCCTGAAGTGCCAATCAGGACAGTCGGTTTGACGGCATCGATGATTTCAGCCAAATCGGTCAGCTGTGTAGGGAACTCATCCGCGGCGCGCGCATATTTTTGCTGACCCGGCGTCAGGTCTGCCATATCATCAGTGACCAGACCGTAGCGATCCACCATGTAAAATTGTTTGCGGGCTTCCTCGCTGTCAGCACCTTGCAGCAGCATCTCCATGAGGATTTGGTCGGAAACACCTACACCGGCAGTTCCGCCGCCGAAAACAAGGATTTTGTGTTCTGTAATCGGCTTATCAGTGACTCTGACCACCGAATCCATCGCAGCCGACATCATCACGCCGGTTCCTTGGATGTCATCATTGAACGTGCAGATTTTATCGCGGTACTGTTCCAGAATATTAGCGGCGTTGTCGCGGCCGAAATCTTCCCAATGGAACAACACATCCGGGAACAGCGCGGAAGCCTCTTCAACAAACGTTTCGATGAATGGGTAATAAGCCTCTCCGGTCACGCGTTTGTGCTTGTTGCCAAGGTAGAACGGATCCTCCAGCAACGCTTGGTTGTTTGTGCCCGCATCGATAACGATCGGCAATACCTGCTGCGGATTTAATCCCGAAGCGACTGTGTAGACGGCCAGTTTCCCTACCGAAATCGCGATGCCCTGAATACCCCAATCGCCGATCCCAAGCACCCCTTCGCCATCCGTAATGACCATCATTTTGATTTCTTCATCCATTCCTCTGCTGCCGTTCAGCAAAGCGCTGCGGATAGCTTCCGGACGATTCACATCCAAATAGACCGCATCCTGGGGGATCTGATAATCCCGCGAATAATTCATGACCGTGTCCGCAATGGTCGGCGTATAGATGACCGGCAACAACTCCGTCACATGTTTCCCGATGACATGGTAAAAAAGCACGCGGTTCTGGGCATAGATATTCATCAGGTGCTTCTGCTTGGAATAGGCATCGGTCAGTTGCCCCAATTGCGCATAGACAATCTCTCCCTGCTCTTCCAATGTACGCACTGCAGTCGGCAACAAACCTTCCAATCCCAATGTTGCCCGTTCTTCCAGAGTGAATGCAGTCCCTTTATTAAAAAATGGCTGACCCAATAAATCTTTTCCGTTAATTTTCGACACGTTGACACACTCCTGCTCCATCATTTGTATGTATTTCTTTCCATGCTATTCAGATCAAGGGTTGCTATGCTGTTTCTGCCTGCAAACGCTAGTCTGCCCAAGGTATTTCTATCGTGAGATGTTCATGCAGCTCTTTTTGGTAGTCCAGATCGGCTCTCCGCTTTTGCCGTCTTTCTTCATATCCGCTGTTGATGAATTTTTCCTCTACCGTTTCCGGTACGATTTTTGGAAGACAGACTTTATCCCCATTTTCATCAGGGAGCGCCACAAATGTCAAAAAGCAGGTAGCCGCCAAGTAACGTTCCCCCGTCCGAAGATTCTCCCCAGTCACTTTTGTGAAGATTTCCATGGAAGTCTTGCCTGCTCCTGACACAAACGTATCGATGCAGACCGAATGCCCTGTCGGAAGCGGCTTGAGGAAGTTCAACGTATCCACAGATGCAGTCACATTGGTCGTACGACCGAAACGCTCCCCGGAAATTGCCGCACAATCATCGATCATGCTCATCAGCTTACCGCCGAACAAAGTACCATGGTAATTTGAATCGAACGGAAAGACATGGTGCGTCTGAATCACCTTCGTCTGCCTGCAATATCTGATATCCCGCTCTTGGTTCGTTTCCGTCATATCCGTCTTCAATCCTCTCTTGTTTCGTAAATTCATTTTAGCATGCTTCATTTCTTTTTAATAGTTCTGCCAAATAATTCTCATTTTTGTCACCGGTTCCCGGCTTCCTTTTCAAACCTTGTTGTTGTAAAATGAATGTAGGAAGCGTTTTCTGAACAAAATCAAAAAAGGAGCGGGTAAAAATGTTAGCAGAATACAAAAATATTTTGGTTCCCGTTGACGGTTCAGGTCAGTCAGAAGATTCGTTCAAAAAAGCTGTTGCCATTGCCAAACGCAATAACGCCGCGTTGCACATTATCTACGTTCAGGACACACGCAATGTTCCTCTTAGCCCTGAATATGAATCCAGAGTGACGGAAGCATACAAGGATATGCAATATGAATTCCTTGATGAAATGATGACATTCGCCACAAATGAAGGGATTGAAATCAAGAAGTCTGTAACCAACGGCAACCCAATGACATTGATCGCTGAAGCATTTCCAAAAGAATACAACATCGATCTTATTGTCATCGGAGCGACAGGTAAAGGTGCAATCACCAGGGCTTTTGTTGGATCGGTCTCTAACTATGTGGTCCGTCATGCACCGTGTGATGTTTTGGTTGTCCGTACCTAAAAGTAACGCACAAATTTTGCAGCCGTATCTCAGAAAACGTAGAACAGCCCTGTCCAGCTTTCGCTGCACAAGGCTGTTTCCTTTTATCCATTAATTAGCATAATCCCAAAGCCAGACAATTTCTGTATTTTTTTGATAGCCTTCGTTCAGCTAGAGGTCATTGACAGTACCGCCCGATTCCTCGCTGTCGATCCAAGCACCATCAAAAAATTGAATTGCGTACGGCCCTTCGCTGGTGAGGTCAAAATAAGCCTTTTCTGTGAAAGACTCCCCCGGTGCGACAGTATGCAGCCAGAAATGGGTATAGCGCAGTGGCAGGCTTTTCCCCTCACCATCAAGTGCCAAAAAGTAGTTGGGTGCGATATAGGTATCGCTGTTGCCGTTGTTGACGTATTGTATTTCCACTTCCAACAGTTTTTCTCCAAGCGGGTTGAGTTCTTCCAGCCCATCTATTTCTCGGATTTCCGTCACCGTTACCAATTCATTTATCCCGGAATCGTCGCTCAAAAAGTTTTGCGCTTCGCCTTCATTAACCGTAAAAGCAGGTGGGGTTATCGTTGGTTTTTCATTGGGCATAAAAGTTATGGTAACATAGCTTTCAGGAGCAAGATCATCCAGATCGATGCCGGTATCGCCATAGCTGACGGATGTATCCGTCGTGAAAGTAATTTCCGTTTCGATCCCGGGGCCTTGATACGGATAATCAAACTCCCACACGTTGTTTGTCTCGCGGTAATCAACAGCTGTTCCTTCTATGAGGGTCGTCACTTGATCAAACCCTTCAGCAGTACCTTCTAAGGCAAAATAGTTATACTTATCTCCTCTGGTGATTCCGTCCTTTACGCCGCTTGAAAAGATAATCGTTTTAGCAACACTTTCCTCGGACTCGGCAGCAACAGCAGCTGATTCTTCGCTCAACACAGAATTTACGGTTGAACTTTCGGTCTCATTTTGGCATGCAGCAAAGACACTAGCGCAGAAAATAAACAGCAATCCCAACTTTTTGTTCATAGCAATTCCCCTTCCAACAATCAGCCCACAATAAGTTGCCTACTTCCGATTATTATCCTCATCTTAACAAACTATCCGACAAAAAACGAATCCCAGACTTTCTTCAGGACATTGGGTGGATAATTGACTATAATGGAAACATACTTGAATCTACTGGATATTTCCCAGTAATAAACTATTCGAAAATCTGAAAGGAGCGGTGCGGATGCGAATCATTAGAGGCCTGCTGTTCACTGGCATAGCAGCGTTGTTGATCGGATATGGAATAAACCGTAATGCTTTGAACGAAAAATTTCCGTTTCTCGAGCAAACAGTCCAAACGGATGTGGCTGAGACAATTCAAGTGCTGACAAGCCCTGAAGGCGTCGACCTGCTTATAGCTCCCTTCACCCGACCTGATGAAATCGACTATACCCTAGTGGAAGATAAAATCATGATTTTGCTGAATGACCTTCGCCTGCAGCAAGGCTTGCTTCCCCTTACCAAAAATGAAACCCTTAAAGCGGCGGCCGATCATCGGGCTATTGAAACACAGACATCGTTTTCGCATACCCGGCCGGACGGAACCGATTTTTACACAATCATCCTGACCGATGATTACTGGTACCCTTATCAAACGGTCGGGGAAAATCTGGCAATGGCGACCTATTTCAAGGACGAAGAAGGTATGGCCCAATTTTTGTTCGATGGATGGGTGGAAAGTGAAGGGCATTACGCGAATATGGTTCATCCCGATTTCCTCGAGGTAGGCATCGGCGTCCATTATGACGGGGAATTTCTGTACGCTGTGCAGCTGTTTGGGAAACAAAATCAACAGGCGGATTAATCTGAAAAAGCACAAAAAAAAAGCAAGCATCAGGAATATCCTGCATGCTTGCTTTTCGTTTGCGCGGCAACGTCCTACTCTCACAAAGGGAAACCCTTCACTACAATCGGCGCTAAGAAGCTTAACTTCTGTGTTCGAGAT
>NZ_JBAVFV010000048.1:0-2843 GCF_049684335.1 Trichococcus sp.
TACGACGCAAAAAAAGCTCTAGGACTGCGGCAACAGGCTAGAGCAAACTAAAAAAATTT
This sequence comes from Trichococcus sp., assembly GCF_049684335.1. Classification (GTDB taxonomy): domain Bacteria; phylum Bacillota; class Bacilli; order Lactobacillales; family Aerococcaceae; genus Trichococcus. The sequence continues at coordinate 60 of NZ_JBAVFV010000048.1, forward strand.
TTTCCACTTAAATTATAGCATGGGAGTGACTTTTTGCGCATTTTTCAGCTATTTATTTTCAAACAAAAGAGCTGGGACAAACGTCCCAACCCTACCCTTTCAACATCCCATCATAATGGGCAACTTTACTTTTCATTTGCGCCAAGGTCTCCTGCAGTCCGTGGATCCTCTTTTCAAGCAAGTCGCACTCGTCTTCCCACAGACCCCGCCTGGCGGGAACGGTATGCAGGCCTTCTCCACACAGCCGCACATAATCGATTAGCGGTTCGATTGACATCCCCGCTGACTTCACAGCTTTCACAAAATCCAGCCACTGCAGATCCTCATCCGAATATTCCCGTATGCCGCCCGCAATCCGCTTTACCGGAGGAATCAACCCGATCCGTTCATAATAACGCAAACTATCAATCGACACATGCTTCTCTTTGCTGACTTGAGCGATTTTCATGATTATCCCCTACGCTTTCAGCTTTCTTCCGGAGCAACTTCATTCAGGCAATTCAACGCCGTCAATGTCCGCGGATACCCGATGAACGGCAACAGGACCGTGATCGTGTCAAGCAGTTTCTGCTTGTCATTGCCGATGCGAAGATTGTTGCGGATATGTCCCTTCAGTTGCTGCTCCGCTCCACCCATCGAAGCAAGCGTCGTAAAAATCAGCAGTTCCCGTTCCTGGATCGATAAGCCGCTGCGCGTAAAGAAATCACCGAAACAGTTGTCCGCCAGGAAAGTGGCGAAATGCTTCTGGTTCTGCGGCATCGTGTCCAACATAGTGTCCACTGCATCCCCAGCAGCTTCACGGACAATCTCCAAGCCCTTCTCAAAACGGTTTTCGATTGTCGTGGTAGATTGCCCCTCCAAAGGCAACGTGATTCCTCTTTCCTCCAACACTTCGTTTGCCGCATGCAGGAAATCGAACACTTTCCCCAAGCCGGCATACGGGACAGCCTGGTAGACGATTTCCTTCACCTCGATAGGCGTGATGCCTACATTCAAAGCGCCCTTCGCCATCGCCTTGAACTCGTTCACGCATTGCATGGCGATCAAAGCAGCCAATAGCACTTTTTGCCGTTCCTTCACATCCAAACTGGTGTATTGCAGCACTTCATCAAACGCAAAATTATCGAATACCTCAATAAATTCCGGATCCTTCTCAGCCAGTATCGACACGTGTCCGGGAAACAGTTCATCATGATTCTTTTTTGCAGTTTCGGTAATTTTCATCATATATTCCTCCTTCTTCATCCTTTTATTACTCCCAGTGTAAATCCTGGAGTGGACTCCAAGTCAACCCTAACAATGCTTTATGAAATATATTTTTTAATCGGTATAAAACACTTGTCTTGGAGTGAACTCCAACAGTTACAATAGGGGTATAATCAAAACAATTGGAGGCGTTATCATGGACTATGTGAAATTAGGAAATACCGGTATGGAAGTCTCAAAACTATGTCTGGGTTGCATGGGCTTCGGGGAACCGGAACGCGGTCGGGAAAAATGGTCAATAGGTGAAACGGAAAGCCGCGAAATCATCAAAAAAGCTTTGGACTCCGGAATCAATTTCTTCGATACTGCAAATTTGTATTCAGCCGGATCCAGCGAAGAGATCGTCGGGAAGGCATTGAAGGACTTCGCCAACCGCGATGAAATCGTCCTAGCTTCCAAATTATATTTCCCGATGTTCGAGGGGCCGAACGCGAAAGGCTTGTCCCGCAAAAGCATCTTCGCCGAAATCGATCACTCTTTGAAAAGATTGCAGACGGATTATCTGGACTTGTACATCATCCACCGTTGGGATTATGGTACGCCTATCGAAGAAACGATGGAAGCACTGCACGACTTGGTGAAAATGGGGAAAGTGCGTTATATCGGAGCTTCTTCCATGCATGCTTGGCAATTTGCCAAAGCCCAATTCATCGCCGAGAAGAACGGCTGGACGAAATTTGTTTCCATGCAGAACCTGTACAATCTGCTTTACCGAGAAGAAGAACGCGAAATGATCCCTTTGCTGCAGGACCAAAAAGTCGCGATGACGCCTTGGAGTCCATTGGCAGGAGGAAGATTGACCAGGGATATCGGCGCCGTCACAGCCCGCACCAGCCAAGCCGCAGAGGCCAATCTGCCTGCATACATTGTGGCTTCCGACAACGAAGTCATTTCGAGAGTCCATAAATTGGCAGACGAGCGCGGTATTACCCGCGGACAAGTCGCGACTGCCTGGATGCTGAGCAAAGACTACGTCACCGCCCCGCTGATTGGCGCGACAAAAGTGAAATATTTGGATGATGCTTTAGGTGCATTCGAGATCGCGTTGAGCGCTGAAGAGATCAAGTACTTGGAAGAAGCATACACTCCGAGGAATATCACGGGGTACAGATAGGAACGATGAAGGTCTGCGGATGACTCGAGATAGCTGAGAGGGGGGCCTCATCTCCGATGAAGGTTGGCTCGTCGGAGGTAAGGAAACGATCCAATCGCCCAGTTCCGGTTAAGGTCCGCTCGCCGGAACTGGGCAGAGTAATCGACACCTGAACTCAGGTGAAGCGAGGGTTCACCTGAGTTCAGGTATCACGCGGCGCGGAGCAGACTTGCCGCACATCAACAAAGCCAAAAAAAACAAGCCCAGAAAGATGGAAACCATCTCTCTGGGCTTGTTTTTTGTGTGATACCGGCGGCCGGGGTCGAACCGGCACGCCCTTGCGGGCACTGGATTTTGAGTCCAGCGCGTCTGCCAATTCCGCCACGCCGGCATGATATGAAGAATGCAATTTTCCATCTTACTCA
>NZ_JBAVFV010000049.1:0-8327 GCF_049684335.1 Trichococcus sp.
TACGACGCAAAAAAAGCTCTAGGACTGCGGCAACAGGCTAGAGCAAACTAAAAAAATTTTTTCCACTTAAATTATAGCATGGGAGTGACTTTTTGCGCATTTTTCAGCTATTTATTTTCAAACAAAACTAGCTGCAACTGAAGCATAATAAATTATCGAAGAGCTGTCTCTTAATGAGGCGGCTCTTTTCTTCGCGTACGCATGCGCCACTCCTGCAAACAAGCATATCTGGAGTTATTTCTTCCTAAACATACCTTTCAGTGTTTTCTCATTGTTTTATTTCTGGTATTTATAGCGGTTTTCCATTACAATAAGTTGAGCAAAAATAGGAAAGTGGGGCAAAAGTATATGGGAGAATTCCATGTAATGAATCATCCGTTGATTCAACACAAATTAACAATCATCCGCGAGAAAGAGTGTGGAACAAAAGTATTCCGTGAAGTAGTAAGCGAAATCGCCATGTTGATGGCTTATGAAGTAACAAGGGACATGCCTTTGGAAGACATCGAGATCGAAACGCCATTGGTTAAAACGACTCAAAAAACATTATCCGGCAAAAAAGTTGCCATCATTCCGATTTTGCGTGCAGGTTTAGGGATGGTCGATGGTTTCTTGGCGATGTTGCCTGCTGCAAAAGTTGGCCACATCGGCATGTACCGTGACCATGATACATTAGAACCAGTAGAATATTTCGTGAAATTACCGACGGACATCCAAGAACGTCAATTGTTCATCGTTGACCCAATGTTGGCGACAGGCGGATCAGCTATCGCAGCTATCGAAGCGTTGGAAAAAAGAGGCGCGTCACCATCATCCATGAAATTCATTTGCCTTGTGGCAGCACCTGAAGGAGTTGAAGCATTGCACGCTGCTTATCCTGATGTGGATATCTATGCAGCTTCTTTGGATGAAAGATTGGACGAAAACAGCTACATCCTGCCTGGGTTAGGGGATGCTGGTGACCGACTGTTCGGCACAAAATAAGCGTTCAAAATGGCATTGAGGCAATTGTGTCCATAATTGTCAAACAGTCAATATTATCATGAGAGCGATCTTCCAATTTACATAATCTTGAAAAGTGAAAATAATGGGCTGAGCCAGAAATCCGATGGGTATTTCTGGCTCAGTTTTTTTTGTGCAAGTTAAGTTAGTTATACTTCAATCGCTTAAGGTTACAGTGCCGACGGGTTTGGAGGGTAGCATGAAAGACAATAAATTTGCTTTTATTTCCCCAGTTCGAAACACTTTTTAGTCAACCTTCGGATTTTCATAATCCTATAAGTATATTTATGTATTGAGTATCTTTGATTATGAAGGCGGTATCTTTTCATCATTTTCATGAAAAGGCCGGAAATATCCTTATACTCCGTATATTTGCTTTGAATTTCGATAAAGTTGGTGTTATGATTAGCGATGTTGAACAGATGTGCAAAGAAACTTATGAAATAGCCACTTATTGTGACTAGAGTATGGGAGGTCCAGCTGAATTAGTTGTCTGCTTTTACGAATGTCTTTTAAAAATAATGTAGCGTGGACTAGGTTTGGCATAGCTGTTTTTTTATTTGTATTGAAAAGAGGTGAAATTATTGGAAGCTGAATCTAAAGTCATCCATTTTATGGGATTGGGTTTCAGTTTGAATATCATCATTAGCGTATTGGCGACCTGCATCATCGTTTTTTTATTTTGTTTTATTGCTACCCGGAAACTGGCGATAAGACCAACAACCAAAAGTCAAAATGCAATTGAATATTTGGTTGATTTTATCCGGAACATGATTTCCAGCTCGCTTCACTGGAAAGTGGGGCAACAATTCCACTTGTTGGGATTCACTTTGTTCCTATTTGTATGGGTAGCGAATATGTTAGGGCTAATGTTCATTTTGAACATTGATGGCTATTCCTACTGGAAGAGTCCTACAGCCAGTCCAATCGTCACATTAGGCTTGGCCTTGATGGTGATTTTGCTGACGCATTACTTTGGTATTAAAGAAAATGGGTTCAAGGAATATTTCATGAACAGCTATGTTCGCCCAGTCGCACCTCTCATGCCGATCAAAATATTGGAGGAATTCACGAACACATTGACATTGGCGTTACGTCTTTACGGAAATATTTATGCCGGTGAAATTTTGTTGGGATTGATAGCTTCATTAGCGAATTCTTACGGCTTGCTGACTTGGGTGGTTGGAATTCCACTCCAAATGGTTTGGCAAGGATTCTCCATCTTCATCGGATCCATCCAAGCTTTCGTCTTCACTACGTTGACTATGGTTTACCTCGCCCATAAGATCGAAGCGGAATAAACTGCTGATCCATGAGCTTAATAAGTGTGCATTATTATATGAGAAAAAGGAGATTATTATTATGAACTTTATAGGAGCTGCTATTGCGGTTGCCGGTGCGGCCATCGGAGCATCATTAGGAAACGGAAAGGTTATTTCTACTACAATCGAAGCGATTGCCAGACAACCAGAATTACAAAGCAAATTACAAACTTTGATGTTTATCGGTGTCGGCTTAATTGAAGCTGTTCCCATCATGGCGGTAGTTATAGCTTTCTTACTGATTTTCCAATAATAGGGACCAGAAAGACAGATAACTACAGGAGGGATGATAATGACAGCCAATCTCGTATTGGGAGAGATCACCGCTTTAGGTGATACGATTGTCACGCTGCTGTCATTTCTGATATTGATGGCTCTTATCAAAAAATTCGCATGGCAGCCTTTGATGAAGATCTTAACGGATCGGGAAGAAATGATACATGCAAATATTGATAAAGCTGCAGCAGCGCGCGAGAATGCCGAGAAGAAACAATCGGAAGTCAATGCGCAGCTGGTAGAAGTCAGAACAACGGCGAGCGATATTTTGAACCGGGCTCAGGCGGAAGGCAATGAAATACAACAAGACATTATTAAAGAAGCAAAAGAAGATGCATTACGAATCAAACTAGTGACCCAAAAAGAGCTTGAACTCGAAAGAAAACAAGCTCTTGAAGGATTACGCGCCGAAATTGGAATCATATCATTGGAAATCGCTGAAAAGATTCTCGGCAAAGAAATCAATCAAGCAGAACAACAAACTTTGATCGAGGCTTTCATTGAAGGGCTGGATGATTGATATGGATAGAGACGGTAAAGCAATCGCTACTGTAGAAGCCTATGTGCAAGCCTACTATAACCGCCTGACAGATTCGAAGACTGCGGATAGGCTCTATCTCGATCTATCGCAGTTAAAGGATGCCCTCAATCATGCAGATGCAGCCGCGGGCGAGAAGCCAAATCTTGATTTGGCTGTGAAGTATCTCGCTCCCGAGACGCTTCAGTTTCTCGAGGGACTCCAAGATAATCTTGATAACGAAGGTATCTTGGCTTCCCTCAAGGCGTTCAATGCGCTGTATGAGAATAAAAAAGAGTTCGTGAATATGAAATTAATTTCTGCGGTTCCTTTAACGGCGGAACAAAAAAAACGCATCATGAACAAAATGGAAAAAAGACTCGGCGAAGCGACCTTCTTTGTGACTGAAGTGGTCGATCCCACGGTTATGGGCGGCGTTCGGTTGGAGTCGGAAAACCACTATTTCGACAATACCATCGTTACGAAGTTGAAAGAAATGAAGAGACATATCCTGAAAGATTAATAGGGTTGAAGAGGTGAATAATGTGGCTACTGAAAACGAAGATTTGAGTTCATTGATCAAAAATAGGATCAACACTTTTCAATCTGTATCAGAGTTTGAAGAAATTGGAAAACTTACCTATATAGGTGACGGAATCGCACGCGCGAAAGGTTTGGAGAACGTTATGTCCGGTGAATTGTTGGAGTTCTCCAATGGTTCCATCGGCATGGCCCAAAACCTGGAGATGAACGATGTCGGTATCATCATTTTTGGAGCTTATGAAAATATCCATGAGGGCGATATCGTCAAACGTACAGGCAAAATCATGGAGGTTCCGGTTGGAGATGCTTTGATCGGGCGTGTTGTGGATGCTTTAGGCAACCCAGTGGACGGTTTAGGCAGCATCGAAACGACGAGCACAAGACCGGTTGAAAACGCAGCGCCGGGCGTTATGGCTCGTCAGTCCGTCAGAGAACCTCTTCAGACCGGCCTAAAAGCATTGGATGCTTTGGTGCCGATTGGTCGAGGCCAACGGGAGTTGATCATTGGTGACCGCAAAACCGGGAAAACAAGCATTGCGATCGATACCATCATCAACCAACGCGGAAAAGATGTTATCTGCATCTACGTGGCAATCGGACAAAAGGAATCGACAGTTCGTAATATGACGGAAACGTTGAAAAAATATCATGCAATGGATTATACGATTGTAGTGACTGCCAGTGCTTCGCAATCCGCGCCGATGCTCTATATCGCGCCTTACGCTGCTACAGCGATGGCAGAAGAGTTCATGCACAAAGGCAAACATGTCCTTATCGTATATGATGATCTTTCCAAACAGGCGGCTGCTTACCGTGAAATGTCCTTGCTGTTGCGTCGTCCGCCAGGTCGCGAAGCGTACCCTGGGGATGTCTTCTACTTGCACTCCCGTCTGTTGGAACGCTCAGCAAAATTGAATGATGAATTGGGCGGTGGTTCCATCACCTCCTTGCCGATCGTTGAAACGCAAGCCGGGGATATCTCCGCATATATTCCGACGAATGTCATCTCCATCACGGATGGTCAGATTTTTCTGGAAAGCGATCTCTTCTTCTCGGGAATCCGTCCGGCTCTATCTGCCGGGCTATCCGTTTCCCGTGTCGGCGGATCTGCTCAAATCAAAGCAATGAAAAAAGTATCCGGCACGCTGCGTATCGATTTAGCCAGCTATCGCGAACTGGAAGCATTCACTCAGTTCGGTTCGGACTTGGATGTTTCCACACAGAAACGCCTTAGCCGCGGCCGCAGAACCGTGGAAATACTGAAGCAGGACTTGCACAAGACTTTGGATGTCGAAAAACAAGTTCTCATTCTTTATGCATTAACGCATGGATATATCGATTCCATTCCGGTGCAGGACATCGAACGATATGAGTCTGAACTCTTCAAATTCGTCAAAATGTCCTATCCAAATCTGTTCTCCATCATTTCGGAGACAAAAGACTTGCCGCCTACGGAAGACTTGGATGAAGCCCTGAGTGCATTTGCAGGCATCTTTATTCCGCATGTCGAGTAGCTTGGTCAGCATGAACAGATAATATTGAGGTGATAATATGGCAGAGTCTTTAATAGACATCCGGAAACGCATTGCTTCCACAAAGAAGACAAGTCAAATAACAAGCGCCATGCAAATGGTATCTGCCTCCAAACTGATCCGCGCCGAACAAAAGGTGCGGGGATATCAGCTTTATGCAGCAAAAATACGCGAAATCGTAACACATATAGCCAGCACACAATTATCTTTGCTTGAAGAACATGGTCATGTATCAGCGAACGACCAAGTTCTGGTCGATTTCCACGATATGTTGATTGAACGTCCGGTCCGCAAAACTGGCTATCTGATCATTTCCTCCGATAAAGGCTTGGCAGGAGGATACAACAGTTCGATCCTGAAAGCGACGAAAGACATGCTTGCAATCGACCACGCTTCAAACGATGAGTTTGTTGTCCTGTCGGTCGGCGGAGCGGTAGCTGATGATCTCAGAAAGAGCGGCATCGAAGTCGCATTCGAAATCAGGGACCTGAACGACCAGCCAAGCTTCACAGAAGTCAGTGATATCGTAGTGAAGGCAATCCAACTCTATCGTGATGGTGCTTTTGATGAGTTGTACGTTTGTTACAAACATCATGTCAACGCTTTGATCTCAGAGTATCGGGCTGAAAAAATGCTGCCGTTGACGGACTTGGATTCCCATGAAGCTGTCGGTTACGAAGTCGATTATCTTTTTGAACCGAACAAAGAAGAAATTTTGGAAATTTTACTTCCGCAATACGCGGAAAGTTTGATTTACGGTGCCATTATCGATGCTAAATCATCCGAGCATGCTTCCCGCATGACGGCCATGAAGAGCGCCACCGATAATGCGAACAATATGATCAACGATATGACGATTCAATATAACCGTGTGAGACAGACTGCAATCACGCAAGAAATCACCGAAATCGTCGGTGGAGCTTCTGCTCTGGAAGATTAGAAAATGGGAGGAAAAGGCATGAAAAAAGGTCATATTGTACAAGTAATCGGGCCGGTAGTCGACGTTGGCTTCCCATTGGAAGACGGTGTCCCGGACATCCGCAATGCGCTGATTGTACACAAGGCACCCAAAGCTGGGAGTAATGAAGAAGGAGAAACCATCGTATTGGAGGTTTCGATTGAACTCGGGAATGGTGTGGTACGCGCAATCGCAATGGAATCGACGGATGGCCTGCAAAGAGGCTTGACTGTCGTCGATACTGGTGCACCCATCAAAGTGCCGGTTGGTTTAGGCACGCTGGGCCGTGTTTTCAACGTGTTGGGTGAGGCGATTGATTTGAAGGGCGATATTCCTGATGATTTCCGTCGTGAATCCATTCACAGAAAAGCACCGACTTTTGATCAGTTGAGCAGTAACTTTGAAATCCTGGAAACAGGCATCAAAGTCATCGACTTACTGGCGCCTTATCTGAAAGGCGGAAAAATCGGGCTCTTCGGTGGAGCTGGTGTCGGTAAGACGGTACTGATCCAAGAATTGATCCATAACGTAGCCGAACAGCATGGAGGCATCTCGGTATTCACGGGTGTCGGTGAGCGTACGCGTGAAGGAAACGACCTTTACCACGAAATGCAGGAATCAGGCGTCGGCAAAAAAACAGCCATGGTTTTCGGTCAAATGAATGAGCCACCTGGTGCGCGTATGCGAGTCGCTTTGTCCGGTTTGACAATGGCGGAACATTTCCGTGATGAAGAAAAACAGGATGTTCTGTTGTTCATCGATAATATTTACCGGTTCACCCAAGCTGGTTCCGAAGTTTCCGCGCTATTGGGCCGTATGCCTTCAGCGGTAGGGTATCAGCCGACATTAGCGACAGAAATGGGCCAACTGCAGGAACGGATCAGTTCCACAAAAGATGGTTCGATCACTTCCATTCAAGCAATCTATGTACCGGCGGATGACTATACCGATCCAGCACCGGCAACAACCTTTGCCCATCTGGATGCAACGACCAACTTGGAACGTAAACTGACGGAACAAGGGATTTATCCCGCTGTAGATCCGTTGGCTTCCTCTTCCAGTGCGTTATCTCCGGAAATCGTCGGGGATGAGCATTACGACGTGGCAACTAAAGTGCAACGCATTCTGCAACGTTATCGTGAACTACAGGATATCATCGCTATCCTTGGGATGGATGAACTTTCCGATTCAGAAAAAATCACTGTTAACCGCGCAAGAAGAATCCAATTCTTCCTGTCCCAAAACTTCCATGTGGCCGAAGCCTTTACCGGCGTTCCCGGATCATATGTTCCTGTAGCTGAAACCGTACGCGGCTTCAAAGGAATCGTGGAAGGTAAGTACGACGGAGTACCGGAAGAAGCTTTCCGTAACGTCGGTACGATTGAAGAAGTTCTGAATAAAGCGAAAGAATTAGGCTATAAAGGAGGGGAATGAGATGGCATACTTGCAAGTCAATGTGGTGACGCCGGATGGCATCGCCTTTAAGCATCGCGCTAAAGCGGTGACCGCCAAGACAACAGACGGCGGCATTACCATCATGCCAAACCATACCCCGATCATTGTACCTTTGGCGATTGCCGATCTGATTGTAACGCGTGTGACCGATGAGTTGGCGCAGAACCATATTGCCGTCAACGGCGGCATCATGGAAGTGCGTGACAATATCGTCAACATCATTGCGAACAGTGCGGAACGCGAAAAAGATATCGACATCGACCGTGCTGAAGTCGCGAAAGAACGCGCCGAAAGACGAATGATGGAGGCGCTTGACATCAAAAATGAAAAAGAATTCCAACGCGCGAAGATCTCGCTATCGAAAGCCATCAACCGTATCGGCGTTTCGAAGAACAGATCCAACTGAGAAAAGAGGCCAGAGATGGCCTCTTTTTTTTGAGCCAATTATTCTCTGGCAATTAATTTAGTTGAGTAGATAATATACACAAATCATTCACGTAAATAGCCCACAATTTCATTCTGATGTGTTGTAACATATTATTATACCTTAACAGGAAAACAAATGTAAACGATTTTCTTAGTAAATTCTTAGCAGATGGTCGGACAAAAACGAGCTTCCTTGTTTTTTTTTCACAATATTTATGTTAGTATAGTTTGAGAATATGGGAGGAGTGCGACGCTTGGACATAACGATGTTTAACGGTATAATAGTATTGCTATCC
>NZ_JBAVFV010000050.1:0-47144 GCF_049684335.1 Trichococcus sp.
CGGCTGGTATTTTGAACCAAGCCGCTTTTCTTGTCTATTTCAGGGCTGAACGAACCCGTTCAGCTTTTCTTCATTTTGGGAACCATGGGAAAAATTTATTTGTCCTTTTAGTATAGGCTGCGAAATCATCGCGGCCTGCATATTTCTTTTCAAGTAACGGAACACCTGATACGAACAACAACAGTAATGTCATGATGATTGGACTGATGATCATATACAGGCTGCCCAATCCATCCAGCGCTACGATAAAAATGCCCCACCACATCGCAGACTCACCAAAGTAATTCGGGTGCCGCGTGTACTGCCAGAGGCCCTCCATCATCAGCTTGCCCTTGTTGCTAGGGTCCGATTTAAAACGCTTAAGTTGTGCGTCTCCGATCGTTTCAAACAGAAAACCGACGATCCATAAGCCAATGCCGACAAAATGAAACGGCGCCAATTCTTGCTCTGTCGAAGTATTCGTGACGATGATCGGCAAAGATACGATAAAGGCCAGCACGCCTTGCAGAACAAAGACATGCGCGTAAGCCTTCAATCGCACCATAGAGGTCCCCCATCGCTTCCGCATATTGATGTAACGGTAATCTTCAGGTTTGTTCCAATTCCGGACGGTGATGTACAAAAAGAGCCGCAAAGCCCAGACTGCCACCATTGTCAACAGTACGACCGCCCGCAAACCGATGACGTCGGAATTCAGGAATGTTACGATTGCGACCAACAGGAAGGCCGGTCCCCAAAAACTGTCCACAATCGAATTATTATCAAGATATTGCGCGACTATGAATATGATTGAAAATAAGATCCATAGTACTAGAGCACTTAACAGAAAAGCATTCATCTATGATTCCTCCTCACACATATAAGAAATCGCCACAGTGCCGACACCGGCACTCATTCCGACGATTGTAGAAATGTTCATGATATATTCAGGTTCCTTGCCAAGTAAGGCGACGCTGCGCTTACGATAGGCTTCAGCTTTTTCGGGATTATTGGCATGCACGATCGCATATCTCGAAATCTGCTCCTGTGCATTTACCTTTTCCAGCAAACGGAATAGCTTCTTTTCATTCCCTTTCTCGCTGAACGCCTTCTCAGCTATCGATCCTTTGCCTTCTGCATCGATGGACACAACAGGTTTGAGATTGATTGTCATCGCAGCTAACCCGGAAACTTTACTTAACCGTCCGGATCTCACCATGTATTTTAAGTTGTTCACGCTGACGAAGATATTTGTACGGTCCCTCAAGCGTTCAATCGCTCCAACGATTTCATCAAAAGGCGTTTCCGCCGCGATCATTTCTGCCGCTTTCATGACAAGCAATCCTTCCGCACCGGAATTCCGCTTCGAATCGATCACGGCAATTTTTTTCCCTTCATGCAGTTTTTTCGAGACAGCATTTTGGAACACGCTGTTGGTTCCGCTCTGCTCTTTCGCGACAGTCAAAATGATGACTTTGTCGTAATGAGAGAGCACAGTGTCAAGATATTTCTCTACAACAATCGGATTCGGCTGTGAACTCTTCGGGTATTCGATGGCTTCTTCCAACAAAGGGTAGAAAAGTTCTGGCGTCATCGTCACCTTGTCGAGATAGGAGGTGTTGTCAAAATTCAGGTTGAGCGGCAGCATGTGCACTTGATAGCGATCGAGCATTTCCAGCGGAAGGTCCGCGATCGAGTCCGTGATCAGTGCAGTGTCGTATTTCCGGTCAAAGGCTGATTCGTTCTGTCTTACCATATCATCCGCCTTCTGCTGTAGGATTATGCCTTTTTTGCGCAAAACCTGGAATACTTGTTCCGGCGCATTGGCGTGGATATGGATTCTAGCTTTGTGGTTATTGCCTGCCACAATCAAGGAATCACCATACAGTGCCAGTTCCGCTCTGAGTGCTTCCAGATCAATCGAAGCCGCTGACAACAGTGCTTCGGTACAGTAGCGATGGCGTATCTCCCCTTGACTATGGATCAATTCCTCATTGAAAGCAAGATCTTCCGGCTCATCGCTGACCTCCAAGTCCACCTTTCCGGTGCGCAAAAATGTTGCAAATCCTTGCAGAAAGTAGACAAACCCCTTCGCGCCGGAATCGACGACTTTGGAGTCCTGAAGCACTTTCAAACGAGAAGTTGTCGCTTCCAAAGATTTGTTGGCCGTGAACATCGATTTTGAAAACAATTCGGAGAAGTTAGCCGAAAGGTCTTTATGGCTGTACACTGCATCCGCCCATTCCCGGATGACGGTGATGATTGTCCCTTCCACCGGATCGGAAATCGCCTGATAGGCATAAGGAACCGCATTTTTGACCGTTTCTGCAAATGAAGGGATGGTTATCGTCTCCTCATCCATCAGACTGAGAAAAATCCCGTTGATGTATTGCGCAATGATGATACCGGAATTCCCCCTGGCACCCGTCAAAGCAGCATCGGCTATACTGTTCATGGTTTCCTTAACGGATCCGGAGATTCTCGCATCCAAGATGATCGCATGCATGGTTGAAGAAAGGTTGCTGCCAGTGTCCCCGTCAGCGACCGGAAACACATTGATTTCATTCAGGCTATTTTTGTTTTTTATGACCTCCTGTGCACCCGACACAAAAGAATAGTAAAGATTTTCGCTGTCCAATTTTGAAATATCCATTGGTCTTCCTCCATCCGATCTTAGGCTTTTTTTGTTGCTCAAAGAAATCTTTGTGCCACAACATATGTGATGCCTGCAGTTGCAGCGTTCAAAAACGTTCCCCAGGCCAAATCAATTAGGGTGATCGTAATCGGCCAATCTTTCAAAGTGGCCAGATTGGTCAAATCATACGTTGCATACGCGATCAACCCGAAAAAACCGCCAGCCAAAATGGCATATTGCAAACTTCCTTTCAAAAGCGCTGGATGAATCACGAAAAATACGAGTCCACCTATGAACAATAGATAGAAGATTATTGCTGCTACCCAATTGACATTCGGAGCCATGAGGTGACCCAAATACTTGCTGTAAATATTTTTGGATAACACGCCCAACCAGACAATATCCACTAAAAAAAACACAAAAAATGTCAAGAAATACAATTTGATGCTGTCCATCATTTCTTCCTCCCTTTTCGTTACCCGCCGTTGTTTCAGCTTCCGATTCTTTCTGTCAAAATGCCGTCTTTCATTACATAAACTTTATCACAATAGTCTATCAAACGCTCATCATGCGTCACCATGATGGTGGCCTTTTTCTTCAGCTTTGTTTCCCTCGCCAAAATTTCCACCACTTCGAAAGCCTTTTGCGTATCCAAACTGGCTGTCGGTTCATCCGCAAGAATGACAGCAGGGTCGTGGTAGAGGGCACGGGCGATGGCGACTCGTTGCCTCTGGCCGCCAGAGAGGTCACTCGGAAATTTATTTTTCAATTCGAAGATACCTAATTCTTTCAATAAGTCATCCCGTTTTTGTTTATCCACTTTGCTACGTTCGACTTTATTGGCCAAATGCAATTGATCCTGGACAGTCAGAAACGGGACCAGGTTGGAGGCTTGGAGTATGAATCCGATCTCCTCGAACCGTAATTTTGCTCGTTTTTTCTCGCTCACATCACTGAATGGATTGCCGTTGATCAGCACCTGCCCTTCGGAAGGCGACTGCAATCCACCTGTAATGGTCAAAAATGTACTTTTACCCGATCCACTCGGCCCGATGATTGCGACAAATTCTCCGGCTTCAACAGCAAGATTGGTTGACTTCAATGCGTCTATCCTCAATTCGCCTTCCCCGAATGAACGGGATACATCTATCAATTCGATTAATTTCATATGCTCACTCCTATCCGATTGCTTTCAATGGATCTATTTTGACTACTGCTCTTACTGAAAATGCGCCGCCGACCATGGCCATGATGACCAACAAGGCCGCAATGATGCCCAGGAAATTGAGGTTCGTTTGGTAGGGGACAGCTGCCGGCAACACCATAGCCGTTGCGCCCGTCAACAATAACCCGATGCCGACTCCCATAGCAGCCAATAAAAACGTTTGGATGACGACCGATTTTGCGATATAACCGCTCGAAATCCCTTGCGCTTTCATCACACCGAACATACTGGTTTTCTGCATAGTCAACACATAGATGAAGATCCCGATCACGACGGCAGCGATGACGATCAGAAAGCCGATCATCAGTCCAAACGTCAACACTTGCGCAGTGTAGCCTGGAATTTCACTGATGTAGTCAGCTATCGAATAGATTTTCAAGTCCGTGCTTCCTGTATCCACATCCGCGATGGAATCACCTTTGTCCCGAACAACGATAGCACTGACGCGTCCTTCATCCGATTCATCGATTTGTTCAAAGCGGACTTCCTGATAAGAATTGACCGTTGTATAAAGCACCGGTGCGACGCTGAATCTGGCATCTTCCGTAAATCCGACAACCGTAACTTCTTTGTCGGAGCCCGCGAGCTGCAGGACATCTCCCAACTCGATGCCCTCTTCTTCCTTCAGACTGATGTCGGCGACAACCTCATCATCGTTTTCGAAGGGTTCCCCTTCGATCACTTCTGGCATCAGAAATTGATCCGCTTCGATTCCGAAGAACGTCGTATCGATCTTGGCATCATCACCTGATATCCCTTTTTTGTTGACGACATTCGGCGCGATTCCGATTACCGCAGCCTCATCCGCCGCAACTTCATTGATCGCACCTTTCGGAAGCATGGACATGTTGATGTTTGTATTTGATTCGTCTGTCAGAATGATGCCGTCCGCATCCCACTTATCTACGCTGGTTCTATTGTCCTGGGCCAAACCATAGGCAAGACCCACCAAAAAGAACACCAAGTAGGACACCAACACCATGACGCCGATGATCAGCGAAAACCTTGTTTTTGCGTGCTTAATTTCTTTCCAAGCTAAGAACATTGTTGCAACTCCTTCATTTCTTCAATTTTTTTCTATAGTTGGCGAAAATATCTTGATGCCTCAAACAGGATGTCTGTCCATTCCTAGCCTGCATCGTCATCTGCCTGATTCATCGCGTTATTCAGTATTTTCAACTGTTTCATCAAAAATAAGCCATCGACGCCATCGAGGTTACAGGCATTCACTTCGGATAAAATAGCTAAATGGATTGTTCTCTTAGAAGTGATGCTTTTTTTACTCAATGATATGATTGTAGCGCGCTTATCCACAAGGGACGATTCTTTCGTGAGCCAACCTTGTTTCTCGAGACGATTCAAGATTGGATTTAATGTTCCGATACCCATCCCTAAACGCTCCCCAATGTTTTTGATCAATACTTTGTCTTCATCCCATAGAGCAAGTAAAACGAGGTACTGTGGGAATGTCAAATGGAATTCTTTCAAAGCACGGTTATACATTTTGCCAAAGGCATTTGCAGTCCGATAAACCTCGAAACAAAGCTGATCCTCAAGCGGCCTTTCAAAAATAGATTCCTCCATCTTGATACCGCCTCCTTTCCGAATGATTCTCATTACTTAATATATATCTTACAAGATATATATTAAGCGATAGAATCCGGAAAGTAAAACAATCGGCCTTGGAAGTGCGCATAGGTGAAGCCAGCCCTGAATCACAATATTTTGATAGTAAAAAAAGGACTCAGAGCGGATGCCCTGAATCCTTTAAGCGGATTGCAATAACTTTGTTGTTTATTTTGTAGCTGCTAAACGGTTGTTGACTTCATCCCAGTTCACAAGGTTCCAGAATGCTTTGATGTACTCAGGACGGACGTTTTTGTAGTTCAAGTAGTAAGCATGTTCCCATACATCAAGACCTAAAATTGGCGTTTTGCCTTCGCTGATCGGTGAATCTTGGTTTGGTGTGGATGTGATTTCCAATTTACCATCGGAAACTACTAGCCAAGCCCAACCGGATCCGAAACGACCAACTGCTGCTGCTGCGAATTTTTCTTTCATAGCATCAAAGCTGCCGAATGCTTCTTCGATTCCGTCCTTAACAGCTCCTGTAGGTTCTCCACCTGCATTAGGCGCCAAAACCGTCCAGAATAAGCTGTGGTTTGCATGTCCGCCGCCGTTGTTGCGGACAGCCGTACGGATGTCCTCCGGAACGCTGTTCAAATCAGCCAATAATTCTTCGATCGTTTTTTCAGCCAACTCAGGGTGTTTCTCCAAAGCTGCGTTCACATTCGTAATGTAGGTATTATGATGTTTTTCATGATGCAAATGCATCGTTTCCTCATCAATATATGGTGTCAAAGCGTCGTACGCATAAGGTAATGCCGGTAATGTAAAAGCCATGTTAAATTCCTCCTAAATGGTTTAGTTATTTCTGACTGATTTCACTGTATCATCAATTGCTCACTTAATCAAAAATAATGCCTCGAAGCCGTAGCAATTTTTGATTGCTAAATGAATCTATTTTCGATAGACTGGATAAGTATGATGCAGAAAGCGGTGATCACAATCTCAATCGTCAGTTTAGTCAAAGACAGTTTTATGGATCCAAAGCAATTGTTGGGTGCCAAGACATTAAAAAAGGGCTCTGCCTTTTTACTCTTCATCTTGCTCTCATTGACCGTCAGCATCCCCCTGTTTCTGGATGGGTATGCCACGCTGCAAAAGTTTTCGGCTGATGCAGGCTTGATAGCGGACAAAATACCTTCATTCACTATTTCGGACAGCGAATTGCAGTTGGAGAATCCCACAGAAAAAGGTTTCATTTATAAAACCGACACAGTCCTGTTGGCTTTCGATAGTCAGGAAGTTTACACGCTGAGAGAAATCGAAAAAGAAATGTCCTCCCCTGTTTTGATTTTGAGCCTCGTATTTTCAAAGGATGCCTTCACGCTCTACGCTCAAGATGTCCCATTCAGGTTGCCCTATGCGCAGTCAGATGACCTCACGGACCAGTCGTTCAAAAAGTTGCTGCGCAATTTTTCCAGCGACCAGCTTTTTTCCGGCGTGATCATGCTAATGTTCAGTCTTTTCATTTCTTCGTTCAGTGTGCTTCTGACGCTGTTGATAATCGCGCTGTTCGCGAATGTGTTGACAGGATTCATGCGAAAGAAACTTCCTTTCCGCGAAATACTGAAGATGGCGCTGATAGCCTCCGTAGTCCCGTTAGTTTTCTTTAGTCTATTGAACGGATTCGGCCTCTACCCGATGATTCAGGATGAAGCGATTGCTCTCATCGGTATGTTCTATTTCTACAAAGCCCTTAAAGAATAGCACGGCAAACCGTAATTATTCAGTAACATCCGGTTCCTGCCCAAAAAGAGGCCGCAGCACATGATCGAAAGATCATCTTGCTGCGGCCTCTTTTCTTATCTTTTACCCGTGGTTGCGGGTTTGGCTTGCTCTTCTTTTGCGTTTCTGTTGGCTGGCGATATTTTCTTTCAATTTGCGTTTGTAGCCAGGCTTCACTTGTTTCTTAGCCTTGTTTACCATACCGCGGATGCGGTGATCGGGTTCCAATTGACTCGGAGCGTTTCTCATCTCACGGCGTTTTCTTTCGTACGTTTCGACAAGTTGATCTTTTTCGATAGCGACCGGTTTGAAAACAACACCGTACTTCTCCAAATCGTCGATTGCCTTTTCCTCACCTGGTGCGTACAAAGTGATCGCAGTTCCTTTTAAGTTGCTGCGTCCCGTTCTGCCCGTACGGTGTACGAAAAATTCCATGTCCTTCGGCAATTCATAGTTGATGACGTGTGAAACGCCTTCGATATCGATGCCGCGTGCCGCTAAATCGGTAGCCACCATGAATTGGTACTCCATATTATGGACTCTTCTCATGATGCGTTTGCGTTCACGAGCCGGCACATCGCCATGCAAGACAGCTGGCTGAATGCCACGTTGTCTCAGTCCATCAGCAATTTCCTCGACATTTTGTTTTGTATTGGCAAAAATCAATGCCAGATACGGTTCTCCCATTGTCAACACTTGGTACAGAACATCAATTTTTGCATGGCCTTTAGTGGACAGTAACAGATTATCGATCGCCGGAGCAATGATATGTTCCGGTTTCAACTGGACAACGACAGGGTTTTCGACGTATTTCTTCAAGAAGCCCTTCAGTTTTTCTGGGATCGTAGCGGAGAATACCAGCATCTGCAGTTTCTCCGGCAAACGGCCGGCAATCTGATCGACATCATGCAGGAAGCCTAGATCCAGCGTCATATCCGCCTCGTCAATGACCATCTTTTTAGCTGTATGGATCTTCAGTGCCTGCTCATTGATCAGGTCAAGGATCCTGCCGGGAGTTCCGATGACGATATGCGGTTGGTTGTTGACCAGTTTGGACATTTGACGTTTTTTGTCTGTGCCGCCTACGTAGCTGACGATACGGATTTCTTCGGGAGCATTTGAGACCAGCTGACTGGCTGTTTGATACAGTTGTTCAGCTAGCTCACGGCTAGGTGAAGTGATGACAACTTGGACTTCATTTTTTGTTGGATCGATGTCATTTATCAGGGGCAGCAAAAAGCTATGGCTTTTCCCTGTTCCTGTCTGCGATTGACCAATCACGCTCTTGCCTGTTCGAATGATCGGGATAATTTGTTTTTGGATATCGGTCGGTTCTTTGAAATTCAATTTGCTGATTGCCTCCAGCAAAAATGGCTTCAATTGAAAGTCTTTAAATTCCACGTTTACACCTCTTGTTTTTCTTCTGCGTATTTTATGCCTTTCCATTATAACACATGCGCAAGTTTTAAACCTTAATTTCAAATAAGAATTTGAAAATCCAACGCGTAAATTTATTCGCAATATATCTATACAAGCAAGCGGAAGCACCCCGCCAAAGATACCGTCAACATGAAAACAGACGCTTTCTTTCATTGCCAACCGTATATGATAATAGTATAATGATATAATGAATAGAATCTAATCATAATAAAAAGGGGGGCATGTAATGATTACCCAAAATACTGCTCTGTTCACTATTTTCGGAGCAACTGGTGATTTGGCTCACCGTAAACTGTATCCATCATTATTTCGCTTATACAAAAAAGGATTTATTAAAGATAATTTTGCCGTTATCGGAACAGCGCGACGGGATTGGTCCGATGAACATTTCCGTGAAGTGGTCTTGGATTCCATCAAAGATTTGACTGAGGATAAGGAAGAAGCTGTTTCTTTCGCAACCCATTTCTATTACATCGCCCACAACGTCAACGACTCGGAACACTACGTCAAATTGAAGGTCTTGTCCGAATCCTTGGATGCCAAGTATTCGCTGGCAGGAAACCGTATTTTCTATCTGGCGATGTCTCCTGAATTTTTCGGTATCATTGCCGAAAAACTGAAAGAACAAAAACTGATTACAGAAGACGGATTTAACCGTTTGATCATCGAGAAGCCATTCGGGCGCGATTTCGTATCCGCGGATGAGCTGAACACTAAGTTGCGCAAATCGTTTGACGAGAACCAAATCTTCCGCATCGATCATTATTTGGGCAAAGAAATGGTGCAGAACATCTCTGCCGTCCGTTTCTCCAATATGATTTTCGAATCGCTGTGGAACAACAAGTACATCGACAATGTTCAGATCACCCTCTCCGAGACTGTTGGCGTGGAAGAACGCGGTGCTTATTACGACAACAATGGCGCTTTGCGCGATATGGTGCAAAATCATATCCTTCAGATCGTTGCCTTGTTGGTTATGGAACCGCCACTTTCCTTGCAAGGCGAAGATGTCCGTTCCGAGAAAATTAAAGCTCTTCGTTCCCTGCGTCTGTACAACACACCAGAAGAGGTCAACCGCAACTTTATCCGGGCCCAGTACGCCGGAAACCCTGCAAAAGCGTTGCAAGCCTACCGGGAGGAACCTAACGTCACCCCTGATTCATCAACAGAAACCTTTGTGGCCGGTAAAATATTAGTCGATAATTTCCGTTGGAAAGGCGTTCCTTTCTACATCCGGACTGGAAAACAAATGGCTTCAAAAGAAACATACATCCATATCCAGTTCAAACACGTCTCGATGAATATCTTCCCTACAGAAGGCGTCGACGAAATCGCTGAACCGAATGTACTGACGATCCATGTTTCTCCGCTCGAAGGCTTCTCCTTACGCTTGAATGCCAAGCGTGTCGGCCAAGGAACTGAGATGAAAAATATTCGCATGCATCACATCTACGATGAGGAAACGCAAGCAAACAGCCCTGAAGCATATGAACGCCTCTTATTGGATTGCCTGAACGGCGATCCGACAAACTTTTCCCACTGGGATGAAGTCGCACAATCTTGGCACTTCGTCGATGAAATACGCAAAGTTTGGGACGCCCAAGAAGATTGCTCGGATACCCTTTTCGCGTATGAGAGCCACTCGATGGGTCCAAAAGAAAGTGACACGTTGCTTGAGCAGGACGGATTCCACTGGACTGAATTCAACTGGAGTCAAAGTTACAAAGAAAAACAGGAAAACGAATAAAACTAAAAAGCCGTACAAAAGCGAAACTGACGCTTTTGTACGGCTTTTTTTGATTCAAGTCCGCTTCATTAATGCGTATTCTGCCATTCAATCGCCAATTCTTCCAATTCCAAAATGATGTCGTTTATTTCCGACTCATCCTTTGCGTTCGCTCCACTCGCAAGTGGGTGGCCGCCCCCGCCGTGCTGTTTGGCGACCTCATTGATGATTGGACCTTTTGAGCGCAATCTGCAACGATAGGTACCGTTCGGTTGCTCGACAAAAATCCCCCAACATAAAACGCCCTCTACGGTACCCGGCAATGGGACAACTGGAGCAGTATCGCTGTCGACCGCACCGAATTTCCCAAGGATTTCTTGGGAGAGGATGATGCTGGCAACCCCAACATCATTGATTGTCAAACTCTGCAGGACGAACCCTGACAAATTGGCCGTTTTCAAAGAATTTGTGTTCATCATTTGACTGATATCCGACGCGGAAAAATCAAACTGCATCAGTTTGGAGGCTATTTCCATGGTCACTGCTGTAGTCGCCGGATAAAGGAATCTGCCGGTATCACCGACGATACCGGCATACAAAAGTCTCGCCGCTGCGGTGTTCATCGGCAACTTGTCCCCAGTTGAAAAAGCAATCTTTGCGATGATTTCGCTGCTGCTGCTGGCTTGCGTCTCCACAAGGCAAATATCACCGTAGGGATCTTCATTCGGATGATGATCGATTTTGATCAGATAATCCCCTTTGACAAAACGTTTGTCGCTGACTCTGGGCTGATTTGCGGTGTCCGTGACAATCACCAAAGCACCTTCATAGGCCTCATCCGGTATGCTGTCCATGCTGCCGAGGTAGGAAAGGCTGTCTTCATTTTCGCCGACAACGAATACTTTTTTCTCAGGATAGGCTTGCCTGATTAAGTTGGCAAGGCCGTTCTGAGACCCCAACGCATCCGGATCCGGACGCAGGTGCCGATGGATGATGATGGTGGCATACTCTTGAATTTTACTGACTATATCTGCATAAATCGGATTTCCCACTTACTTACCTCCTAGGATTTTTCCATCAGTTGGCAAATGACGATCGCTTTGCTGACCAGTGAATTTTCTAAATAGACTTCGACATCCAATTTGGATGATCTTCTGCCCAATTCCAATATTTTTGAACGTATCTCAATGATGCTGTCTATCTGGATCATCTTCAATTGATAGATGTCCATCTGCTCGATGACAGCATTCCGTTTCTGTAAGGTATACAAGATTTTCTTGGTTGTGCTCGCCAAAACTTCGCTCAGCACTCCGAACGACACAGTCCCCAGACTGTTCGTCATTTGTGGTGTGATTCTGAAGCGATAAGCGGGTAAGCTGTCTCCTTCTTCCGAGCTGGTCAAGGATAGGTTTTCTACAACTTGGTCCTCGATTGTGTTGCCGACTTGCGGCTGACGCTGCGCAAGCTGCATGGCCTTCATGACATCTTGGCGCGAAATGATGCCCAGCAACTGCAGGTTATCTTTCACTACAGGCATCACTTCCAAGCCATCCCAGATCATCCGGTGCGCCACACTCGCTACACTCATGTGCGTTTTTGCGACTATCGGATCCCGGGTCATTACCCGCTCAAGTGAAAGCGTGTCTGCTTTGCCCAGGATGTCCTTCGCTGTGATGATGCCCACAAGGCGCATATTGTGATTGACGATTGGGAAACGTGAGTGGGTACTTTCGGTATTGAGATTACGGTATTGGAAAACGGTGTCGTCCAACGAGAGAAATTTTGTCTCATCTATCGGGGTGTAGATATCCTCCACTAACATAATTTCTTTTTTGATCAGTTGATCCGTCATGGCGCGGTTGATCATTGTCGCTACGGTAAAGGTGTCATAGGTCGTGCGCAGTATTGGCATTTCGACCTGATCAGCCAAATGGACGATACCATCATCCGTATCGAACCCACCCGTAATCAGGACAGCAGCGCCTTTCTCCAATGCGAATTCCTGGATATCATTCCGGTTACCGACGATCATAAGCGATCCGGGTGAAATGTATCGCTCCATCGCTTCGCGTTGCATAGCACCTATGATGAATTTGCTCAGCGTCTTGTCCAGGCCTTTCTTGCCCCCCAAAATATCCCCATCGATGATTTTGCAGATTTGGCCGAAAGTCAGTGTTTCGATATTCTCTTTCGACTTGCGTTCGATCCGAATGGTGCCTACCCTCTCAATGGTTGAAACCAATCCGATATTCTCGGCATCTTTGATGGCGCGGTAAGCCGTCCCTTCAGACATGTTCAAATTTTTAGCTATCGTACGGACGGAAAGCTTTTCTCCGACCGGCAGCGTTTCGATGTATTGAATGATTTGCTCGTGTTTCGTTGCCATAGTGCACTCCCTTGCTTTCATTATTATATTGAAATAAAATCTCCCGGTTGCATGATGAGGCCGACTCCATCATCCAGAAGGGATAGAAAATCATTCGGATCTTGCTTGATCAACGGAAACGTGTTGTAGTGGATCGGAACCGCCATTCGAGGTTCCAAAAACGTCACAGCTTTGGCGGCGTCTTTTGGTCCCATCGTGTAGTTGTCTCCGATCGGCAGAAATGCCACATCGATTGGGTAATCTTCCCCTATCAATTTCATATCGGAAAACAGCGCTGTATCGCCCGCATGATAAATCGTTTTCCCTTCAACGTTCAGGAGGATGCCGGTTGCCAACCCAAATGTGTAAGGCAGACCATCGACAGTCATTGCCGACCCATGGATAGCCTGAGTAAGTTTGACATACCCGAATTCGAACTGGTGACCGCCACCCGGTTGCATGCCATGTGTACGGAATCCTTTCGCGGCAAAATAGCCCGCCAGTTCAACAGTCGAAATAATCAGCGGATTTGTTCTGCGTGCGATCCTTTCTGTATCACCGACATGATCACCGTGTGCATGTGTCAACAGGATCACATCGCAAAGTACCGTGTCCGGATTCAGGTCGCTCAGTGGGTTTCCTGACAGGAACGGATCGATCAGCAGATGCTTTTGTTCCGCTGTTTCGATGCATACGCAGGATTGCCCGTGAAAAGATATCCTCATGCGATTCCTCACCTTTCTCTTTGACAAAAAACTGTATTATTCAGTATTCATCGTATCATGAAACAGTTTATTAGTACAACTAAAAGCGAGCGCTATTAGTTTGTTCTGCATACATTAAAAGGCCTTCCGCATAGAAGGCCTTTTTAACGGATTATTCATCATCCTAAAGCGACGTCAAGAATCATCATGACTGAGAAGCCTACCATAAGTCCCATCGTGGCGATATCGCTGTTGCCGTTCGTTTGCGACTCCGGTATCAGTTCTTCGACGACAACAAAAATCATGGCCCCAGCAGCGAACGCAAGCGCGTACGGCAAAATCGCACTCATCGATATGACGGCGGCTGCCCCGATGACTGCCGCAATCGGCTCAACGATGGCAGAAAGCTGGCCGTAATTGAAGGCCTTCATCCTGCTGTTACCATCAGCCCGGATTGGCATAGACAAGGCCGACCCTTCAGGTATGTTCTGGATGCCGATACCGATTGCCAGACCGATGGCACTCATTAACGTATTATCCTCGGATATGCCGGCTGCCACCGCACCAAAACCGACCCCGACTGCCAAGCCTTCGGGAATGTTATGGATTGTGATTGCAAGGAACAACAACAGATTGCGGGAAGCCTGTGTCTGCGGGCCTTCCCGGTGTTCCATCGGTTCACCCAAGTGCAGATGGGGGACGATTCTATCCGTCATGCGCAGGAACACGCCACCCAGCAAAAAACCGATTGCCGCCGGAACCCATGACAAGCCACCGTAGCCGCTCTCTTCGGCATGGGAAATGGATGGAGCCAACAATGACCAGAACGATGCCGCTATCATGACCCCGGCAGCGAAGCCGCTCATGACATCAAGAACTTTGCGATTTACGGATTTGAAGAAAAATACAAATGAGGCACCTACGATGGTACAACCCCAAGTGAATAATCCCGCTATGAATGCTTGCATAATAGGATTTAACTGACTGAATGACTCTAACATGATTTTTATCTCCCCTTTATAATGAAATAATGAATGATTTCTATAGATGCGTCGTGTCCCATAATGGCAACTGAATGTTCTCATAATGGATTGGGTCGAGCTGTGTGACGGTTATCCCTAATAAACGTACGTGCCGTTCTATCGTGCCGTGGTCCAACCACAGTTCCCAGGCATGACGGAAAATATCCTCTGCTTGGGAAAAATGATCGACACGGGTCTTTCTTCTGGTTATGGTATCGAAATCAGCGTAGCGGATCTTCAATACAATCGACCGACCGTGCAACTTATTGGTGTGCAGGGCTACTTGGACAGCCAGAGCGATTTGTTTCAGTTCCATTCTGACCTGTTCCTCATCAGTCAGGAATTGTGTAAAGGTGTGTTCTTTCCCGACTGACTTCCTTTCTCTTTCAGGCTCCACAGCTCGGTTGTCAATGCCTCTGATCCGTTGATAGAGGATATATCCGTGCTTCCCGAATCGTGAAAGCAATTCACTTTGATCAAAAAGATAGAGATCCTCTCCGGAATGGATGCCCAACAGTTTCATCTTTTCGACTGTCTTCTTGCCGACACCATAAAACTTTTCGATTGGCAGTCCCCGCAAAAAGTGGGCTGCATCATTTGGTGTGATCACAGTCATGCCAGCCGGTTTCTGGAAGTCGGAAGCAATCTTTGCAATGAATTTATTGTAGGAAACACCGGCCGAACAAGTCAGACCCGTTTCCTGCCAGACTTTTCTTTGGATTTGTCGGGCAATCATTGTCGCACTGGACAGATTCTGCTTATTCTTGGTGACATCCAAATAGGCTTCATCAAGCGACAAAGGTTCTATCAAATCGGTATAGCGCGCGAATATCCCCCTGATCTGTTGGGAAACAGTCTTGTAATGGCTCATGCGCGGAGGAATGAAGATGGCATCCGGGCAGAGTTCAAAAGCTTTCTGCGCACTCATCGCCGAATGGATGCCGAATTTCCTGGCGGCATAATTGGCTGTAGTCACAACCCCCTTGCGCCCCGTATCTCTCGGATGATTCGCAATGACGATCGGTTTACCGCGATGTTCCGAATGATCCCTTTCTTCGATTGAAGCGTAGAAGGCATCCATATCCACGTGGATGATTTTTCTGCTTTTATCATTTTCGGGTTCCTTGAAGGTCAAGATCCCAATCTGCATACTGTTCTCCTTGTTTTGAACTGCTTTATTGAACGTGAATTTTACTTGCCGCTTTGAAGCTGATTTGGTAAGACTGGTGATTCTGCGCCTCAAACGTATACGGGCCTTCGTACGGCTCCACGTTTGTCAAAAGATAAGGGACGCTCAACTTTACGCCCTTATTGAGCAGATACGCCAGAAATTCCTGATCGTCATCAACTTCCCTAATGATGAAGCGGCTGCCGACTTCCAGCTCAATCAATGGTTTGCTTTCATAAACTTCGATCCGCCCCTCTTTGTCGGGTATCACGCCCCCATGCGGATCATATTTAGGAAAACCTAGATAAGCATCTAAACTATCGATCAAACGATCCGATGAGACATGCTCCAACAGTTCCGCTTCGTCATGCACTTCATCCCAGTTGAAAGCTAATTTCTCCGAGAGAAACACTTCCCAAAGCCGATGTTTGCGGATCAACTTATTTGCGATCAATTGGCCTTTTTCGGTGATTTGCACCCCTTGGTACGGGATGTGGCTGATCAGGCCATCTTTGAGCAATTTAACGGACATTTCGGTGACAGAAGCAGCAGATACGGATAAAGCCTGCCCGATCTGCTTATTGTTGACTAGCTGTTTGTCTCCACCCAATTCCATGATTACTTTCAGATAATCCTCTTTATGCGGTGTCATGCGCTCCCTCCTCTTTTTAGGCTAACCTAAACTATATTTTATATTATACGACAATTTCACTTGATTACAAGCTAAAAACCCACAATAATCCCTTCACTGTCAGTACATACTCCGCTTAGGCAACAGACTACGCTGGCTGGCGACAAATTGGCGGAGGCTATCGGGAAAGATGGACAATCCAGGATGCTATATCCGTCAACGAATCATAAAATTTTTTGTGCAACAAAAAAAGCCGGGAGCGTGTCCCGGCTTTTCCTTATCTGCTATTAACCTTTGTAGGCTGCGTAGATGATTTCTTTCAATTCTGAGATCAGTGGTTGTTTAGGGTTAGCTGTTGTACATTGATCTTCGAATGCCAATTCAGCTAAGCGGTCCGCATCGCGATCAAGCATTTCATCAGTGATGCCTTGATCCTTGAAGTTCATCTTGATGCCGACATCTTGACCTAATTTAGTGATTTCAGTAGCCAAAGCTTCTACCAATTCAGCAGTCGTGTTGCCTTTGAAGCCTAGGTAACGAGCGATTTCAGCGTAGTCTTCGTCTGCACGGAAGTACTCG
Organism: Trichococcus sp.; assembly: GCF_049684335.1. GTDB lineage: Bacteria > Bacillota > Bacilli > Lactobacillales > Aerococcaceae > Trichococcus. Next base: position 16,826 of record NZ_JBAVFV010000050.1, read on the forward strand.
TATTTAGCCCACAATGCATGTTTTTGCGGATCGAGCGCATTGTAGCGGACGATATGCGGCAACAGGATAGCGTTCGTACGTCCGTGGATCAGATCCCATTGTCCGCCGATTTTGTGTGCGATCGAGTGGGAAATACCCAGGAACGCATTCGCGAAGGCCATACCAGCGATTGTTGAAGCGTTGTGCATTTTTTCGCGTGATTCTTGGTCGCCGTAGTTGTATGAATTTCTCAAGTTTTCGAATACCAGTTTGATGGCTTGCAAGCTCAAACCTTTAGTGTAGTCGTTTGCCAATACGGAAACAAAAGATTCGATGGCATGCGTCAATACGTCCATACCAGTATCTGCAGTTACAGATTTAGGAACACTGTATACGAATTGTGGATCCACGATAGCAACATCCGGAGTCAATGCGTAGTCAGCCAATGGGTACTTGATGTGTGTTTCGCTGTCTGTGATAACCGCGAATGGCGTTACTTCCGAACCAGTACCTGATGTGGTAGGGATGCAGACAAGTTTCGCTTTTTCCATGTCCTTGATCTTGTAAGTACGTTTGCGGATATCCAAGAATTTTTGTTTAGCGCCGAAGAAGTCGCTTTCTGGGTGCTCATAGAACAACCACATCGCTTTGGCAGCATCCATAGGGGAACCTCCGCCGATTGCGATGATTGTATCCGGTTTGAAGTCGCGCATTTTTTCAGTACCACGGTTTACAGTATTTGTTGTCGGGTTAGGTTCAACATCTGAGAAGATTGCGTAAGATACTTTGTTGTTGCGTTGTTTCAATTGTTCGATGACTACATCCACATAGCCGAATTTGACCATGCCGTCGTCGCAGACGATGAAGACTCTTTCGACATCTTTCATGTCACGTAAGTATCTAACTGAATTTTCTTCGAAGTAAACCTTCTCTGGCAATTTAATCCACTGCATATTATTTCTCCTTTTAGCAACAGTTTTCACGTTCAATAAATCTAATGCAGAAACGTTATGAGAAACTGAGTTTCTGCCGTAAGATCCGCAACCCAAAGTTAATGAAGCGATATTGTTGTTATATAAGTCACCGATACCAGCTTGAGAAGATGGAGAGTTGATAAGCACGCGGCAAGCTTTCATTTCTTTTCCGAATTGCTCGATCAAATCATTGCGGCGAGTATGCAGTGCAGCCGAGTGACCTAAACCACCCAAATCAAGCATTTGTTTGCATAGTTCGAAACCATGCTCTGTGCTGTCTGATTTCATCATAGCCAATACTGGAGATAATTTTTCTCTTGACATTGGGTATTCTGCTCCGACGCCCGGTAATTCAGCGATCAACAATTTAGTGTTTGCAGGAACGTTCAATCCAGCCAATTCAGCGATTTTACGAGCGTGCATGCCGACAACATTCGGTCTCACGCCAGTTTTGGCGTCATTCATCACGACGTCTTCCAATTGTTGGATTTCTTCAGGTTTAGCGAAGTATACATTGTGCAATTGGAATTCTTTTTTGACTTCATCATAGATTTCGCTGTCGACGATTGCAGCTTGTTCTGAAGCACAGATCATACCGTTGTCGAACGTTTTTGAAACGATGATGTCGTTTACAGCGCGTTTAACGTTTGCTGATTTTTCGATGTAAGCCGGAACGTTACCAGGACCAACTCCCAATGCTGGTTTACCAGTAGAATAAGCAGCTTTAACCATTGCAGCTCCACCTGTAGCCAATACGACAGCAACTTCTGGATGGTTGATCAATTCAGCTGTTTTTTCCATTGATACGCCTTCTACCCATTGGATACAGTCAGCAGGTGCGCCTGCTTTGATGGCAGCATCGTAAACAACTTTTGCAGTTGCAGCCGAACATTTTTCTGCGCTTGGGTGGAAAGAGAAGATGATCGGGTTTCTTGTTTTCATACAGATCATTGCTTTGAAGATTGTTGTCGAAGTTGGGTTGGTTGTTGGGATGATACCGGCAACAACGCCTACAGGAGCGGCAACCTTCATGATTTGATCAACTTTATTGTCTTCGATGATTCCGACTGTTTTATTTTTTCTGATTGAATGCCAAATGTTTTCAGCGGCATACATGTTTTTGATACATTTATCTTCATAAACGCCTCGGCCTGTTTCTTCAACTGCCATTTTTGCAAGTGGCATATGTTGCTCCATTGCAGCTAATGCCATTTCGTGGACGATGTGGTCGACTTGTTCTTGGGTATAATCTTCAAATAGAGTCAAAGCTTTTTGGGCTTTTCCAGTGTAGTTGCTGATTTCTTCTTTTGCAGTCATCATGGGTTTTTTCTCCTCTAAAACTACTTTTTCTTTACTCATGTGAGATCCTCCTAAAAATGTATGTTATCCTTTTCACATGCTTATTATATTTCATGGGATTTCGTTTGTAAAGCGGATAAATGTGATATTCTTCACGTATTTTCCACACAGGCCCTGTAAGCGTGTTCAGCAGAGTTTTTTGTCTCTACTTGTTTTCACAAATAGTTAATGGAAACATTCTATTTCTCAACCTTTCGATTGTGAAATTATTATCATTGTTCGGAATCAGTGCCTTTAAAAAGTTTTTTTGGAATAATTTTTATGACGGAAACATATATGGTCGTTTTACGTCCCTATCCGTTTGATTTCCGCATTTACAAGGCACCCCACTCTAATAAATCCGCTTACTAATAGTTGAACCCCCCTTTTTTTGTATTTAGCGATTCATATTCGAGTGATAAACTTATTTCGCTTAATTTCGAGGGCTGAAATCGTCCCGCCTTTATGATGCCATCAAAAAAAGCAATCACCTCACAAGGATATTATACGAAAACACGTTTGGTTTTCCAAATCATACGTTATTATTTAAGTTTTTTAAATCAAGATGTCAGATAGTTATGCGGGTTCTCGCCAAACTCCTAAAAAAAAGCACAATACTTTGAAGTATTGTACTTTTCGCGTGGAACGATTCATAGGAAATCATCAAAATTCATTTCATCCAATGAAGAGACCTTATAGACTTGCGCTTCCAAAGCAACAAAGTCGAAGTAGTGGTTTACCGTCGTCTTCATGATATCCCGGATCTGTTGGTAATAATGCGGAGGGACGGTATGCTTCCAAGAAAATTCCTTGAAATAGCGATAGATATCGTCGACTTGGATGTTATCGTAGCCCAATTGATTGAACTCAGTTGCTTTCAGTTTGAACCAGGGCTCCAATTGATCATATTGCTTCTCTGATATATTCGGCAAATGCCGTCCCTCCTTTCCGATGAATCAAATCGCTTTACTCTTCGCTTTTGTCTTCTTGTTCTTGCTCTGATTCTGTTGCTGAATAATCTTCGACAATCGCATCATCAGTTGTGATAGTGGCAACTTTTGAAATACGTGAAATAGAGCGTTTTTCAAAAGTCAGGAAGATCCCTTCGCAATCCAATACGACTGTGTTATCCGCAGAATTGATTTCTTCGACAATTCCGTGCAGGCCGCCGATGGTGACTACTCTATCTCCTGGTTTGATTTGACTCAGCATGTCTTGCGTTTTTTGCGCTTGTTTCTTTTGTGGTCTGATCAGGATGAAATACATTACGCCGAACAGCACCCCATAAAAGGCAATCATGATTACTGTATCCATACATTTTCCTCCATCTGTGGATTATTTTTATCTATCATCCACTTTACCAAACTTTAGGATAGACTACCACCCAAAACCTAAAACTTCTTCGGATTTTCAACGTTGAAGCCATATTCTTCCACGAACGCTTCCCTGAATTCCAACAGATTGTCATCCATGATGGCTTGGCGCACATTTTTCATCAGGTTTATCAAGAAATGTAGATTATGGTATGAGGTCAAGCGCAAGCCAAATGTTTCATCAGCTTTGATTAAATGACGAATGTACGCACGTGTATAGTTTTTGCAGGTGTAGCAATCGCATTTTTCATCCAATGGCCGGAAATCCCGTTCATATTTCGCATTTTTGATGACCAAACGGCCGCTGCTTGTCATACACGTACCGTTCCGCGCTATACGGGTAGGCAAGACACAATCGAACATATCGATTCCGCGAATGACGCCGTCGATCAAGGAATCCGGCGCACCTACGCCCATCAGATACCTTGGTTTGTCCTCAGGCATGACTGGCGTCAGGTAATCCAGCACACCATTCATTTCTTCCTTCGTTTCGCCGACCGAAAGTCCACCAATCGAATAGCCTGGGAAATCCAAGGAAATCAGTTCTTTGGCGCTCTGCAGTCTTAAATCCTTGTAGCCTGCTCCTTGGATGATTCCGAACAAGCCTTGTTGATTGGGCTTTTTGTGGGCTTCAAGGCCACGCTCTGCCCATCTGGTCGTTCTTTCGACCGATGCTTTGATGTAATCATAGCTTTCGCTGTAAGGAGGGCATTCATCAAAACTCATGATGATATCGGCACCCAGTTGATTTTCGATATGGATCGCTTTTTCCGGTGACAGGAACATTTTCGAACCGTTCAGATGATTGCGGAAATGTACGCCGGCCTCCGTGATCTGTCTGTTCTGGCTTAAAGAGAAGACTTGGAAACCACCTGAATCGGTCAAGATCCCTCTGTCCCAATTCATGAATTTATGCAGGCCTCCTGCCTCTTCAACCAAGTCTGAGCCCGGTCTGAGCCATAGGTGATAAGTATTGCTCAGAATGATCTGAGAGCCCATCGCCTTCAGTTCTTCAGGAGCCATCGTCTTCACGGTGGCCAAAGTACCTACCGGCATGAACATGGGAGTCTGAAAAGTGCCGTGGGGGGTGATGATTTCTCCCAAGCGCGCACCTGTATGTTTTTCTTTTTTGATAAGGCGATAACGAATCGCTGGTTCAGTCAATGTATTCACTTCTTTCTTATAGATATCCGGCAATCAGTATACCACAGTCGCACACTATTTTCTTGTATTCGCTACTAAAAAAATGCAATCCGGATGCTTCGGATTGCATTTTTTGTTGCTTATTCTGATTGACTTGCGGTGACTGTCAACCACCCCTCGGAACGGCACATCATGGTTTTTTTGAGAGACGTTCACCAAGATTGAATCTTTTTGTAATCCGCGCTGATGGTTTTTGTCACTTCGTCGCCGACACCGCAGGGATATTCGATGCTGGCCGGCACCGAGTCCGGGAACAACGACAAAAGACGGCGCATATCCACCAATCCGGATTCCAGTCCGGATAAAACAATTCCGCTGTCCGTGATGGCAACGTTCTTGATGTGGATGTAGGTTACCGCTTCGCGCATTTGCTCTGCCGCGGCGAAGGGATCGCTGTCGATGTAAACGAAATTGCCTGTGTCAAAAGTCAGTCCGATGTCCAATGAGGCCTTGCGGGTTTCTGCAATGAACCCCATCAGGACAGCTGGGCTACCCTTCTTGGTGCTCTGGTCATTTTCGATCGTCAAATGAATGGGATAGGTCGTCAGCAATTCCCGTAATTCTTCAGCCAGCTTGGCTGTGAATTCCCTGAATTCCCCTAAAGTCAGTTTCAGCTGGACTGCATTCAATAGGGTGGCTTCCTCAAAATAACTGCCCAGTTGTCCATTCAACACGCCTGCTGTAAACAGTTCTGCCGGGACGGAATAGAACACCTTCAAGCCAGACTCCGAGGCTCGCTGGGCTATTTCCTTCATTTCCGTTTTGCCGGACAGGATGTATTCTCTTCTGACTTCCACAATCGGAAAGCCCATTTCCTTGATTTCCTTCAATATTTCTTTTTGTTCCACTTTATTGTCCGCAGATCTATGCATGTACGCTAAAGTGTTCAATCCGATCTCTCTTGCCATTCATCTGTCTCCTTCAATTTCCTATTTGCGGTCAAAGTCCGGCCTATCGAGTATTTCTTTGGCAATGACGGCTCGCATCAAAGCTTTCTGATTGCCGGAATATTTTTTCTTGTTATGAATGGTGGATTTCTCCATCCTTTTGGCAGTTTTCAATTCCTTTTTGTCTTCAGAAAAGACGGTGAAGTCATCGGCCAACCCCACGGCAGGATCCATATTATAGTCCGTAAACACCGGTACCTCATCGATTTCATCCGAGGGTTCCGTGTTCTTTTGGTCGCTGCCTGTTTTTGGCGGATTCGCCCGCAACAGCAACTGCCATAAATTTTCGCGGTTAACGAAAATCAGGATTTCCCTCCGCCAATTTCTCTTGGTCAAGATCCGGCTGACTTCCCTCAGATATTTTTCAGGCAAGCGCTCCTGAAAAAAGCCATAGACCTGTTCAGGCTTCAATGTAGCCAGTTTTTTGATCAGTTGTTTCGCATTCTCATTTCCGGCACCGTCCAACGACTGGCGAAATGTCTGCTGCAGGGCAGCTGCTTGGGCTGTGCCCACTCGAAGTCTGGCGTTCTCCGATAGCCGATTGATCCTCTTGACTATCGAGATGAGCACAGAAAGAAAGAACACCAGGAAAATGATCGGCAACAGAATCGGTAATAGAAAGGCTAGGCTAGTCATTCCGGTTCGCTTCTATCTGTCGGCAACTCCGAAATGCTGCTCCTCATTTCAGTATCCGCTATGATATTTTTCATTTTATAATAATCCATCACGCCTAGATTTCCATTGCGCAGCGCTTCAGCCAACGCCAACGGCACCTGCGCTTCGGCTTCGACCACTTTCGCCCGCATCCTTTGCACCTCAGCGATCATTTCCTGTTCCTCTGCGACCGCAAAAGCACGGCGCTCTTCCGCTTTCGCTTGGGCCACCCGCTTATCCGCCTCCGCTTGTTCCGCCTGCAGTTTGGCGCCCACGTTACGGCCGACATCAACATCGGCGATATCGATGGACAGTATCTCAAAGGCGGTACCTGAATCCAGTCCTTTTTTCAGGATCGTTTGGGAAATGGAGTCCGGATTTTCCAGCACGGAAGTGTGCATCTTGGCAGAGCCGACGGTTGTGACGATCCCCTCGCCGACACGGGCGATGATTGTTTCTTCGCCAGCCCCACCGACCAATCGTTCTATATTGGCACGTACCGTTACTTTTGCTTTGGCTTTTACTTCAATCCCGTTCATAGCGACACCCGCAATGATCGGTGTTTCGATGACTTTTGGGTTAACACTCATTTTCACTGCTTCCAATACATTACGACCGGCCAAATCGATGGCAGCGGCTTTTTCAAAACCTAAATCAATATCGGCACGCTGCGCCGCAATCAGCGCGTCGATGACCATATTAACATCTCCTCCGGCAAGATGATGCGCCTCCAATTCATTTATATCAATTATCAGTCCCGCTTTTGTGGCTTTTATCATCGGCTGCACGATCATAGAAGGAATTACCCGCCGCAGTCGCATGCCGACCAGATTCGAAATTTTGACTTTCACTCCCGAAAAGTAAGCCGTGATCCATAGACCAACCGGCACAAAGCGGAAAAATAAAGATAAAAACAGTACGACAAACAATGCAATAAAGATGAGTCCTATCAATCCTTCTGTCATTTTCCATCCAACTCCTTGACTGTAATTTTGACCCCTTCAACCTGGATAACTTGAATCTGTTTCCCTTCAAATATAATCTTCCCGTCACTGACTACATCGAGCACTACATCTCCGATAGAGACTTTTCCGGCAGGCCGCAGCGTCGTCGTGGCTGTGCCGATCATTCCCAAGAATTCGGAATAGTCTTTGCTGGACGAATAACCGCGCTCACGATTCAGGGATGTATCCAAAATCAATTTGCTGCGGTCCGGCAGGAATTTATAGCCTTTTTTCAACAGCAAGGATGTCGCTATCCCGGAAATGATGATGGCCAAGCTGACATCCAGTACACTTTCCAAAATACGCTCATTGTTCAAAAACAGGCCGGCCGCGACCATCAGGAAACCCGCGATCCCCACTAGCCCGAAATTGGGTATGAACAACTCCAGCATCAACAACAGAATCCCGAACATAAAAAGCAGCAATGTCAGCCAATTCCCACTCCCGAAATACATGAAATACAACAAAAAACTTAGGATGGCCGCACCTCCGAAGACATAATACCTCGAAGTGAACAGCATAAAAACCAGACACAGGAACCCGATGACCAAAAACAGCAAAATGAACGCCTCCTTCGGCTTTTTTCCGATAAAAGCAACAAACGGCCAGACTATTGAAGATAAAAATAAGAAAATTTATATTATCATTTTACCGCAAATACAAAAATAACAAAAGGAAATCCCTTTCAGGACTTCCTCTCTGCGTGCTGACTTGTCAAATTATTGTTGAAATTCAGTGAGATCGATGGTCTGGAACCCGACCTGATTGCCCACCAACGTCACCATCACCGCCTGATTTTCATGGATATCGCCCTTTATGATGGCACGTGCCAATGGATTCTCGATCTCAGCTGAGATGAATCTTCTGAGCGGCCGAGCACCATAAATTGGATCGTAAGCATTATCCGCTATCCAGGCGGCAACCTCATCAGAAACGGAGAGCTGGATCTGTTTGTCCGCCAGCCGGCCGGATAGTTCCTTGACCATTTTGACGATGATCTTTTTGACATCCTCTTTACTTAATGGTGTAAAGAGGATGGTATCATCAATCCTATTCAAAAATTCAGGTTTGAACGATCCTCTTAATACTTTCATGACTTCATTGGCCACTTCTTCCGGAATCGTACCATCGGACTGGACGCCTTCCAACAGGAGTTGCGACCCAATATTACTGGTCATGATCAAAACGGTGTTTTTGAAATCGACTACGCGCCCCTTTGAATCAGTCAAGCGCCCATCATCCAATACTTGCAGCAAAATGTTGAATACATCCGGGTGCGCCTTTTCGATTTCATCCAAGAGAATGATCGTATAGGGGCTTCGGCGGACCGCTTCCGTCAATTGGCCGCCCTCTTCATAGCCGACATAGCCAGGGGGTGCCCCGATGAGTCGAGAAACCGAAAATTTTTCCATGTATTCGCTCATATCGAGTCGCACCATATGTTCATCGGAGTCGAACAAATTTTCCGCCAAAGCTTTCGCCAATTCTGTTTTCCCGACCCCTGTGGGCCCCAGAAACAGGAAGGATCCGATCGGCCGGTTAGGTGACTGCAGGCCGGCACGCGAACGAAGGACGGCATTCGTGACGCTTTCCACCGCTTCTTCCTGGCCAATGACACGTTTATGCAGCGTTTCCTCCAATTTCAGGAGTTTGTCTCTTTCCCCCTCAACCAGCTTCGTCACCGGGATGCCCGTCATCCGTCCCACAACTGTTGCGATTTCGTTCTCGGTCACTGATTCCTGGACAAGATTGCCTTCTTTATTCCTGCGGGTTGCATTCTCTTTTTCGAGAGCCGCCAATTCTTTTTCCATCTGTGGGATGCTGCCGTGGCGCAAAACCGCCGCCCGTTCCAAATCATAATTTGCTTCCGCATCCTCCAATTGTCTGCGCGCATCCTCCAGGTCTTCCCGTTTAGCACGCAGCTTTTCGACCTCTTCCTTTTCGTTGCCCCATTTCATGCGCAATTCATTTGATTCTTCGCGCAAATCGGCCAACTCGACTTGCAGAGTCGCCAATCTTTTCTTGCTCTGATCGTCGGATTCCTTCTTCAGGGCTGCCTCTTCGATCTCCAGTTGCATCAATTTGCGGCTCACTTGATCCAACTCGGTAGGCATCGAATTCATTTCCACTTTTATGTTTGCGCACGCCTCATCGACAAGATCGATTGCTTTATCCGGCAGAAACCGGTCAGTTATGTAGCGATCGGATAAGGTCGCAGCCGCCACGAGGGCATTGTCATGGATGTTGACGCTGTGGTGGATTTCATACCGTTCCTTCAACCCCCTCAAGATGCTGATCGTATCGGCGACTGTCGGTTCTTTCACCAATACCTTCTGAAATCTCCGTTCCAGTGCCTTGTCCTTCTCCAGATTTTGGCGGTATTCATCCAGAGTGGTCGCTCCTATGCAGTGCAATTCGCCTCTGGCCAGCATAGGCTTCAGCAGATTGCCGGCATCCATGCTCCCCTCTGTTTTCCCAGCCCCGACGATCGTATGGATCTCATCAATGAAAAGGATGATGCGGCCGTCGCTTTTCTTCACTTCTTTCAATACCGCTTTCAGGCGTTCCTCGAATTCTCCGCGGTACTTGGCACCCGCAATCAACGAGCCCATATCCAATGAAAAGATTGTTTTGTCCTTCAGGTTATCCGGCACGTCTTTTTTCACGATCCGCTGGGCCAAACCTTCCACGATGGCGGTCTTGCCGACGCCCGGTTCACCGATCAGGATCGGATTATTTTTTGTTTTGCGCGATAAAATGCGGATTACATCCCTTATTTCTTCGTCCCGGCCAATGACCGGGTCTTGTTTCCCACTCCTTACCGCCTGCACTAGGTCTATGCCATACTTTTCCAATGCTTCATACTGATCTTCCTGATTCTGCGAAGTCACTCGGTCTCCACCTCTCATATCCTTAATTTTTTCGGCGATGATTTTTTCCGTCAGGCCTTGATTTGCCAGGAATTTGGTCAATGGATGATTTTTCAGTGTCATCAAGCTCAAAAGCACGGTATCAGTGGCGATGAAGTCGTCCTTCAGCTCTGATCGCTTGCGATCTGCTTCCAGAAAGAGGTTGTACAGGTTCTGACTGAATGTTTGCCCATACTGTACAGAAGTCCCTTCAATCACTACTGATTTGTCCAGTTCCTTATCAATGGCCGATTCAAATGCATCGACTGCAACCCCTGAATCAATATAAAAATTACGCGCAAAACTATCCGGCTGCAGAAATATTTTCCACAGATGCGCGACATCGATGGTCTGGTGCTTGCGCACCATGGCGATACGTTGCGCTTCCGCAATTGTCTCCTGCAGTGCTGTCGTCATTTTTTCCATTTCCATGTTAGTACCTCCTCGAAATTCTACTGCTTTGGTGCTTTATAGGACAAGTATACGACCATGGTCAGAATTGGTCAAATTATAACGTAAAAAAAAAGAACAACAAAGGTAATTTCCTTTGTTGCTCTTTTTATCATCGGATTCCTAGCGCGATGCGTGCATATCGGGACATCCTGTCGGTTGTCCAGGCAGGATACCAAACCAATTTCACTTGCGTTTCAGTTACTTCAGGAACGCTTTTCAAAGCACGGTGAATTTCATCGGTGATGACATCCGCCAATGGGCAGCCCATCGTTGTCAGCGTCATTTGGATCAGGCAGAATCCATCCTGTTCCAATTCCACTTCATAGATTAAACCCAAATTGACGATATCTATTCCTAATTCAGGATCTATCACTTGCTCAAGCGCCGCTAAGACGCGTTCTTTTATGCTTTCCAATTCTTCTTGCGAATATTGGGGATTTATTTCTTCAGTCATTGCATACACCTCTAACTTTTCAGGATTAATTTGATGATAACAGTTTGTGTGCAGAAATTCAATGTTAATATACGTTCCCCAAAAATACAGCCATTTCCTCAAAAATAGCGTAAGGAACCCGATGCCCTGCACCTTCTGTGGTCCGGAAGCAAATATTCTCCGCAAAAGCTTCCTCGCTGATGGAGTTGACGAACTGAGCCATCTGTTCGTACGGAACACTTTCGTCGGCTGTGCCGTGCCAGATGTAAAACGGCGTGTCCACGAGCGACTCCGGATGTTCTTTGAGGCTTAGACTTTCAAAAGGCGCCATCAAGACTTTGACTTTCTCATCATCAATCGGCGGCAAGCCTTCCACCCAGCGAGACTTCAATGCCCAATGGGATAACCCAATCGGATCCGGACTGCCCATCAAGCAGGCTGCCGAATGGATCCATGGATATTGCGTCAAGGCGATGCACGTCGTGATGCCTCCCATCGAAAGTCCTGTGACCGAAACCTTGTCTCTTTTTGCCAATCCCGCTTCGACGTAAAACGCTACAATATCAGGAAGTTCCTTGATGTTTTGCAGGACTACCGACCAGAATTCTGCCGCCGGCTCACCAGCATAGGCCTCATCTTTGCGTTCACCATGACGATAGGCATCAGGGATGACAACCCTCATGCCGTTACTGGCTAATGCATAGCCGGGCTCCAAACCTCTTTCTTTTTGGTTCGTGATACCATGATAAAAGAACGCGAGCGGAATAGTCTTGTTTTTCTTGTCTTCCTCTACGATTTCCAGAATTGGTATATTATTTATGAGTTTTCTTTCGATTACGATCAATTGGATCCCTCTTTTTCAGCTCTGATTGGCTGCTATAAGCAAAAATATTTTTCCAGATAGATGGCCAAGCCGTCCTCATGATTCGTATGCATCGTTACATCGTCGGCAATATTCTTTAATGCCGTGATTCCATTCTGCATGACGACACCGTGACCAGCATAGCGGATCATTTCCATATCGTTGTCCTCGTCACCGAAGGCAAGAATATCTTCCCGCTTGATGCCGTAGTTATTAGCGACCACTTCAACGCCAAGCGCTTTTTGGACACCGGCGGATACGATCTCAAGACAGGGCATCGTGCCACCCCACGTGCGGATTTCAATGGAATTCCCATAACGCGCCAATATCCGGTCACGGATGGCTTCCAAATTCCGTTCCTCCGAAAATACATTCATCGAAGTAGGGTTTTCCGACAGCGTATCCTTAGAAGTGATTTGCGTCGCCAGAAGATTTTTCGGGAAATATTCGTTTGCGGGCAACGTTGCGGTGGATGCAAACAGTTTATTTTTGCCTTCTACACAGATGAAGTCGATTCCCATCTCTTCACGTTGTTCGATCAGATCCATCGCAAAATCTTTGTTGAGCGTCTTATGATAATAATTACTCCAATTGCTGTCAGTGGGATTGTGGCATAAAGCACCGTTGAAGTTCACCAACGGAGTAGTCATCTTGAGCGTCTCATAAAACTCTTTGCTGTTTCTGTAAGGACGGCCAGTTGCGATCATAACCAGGTGATTATCCTTTTGCAACGTTGCCAGCACTTTTTTTGTCCGATCGCTCAACAACGACTGATTGTTGAGTGTAGTTCCATCCAAATCTAAAGCGATTAATTTTTGTTTCATAATTCCTCCTGCGGTTGCCGCTACAGAGACGAATACTCATTCGATCCCAAGCGACGGAAATTTGCTTTTTAATTCTGCTGTCATGACCTTTGCTATATTCGATCCGATCACGAGCATTTCGTATAATGGTTTGACATCCGTTGTCGAGCGGCCCAAAAGTCGAAGGAAAATCTCGCCATCCCCCGCCAGGCAAAGTGTATAATAAAAAGTTTTGGTTTGGTTCAATTCATTGATCAGTTCCAACAGGTTCACTTTATCAGCATAATTATTCAGGTAAGCCAATTTTCTGTAACTGATCTGAAAATCACTTTCGGCCTCATCTTTAGCGATGACTACACCAAACGGCAAGGAATGTTCTTTATCGAGATTGAATTTTCCTTGATACAAATACTGACCATTTTGGATGGGATGACTTTTCAGTGGCATGCCTTTTTCTTGGAATTTTTGATCAAGCGCTGCTAATATCGTCAAGACTATCACTCTTTTCATATATGGTGCTACAAGTATAGCACATTTTTCCCAAGAAATACGCTTCTCACGGTATACAAAAAAGGTCCGGAACCGAAGTCCAGACCTTTCCATATGACATGCGGAATATTAACGACGTTTTTCTCTGATACGAGCAGCTTTTCCGTGTAATGCGCGCAAGTAATAAAGTTTTGCACGACGCACTTTACCGAAGCGAACAACTTCGATTTGAGCTACACGAGGTGTGTGCAATGGGAATGTACGTTCCACACCGATACCGTTGGAAATTTTACGTACTGTATAAGTTTCGCTGATTCCGAATCCGCGACGTTTGATGACTACGCCCTCGAATAATTGGATACGTTCTCTTGTTCCTTCGACTACGCGAGCGTGGACGCGAACAGTGTCTCCAGGACGGAATGTAGGAATATCACTACGTAATTGTCCTTGTGTAATTGCTTCAATCAATGGTAATTGACTCATGTTTTTTTTCTCCTTCCAACCGACATTCATACACAATCATTCTGCACAGCGGAATATCGTATTATGGAGCAGTCTCTCTGCTCACCTGTAGAATTCTACCACAATAATTTTGACGTGTAAAGTATTTTTCGTTTACATTGTTTGAAATTTAAGGCGCACTATTGCGCTTAATTGTCGGCCTTTTCTTCCAGCAGTATCTCCGCCAACCAAGCTTGCTGTTTTTTCGACAAAGTGATTTTCCCCAACATTTCCGGACGTCTCAGCCAGGTTTTGCGCAAAGATTCTTTTTCTTGCCAATCAGCGATTTTCTGGTGGTTGCCGCTGAAAAGCACTTCAGGAACGACATCCCCCCGGAAATCGCGCGGTCGCGTATATTGGGGATGCTCGAGTAAGCCGGTCGAGAATGAATCAGTCTTGTTCGATTGTTCATTGCCCAATACCGCCGGCAACAGACGTACTGTAGCGTCGATCATGACCATCGCGCCCAATTCGCCTCCGGTCAGAACATAATCACCAATCGAAACTTCATCCGTAACGTGTTGCTTGATGCGTTCATCGAAGCCCTCGTAATGACCGCAGATGAAGACAAGGTGCTCTTCTTCGGCAAACTCTTCCGCCAGATCCTGATTGAAGGTTTTTCCGGATGGATCCAAAAGGACAATCCTTTTTTTTGTTTCGGGAGACTGGACCTCGATGTCCGTCAGCGCATCCACTATCGGCTGCGCCCGCAGCAGCATGCCTGCTCCGCCGCCGAAAGGATAATCATCGACGGAATTGTGTTTGTTTTCGGAATAATCGCGGAAGTTCGTGCAAGTGATCGAAACACGACCACTCTCGATCGCCTTCCCGATGATCGACTCGGACAATGGGCCTTCGAACATCGCCGGAAACAACGTCAATATATCTATCTTCATCAGTCCATCATTCCTTCTAGAAGGTGGATTGTGACCTGTTTATCTTCCAAAGATACCTTTTCCACTACGGAAGCGAGATACGGAACCAATAAATCTTTTCGGCCTGGTTTGGATACAACCCACACATCATTCGCCCCAAGCGGCAAAATTTCTTTGATGATACCCAATTCTTCGCCGGCATCACTGACGACGGACAAGCCGATGATCTCATGATAATAGAACTCATGATCCGAAAGGTCCTCCAACTGTGTTTCCGAAACCCGCAGGATCCCACCTCTGAACGGCTCAACCTCTTCGATCCGATTGTACCCCTCGAATGTCAGCATATTAAAATTCTTGTGCACGCGGTGGCTGGCTACTTTCAGAGTGATGGGTTCGCTGTTTTCGCGGAACAAGTAGAGCGTAGCCCCTTTTTTGTAGCGTTCATCCGCAAAATCAGTGCTGGAAATGACACGCACTTCACCCTTAAGCCCTTGCGTATTCACAACTTTTCCGACATCATAAAATTTTTCCATTTTTCACCTCTCCTTACATAAATCGTACTGTCAACGTTTCTGTACATAATAAAATAGAAGGGATAAGTGCTACAATTGTATCATCATCCGCTTCTATCTATTCGCTATTAAGTTAGGCATCCACCGAGTGGAAACGACCGGATCCGCAATTGAAGCGGATTATTCGGCCCCTTCGATCACAAGGCGGACACGTTTTGTGCCTTTGGTTCTGACACTGTATACAATTGTACGGATCGCTCTAGCGACACGTCCCTGTTTCCCGATCACACGGCCGACGTCCTCGGCATCAAGATGCAAGTGATATTCCATGAACTCACTTGTCTCTTTGATTTCGATGGACATCTTATCATCGTGGACGATCAAAGGTTTGACAATTGCCAGGATTAAATCTGAAATTTCAGGCATTTAAACCACCCTTTTATTTAGCTAACTTAGAGTCGTGGAATTTTTTCATAATACCTTGTTGAGAAAGTAAGTTACGAACTGTATCAGAAGGTTGTGCACCTTCAGCTAACCATTTCAAAACTAACTCTTCGTCAAATTTAACTTCAGCTGGTTCAACAACTGGATTGTATGTACCTACTTTTTCGATGAAACGTCCATCACGTGGAGAACGTGAATCAGCTACAACGACGCGGTAAAACGGGTTTCTTTTAGAACCCATACGTTTTAAACGAATTTTAACTGCCATTTATATAACACCTCCATATATCTATATCTCACATTTTTATATATTACCAGTTTTCCATTTGCTTGTAAAGTGTTTTCTCTTTACACTTGGAATTATTTTTTCTTTTTCTTCTTTTTGTTCATTCGTCTGGCCATTTGCTGCATGGCCATCTTGCCCATCTTGCCTTTCGGGCCTTGTCCAAGGAGACCTTCCATCCCTGCAAAATTGCCTTTGGACATCTTGTTCATCATTTCCCTGGATTCGTTGAACTGCTTGATCAGACGGTTGACTTCCGCCAATGATCTTGCGGAACCTTTCGAGATCCGTCTGCGTCTGCTCTGCGACAGAAGCTCAGGGTTTTCGCGTTCAGCGGGCGTCATCGAAAGTACGATTGCCTTCATGTGGGCCACATCTTTGGGATCGATCTTCATTTTGTCCAGTCCCGGAATGTTGCTCATGCCCGGAATCATCTTCAGGAGGTCTTCAAGCGGCCCCATGTTGGTAACTTGATCCATCTGCTCGATGAAATCATTGAAGTTGAAGGTATTCTCGCGAATTTTCTCAGCCATTTCCGCCGCTTTTGTCTCATCAAAATCTTGTTGCGCACGTTCGATCAACGTCATTAGATCGCCCATGCCCAGTATTCTGGAAGCCATGCGTTCAGGGTAGAACGGTTCAAAGTCTTCCAACTTTTCGCCTTGACCCGTAAATTTGATTGGCTTGCCGGTTACGGAACGGATGGATAGCGCAGCCCCGCCGCGTGTGTCCCCGTCCAATTTGGTAAGGATGACACCGGTTATGCCGAGCTGTTCATTGAAGGATTGCGCCACATTGACGGCATCCTGCCCCGTCATCGCATCTACCGTAAACAGGATTTCCGTAGGATTGACGGCAGCTTTGATGTTCTTCAACTCTGTCATCAACACTTCATCCACGTGCAGTCGTCCCGCCGTATCGATGATGACCAGATCGCGTCCATCGAGTTTGGCTTGCTCAACTGCCTGCTTCGCTATATCGACCGGATTTGCTTCGGTACCCAATGCATACACCGGGAAATCCAATTGTTTGCCCAATGTCTGCAACTGATTGATCGCCGCTGGACGATAGACGTCGGCTGCGACCAGCATCGGGCGTTTGTTCTCTTTTTTCTTCATGTAATTGGCAAGTTTTCCGGCAGTCGTAGTCTTACCTGCACCCTGCAGGCCGACCAGCATTACGACAGTTGGTGGCTTGGCAGAAAATTGGAATGGTTCCTGCTGCCCGCCCATCAATTCCGTCAGTTCTTCGTTGACGATTTTAATGACTTGCTGTGTCGGTGAAAGCGACTCGAGCACATCTGAGCCCAACGCTCGTTCATTCACTTTTTTGACGAATTCTTTTACGACTTTAAAATTCACGTCAGCTTCCAGCAAAGCCAGACGTACTTCACGCATCATTTCCTTCAGATCGGCTTCCGAAATTTTACCTTTTTTGCCGATTTTGGTCATCGCGCCTTGGAGACGCTCGGATAACCCTTCAAATGCCATATTTGCCACTTCCTAACTGTTTATTCGTCTTTGTCATCCAGTTCTTCCAGATTGTTGATCAAGCTCTGCAAAGTTCTGTCTGCGGGATATTTTTCTTCGGCATAGTTCGCCAATTCGTCCAATTTTTTGTTTCGGAGGCTATAGTTTTGCGCCAATTTCAATTTCTGTTCATAATCCATCAGAATTTTTTCGGTGCGCTTGATATTGTCGTACACTGCCTGCCGGCTGATCGCGAATTCTTCAGCGATTTCGCCCAACGAATAGTCATCACCATAATACAAAGAAAGATAGCCTTTCTGCTTGTTCGTCAACAGGACATTATAGAATTCATAAAGAGTATTCATATTATTGGTTTTTTCCAGTTCCATCAGAATACCTTCCTTCTCATACGGACTTGTCAAGAAAAAAACTTTACACTTCATTAGATTACCGATTTTGCTGAGCTTAGTCAACCATAAATTGTACTGATGCCGTGTTACCGCAGCAAAAAGTAAGGTCAGGCCGGCAATCGCAACGGGATTGCCGGCCTGACCATGCTTCTGTCACCTTTTGCTTATGCAAGCGTTCCTCATCGGGAGGGACAACCCGCTTCGCTATTTTTTCTCAAGCAAATCTTTTACCAGTCCGTAGATGTACTGTTCCGGATCGAACGCCTGCAGATCATCCAAACCTTCGCCTAAACCGACGAATTTGACGGGTATATCCATTTCCTGGCGGATCGCCAGGATGACGCCGCCTTTCGCCGTGCCATCCAACTTTGTCAGGATCAAGCCGGTGACATCCGTCGTCTCCTTGAATTGCTTCGCCTGTATCAAAGCGTTCTGACCCGTCGTGGCATCAAGCACCAACAACGTTTCGGTTGCGCCGCCGGGGATTTCCCTTGCGATGATCCGGTTGATCTTCTCCAATTCCTTCATCAGGTTCACTTTGTTCTGCAGTCTGCCCGCTGTATCGATCAGCAGATAGTCGTAGTTTTCTTCTTTGGCTTGTTTCAACGCGTCATAAACGACGGAAGCGGGATCGCTTTTTGCATCGCTCGTCACGACCGGCACACCGACACGTTCCCCCCAAACTTCCAGCTGTTCGATTGCCCCGGCTCTGAAAGTATCTCCGGCCGCCAACAAGACGCTATTCCCTTGGTTCTTCAACTGATAAGCGTACTTACCGATGGTCGTCGTTTTCCCCACTCCGTTTACGCCCACAAACAGGATAACGGTCGGCCCATCCTCATTTATTTTGATGGTAGGCAATTCCGTCTGGCCTTTTTCATAGATTTCGACCATTTTTTCGATGATGACATTCTTCACTTGTTCTCCGGTGCGCACGTTCTTCATCTTGACCTCATCACGCAGCACATCCGAAAGTGCCAGTGTCATATCAAAACCAACGTCTGCGGATATCAGCGTTTCCTCCAGGTCATCAAAAAACTCTTCATCCACCTCTCTGAAACCGGCGAACAGTTCATTCATCTTCTCTGAAAAGCTTTTGCGCGTCTTCTCCATGCCCTTGTCGAATTTGTCGATGACAATCTTATTTTCTTCGGTTACCGGTGTCTGAACGACATCTTCACCTGTAAACGCGCGTTTTATTCGATCAAATAATCCCATCTGAACACTTCCTCTCTTATGGCTGCTTCTTTTTACGCAAAGACGAACGTTTCGATTGCGTGTGCGACGCCATCTTCCCCGTTTGTCTTCGTGACGAAGCTCGCCCGTTCCTTGATCTTATCGGGAGCGTTACCCATCGCAACGCTTACGCCCGCAAAATCCAGCATCGCCAAATCGTTCTCTTCATCTCCGCAAGCCATAACCTCATCGGCAGTGATGCCCAGATGATCGCATAAAGCCGCGATGCCATTGCCTTTGTCGACTTCAGGATGCATGACTTCAAACAGAAGCGGACGTGATTTCATCATCGAATATTTGCTGTAGAAGTCCGCCGGTATTTTGGCGATCGCTTCATCCAAGACAGCAGGCGCGATACAAAAAACAACTTTATTGAACGCATGCTGCGCTTGAAAGTCTTCGATGTTTTTTTCTACGAACGGCAAACTCGAACTCTGTAGGCTCTTGTACAACGACTCTCTGCCTTCCGGATATTCAGGTTCGTATACGGACTCCAGATCCAGCATGTTCATCGGGATATTCAGTTCTTTGCTCAGATCATAGAGTTCCACAATCTGTCCGTAATTCAACACTTTTTGGGAAATGATTTCCGATGTTTTATTCTTTTGCACCAATCCGCCGTTATAGGTGATCGAGTAATCTTCTGCTTGAAGCAGGTCCAGTTCATCCACATAATCTTTGATGCCCATGAGCGGGCGTCCAGTACAAAGGACAATCTTCACGCCGGCTTCCCGGGCGCGGTGGATCGCCTGTTTATTCGCATCGCTGATCTTTTTGTCAGGATTCAGCAACGTGCCATCCAAGTCGAGTGCAATCAATTTAATCATTTATCTTCATCCCCTTAACCTATGTCTTCGTAATCTTCAAATTTGACTGATGCCAAGCGGGATACACCGGAATCCTGCATGGTCACACCGTACAATGCATCCGCTTCTTCCATCGTGCCTTTGCGATGGGTGATCACGATGAACTGAGTCAATTCGGTTGATGCTGCCAGATATTTCCCAAAACGGGATACATTCGCTTCATCCAAGGCAGCCTCCACTTCATCCAAAATGCAGAACGGCACCGGTTTGACCTCGATGATGGCGAACAGGAGCGCAATCGCCGTGAAGGCTTTTTCCCCTCCGGAGAGCAGGCTGAGCTGCTGGAGTTTCTTGCCTGGTGGCTGCGCGACAATTTCAATGCCGGTTTCCAACAGGTCGTTCGGATCCGTCAGCTCCAACGTCGCTTTTCCGCCACCGAATAATTTCGGGA
Organism: Trichococcus sp.; assembly: GCF_049684335.1. Lineage (GTDB taxonomy): Bacteria > Bacillota > Bacilli > Lactobacillales > Aerococcaceae > Trichococcus. The sequence continues at coordinate 37,237 of NZ_JBAVFV010000050.1, forward strand.
AGGTTTTTTCGAATTGCTTTTTGATTTGAATGAAAGTCTCCTTGAAACGCAAACGGACTTCATCATCCATTTCGTTCATCGTGTTCAGAAGGTTTCCTCGGGCAGACAGCAGATCCGTCTGCTGTTCCGAAAGGAAAGTGAACCTTTCGGAAATACGATCATATTCCTCGATTGCACCCATGTTGATCGGGCCCAGCTCTTCGATGTCCTTTTTCAGCTGTTTAACTAGGCGGGTCGCCTCTTCAGGCTCCTGGGTCAACTGATGGTCCTGTTTCGCGGCTTCAAAGCTGAGACCGTACTCCTCGCTCAAATGCGCAAGGTGATGGTCAATGGCGATTTCATAGCGCCCGGCATTCGTTTCCAGCTTGGCGTGCTCACTCCATAATTTTTGGAGATTTTTATTTTTTTCGTTCTGTTCGGTTTCCTGAACGGCACGATTCTGTTCGGTTTGCTTTTTCCGCTCCCGCAACTGTCTCAAATCTGCATCAAATCCAGCTTTTTCTGCAGTAGTGGACTTCAGCTGCATCGTGATCTCTTGGATGGTCAGCGTCTCCGTATCGGCCAACTTGGCGACTTGATCTTGTTTGCCTTTCAGCGAGCTGATGACTTCCTGCTCCGTTTGGATGCGCTCAGTCGACAGTTTCACGTCACGCCGCAATTGCTTTTCCTGCTCCTGTAGGACAGCAAGCTCTTGGTCTGCCTGCTGACGGTTCGACTGGACGTCCTGCAGCAGTTTCAAGCGCTCCTCTTCATCCAAGCTGGATTCCGCTATATCCTTCTGAAGCTGGTCGATTTCGCTGTTGAGGACGAGCAAATTTTGTTGGGCTTGGGCCAATCGCGTTTGTCTGTCCTCTTTCTCTTCATAGAACATGCGCTTTTCATATTCATGTGCGGCCGATTCTTTTTCTTTCGTTGCGATTTCAGCTCTCACTTGCTGCAGGGAAGCTTCCCTTTGCTGCAGTTCGAACTGTTTGATGGTCGCTTTTTGGCGTTTATCATCCAGTTCCTCCTGCAGACTTTGTTGCTGCAGCGACCATTTCTCTTGCTCGCGCTTGAGCTGATTGTATTGGACGGACAACTGTTGCACATAGTCGGTCAGCTTGTTCAGATTATTTTTTCGGGCCAATAAGGATGCCTCTTGTTGACGCCTTGTCGCACCACCCGTCATCGATCCGCCAGCATGGATGACATCCCCTTCAAGGGTTACGATGCGATAACGGCTCTGCAATTTCTTGGAAATCTGCAAACCGTCCTGGATATTTGACGCTACAATCGTTGTCCCCAACAAACTGCTGACGATCGCATTATACATTTCCTCATGATCGATCAGCTCATTCGCGATGCCGATATATCCGGGGCTGTTCGCCAATGTCGTCCGCACAGCCGCGGGCAAAGACTTGCCCTGGATGACTGTCATCGGCAAGAACGTGGCGCGCCCCAAGTGTTGGGCTTTCAGAATGCCGATACATTGGGAAGCAGTACGTTCGTCCGCGACCACGATGTGCTGCATCGTGGCTCCCAAAGCGATTTCGATGGCTAAGGTATATTTTTCGGGAACTTGGATCAATTCAGCGACTGGACCACGGATGCCCGGAACGCTTTCCCTTCTCCGAAGCATTTCCTTTACGCCTTGATAATAGCTGGCATAGCTGTCGTCCAACTCCTGTTGGCTTTCGCGCCGGGCTTCCGCCTGCTGCAGATTCCGGGTTACGGTATCCAGCTCCGCGTTCAGTTGTTGGAGCTTGGAGACAAGCCGGAAGCTGTTTTGTTTGCAGTCGTGCAGTTCCGATTCCAGATTGGCATTTTCTTCAACAAACTGGACATATTCCTCATTCAACGATTGCTGTTTTGCTTTGAGTTGGCGCAGATTCTTCCTGAGTTCGTCGCCTTTCGAAAGGAAACGGTGCTCCTGTTCGGTTGCAAGCGTCATTTCTTTTTCAAGATGGACGGTTGTGTTCCGGTTGCTGGATTGCTCCTGCAACCTGTTGATGTAATCATTCCGGAGTTGCTGGACAAGCTCCGCCTTATTTTGCGTCAGCTGCGCTTCTTTTTCGGAAAGGCTCGCTCTTTTTTCCGAAAGCTCCTTCCTCGCTTCCACTTTCGCCGCAAGCTCCGTACGCAAGGCCGCCAGATTGGCTTTTTCCGTCTTGATCAGCGCCTCTTTTTCAGCGATGATCTGGGCTTGCTCTTCTTGATTTTTTGACGAGTACATCGCTCGTTGTTGGAAGACTTGCTTTTGCCCTTCTAGCTGCTCCAATTTCTGGATGACAGTGACATAGCCGGTCTGAAGTGTTTCCAACTGTTCGTCGCACATATCCAACTTTTGTTTCAGTTGCTGCAAAGCAGTCTGCGTGCTTGCTAGAGACCGTTCTTCCGTGCTGATTTTTCGGTCGTACTCGCTCAGCTCGCGTTTGCTCGTCTGCCACTGCGCATTCAGCCGCTCAATTTCGGAAGCGGTCAAAGCAATTTCGATCTCGCTTAATGCTGATTTTTTATCCTTATACGCCAAAGCCGTTTTCCGTTGAGTTTCCAGCGGAGCGAGTTGGCTGTTGATTTCGTGCAGGATGTCCTCGATCCGATTCAGATGCTCTTCCGTTTGTGAGAGCTTCCGTTCGGCACTCGTTTTGCGGTTTTTGTATCTGGCTACCCCGGCAGCCTCTTCAAGGATGATCCTTCTGTCCTCGGGTTTATTCTGAAAAATCTGTTCCACTTTCCCTTGCGAAATCATGGAAAAAGAGTCTTTTCCGATACCCGAATCCATCAATAATTCTGTTATGTCTTTCAATCTGCATGGTTTTTTGTTGATGAAACAATCACTGTCGCCATTGCGGTTGTATCTCCTGGTGATGCTCACTTCGCTGAATTCCAGCGGCAGGAATCCGTCCTCGTTGTTCAGGATGAGGGTAACTTCAGCAATGTTGACAGGTTTGCGTGTCTGCGATCCGGCAAAAACGATATCGTCCATTTTTTTCCCGCGCAGATTTTTTGCGGATTGTTCCCCCAACACCCAGCGGACAGCTTCCGAAAGGTTGCTTTTGCCGCTCCCGTTCGGCCCTACTACTGCTGTCACACCTTCATCAAATTCGATTACGGTTTTGTCGGCGAATGATTTGAAACCCGACATTTCTATTCTTTCAAGATGCAAAGATAACATCCTTTCCGGTGAACCTTGCTTTTCATTTTTTTATAGATTCCAAAGCGTTTTGTGCCGCTTTCTGTTCGGCGGCTTTTTTACTTGGGCCTTGTCCTTGGCCCAGGACTTTTCCGAAAGCTCGCACTTCCACGTCAAACTGTTTTGCATGAGCAGGACCGTCTTCGTTCAGGAGGATATATTGGATATCCACGTCCCCATTTTTTTGCAGTTCTTCCTGAAGGCTGGTCTTGTAATCCATCACATGTGAAAAAGCATCCTCTGTTAACTTCGTGATCATGACTTGGTTAATGAATTTTCTGGCGGCTTCGATTCCTTGGTCTAGGTATACGGCTCCGATGAATGCTTCGAACACATCACATAGCAAAGCCGGACGTTGCCTTCCGCCCATATTCTCTTCCCCTTTACCCAAACGGATATAGGAGTCAAAATGGCAGTCCTTCGCGAAAGCGGATAAGCTTGGTTCACAGACGATCTGTGCACGCAGACGGGTCATTTTGCCTTCATGCCACGTATCATAGGTATGAAACAAATAATCGGAGATGACGACTTCCAAAACTGCGTCGCCTAAAAATTCCAGTCGTTCATTGTCCTGCAATACCAGATGACGATGCTCATTCACATAAGATGAATGGGTAAATGCTTCACGCAAGAGTTTCTCATTGCTGAAAACAATCGAGAAATCAGTTGCTATTTGTTTGACTATTTTTTCCAACTTGTTCCCTCCTTTCCTTGAATGGACTCCTTGCAGTCAAGGTACTTTTGAAAATAGAGTCCTTTTTCATTATACGACAAATGCTTGCCATAAGCACGCAAATTTCGTTCTCGAACAGTCTGTCCGTTTTCATAAGAAAGAGGCTCAGACAAAAGTCCGGGCCTCTTCCTCATTTCTGATAAATAAACTGATCGTACGCTACCGAACAGGGTCTTCTGATGTCAGCTCGATGGTTTCCCATCCTCTGGTTGCACCATAACGGATATTGAAGTTCTTGACGCGGTTATTGACAGCAAAAATCTGCGTACGCCAGAAAGTGGGGATGACAGGAACTTCCTCAAACAGCAACGCTTGCCATTCTTGATAGATTTCCATCCGCGCATTTTCGTTCAAGGCAGCCTCAGCGTTGATCTGATCCAATAAAGTGTCATTCTTTTCGTTAGTCCAACGGGTATAATTGAGAGAACTGGTACGACCAAACATTTCGGTCGGATTGGGATCCATACCTGTCCCCCAGGTTGCTTGATAGACATCAATAGCCGGACTATCTGATGCAAGCATATCATGGAACTTCTGATATTCAATCAATTTTCCTGTGGCGAGCGAGACATCCAAACCGATTTCTTGCCATTGCTGGATATAGTAGGCAACAACCGTCTCCGTAGCGTCTCCACCTGCCACGGCCGCAAAGCTGATTTTGAGTGGCTCTCCGTCCGGTGTTTCCCGAAAACCATCGCCATCACTGTCCAGATATCCGGCCTCATCCAGTAGCTCTACGGCCTTTACAGGATCGTAACTGAAGCCCGTTGACTCATTCTCACTGAATCCTTCAAACTCTGGCGGAATCATAGCGTTTGCCGGTTGCTGCAGCCCGTCGAATAGGACCGCGGCAACAAATTCATTGTCCAGTGCATACGCCATCGCTTGCCGCAATGCCGTATTCGCCATTTTTGAACTCAGATTAAGGCTGTTGTTGCCTGATTCAACATCTCGGGATCCTAATTTGAACCCAATGTAAGTTGTCGCCAATTCTTTTCTGCCCAGCAAGGTTATATTGTCGAAATCTTTGTAGCTTTCGTAAGAGCTTGCCGGCATGACAGCGACGTCGTAATTTCCTGCTTCCATTTCGGATACGATCGTTGCCGCCCCGACTACTTCAACAAGGATATTATCCAGTTTCGGTTTCCCTTTCCAATAATATTCATTGGCTTCAAAAAGGACCGACTCGCCTGGAACAATGGCTTTGACCCGGAACGGACCCGTCCCTACTGGTTGTTCACGGAGTTGTAAGGCATTCATCATTTCGGATACAGGAATACTTCCCAGTTGATGCCTTGGTAGTGGTTGGCTCCACAAGGCTCCTCCTGCCTGCATAAGGGACGGATTCAATTCTTCGAAAGCGATGGTGAGGTGCGTATCATCCAATACTTCGATACCGCCAATCGTATCTGCAGTGCCTTCATGGTATTCGGTCATGCCCACGATATTCGCAAAAGCCGCTCCATAAAGGGATCCGGCATAGTCCGGATGCCCGATCACCTCATAGGCATACAGGATATCATCAACTGTAAGTGCCGCTCCATCCGACCACTTCAGGTTATCCCGTAATGTGATCGATACTGTTTTTAAATTTTCATTGCGCACAAACGTGGCCATACCATCTTGCGTAAGCTGAAACTTCTCATCATACGAAAAAATGGATTCATGGGAAAAACCCATGAGTTCCTCGTCATAAGAATCTTCGGAAAAAACAGGGCTGAAAATACCTTGGAAAGAGGATTCGGCAACCAGAGCGTATTTCAACACTCCGCCGGCGATGGCAGGAGCATCGCTGTTCATGACAGTATCGAATTCCTGTATGACAGCTGATGAATTGGACAAGTCTCCGTCCGTTTCCAATAGGATATCCTTGTTTCCGCAACCGGCCAACAGCGCAGCCAACAAGAACGGAACAATCATTTTATTCAGCATACCTCATCCTCCTTATTATCCTTGCATTTGTTTAGCATCTGCCGCCCGCCGCAATGCTTGTCCGACATAAATGATGCACAACAACACTGCAAAGATGAGTATGGATGCTGGTAACCATACCCATACATAGTTTTCAAAGACTGTGGGGGAAATGGCATAGCGCAGTAAATTACCTATACTCGGCATGCTGTATGGTAACCCTAAGCCCAAAAAACTCAAACCTATCTCCATCCCGATATTCCTTGCCAAGGACATCGTCGTATTGATGATGACCAGGGAACTTAAATTAGGCAGGATTTCACGGAACATGATCAGCAAGTCGTTTGTCCCTGCAGTTCTGGACGCCCGCACATAGTCATGTTTGGCCTCCGCACGCGTCCGGTTACGAAAAACCTTTGATTTCCCAGCCCAGCTGAATGCGCTCATAAGCAATATGAAAGTAAAGAAATTGTATTCCGATACGATGGCTACCAGCACGAGAACCAATACACTTGCTGGCAGAAACATGATGAAATCAACAGAGCGCATAAGCAGGACATCCAGAACTCCCCCGTAATAGCCTGACAACAGACCCAATCCGATTCCGATAAATCCGGTCAAGACTGTCACGGCGGTCCCCGCCACTAGCGAGGTGCGCGCTCCCAGCAAGATTTGGCCCAGTACATCCCGTCCCGCTTCATCCGTCCCCAACAGATGGTTATTCCCCGGCGAAGCATACCTGTTCAACAAATCTACCTGCAGGACTTGACTCTCATCAAAAAAAAGGGAGCCAACAAAGACCAAAAACAAGAGAAAAACGAGCGTTCCAAAAGCAATGACCGCCAACTTGTCTTTTCGGAATTCTCTTAGCATACCGCGGAAATCAACAACTATTTTGGTTTCCTCATTCACTTCGTGGCTCAAACGGTGCTCGCCTACCGCAATGGAGGCAATCTCCGTCTTCAACTCTTCCATTCTTCCTGCTTTCTTTTCTTCCTCCGTATTCAACATATCCCCCCTTTCTTCTTGCTATCTCATCCTAACGCGCGGATCCGCAATAGTCAAAATGATGTCAGATACTACCGTACCGATCAAAGCAGCCAGCCCATAAATCAGCAACAAGGCAACGATGACACTGAAATCACGTGAATTTAAAGAACTGATGAACAATCGGCCGATTCCCGGATAGGAAAAGATGTATTCGATAAAGATGCTGCTCCCTATGAAACCGGTAATGTCATAGCCCAATAGAGAAGTTACCGGCATACTCGCATTCCTGAAAATGTGCCTTCGATACACCATGCTCTCCGGAACCCCTTTTGAGCGGGCTGTCAGTACATAATCTTCTTGCTTTGCCTCGATGATACCCGACCTTAACCGTTGGATGTTGCCTGCGGATGCCGAGAGGGCAAAAGTCAGCGCCGGTAACGCTAAGTGGTTGAGTCTATTCCAAAGAGAAGCAAATACACCTAGCGTTTCCGGCAACAAGGGCATACCCCGCGTCGGAAACAATTCCAGTTGAAATCCAAAAAGCCAAACCAACAGCAAGGCAACAACAAATATCGGCGACGCAAAACTGATGTTGTTCAAAAAACGAATGATTTTATCTCCCAAAGAGCCATTAAAACGTCCTGCATATATGCCAAGCGGAACAGCAACCAGATATGATAACAAGAGCGAGGCCGCTGCCAACCAGAGCGTGTTGCCAAGCCTTGCGCCAACCAGAACATCAACAGGCATCCGGTAAGTGTAACTGAGGCCGAAATCCCCGCTGAGCATATTTGTGATCCACTGCAGATACCGAATGTACCAAGGATTATCCAGGACCGCGCTCACTTGGATCGCGTCAACGCTGTTCTGGTCCATCCCCGGGATGATCAGCCCAGTCAGAGCATCTCCAGGCATCCATTGCGCCAGTGCAAACACCAATAAACTGAATGCCAACAGTTGCAGAATGATAAAGAAGAAGCGTCTCAGAATTCTGTTCCACATCGTTAACGCTCTCCTTTCGATGGTTTTCCGGCAATCTGATGCGTTTTCGACAACGGGATCAAATCCCCAACACGACCGTCTTTTGCCAGATAACTTTCCATGCTTTGTTTATATTCTGATTCTATTTCCCGCCGCAAATGCTTGTGCAACTCCCGATTGCCCGGATCCAAGTTCGGAATTGCGGAAAGGAGCCGTTTCGTGTAGATGTGCTGCGGGTTGAGATAGATGTCCTGCCTGTCTCCGTATTCCACGAACCTTCCTCGGTACATGATGGCCAATTCATCACACATCTGCTTCACGACGCCTAGGTCATGAGAAATGAACAGATAGCTGAGTTTATATTGTTCTTGGATACGTTTCATGTAATTCAGCACTTGCGCCTGAACGGAAAGATCCAATACCGAAACGGGTTCATCAGCTATGACAAACTTTGGCCGTAGTGCAACCGCCCTTGCCAATGCAATGCGTTGTCTCTGTCCACCCGTGAATTCGTGAGGATACTTACGTAGCGCATCTTCCGGCAATCCTACCATTTCCAGCAGTTCCAGCACGCGTTTTTTCTCTTCCTGATGGGAAAGCTGCTCAAAATTATGCAAAGGTTCAGAAATGCTCTGCCCGATTTGTTTTTTTGGATTCAGACTCGCACTCGAATCTTGAAAAATCATCTGAACATTGCGTTTGTGGGCTGATTTCCGCTTGCCTATCGCAGAGATTACATCAGTGCCTTCATAAATGATTTGGCCGGCAGTGATCCGCTCCAATCCGACGATCGCTCTTCCGACAGTTGATTTTCCGGACCCTGATTCGCCCACCAGACCGTAATTTTTCCCTGCTTCCAAGGAAAGGCTGATGCCGTCAACGGCTGCAAGGCTCTTTTTGTTGGATAAGAAGCCGCTCTTGAGCGGGTAGTGAACCTTCAAATCCTTGATTTCCAAAAGTCCCATTTTATTCACTCTCCCCTTTAAAACGGAAGGACTCATAGCACGTGCATTTGACAAAATGTCCTTTAGAAATCTCGTGCATTTTTGGTGATTGTTCATGAGCGGAAAATGGGATCCATGGAATCCGTTCCGCAAAACGACAACCCTGTTTAGGCAATCGTTGCAAGGAAGGAACATCCCCTTGAATCACATAAAGTTCCCCGGAATCCGAATCTAGGGCGCCATTCGCCTGCGGCATCGAACGCAACAAAGAACGGGTATACGGATGCTTCGGATCCGTGAACAGATCAACGACAGCGGCTGTTTCGACAATCTGGCCCGCATACATGACGGCTACTCTGTCCGCAATCTCTGCTACGACACCCAAATCATGGGTGATCAGGATGATCCCGGCACCTGTGTCATCCCTCACTTCACTCAACAGATCCAATATTTGAGCTTGAACAGTGACATCCAAAGAGGTCGTCGGTTCATCAGCGATGATGATCGGCGGCTCACAGGCAACAGCAATGGCCACGCCGACCCGTTGGCGCGCTTCCCCGGGCAGCTCATGCGGGTAGCGTGTCGCTGTCCCTTCCGGATCCTCCACTTTAACTTGGAGCAACAATTCGTTCACACGTAGCGCACGTTCCTCTTTTGTCATTCTGGAATGATAAAGCAGCACTTCGTCTATCTGTTCACTTACCGTCATCAAAGGATTGAGGGCCGAAAGAGGATCTTGAAAAATCATCCCGATATCGTTTCCTCTAATGCGGTTATAGAGCGTTTCATTCAGATCGATAAGATTCAGGTTCTGATAGATGATCTCTCCCGAAATTCGGGTATTCGCCTTATTATGGAGTCCGACGATTGTTGTGGCCAGGGTACTTTTCCCGCAGCCGGACTCTCCGACAATCGCCAAAATTTCATTTTTCTCCAGACTGAAGGAAACATCATCCACTGCATCATAGTAGTTCTCCTGCATTCGGAATGCGGTGTGTAATGCGTTTATCTCCAACAAAGGTCTTCCAAGTCCCATCGTGCGCCTCCTTCCATGCTTATATAACTAACTTGATGAAATATCTCCTAACATTATACGTTTAAGCACATTCAAAAACAACCGCTATTTCATTCAGTTTTAATGCATTTCATATTTCTGCCATAATCGGCCCTCTTGGCC
>NZ_JBAVFV010000051.1:0-47322 GCF_049684335.1 Trichococcus sp.
TTATAAGAAAGCAGACAATTGTCTGCTTATGTTTGGTGGGGAAAGGTTACTTTTTCATGCTTCTCATAGCGAAGGATACGATGAAAATCAGGATGACTGCTCCGACCAATGCAGGCACGATATAGAATCCTCCGATTTCAGGACCCCATGCTCCAAATAAAGTTGTTCCTAACCATGAACCGATGAAACCAGCAACGATATTTCCGATAATGCCGCCCGGAATATCTTTACCCATGAACGATCCTGCTAAAGCGCCTAGGATACCTCCAACAATTAAAGACCAAATTAAGCCCATTTCTTTTCCTCCTCTTTCTAATTACAAGTGCGGTAACAATATAGTTATTTCCAATCAACTATACTCTTATTATATATAAAATGAGTCACATTACAAATAATATGCCCTCGAGATGAGAGGTTTTCTGAAAATGGAAAGAAGAGTATTTTAAATTTCGCTCCCGAAAAAAGAAAGTTTCACCGTACGAGGTTGCATTAAGGAGAAAATAAAAGGCCGTCTCAATTTCGAGACAGACCTCTAATATTAGTTGATTTGTTGTTCCTGTTGGTGGATATTCAACAGTTTAACTTTTAGATCATTCTCCATCAGCGAGAGTTCTTTTTCGGCTTCTCTGCGTTTGATTCGGCCTTCTTGCTGAATCTTCAGCGTCTCTTCCAATGTTTCAATCAAATCTTGCTGCGTCTGTTTGAGTGTTTCGATATCGATCACACCCCGTTCATTTTCTTTCGCGGTTTCGATGGCTGATATTTTCAACATTTCGGAGTTCTTGCGCATCAGATCATTCGTAGTCTGCGATACTTGCCTTTGCGCCGTTACAGCATCCTTTTGGCGCAGAAGGGTAAGGGCGATGGCAACTTGGTTTTTCCATAAGGGAATCGCGGTATGGATCGAAGATTGGATTTTTTCCGCCAATGCCTGGTTTGTGTTTTGGATCAAGCGGATCTGTGGCGCTTGTTGGATTGTCATTTGCCTGGTCAAGCGTAAGTCATGTGTCCGTTTTTCGAGGCGGTCAAGGAACTGTTTCAGATCGTTGACGATCTGCACATCCATTTGGCTTTGGGAAACCTCCGCAGTCTGGATCGCTTTCGGGATCGCATTTTTCTGGAGGTCCTCCATTTTCACTTCACCGGCCGCGATGTAGATGTTTAAGGCCTCAAAATAATCCTTGTTTTTTTGGTAAAGCTGTTCCAAGGTGACATTGTCATTGAGCAGGCCATTCTTTTCTTTATCCAGTTTGATTGCGATTTTGTCGATTTGGGCGCCTATCTTCTGGTATTTTGCCGTCATTTCATAGGCGGATTGCTTTACCTTGCCGAAGATTTTGCGGAAGACATTGTTGTCCTCGGCCCGCAGGTCTTCCGGTTTGGCTTCATTGAGCCTGTACATAAGGTCGTTCAAGGAATCGCCGATTTCACCAGTGTCCTGGTTCTGCACATGGTCCAGCATCGAATGGGAGAATTCCCCCAATTGCTTTTGAGCCGCAGCACCATAGCTGATGATGGCTTGCATATTGTTCTCATCGATTTGGCCGGCTAATGCCATCGCTTGTTTTTGTCTTTCTTCCGGCAACCGGTCGATCAGCCGGTCCGGGTTGATCACCTCGGCCGCAGCTGTAGTTTTATCGGCAACCACTATTGGTTGCGCAAATGGATCCGAAAAAGGATTGGCCAGCAAATCGTCCAATTCTTGATTGACATCCTTGCTGTCTGTTTGTTTGTTTAGTCCGGTAGCATCAAATTGGTCCATCAGTATTCCCCCTATATCTCTTCGTCCAAAGCATTTTCGCTGCCTTTTCCCTCATTATCCCTTTTCAAAACTTGCTTGGCAAGTTCCAACTCGATATCCATATCTTCGATATCATTGGACATGAAGCGCACGTAATCTTCAGCGATCAGACGACACATATCATCGATTGTTTTGGAGCAGTTATCCAAGGCTGTATAGGTTTCTTTCGTCTTGGAAACGTGGCCATCGATTGCAATATATTTTTCTGTCAGCTCTTTCAGGTTGGGGAGATTGGTGTATAGGAATTTATCGACTTCGTGTAGTCGGTTAGGCTGACTGACGATATTTTTGAAGAAATCTTTCAGTATGTCCACCGTATCGTTGCGTGCCGCGATAGCTTTTAATTTTGATCGCTGCTGCAGATTCGATTCGATGTCTTGGATCGTATTTTTGGCTTGATCCATCGTGTTGCGGAAATAGGCAATCTGATCCTTGGTCATCCCTTTTGAATGGTAGAAAGCTTCTTTTTCGGTGCTCACTTTTCCAAGTGCACCTCTTTGTTTTGCGGTCTTCCGTGACCATTGCATGCTTCCGCCGCTTTGGACGTAATATAGGAAGATGCCCAAGCCGATGGTCATCCCGATCGAGGTCCAGAAATCGAATTCGAAGATGAAAAAGAATATCACTAATGCAATCAGGCAAACTACGCTGGAAAACGTATATTTCAATATATCCTTGATGTTGCTCCACATAAATTTTTCCTCCTTTAATAACGTGCTGTTCACTTCGTCTGTGCTTATGCTATTATTTTAGCATAAAAGCCTATTGAGCACCTATCGGCCGAAAGGATGATTTTCAACGTCAGCACCCATTTGGGCTGAATCTCTCGCGGCTCTTGTAAATAGCGGAAAAGATAGGTTATGATAATACATGATCCGGATAGTAGATTGGGAGGAACATAAAATGGAATTTGAAGAAAAAACATTGAAAAGTGAAAAAATATTTGACGGTGTCTTGCTGCATTTGGTGAGGGAAGAAGTATTGTTGCCGAACGGAAAAACTTCAGTCAGAGAGATGATCAGGCATCCGGGCGCTGTAGCGATGATACCATTTACCTCGGACGGAAAAATGGTCATGGTCAGACAGTTCCGCAAACCATTGGATCGGACCGTTGTCGAAATACCGGCCGGTAAATTGGAGACATCCGATGCGGAACCTCTTCTGGCAGCGATCCGTGAGCTGGAGGAAGAAACGGATTATCGTGCGGAAAAATGGTCCGAATTGACGGTTTTTTATCCGACACCGGCTTATTTGGATGAGCGGATCACAATCTATTTGGCGGAAGGCTTGACGAAAGTCGATAATTCTTTGCCGATGGATGAGGATGAATTCATTGAGATCTTGGAATTGACATACGATGAAGCAAAAGTTTTGCAGGAATCCGGAGAAATCTGCGATTCGAAAACAATCTATGCCATGCTGTACTGGGAGATGCGTCTTTTGCGTGAAAGAATAGAGGGATAGTATGTCAGAACCAAAGAAACCGCTGATCACCCGGGAACGTTATCGTCAGTACAAAAGGGACCAAACAACAAAACCGGGGACAGATGAAAAGAAAGTCGCTCCTCGGGTAACAGATACAGCGCGTTCCGCTCCGACAACGGAAAAGAACAATAAGCAGCAAACTGTTTCTGCGGGAGAGAAAAGCAGTGTCCCGACCGAAAAGAAAAGGTCGGAGAACGGCAATAAAGCTAAGGCTGCCAAGCCAAAGGCGAAGCTATTCCGGAAAGCAGACAAACCTGCAACTTCAACGAAGGTGGAGCGTTTGACGGACAAAGAAAGAGGCAGAAAATTGGACAACTATCTGAACAAAGCCATCCTGATCGTCATCTTGTTGATCATCTTGGTTTTTGTGATAGCCTTCGTCTTATGACATAACAATGCAGCTACAAGGAAGGAAACAATCATGATCGGAATTATTGGAGCAATGGAAGAAGAAAATCGTATTTTGTTAGAAAATATGACTGAAAAGATAGAGGAAATACATTTTCATCTCGCTTTTACGCGAGGCAAGATCGAAAATCAGGATGTAGTATTGGTGCAGTCCGGCATCGGTAAAGTCAACTCGGCCATAGCGACTGCCTTCATCATTGATCGTTATCGTCCCGATTTCGTCATCAACACCGGTTCGGCTGGGGGATTAAACACAGCCTTGCATGTGGGGGACGTCGTTGTGGCGGATAAAGTTGCGTATCATGATGTGGATGCTACGGCATTTGGTTATTCTATGGGACAAGTGCCTCAGATGCCCCATTATTATACAGCTGATAAAAAAATCGTTGAAAAGATTACGCGGGCAGCTGAAAAAGTCGGTTTGCATGCTGTGCAAGGGACGATTGTTTCCAGCGATTCTTTTATCGCTTCCGAAAGCGGCACAAACCGCATCAAGGAACATTTCCCTGACGCCTATGCGACCGAAATGGAGGGCGCATCAATTGCCCAGGCTTGCTACGTATTGGGCACACCCTTCGCGATCATCCGTGCTATTTCGGACGGAGCAAGCGAGGGGGCGGCGCTGACGTTCGATGAGTTCATCGTCGAAGCCGGAAAGAAATCTGCGGAAATGGTCATCGAATTACTGAAAAATAGCGAAGAATAGAAGCCCGCCGCGAAAGAAGTCCAGTTGTTTACGAATGGACATTGCACCATGTTGCCGGTTCTTTGGGAACTGAAATCATCAAGTAAGCAAGCCTGAACCACTCAACCAAAATGGCGGAGTGGTTTTTGCTGGCTGCGGCACTTTAGGGCGCTATTATTTCAAAAAAAGAAGGGCTTAATGTTTGTAAGGGTTTTTCAAAATATTGTACAATAAAGATGAGATGTCAGGCTAAGGAGGGGTTTTGGATGCGCCAAGAACTGGTGATCGGGAAAGGGGACAAACCGGCAATCATCCATCTGGACAAGCTGAATCGCCACGGCTTGATCGCTGGAGCGACCGGTACGGGGAAAACGGTGACTTTGAAAGTGATAGCGGAACAATTGAGCAAAGCGGGGATTCCGGTATTCCTTGCGGACGTCAAAGGTGATTTGGCAAGCATTGCGGAACCAGGTGAGTTGAGCGGAAAAATAATGGAGCGAGTAACGAAACTGCAGCCGCAGGATTTTGAGCCGCGCGCTTACCCCGTTGAACTTTTGGATATCTTTGGATCGAACGGTGTACCTGTTCGGACAACCATTTCCGATATGGGGCCAATTCTGTTGTCGCGTCTGTTAGGGCTCAATGAAACGCAGGAAGGAATCATGAACATTGCGTTCAAAGTGGCAGATGAGAAACAACTCTTGCTCATCGACATCAAAGATTTGCGGGCGATCCTGAATTTTGTCGGAGACAACGCCACAGAATTACGCCGGGAATACGGAAATATTTCAAAGCAATCGATCGGCGCAATCTTAAGAGGCTTATTGGTGATCGAGGAACAAGGCGGTGATCTATTCTTTGGAGAGCCGATGTTCGATATCCAGGATTTATTGAAAACAGATGCAGCCGGACGCGGTTATGTGAACATTCTGATGGCGAATCGCCTGTTCATGTCTCCCAAACTCTACTCGACATTCCTGCTGTGGTTCCTTTCTGAGCTGTATGAGCAATTGCCGGAAGTCGGAGATCTTGATAGACCTAAGATTGTGTTCTTTTTTGATGAAGCTCATGTCCTTTTCCAAGACATTCCGAATGTTCTTGAGGAAAAAATCGAACTCATCGTCCGGCTGATCCGTTCCAAAGGAGTCGGTATTTATTTTGTGACGCAAAATCCCACCGACCTACCGAATGCTATTCTGAGCCAATTGGGGAACAAAATTCAACATGCTTTGCGTGCTTTTACACCAAAGGAGCAGAAGACAGTCAAAGCGGTCGCCGAAACATTCCGGCAGCTGGATGGTGAAGAAGTGGACAAAAAATTGACGGAACTGAAGATCGGTGAAGCGTTGGTCTCCTTTCTCGATCCGGAAGGAATTCCTGGATATGTTCAGCAAGTCATGATTTATCCTCCGGAGAGCAAAATGGGTATCCTGGATCCACTCGTCAAAGAAGAAAAAATCAACCGTTCCTTGTTATATTATAAATACAGCGAGACAATCGACAGAGAATCCTCTTACGAACAACTACAGCGACTGTCAGAAATTAAGGCGATTGAGTTGGAGGAAAATGAAGAGCTTGCCGCAAGGGACAAGGAAAAAGCCCAACAGTTGAAGCAACTTGAAAAAGAGCGCCAAAAAGAACAAACCCAACAAAAAAGGTCGAGCAGTTCCCGTGATTCGACAATGGACCGATTCACAAAAAACTTGATGTCGCAAGTAGGCAGGGAAGTGGGTCGCGTCATCTCCCGAGGTATTTTGGGCATCCTGAAAAAATGAATACAGTTCAATAAGACCAGTCCCGCAAGGGCTGGTCTTATTTTTCCTTTTTTCCGAAACATGGGCTGAGCGAACCCGTTCCGCTTTTCTTTTTTTCGCTTACTTTTTTTCATGGAAATCTCATATTTGGTATTGTGTTTTATTTCAGTATCCAGTAGAATAGCACCTATACCTTTAATTGAGAATGGTTCTCAATTGGAATTATTATAATTAAGGAGTTGTTTTTGGAAGATGGTGAATAGATGTTGAGAAAAATGCTGCTCGTTCTGACGTTGGTTGGAGCGATTGTGCTGTCCTTGGGTGTAGGAACTGCTGCGTTTTCGGTGGAACAGTTTCTGGTCGGGAGCAACACGGATCGTCTGATACTGTTTTCGTCACGGCTGCCGAGGACGATTACGGTTCTCTTGGCTGGAGCGGGCTTATCCTTATCCGGGCTGATTATGCAATCATTGACGCAGAACCGATTTGCCGCTCCCGATACAGTCGGTACGGTGGATGCGGCGAGAGTGGGCATGCTGTGCGGCATGATTTTCTTTCCGGGCTTATCCGTTGTGGGGAAGATGACTCTTTCTTTCCTCTTTGCAGCGGCAGGAACCTTCCTGTTTTTGGTGGTCGTGAATCGCTTGCCTTTCAAAAGCCAGATGACGATCCCTTTGCTGGGTCTGATGTACGGAAATATTTTGGGAGGAATCGCCAATTTTTTTGCCTTCCGCTTCAACGTCACGCAAAACCTTTCCGCTTGGATGCAAGGGGATTTTTCATTGGTCATCAAAGGACAATATGAGGGGATGTACCTCATTTTTCTGTTATTTATGGCACTTTATTTTTTTGCCGATCACTTTACGATTGCGCGCTTCGGGAAAGACGCGGCCAAAAACCTCGGCTTACCTTTTGAAGCCGTCTTATTCATCGGGACGCTGTTCGTCTCGTTGGCTGTCGCAGTCATCCTGAGTACGATCGGTAATCTGCCGTTTTTGGGAGTCATCATCCCGAATCTCGTCTCGATGCGCTTCGGCGATAATATCCGCAATACACACGGTAAGGTTGCGCTGGTCGGCGCGATTTTCTTGTTGGTTTGTGATGTGTTCGCGCGATCAGTCATTCCTCCATACGAAATACCGGTGGAAACGGTATTGGGTGTTTTCGGCGGTGGTTTATTCTTGTGGCTGTTGCTGAAGGGAGGGCGAACCGCATGAAAAACGTGTTGAAAAACCGCATCATCATGAAACGGTTGGCTATCATTGCGGTGGTTTTGGCTTTTCTTTATTTTTTTTGGAATCAAGGCAACGGAAATGTATTCATTATGAAGTTGCGAAGCACGAAGCTTTTGACGTTTGCAGTCATCAGCATCAGCACTGCCTTTGCAACAGTCAGCTTTCAGACAGTCGTGCACAGCAATTTTTTGACCCCCAGCATCCTTGGGGTTGAATCCTTCTATCGCCTCCTGCAGACAGTGTTGATGTTCTTCAGCTTCTCGCTGCTGGGCAGCCAATTGAATGCTGAATGGCAGTTCATTTTTCTGTTGTTCCTGATGCTTGGCAGTTATTTTTTGCTGTACCGGCTTTCTTGGAGCCGGAAAAATTACGATATGCAGGTCATCCTGATGATTGGGCTCGTCATGGGTACTTTCTTCAACAGCATCAGTTCCTTTATGCAAGTGCTGATGGACCCGAATGAGTACGACAAACTGCAGACGAAACTGTATGCCAGTTTTCAGAACATCAATGATTCCGTACTTATTTTGGCTGTTCCGGTTGCCGTGTTTTCGATCATCAGTTTGTGGCGCAAGCGGAAGGTATTGGAAGTTTTGGGACTGGGTACGCAAACGGCCAAAAATTTAGGGGTCGCCGTCGAAAAAGAGACGAAGCTCACCTTCATGCATGTCATCCTATTGATGACAGTCTCCGCAGCGCTCGTTGGACCGATGATGTTTCTCGGTTTTGTGGCGGCGAACATCGCTTACCGACTGTTCAGGACGTATTGCCTAGACTACCTGTTGCCTGGAGCGAGTCTGCTAAGTTTTGTGATGGTCGTTGCTGGACAATTCCTGGCAGAGGAAGTCTTCAAGCTGCAGACGAATTTGAGCATTCTGGTCGAACTGTTCGGAGGAATCTATTTCTTTTGGTTATTATGGAAGGAAAGGGGTAAATTATGAAAATCAGTCACGTCAGCAAAGCCTATGAGGATGAAAAAGTATTGGATGATATCTCATTGGCGATTGAGAAAGGAAAAATCACAGCTTTTATCGGTCCGAATGGGGCAGGCAAAAGTACGCTCCTTTCGGTCATCAGCCGCCTGCTGACAAAGGACAAGGGCATATTGACGATACACGGGAAAGAAATCGAGGCCTGGCAATCCGATGAGCTGGCGAAGGAGCTTTCGATTCTGAAACAACAGAATGCCTATCAAGTGCGCATGACGGTCCGTGAACTGGTCTCGTTCGGGAGGTTCCCCTATACGAAGGGCAGGCTGAATGATGAAGATCATGCCATGATCGATAAGGTTTTGGGCTATCTTAACCTGATAGAATTCTCAAACCGCTATTTGGATACGTTGTCTGGGGGGCAACTCCAGCGGGCGGCCATCGCGATGATTTTGGTGCAGGATACAGAGTACATCTTGTTGGATGAACCACTGAACAATCTCGACCTGAAACAAAGCATCGTGACGATGCAGACCATCCGGAATTTGGCGGATGAATTGGGTAAAACCATTCTGGTTGTCATCCACGACGTCAATTTTGCTTCCGTTTTTTCGGACAACATTATCGCTATGAAAAACGGAAAAGTCTTCCGGAGCGGCACGGTCGAGGAAGTCATCCGGACACAAGTTTTGCAGGAATTATATGAAGTGCCATTGGCAGTCATCACGACTGCGGATGGGAAAAAACATTGCACCTATCAAGCAATTTAACATAGAGGAGAATGAAAAATGAAAAAATGGCAAAAGGCAATCATCAGTTTGGCTTCAATCCTTACCCTGGCGGCTTGCGGCGCCCAGGAAGGGGCTGCCGATGCAGCAGATTCAACAACAGCAACATCGACTGCGGAAGCAAAAAATACAGTGACCATAGAGGACGCACGCGGCTCCGTAGAAGTGCCCAAAGATCCAGGAAACGTGGTTGTTTTGGATTTCGGACATTTAGACACGCTGATCGCATTGGGTAAAGAGGATGCCGTCACTGGCACGGCAACCGAAAACATGCCGGCTTATCTGGCGGATAAGGCAGATCAATTCGAGAATGTAGGGACGCTTAAGGAACCGAATGTTGAAGCATTGGCTAATTTGGCGCCGGAGCTCATCATCATTTCGAACCGATTAGTGGACTTTGCGGAACAATTGGAGGAAATCGCACCTGTTGTCGTGCTTAGTGTTGATTACACGGATTATTGGGGGTCGGTTCAAAAGAACATCTCTACCTTAGGGACGATCTTCGATGAAGAGGATGCAGCCGATGAAGCCATCGCTACCTTGAACGATGAGATTGAGGCTGTGCAAGCGAAGACAGCGGGGATAAGCGAGAAAACATTGACGTTGCTGTTGAACGACGGCAGCATGTCCGCCTTCAGCACAGGCTCACGCTTCGGACTCATTTATGATACATTGGGCTTCACGCCTGTCGATGCAGCGATTGAGGATTCCGCGCATGGGCAGTCAGTCGGGTATGAAGGGTTGCTGGAAATCAACCCGCAGATTTTGTTTGTCGTCGACCGCACAGCGGCTATCGGCACAGCATCCGATGAAAACGCGGCGTTGTTGGAGAATGATTTCGTCTACCAAACGGATGCTTATAAAAATAATAAAATCATCAACCTGTCTTCTGACTTGTGGTATCTCTCCGGCGGCGGGCTAGAATCGATCCACCTGATGGTCGAAGAGATTGCAGCGGATTTCCAGTAATCAAAAGCGGAATCAAAAGATTGTCCATCTTCTGGTTTTTTCTCTATAATAATGGAAGGAAACCAGAAAGAGGTGCACGGTTTGGCAGAAAATCACTTCAATAAGGAAGATTTCAACGTTTTTGACATTCAGGGACTCGATGAGAGGATGGTAGGCATCCGCGAACGGATCCAACCCAAGTTCCAGCATTTCGCGGCAGCGGGGGCCCGCCTCATCGTTTCGGAAGAGCACGCTGAATCGGTTCCCGTGCATGTCGCCAAGCACCTGCGCCGCACGAAGTATGCACCCGAGAATACTTGGTGCGCCATCGGTGGGGACGCGAGGGGCTACAAGAAGTATCCGCATTTCCAAATCGGGATTGCGAAAGAGGGGGTCAGCTTTTATCTTTGCCTGATCGATCAACCCGTCAAAGAAAAAGAGATGGCTGCTGCTTTATTGGAACGGATTCCTGAATTGGAGCAGTTGCCGCGCGATTATGTCGTTTCGGTCGACCATACCGTGCCGACTGTGCAGCCGATAGAGGCTGTCGACTGGCAGTCTGTCCTGATCCGGCTACGGGATGTGAAGAAGGCTGAACTGCTGATTGGCCGCAAGTTGGCGCCAGCTGATCCGCGGTTAGCGACGGAAGCAGGCACGCTGGCAGTGATGAAGGAAACGCTCCATGAACTGCTGCCGATCTACCGGACCTGCATGGAACACTATCGCTAAATGCGGAACCCAAGACAAACCAAAAAAGGACTGAACAGCAATCCGCTGTTCAGTCCTTTTCCTTATACAAAAAGAAACGGCAAATTGCTTTGCCGTTTCTTTGATGCAGAGCTGATCTCCGGGGAGATTAACCTAATTTGTTGTTGTATTCAAATGGTGTAAGGTGTTGCCTGTAAAGCTTGATGTTAAAGCATTTTGGATGGACTGCCAATCACGGGATATTTTTTTGACTACCAAATTGACTACCATTTGCATGATATCCTATGAAATGCATCCAAAAATATCTTTTACATGTTCATGTATTGCGCGAACCGTTCGGCGGTTGCCTCTTCCTGGTTCTTCGTAACGTGCGCATATACATTCATGGTGATCTCGATGTTGGCATGGCCGAGCCGTTCCTTTACTTCCTGGATGGATGCGCCTGATTCAAATAATAGGCTGCAATGCGTGTGTCGGAACTCGTGTATCTTGATTTCCTTCACAGCGTACTTCTTGACGATGGACCTCATCCAGTAAATGACGGAACCCGGCCGGATATGCCGATTGTATTGATTTGTGAAAACCGGTTGTGTCTTATGGCTGGTATTGAATCCCAGGGCGAAGTACACTTTCTTTTGCTCTATGCGCCATTTCCTGAGGATATCGAGCGTGCGATCATCCAGCGTTATGTTGCGCTTGGACGTTTTTGTTTTGGGTGTATTGACGATCACGCCTTTTTCTCCGATAGCAAGCGTTTTGTAAATGTTCAACCGCTTGTTAGTGAAGTCCACATCTTCCCAATTTAAGGCTAAAACCTCGCTTTTCCGGGCACCAGTGAAGGCTAAAAGACGAAAGAAGGCTATTTTCTTCAATTCGTTTTCTTTTTCCAGGCACCACATGAAGTGCTGCAGCTCATCCCGCGAATAAAAATCAATTTTCTTTTCATCCACACTTGAGACAACTTTCTTTTTGGCCGGAATATTGATTTTGGCCATAGGATTATCGCTGCAGATCCCCAAGGAAATCGCATATTTGAAGATGCTGGATGCGTAATTTTTAATAGTCTTATACATGCCGATCTGACCGGACCAGGTATTCACGGCTTTTTGGCATCGCTGCACGGTTATTTTCTCTATGCGTAACTCGCCCAGGTGCGGTAAAATATAATCACGGAAAGTGTACTTCGTTTGTCTGAAGGTATTTTCTTTTACGTTGTTCTTATACTGATCTAACCACAACAAATACACGTCTTCAAATGTGGCCGTGTCATTCCTGCGAACTAAGGAGCCGTTCTTTTCTATCTCAAGCTGCAAACGCGAGAGGGAAAGGGCGGCTTCTTTTTTTGTCGCGAAACCTCTCCGGGTGGTCCTTTTGGGCTTTCCGGTGAGCGGATCCGTGCCGACGTACAGACTGTACATGTAAGCTTTGGAACCGTCTTTCTTTGAATATTGTTTGATTGCTGGCATAATATCCTCTTTCTACCCTGGCAACGGCTTTAAGAGGCGCCGGACGGATCCGGCATAATAGTATTATTTCAAAGTATCATCGAATTTCTCTTTTAATTTAAAAATTTTATAAGACGCGTATTCTAGGATGTCGGCTATTTCATTGTATAGATTTTCATCAACCCCATTTTCGCTGTATACTCTAATGCCGTCCATGGTCTTAGATAACTCTAAAGTGGTGAAATTACATAACCCTGTATTTGTTAATTGTGTGTTTTTTATTCTCCTATCTCCAGCGTTTGAAACCTCATTGTATATAAGCATATTTAAAACGTTCATATTACCAACTTCGAAGTAATCTTTTACACCCGGTATCTTCAAGACTTGATTCAATGCAATGCCGATGATTTCGTCTCTATTTTCATCTGTTATGTGAAAATGATTTTCCCAGTCTTTGCTATGTGTGATTGTTTCAATTCTGTCATGAGCATAGTTTTCTAGGCTTCCGAATAATAACTTCTCAACTGAAATCCCGCCTTTTTTAGCAATCATTTCTAACCGTTTACGATTAGGCAAATTCATACCGTTTTCCCATCGAGAAACGATACCTTTTTTTGCCCCGTCTATCATTTCGCCGAATTCCTCTTGCGTAAGATCTAATTTGGTGCGAATATCGAAAATTCTTTTGCCTACATCTTTTAGATTCTCCTTCACAAACTCACCTCCTGCTAAAATTATACTATACAAAATTCATAAAATAAACAAAATGTTATAAAAGTTACATTTATCCATTGACTTATCGAAGGGTGAGCTTTATGATAATAGTGTAAGTTACGAAATATGCAAAGCACATAGTTATCGTTTGATAGAGGAGGTGCTAATGATGAACAATAAAATTGCGGGATACCGCCGAATGATTAATAAAAATCAAAGCGAAATGGCTAAAGAGTTCGGAATCTCTACACAAGCCTATTCAGCAAAAGAAAGGGGTATTACTCAGTTTAAGGACTCTGAAAAGGTGATTTTCAAAGAAATGTTAAAACCGGTGTTCCCAGATATTAAAATTGATGACATATTTTTTTAAACTAAGGTTACGAAAGTTTCGAAAAAACGCGAAAGGGTGATGAATATGGCAAGCAAGCTACTTATAAGCATATCTGAAGATTCTCAAGATACTCTTGATGAACATATTGCAATCAAGGTTAAAGAAGGGATCAAAAAAGGATTTGAGGAGTTTTTCAATAATCCTATCGAAAGGAAGATGTACCTAACTAAGAAAGAGGCTTGCATTTATCTGTCGGTTTCATACGCGACACTGCAAAAGCTTATCGCTCAGGGGATGCCGGTGATTCAGATTGACGGAAAGATTCTTTTATCAAAAGTCAGCATAAACGAGTATTTAAAATCCATCGAGAAATAATACAAATCCCTGGCAACGGAATTTTAATGATTGATGGATGCAGAAAGGAAAGTGAGACCAATGTTGAAAGAGTTCTATTTGAATCATGAGGGCACAGGGCAGCCCGTGATGGTTGGTTACAAGGTCAAGAGCATCGCTGCATTAGAAAAGATGAACTATCGTATAGGGCGCATGTATGAGGACGACTTTATCGAGGCGCGGAAACGTGGAACGGTGTACGCGCAGCGCGAAGGGTTCGACCGCAGGGAAGACCTGGTATATCTCTTCGATCGAAAAGGGATGTGGATCGGTGAAGCGTACAAAATAGGGCAATGAAAGGGGGTGAGGCGGATGAACGGCATACAAGAAGCATATATAGCGGGCTTGTTGGTAGGGTTTTTGACTTACATAACACTTAGAACGGTTTGGAAGTGTATTACTGAAGATTGAAAGGAGAATTGAACGATGGAAAGCGAAAATGAACTAACAAATGTTTCGGTTGTTTTACATGATCTAAACAGAATGTCCATAAATACGTTTCTAAAGGCTAGCGGCTATGAAATCAAGGGGATGGATTGGGGTAAAAAGATCAAATGCGTCTTGCTTGTCATAGATACGATGCAGATGCGACAAAAAAACAAAGGAGCGAACAATATGGGAAAAATTAAGCAAGCATATTTACAAGAAATTGGTTCGGTGGATGCGGTAATAGAATCTCTTAATAATGCGCTGCAGGGAGAAGGTAAAAAATATCAAATTACCACCAACGCAGGTCAATCGGATGAAAGAACTGAATGGATCAATCGAGAAAAATTTCTTGAATTCATGATTGAAAACGCGATTAACGTCTTGTCCGGAAACGTAGGGTATTTGTTCCAGGATGATGAGAAAGAGCAAAAAAAAGACCTTATAGCAAGAGTTGGACGCTCATGGATGCTATAAGGCAAGTGGGTATAAAGCTAGGCGCTTTTGCCCTTATCATACACGATATAAGGGAGATATACTATGAAATTCGTACAAAAAACAGCTGAATTTGAGCAAAAAATGATAAAAATTAACGAAACTATCGAAAAAATTGACAATCAGTTTGGAAGTATAGAATACCTTCAAGCGGTAATCGAGCAGCTGTTGGATAATCACACAGACCTGAAAAGGTTGAGCGATCGAGCCGATGAAGATCCAGGGGAAGCGCGCTGGGTTAAGTTTGAGTTTGACCGCGTTGCCGGGCGCACAGAAACGTTTTTCAACCTCGCTCATGGGCTCATCCGTAAGATTGAAAAATCTTCATATGAAACGCTAACCATCCTTACTGAAATAGCTAATCAAGAAGCGCCCAACGCATTAAGCGGTATTAGTTGTGAGCTAAACGCGTTTGATAAGGCGCTCTTAACTCAGCTATGCAATGCTGCAGATGAAACGGGGGTTACCGTTTTTGATCCGGATAAGCATGCGAAGAAATTCGGCCAGGAAGTGGCTTATATCAGGAATTCGATTTACAGGTTGGAACATTGCCGCTTGATTAACAGAGAAACTTCGTTAGACGGCAACACGTACCAGATACAGATTTGCAATTTTTCAGAGGACATGAGAGAGCCTTTGAACCAATAAAAAGGGGGATGCTGCATGATTGCCAGTAACCTAAAAAAGAAAGTGCGCCAAGGGACAGTGTTTTATGAACTGAAAGATATAAGCGCTGCTGAATGGAATGAGAAGGCCATGCTGCAGCGACAAAGAATCTTTTTAAAAATGTTTGGGTTTGATCCCGAGAACGATATAGAAGCCCAAGAAGGCATAGATAGATATTTAAAAAAGAAGTAGGTGATTAAATGGCCGGATGGGTAAAGATCCACCGTTCTATTCAAGATCATTGGATATGGGAAGATCCAGTAAAACTAAAATGGTGGCTAGACCTTATCATGATGGCTAATCACCAAGAAAATAAAATTTTAATTAATGGTGAATTGGTAATAGTTTCATCAGGAGAAAGGCACACTTCAGAGGATAAGCTTGCTACTAGGTGGGGTGTGAGTAGAAATACCGTAAGAAAATTCCTTTCGTTGTTAGAAAAAGATGGAATGATTTCTATGAAGAAAAGCCGTCAAACTGGAACAACGTACAAAGTCCTAAACTACAACGTTTATCAGGGTTTTTCCGAAGAAAAAAAACATCAAACTGCACAACGGATTGAGCATCAAACTGCACAACAAAAGGACAACGACCTGAACAATGAACTGCACATAAACAAGAATGAGAAGAATGAAAAGAATGAAAAGAAAAAGGATATTGTCGAGCAAGAGCCCGACCCCATCCCATACCGGGAAATAGTCGACTATCTGAATCAAAAAACCGGGAAGAGCTTCAAGCACTCAGCAGCAGGCAATAAGAAAGTAATCAAAGCGCGCTGGAATGAAGGATATAAACTTGATCAGTTTAAGCGAGTAATTGATAACAAATGCCAGGACTGGCTAAACGATGAAAAAATGAGTCAGTACCTACGGCCGGAAACGTTGTTCGGAAACAAATTTGATCAATATCTAAATCAACGCAAAGGCAACAGCAATGGAGCACCTCAGAAATCAGAGGAAGCCCTGATGATGGATGAGTTATCAAGGCGGCGCATGGCTGATATGCCCAAAGTAGATCCATCAGAATTTTTCTAAGGGGTGAGTAAAAATGATAAGCACCAACAAAATAATGAGCAACAGAAAAAAATTCGAGCGGCTGGCCATAGAGAAAGCCGGATTGCTGCCAACAGGGGAACTAAGTACATGTGAATGGCACGGGAAATTCGAATTATTTCATATCCTGGCCACCGATGAGATTGTATGTCCTAAGTGCTATCTGGAAGCCAAAAACAAGCGGTTTGAGGTGGAGGAGACAACAGGCAGCTTGCAATACAAGGACAAAGAGAAAAAACGTTTCTTAAAACGGTATTCAATCTATGGCGGGCGGTCATTCCTGGATAAAGGTTTCAAGGGCTTCGATGCAAAGTCAAAGCAGGAACTGGAAGCAAGAGACGCCGCAATGGTCATCAGCAAAGAGATTGCAGGCGGCAAAGTATTGAATGCCATCCTTACGGGCCCGGCCGGAACCGGCAAGAGCCATCTAGCCCATGCGATTGTATTCAATATCAATGAAATGTCAGCGGATTACAGTAACCAGCTATCCTGCCTTTTCATAGATTTTACCAGCATGATGGAACTGATCATTGCATCTTATAGCAACAATGCCAGCGACAAGAAAACGGCTGAGTACTACATAAACCTGATGAAAACAGCCGATGTGCTGGTGTTGGATGATTTAGGTACAGACGTTGGTAAAACCGATACGAATAAGATGGCGAGCGATCACACCTACAAAACACTTTTTAAAGTCTTGAATGCCAGAGAAGGCACAAAAAGCACGATCATAAGCACAAATCTTACTTATGATCAGCTGAAAAGCGCTTATGATTCCCGAATTTCTTCCCGGCTCTCCATGAATCTGAAAATACTCTATTTTTCAGATATCAACGATAAGCGTCCAGGGTTCGGTTTCTAGTGGGGATAATAAAAAACAAAAATGGATGGATGCATCCAAAATCTAAATAAATCTTCATCCAACCTCTAAAATAAAAACATGGGATATATTCTACCAGCCCATTAGAAAGGATGATAGAAATGGCGAGTTTAAAAAAATTACAAACAGGTTGGCAGTTCCGCGTATCGTTCAAAGACGGCAGCAAGTACAAAACTAAATCAGGCAACGGCTATCCGACAAAAAAGGATGCACAGGCAGCCGCCGCTGAGATCGAGCAAAGACTTCATAAGGGATTGGATATAAAAGCCGGAGACGTGTCTTTTATTGAGTATTACAAGGAGTGGGTAGAGGTCTACAAGCTAGGTAAGTTCAGCTTCGAGACAGACCGCAACTATCAAACGGCCATGAACCTGGTAAACAAACACTTTGCCGGCTACCGGCTGAAGGACGTTTCTAAGCGCGTGTATCAGACATTCATCAATGCATACGCAGAAACCCACTCAAAAGCGACTGTCCGGAAGATCCACAACAAAATAGCCCCATGCCTTCGAGAAGCGTTCCGGAGCGGTGACATTGCGCGGGACGTGGCCTATAAGATTCTAATCACCGGATCCGAGGGGAAAAAGGAAAGCGATAAATATCTGAACCAGCATCAAACAGAAAAATTGCTGGATGCGCTTATGGATGGTCTGCAGCCGAGCGACACCGCAAAGCACGCATGCATCCTACAACTGGCAACCGGCGCCCGAATCGGTGAAATCATGGCTATAACCTTCGATTCCCTGGACTTCAAGCAAAATATGATGATCATTAACAAGTCTTGGGATTATAAGGACTCATTCGGCTTCAAATCGACCAAAAACAAGGAGAACCGGACCATTTCCGTTAATGACAATACAATGGCCCTCATGAAGACATTCGTTGACCAGGTGAAGCGGAACACCCTCAAGAACGGTGTAAAGAATCGGCATCATTTGATATTCGTCGGGGAAGGCGTGAACCCGCTCACGGTGGAGACGGTGAACAAGTGTTTGAAAGGCGCATGCATCAAAGCCGGCATTCCTGCGATTACAAGCCATGGTCTGAGGCATACGCATGCATCCGTACTCTTACATAACAACTTGGATATGCACTATGTTTCGGAACGGTTGGGGCACAAGTCACAGCTCACCACCGCATCCATCTATGCACACGTCATCAAGGAAGCAAAGGAGAAGGGCGACCAGCAAGCGGCGGCCATTACAAACGCGCTATTTGCCAGGGCTAAATGATCAGGTGGATGCATCCAGAATTACAAAACAAAAATATAGGATGGATGCGCGGACAGATTTCGCGCACTATCGAAAGGACAACCAACATGAAAATGAACATTGAATTTATAGACCCATCAAACGCAGCTGTCGAGATCCCCAAAACGGATGCCTATCTAAAATCAGCACAGATTATAGGCGAGAAATTGAACGCTTTAAACCTACCGAACCAACAGCATAATAGTTTTGTGAAGGACTTGGTAGAGCATACAGAGGTAACGCGGCAAGAAGCATTTATGAGCGGCTTTTCAATGGCGTTAGATTTAGTAAAGGGGGCAAAAAAATGAAAGAGCCAAACAAGAATAACGTTACCAAAATAGATAAGTGGGGCTGCTGTTATAACGAGCGCGGCGAAGATGAGGGAAGCTTTGAGCCGATGCCGCTAAGCAATGATGAAATAATCCAGTTATTTACCGAGTACGTAGCGGAGAAATTGCCCGCTTTGGTAGATCAGGAACCAAACGGAACAACCTACACGAATACCACAATCATATTCAGGGATGTTGCAGGGCGGCTACAGGATAAAGGGCTGCGGTTAGTTGAGATCAGCAACAGCATCCATGAAAATTTTGAACTAAGAACCGAAATAACAGGCCTGATCTATTGTTGAAATTCTGGGTGTGTGCCAATTGACACGCACCTAGATTTATCGTGAAGCGCGACACCCTTCAGGAAACTCAATAACGAATCGTTACCGAGCATAGAAAAAAAACAGTGCATGGATGCAAGTTATTCCGTTCGGCAATCGAAGGGATGTGATGATTATCAGATGACAATAAAGAAACGTTGCTTTAGATCGGGGTGCTGTAGGTGATTGATTGCAGTTTAATAGCGTATTACATGAATCTGGCCAAAAGTATTTATCGGCACAAGAAACTGCTGAGGAAATCCCGGATTGGCTTTTTTAATCAAACGATGAGTTCTTATGTCACATCAAACGAACATGAACTTTTCTCTAAAGGGTTCAACGTTGAAAATAATGTTATAGATTTCGTCGATGCCCAAAGGCGGTTGGGTGAAACAATAGAGATATGCGAATTCAAACACAAACATTTTACCGAGTTCCTCCACACGCTGCCGCATGATGATCGGATGTATCTGAAGGAGCGTTACCTGCAGGAAGAGGAAATAATAAATGATCGTGTTGATCGGGAATGCTTCGATATGATCCAGGAGATAGAGGAAGCCGTGTCCTATCGGTTCCTTGGAAATGAGCCGGCCACTTATATAGACGATGCGCCGGACATAGACCAGGTATCCGAGGAAGAATTTGAGGAAGCTTTTGACAATGCGTTTTTAAAAATGATAAGCAGGTTGGGGTGATCAAGGAAAACCAACCAGGAAAAGGGAGCGGCGTATAAATGAGATTTGACCAACCAATGAAGAATCATACAGCAAGGTTTCTTTTGAATAACTGGGTACATTACGAAAAAAACATAGAGGAATTACGGCCGCATGATCTGGAAAACGCCAAAATCTTCTTTGCAGGGTTGCAGATGCTGACAGAAGAGGAGCAAATCTTCCTTGCCAGTAAGCACCGGACGGCGAGAGGTACGCGAATACCCGATAAATACATGGCATTTAACAAACGCATACCACTTGATGCATATAAGCAGCGCAAGGTGGAGTGTGAAACAGCCTTACAGAATGCCATTATGAAATATTGCGAAGAGAACGAAAACATAGCGAATGAAGTGATAGCCGCCATGAGGTACTCTCACGAGATGTTGGCCAAAGATCGATTGTTACGCAAGGCCGTTAAAAGATATTGCACAGAGAACAACAATCGGCCGGATAAGTACAAATATCTATGGGCTAAATAAAACGAATTTCAGGGTGTTTTGCATCCAGATGTGCAAATCATGCGGGGTGGTTGAAATAAGGGGGAATTGTTATCAAATACAATCAGCTGGATGAATATTCAAAACTTACGGAAGATATCGAATTGTTGAAGTGGAAAATCAAGAAGTTGGAAACAGATCTGAGGTTTGAACAACTGTCAAATCCCAACGAGCTGGGAGAAGTCAAAGGGATTAATAACTCTATTGCTTTACGCTTAGAGAATAAAATTAAACAATCCGCGGCCGATCTCGAAGAAAAAGAGCAGGCTATGGAATCCCTGGTAATGATTATTGACCGCTTCGAAGGGCTGGATAATCAACTGTTAAAGATGAAATATATTGATGGAATGACATTAAAGCAAATAGCGGAAAAACTCACTTATAGTTATCAATACATCGTTTATTCACACACTTCGATAATTAAAGCGATAGGGTTAATCGAGTAGAGAGCTGTAGGTGATTGAGTATCTATGGGCTAAATAAAATGGATGAAAAGGGAGCAAAATACATGTCTAGAAGAAGAGCGCTGGATTTAATCGGAACGTTTGAAGAGGAAATCTATACCGGAGAAGTAACGCGGCTTTATATGTTCAAAGATTTATCTTTCGGAAATCATCCGATTGGCATCAAACTAAGACGCGAGTTTATTGATCAGATCGAACTTGGCCAACTTTGCCATATCAAGGTTGAGGTGAGAGTGACCACCAAACCGCTTGAAGATGGTTCTATCAGCCATAGAGTTGTATTGGATGCATTCACACACGAATTGCTGAGATCATTGCCAGAAGAAGCATAGGTGGTGCTGGATGCAGCATAAGCCGAAACGCATAAGGGCCGAACCACTATCGTTTTAACCGAGAGTGGATGCAAAAGAACAGCTGATGCACTGAATCCGTGCATCAGATCAAACCAAAGGGAGATAACCAAATGAGAACTAACATTTCATTATTACCAATCAAGGGTATCAAAACACCGGACTTCAAAGAGCCTAAGGGTGACGAGTTTCAAAAAGTCATGGATGAAATCAAGTGCAAAGTTGAAGAGAAGCGCATAATCAAAAATACATCCGTTGAAAAAATCAATCAAGTAACTGCCGAACTGAACAAGGTTAAAAATGCCATTATCATGGCCGAAGATAAATTTGAGGAGATCGATCTCAAGAAGAAGCGGAAAGCCTTACAGGACAAACTGGAAGGCATTGAGGATTATTCTGGCTTGGATGTAGAAGCCTTTGCCCGGAAACTTATCGAGAATCCAGAGGTTCAACAACTTCAGGAGGAAGCAACGGCTGAACGGATCACGAACAGGGAAGTACTGAGTATCTATGAACAGGCCTTCAAAGAAAATTATGAACGTCTTACCAGAGAAAGTAACCGATATACAGCAGCAGTAAGGAATGATTCCAGTTATTCCGCAGCAAACCATCTTTTCAGCTTATACAAAAACAATTAAAAGGGGACAAACCAACATGGCAAAATTAACAAAGAGATCAGCAGAATACATCGGATTAGAAGAGTTCTTACACTCACAAAAACAATCACGCGCAGGCTTCACTACTACAGACGGTGCAGGGATTATCGCAGAAGAACTATTGCAACCAGCAGAACAACTATCAAACCGCGTTGACCTTACGAAATATGTAACTGAGATTCCAGTCAATACTACATCCGGGAAATATCCATTCGTGAAGGGTACGGATTCTAAACTCGTATCAGTCGCAGAGCTGGAAGGGAATCCCGAACTGCCACAACCGGAAGTCATTCCGATCAGCTACTCTATTGCAACCTACCGTGGAGCATTACCGATCGCGCAGGAAGTCGTTGAAGATGCTGACTATGATGTGGTTGAAGTGGTGGTAACGAATGCCAAGCATGCCGATGTGAACACCAAGAATGACAAGATTGAAACGCTATTCAAGACGGCAACGGCACAAGCAGTTACTGGATTAGATGGCCTAACAACATTGGTCAATGGCTTCAAATCAGCCTATGATGTGAAGTTGTTCCTATCCTCAAGCCTATTCGATACGTTGGATAAGATGAAAGATACTACCGGGAAATACCATGTATTCAATCATGAGAGCAGCTTCCCATCCGGAGTAAGCTTCAAGGGCCATGAGGTTATCAAGATTGACGATACTGAGATCGGCACACTAGCAGGAGACTTAAAAGGATTCATTGGTGATAGCAAGCAATTCATTGCATTGTTTAACCGTAAGCTAGTCACGGTCAAATGGAATGGTAACAAGGACTTCTCAACACCGCTGCTATGTTCATCACGGTTCGATACAAAGGTAGCAGATGCTGAAGCAGGTTACTACATTACCTATACTGCTTAAGGTTAAGTCGTTCAGAAATTACTGTAATATATTTGTGTCAGAATTATTTTAAAAAAATAATGTGATCAAATATAACAGGCTATCTGAAAGCCCCCCCTCTAATAAAATTATTTTTTTTAAATCCTAAAGCCCGGTGGTTTTAACTTTTTCCCTCCACAGGACCATCTCAGAGATAAGGGGGTGTCGAGCATTTGGACAGTGTGAGAAATCGGCTCAAATTGCCGGCACAGCGCTTTTTCAATGAAACGAGACAGATCCGGGCACCTTGCCGAAACTAGTCAAAAAGGCCCCAAAAAACAGCGGGAATATTTGGGTTTTTGATAGCATCCGGATCCGGAAAGGGGGTGATGATAATGTTATCCAGATCCAATGAGCCAACAAATGGGCAGCTTCGATATTTAGATCCAGCCCATCTTGAAAAGCGCCATGCTCAATATAACGAGTTAAAGCGCAAAAGAGATATGCCTCTCAGCGAAAGGAAAGCGGAACAGCTTCAAAAGCTTCGCGAAATAGGAAAAAGAAAATGAGGTGATAGCATGGCACGAAAACCGAAAGAACCATTTACGTTTGAATCGAACATTGAAGAAATTTCTCAGAAGATTCACGAAGCCCCCCACCTTGTAATGGGTAAAATAGGCGGTGCCCTAGTAAAGGAAATCAAGCAAACTACTATGAAATCGCTATTTCACAGACGCTATAATATGGTAGCTGGTTTGGGTACTGGAAAAGGCAAAAAGAATAAGAGCGGAATCCAATGGGCGTATGGTTGGGATAACAAATCCGGAAAAAAAGACAAAGCCAGTTTACAAATTGGTTGGAAAGTCGCCATCCCTGGATTACTGGGGAAAATAATTACCGGAGCTGAGAATGATCCTATTAAACCAGTCGTAATGAAAAATGCGGAACTTATCAAAAGTTCGATTGCTGAAGCAATCAACGAGATCGGTAAGAAGTAGCTTATGGTTATAACTTCTGGCGGTGTGTTCCTGATATTCTTTATCGGTTTTTTTCTCGGATATATCGCATATATAGTTAGCTGGTGTGTAGCTCAATTTGTAGCTTATGCCTACGATTACGCGAAAGACAAAATAGATAACAAATCTCAAAAAAAGAAATAACGCCCTCAGCGTCTACTCTCAAAGTAAATAGCAAAAACTGAACGAACGTAGCGTGATCTTCAAACCACGCAACAATATGCATATACCTGCAGTCGCTAACCACGACACCAGGTATATGTATTTTTTATTTTGTCCGGAGTTGCACCCCGAAAAAGACGACGTCATTTTAAATGACGGCAGGCCATGACCTAACGAATCGTTACCCCGCCGCGAATGACATTCTGCGTACCTAATTTGAGTACGCAGATATTAGGCTCATAATTGCACTCTAAGAGATTTTATAAGCGGGTAGTATAAACACTCGAAAATAAAAAGAAACGATGGCATATATCAAGCGTTTTGCATAGCCGTTAAGAAACGTTCGCCCGGATCATCCACCATGAATATATAAAATTTACCTGGATGCAACAAAAAAGCCGCTCTCAATTAAGAAAGCGGCTCAGCCGTTGCCGTGGTTTTTGACTACCATTTGACTACCAAAGCACTCAATAAATTGAATGATCAATGAAAGAGGCAACAGGTAAAAGGTTGATATATCAGCAGTTTTAAACGCTATAAAACTGTATGAAATGCTATTAACCTAATTTGTTGTAGTATTCTACTACGAATGACTCATCGATTTCAGCTGGCAATTCTTCGCGAACTGGCAGACGGTTCAATGAACCTTCGAATGTTTCTGTGTCGAAGGTGATGAAGTCTGGACGTCCGAACAAAGCTTCAGCAGCAGCTTTAACAACTACCAAGTTTTTAGATTTTTCGCGCAAGCCGATTACTTGGCCGACAGCCACTTCGTATGAAGGGATATCAACACGTTTGCCATCGACAGTTACGTGACCGTGGTTAACTAATTGACGTGCTTGACGACGAGTAGAAGCTAAACCTAAACGGTAAACTACGTTATCCAAACGTTGTTCCAATAAGATCATGAAGTTAACACCTTGTTTACCTTCTTTGATTTTACCAGCTTTTTTGAATAAAGTTGCGAATTGACGTTCGTTCATGCCGTACATGTGACGCAATTTTTGTTTTTCTTGCAATTGCATAGCATATTCAGATAATTTTTTACGGTTGTTAGGGCCGTGTTGACCTGGAACGTATGGACGACGCTCCAATTCTTTACCTGTTCCCAATAGGGAGATGCCTAAACGACGAGCCTGTTTCCAACTTGGTCCTGTATAACGTGACATAATAAAATTCCTCCAATAAATGTTTGATTTTTGGAGTAAAATAAGAATGATAAGTCAGCAATGCGT
Organism: Trichococcus sp.; assembly: GCF_049684335.1. Lineage (GTDB taxonomy): Bacteria > Bacillota > Bacilli > Lactobacillales > Aerococcaceae > Trichococcus. Next base: position 24,965 of record NZ_JBAVFV010000051.1, read on the forward strand.
GCAGTTGATCCTTCAATCTTCACCTTATGCAGCCGCAAGGGTACACAATTGAACCATCTAAACGATGGCGATGAACTGTTGACGCGGGTGCTTCTTTCTCGCTGCATTATTTTACACAAAGGTTATTGTACCAAACAACAGAAGTTAATGCAATGAAAAGGTGATATTTGACGGACTTTTCCCAGCAGCGAAACGCTTTCACTGTTCCAAGGAAAGGAATTCTGTTCCCTTATTATTTTCTGGTTTCTGATTGGTTCTTTCTATGTTATACTAAAAAATGAGATATATTGGGCGTTTTCAATTTTAAGATCAAATAAACGAAATTGTCGGAATAGGTGGAGGATTTATTGATGGAGTTTATATACTGGTTAGTAGCGATAATATTGTTAGTATTGATCGGGTACGGTGCGATCATGTATTTGACGAGGCAACAAGCGAATCGGATCAAGGCGATCGATGAGAAGAAACAAAAAGCGATGGCCATACCTGTGGCCGATAACCTGTTCACATTGAAAAATATGAATTTAACAGGGCAAACGAAGCGTACATATGAAAGTTGGCAAGCTACATGGCAGACCATCACGCGTTTTCAGTATCCTGAAATTGAGGCGGCGCTTGTCAGTGCTGAACAATACATCCAACGCATGAACTTCATCAAGGCGAAGCAAGCCATTTCACAAGCGGATCAACTGATCGACGAAACAAAAAACAGTGTTGAAAAAGTGAACAAGGCACTCGAAAAACTATTGGAAAGTGCACAGGAAAACCGCAAAGAGTTGGAAGAAATCCAGGAACGCTACAATAAGATCCGCAAACAATTATTGGCGCACAGCTTTACATTCGGCCCAGCCATTGAAACGCTGGAGAAGAACCTGAATTACATGGAGCTGGATTTCACGAAATTCAATTCATTGACGAATGAGGGCGACCATATGGAAGCCAAAGAAATTTTGTCGCGTATCGAGCAGGATCTGCTTGTGATGGAAGAAGTCGTTGAAAAGATTCCTGAGCTGAACGAAAAAATCAAATCCGAGTACGAAGAACAAGTGAATGATCTGAAAGACGGCTACCAACGCTTGTTGGATGAAAAGTACATTTTCGAAGGTGTGGATGTCTCCGTTGAGATAGCTGCTGTTGAAAAAGAAATTCAGGAAGCAAAAGATTCCATCGGCCTTGCCGATATCAATGAAGCAGGCAAGAAGATGGATAAGGTAGAACGCGATATCGAAGCGGTCTATGCCATCATGGAAAAAGAAATGGAAGCCAAGGAATTTGTGGGCCGTCATACGGCAAATCTGCAAAAGAAAATGGATCATGTCCTGCAGAGCAACCGTTATGTGCTGCTTGAAATCGACCGTGTTTCCCAGAATTACTTCTTGAACAAGAATGAATTGGGCCGTGCGCAAGAGTTCGAAGAGCAGTTGCTGAAGGAAAATGAAGCCTTGCGTTACTACGATAAGATGATGAAGGAACATGAAATTTCCTATTCGGTTGTCCGCGAATATTATGAGAAAATCAGCCAACGCCTTTCAGAAATCGACAAGGAACAGTCTGAATTGGTAAGCAACCTCAGTGACTTGCGCAACCGCGAAAAGGAAATCAAGGACAGCATCGATTTGTACGAGTTGGACATGCGCAACATGAAACGGACAATCGAGAAATACCATCTGCCGGGATTGCCGAAAATCTATTTGGATCTTTTCTTCTCGGTCACGGATCGCATCGAGGATTTGGCTTCCAAGCTTAACCGTGTGAAGATCGACATGGACGAAATCGATGCCATTTCCAAGATGTGCGAAGAAGACATTGAAATGTTGGATAATCAAACGCAAACGATTGTGGACAACGCGATGCTCACGGAGTATATGATCCAGTACGCAAACCGATTCCGTCATTCGCATGTGGAGATCGAAAATGCCATCAACAAAGCTTTGGTGCTTTTCCATCGCGAATATGACTACGAAGGCGCGTTGGAGGCTGTCAAAATTCCGCTGAATCGCGTCGAAGCAGGTGCTGCCCGCAAAGTGGAAGAATCCTACCAGGAAGAAAAAAATCGTCGCTACTATTAAATGCAGAACAAACAAAGCAGGGGTCGGGACATTGTCTCGGCTCTTTTTTTAGGGGAATAGAATAAAATTCAGTCGTATGCTTTAAATGGTCAGGCATTTTCTATATAATAGATAGGATGTCCCGACGAGAGTGCAAAGTTATTAAGGAAGTGTAGATAAAGATGATTTATTTTGACAACAGTGCAACAACAAAAATGTATCCGGAAGCTTTGGATACTTACCGGAAGGTCAATGAACAATTTTTTGGCAATCCTTCCAGTCTGCACAGATTAGGCAACGAAGCCGATGCTTTGCTTCAGCAATCGCGCAAACAGATTGCACACTTACTGGGCGCCCAGCCGGATGAAATTTTCTTCACGAGCGGCGGTACGGAGAGCGACAATTGGGCGATCAAAGGCACAGCGATGGAGAAATTTGCAGTAGGGAAACACATGATCGCTTCTTCCGTTGAGCATCCTGCTGTATCAAAGTCGTTGGAGCAACTGGAAAAGCTAGGCTTTGAAATCAGCTACTTGCCTGTCGACGCGAATGGAATCGTATCCGTTGAGGAGCTTGAGAAAGCCATAAGGAAAGATACGATCCTGCTGAGTGTCATGGCTATCAATAATGAAGTCGGCAGCATCCAGCCGATCGAGGCTATCGGCGAGCTGCTTGAAAATTATCCTTGGGTCCATTTCCATGTGGATGCCGTGCAGGCAGTCGGTGAATGCGAGCCGCTGATCCGACACCCACGAGTGGATCTCCTGTCGCTTTCAGCGCATAAATTCCACGGACCCAAAGGCGTAGGCATTCTCTACAAGAAACATGGCAAGCGGATTGCGCCGTTGTTGACGGGAGGCGGGCAAGAATCCGGCATGCGCAGCACGACGGAGAATGTTGGGGGAGTCGCAGCGATGGCGAAAGCCCTGCGCATGACTCTTGAGGGCAGCGAATCCAGCCGAAAACAAGAACGGCTGGTCCGGAGTAAGTTGGTTGCGGCCCTTTCGGAATATGAAGATGTCCGGATTTTTTCACCTGAAGATGGCGCCGGCCATATCCTTTGTTTTGCCATGAAAGGCGTCAGGGGAGAAGTGATGGTCCATGCTTTCGAAAGTCAGGATATCTTCATTTCAACTACCAGCGCCTGCTCAAGCCGAAAGAAAGGCACGCCCTATACGTTGGGATCGATGGGCATACCCGTTTCCTGGAGCCAGTGTGCGGTCAGGATAAGCCTTTCCGGCGAGAATACGGAGTCGGAAGCGGAAACCTTCATTGAACATTTCCGGACGCTGCATGAACAATTCAAAAAGATACAATAGAATAACTAACAGATAGGAAGAGAACATAAATGGAAACGCACATTCAAATCCGCTTTGGCGAATTGTCGACCAAAGGGAAAAATAAAAAACGTTTTGTCCAACAGTTGGCGCAAAATGTCAGGATGGTCACAAAGGATTATCCGCAGATCAAAATCAAACCCGAGCACGATTTTATGCTGTTGGACCTGAACGGAGCTGACGAGGCCGTCATTATTGAACGCCTGCAGCATGTGTTCGGTATCCAAAACTATTCACCGGTCTATTTGGTTTCGCGTGATCTCGATGAAGTGAAACGGGTTTTGGTGGAGTTGCTTGCCAAAATGGAGACTGCCGGAAAGACATTCAAGATAGCTACGCGTCGCGCGGATCACGCCTACGAGCATGACACCACCTTCATGAATGCCGAGCTGGGAGCCACTGTGCTGGATGCTTTCCCAGGTATTTCAGTCAAGATGAAGCAACCGGACATCCTTGTGCGTGTAGACATCAAAACCAACGGCATCATGCTGAGCACGCAAACCTATCAAGGGCCTGGCGGATTGCCTGTCGGCTCCAGCGGCAGAGGCATGCTTATGCTTTCCGGAGGCATCGATTCACCGGTAGCCGGTTATCTTGCCATGAAGCGCGGCGTGAAGATTGAGGCGGTGCATTTCCACAGCCCACCTTACACAAGTCCGCAAGCGTTGCAGAAAGCCAAAGATTTGGCTGCCAAATTGACTAAATTCGGCGGTGAAATCCAGTTCATCGAAGTGCCGTTCACGGAGATCCAGGAAGAAATCAAAGAGAAGATTCCTGCGGATTATCTGATGACGATCACGCGCCGAATGATGCTGCGCATCACCGATGCCATCAGAGCCGAACGCAAAGGTCTGGCTATCTTTAATGGGGAATCTTTGGCCCAAGTCGCTTCCCAGACGCTGGAGAGTATGATTGCCATCAACGATGTCACAACGACACCGATCATTCGTCCTGTCGCAACGATGGATAAATTGGAAATCATCGATTTGGCACAGAAAATCGATACCTTTGATCTGTCGGTGCAACCTTTCGAAGACTGCTGCACGATTTTTGCGCCACCGTCACCCAAAACGAAACCGCATTTGGATAAAGCCAGACGATTTGAAGCGATCCTTGATGTGGAACCGCTCGTGGCACGCGCGGTTGCAGGCATTGTCATATCAAGCATAACCGGCAGAGAGGATACCGCCAGTCAAGACGAGGCTCTCTTTTCGGATTTGCTGTAACCCGTCCGGCAAGAGCGTATCCTTACCATAAATCACCACTTATCTGTATAATGAAAGTACTATCGGATAAGGGGGAATGTTTTCATGCAAGTGACATTAAAAGGTGAAATTGTTGAAGTTTTAGGGAGTCAACCCGTAGTTGGGGAGAAGGCACCGGCATTTTCGTTGTACAATACAGAAGACGAAAAGGTATCTTTGGATGATTTGCGCGGTTCGGTTGTCTTAATCAGCGTATTCCCGGACATCAACACGAGCGTTTGCGACAAACAAACACGCAAATTCAACGAGACGGCAGCAAATATCGAAGGCTTGACCTTGTTGTCGGTTTCGAAAAATACAAAAGAAGAATTGATCAACTGGTGCTCGGCAAACGGCATCGATATGCAGATGTTGCATGACGATGCAGGCGAGTTTGGGGAAGCTTATGGACTGAAAGTGCCCAAATTAGGCGACAAGTTGGCACGCAGCGTATTCGTCATCGACAAAGAAGGCGTTCTTTCCTACATGGAGATCGTCCCTGAAATCGCGACGGAACCGGATGAAGCGGCAGCGTTGGCAGCTGCAAAAAATTTACTTTAATCGCATTGAGATTTCAATCAAAAGATGCTAAACTAGTGAAGTATAAATAAGCGTCGATCAAGAAGAGTAGCTTAGCCGGAACCACATAAGAGAGAAAAGCGTTTGCTGAAAGCTTTTTTGGGGAAGGAAAGTGAAGTAGCTTGTGAGCAAGCTGTGTGAAGGTCTGTGGACTGGGTAGCGCAGCTCGGAGTATTCTCCGTTATCAAAAAGAGAGACAGGGATTTGATTCCTGTAATTTAGGTGGTACCGCGATTCATATCGTCCTGCATATTCGTATGCAGGACGTTTTTTTTTCGCAAAAAATCGATGTAAAAAAGAGAGAGGAAGTGGCTGAATGTCTAAAGCAGACGCAATGCCGACAAAGTATCAACCCCAGCAAGTAGAAGCAGGGAAATATCAAAAATGGGTGGAAGCGGGGCTATTCAAGCCGAGCGGCGACAAAAGTAAAAAACCGTATTCGATCGTGATTCCGCCTCCGAACGTAACGGGCAGACTGCACTTGGGCCATGCTTGGGATGTGACGCTGCAGGATATGTTGATCCGCCAAAAACGCATGCAAGGATTCGATACATTATGGTTGCCTGGGATGGACCACGCCGGCATCGCCACCCAAGCCAAGGTTGAAGCAAAATTAGCCGAGGATGGCCTTACCCGGTATGACCTGGGCCGAGAAGCCTTTGTCGAAAAGGTTTGGGAATGGAAAGAGGATTATGCTAGCGTCATCCGTGAGCAATGGGGGAAAATGGGCATTTCCGTTGATTATGACCGCGAGCGGTTCACTCTCGATGAAGGACTGTCGGATGCGGTTCGCAAAGTCTTTGTTGGATTGTATGAAAAAGACTTGATTTATCGCGGAGCCTACATCATCAACTGGGATCCTAAAGCGAAAACAGCCTTATCTGATATTGAAGTTATCCACAAGGACGTTCAGGGTGCCTTCTATCACTTCCGCTATCCGATGACGGATGGCTCAGGCTACCTAGAGTTGGCGACTACCCGTCCCGAAACCATGTTGGGCGATACTGCCATCGCGGTTCACCCGGAAGATGAAAGATATCAGCAGTTCATCGGCAAGACCGTGAAGCTACCGCTGGTGAATCGGGAAATCCCCGTGATCGCTGATGATTATGTTGAGATGGACTTCGGGACTGGTGTCGTTAAGATCACACCTGCGCATGACCCGAATGACTTTGAAGTCGGGTTGCGCCATGATTTGCCGCAAGTGAATGTCATGAACGATGATGCGACGATGAACGAAGCGGCCGGAAAATATGCAGGGATGGATCGGTTTGCAGCGCGCAAAGCGATCGTAAAAGATATGGAAGAACTGGGCTATTTGGTCAAAATTGAGGAAATGACCCACAGTGTCGGACATTCGGAACGCACAAACGTTATTGTGGAACCGCGCATCTCGACGCAATGGTTCGTCAAAATGCAACCGTTGGCTGAGCGTGCGGTCGAAAATCAATCCGCAGAAGAAAAAGTTTCCTTCTATCCGGAACGATTTGAGAATACCTTCCTGACTTGGATGGGCAACGTCCATGACTGGGTCATTTCTCGCCAATTATGGTGGGGACATCAAATCCCAGCTTGGTATCATAAGGAAACCGGCGAAATGTACGTAGGCATGGAAGCTCCGAGCGACAGCGAAAACTGGACGCAGGATGAGGATGTTCTGGATACGTGGTTCAGCTCAGCGCTTTGGCCGTTCTCGACAATGGGCTGGCCGGATGAAGATGCGGAAGATTTCAAACGTTATTTCCCAACCAGCACGTTGGTTACCGGCTATGATATCATCTTCTTCTGGGTAAGCCGGATGATCTTCCAGAGTCTGGAGTTCACTGAAAAGCGTCCGTTTGAGAATGTGCTGATCCATGGTCTGATCCGTGATGAGCAGGGCCGCAAAATGAGCAAATCGCTCGGAAACGGAATCGATCCGATGGAAGTCGTCGAAAAATACGGAGCGGATGCTTTGCGTTGGTTCTTGGCTAACGGTTCCGCACCTGGACAGGACGTGCGCTTCAGCTATGAGAAGATGGATGCATCCTGGAACTTCATCAACAAAATCTGGAATGCCAGCCGTTACGTGCTGCTTAATTTGGAAGATCTGACTTTCGACGACATCGACATCTCAGGGGAAAAGACTATCGCCGATAAATGGATCCTTTCCAGCCTGAACAAGACCATCACAAAAGTGACGGATCTGTTCGAGAAATTTGAATTCGGTGAAGCCGGCCGATTGTTGTACCGTTTCATCTGGGATGATTACTGTGACTGGTATATCGAAATGTCCAAAGAAGTTCTGCAAGGGGAAAATGAAGAGGCAAAACGCACAACCCGCAGCATCTTGGCGTATGTTTTGGATAATGTCTTGCGCTTATTGCATCCGGTCATGCCGTTCGTCACCGAAGAAATCTGGCAGAATGTACCGCATCAAGGCGATTCTATCGTGACGGCAGCCTATCCGGAAGCAAGGGACAGCTATATCGATGAGGCAGCTGAGGAAGCGATGGAAAAACTGATCGAATTGATCCGCGGCGTCCGCAATGTCCGCGCTGAAATGAACACACCGTTGTCCAAGAAAGTTCCGATGCAGCTGAAAGTGAATGACGAGGCGACCGAAGCGATTTTCCGCGCCAACGAATCCTACATCTTCCGTTTCTGCAATCCGGATACGCTGGAAATCGGTCTACACATCCAGGCAGCCAGCGATGCTGTCACCGCCGTATTCTCAGGCGGAGAAGTGTACATGCCTTTAGCGGGTCTGATCAAATTGGAAGATGAGATTTCCCGTCTCGAAAAGGAAGCGGAGAAATTGACAAAAGAAGTCGACCGTGTGGAAAGCAAATTGAATAATGAAAAATTCGTCAGCAAAGCTCCGCAGGCTGTAATTGATGGGGAGAAACAAAAAGGAACGGAATACCGAGAAAAATTGGCGGCTGTGAAAGAACGCATCGCTGCTCTGAAAGAACAGTTGGCTTGACCATAGAATTAAATTGAATTGAACAGGAAGAACCCTATTAGCAAGCACCTTTGTGGATAGGGTTCTTCTTAAATGGAAATGGAGTGAAGCGGTAGATGTTTGCAACTTATGAAGAAGCGATGGAATGGATCCATACCCGCAAAGGCATGGGTCCTAAACCGGGAATAGTCCGGATGAAATGGTTGATGGAAAAACTGGATCATCCGGAACGTAAATTCAGATCCATCCATATTGCCGGAACAAATGGAAAAGGGTCGAATGTTGCTTACTTAAGAAGCCTGTTCATGGCGGCTGGCTATACGGTGGGAACCTTCACCTCGCCGCATATCGTCAGTTTCAATGAAAGGATTGGCGTGAATGGAGCGAACATTTCGGATGAGGACGTATTGGAACAAGCGAACATTCTGTACGCACTCTATGAGGAAATCGGCCTGACGGATATGGGCCCGCTGACGGAATTCGAAGTAGTGACCGCCATGATGTTCTCCTATTTTGGCTCCCACCCGTGCGATGTCGTATTGTTGGAAGTCGGCCTGGGCGGTCTTTACGACAGCACGAATGTTGCCGAGCCGGATTTGTCGCTCATCACGACGATAGGCAAAGATCACAGCAATATTCTCGGAAATACAATTGAGAAAATCGCCTATCAAAAAGCGGGCATCATCAAGAAAGGGACACCGGTCGTCATTGGAAGATTGCCAGAAGAGGCTTTGTCGGTGATGCGGGACACTGCGGAAAAGCAGGCTGCGCCCTTGCATGTATTCGGCCCGGATTTCAGCGTCTCCAATTGGCATGAGGGTTCTGATTACCATGAGCTCTTTGACTTTTTCTCTCCGTTTGGGACTTTTGAAAACCTGGAAATTGCCTTGATGGGTGGCCATCAAGTCGATAATGCGGCCACTGCGCTGCAAGCTTTCTTGCTGTTCTGCCAAAAATACGCTTTAGACTATTCAGAAACCACGATAAAAGCAGGGCTTCTGGGGACAGCTTGGCCAGTTCGGATGGAAATCGTTTCGCAAGAACCGTTTGTCATGCTGGATGGGGCCCATAATATTCCGGCTATGGAAGTTCTGACTGAAGCGGTCAAGAAGAAGTTTTCGGATAAGGACATCACCATTCTGTTGGCGGCGTTGGCGGATAAGGACCTGGAGGAAATGGGCCAGTTGATCAAGTCAATCCCTGACAGCAAGCTTTACGTGACCAGTTTTGATTTCCCCAGAGCTGCATCGGTCAAGGAGCTGTGCGAGCGGATGGGCGTATCCGAAACTGCGGCCTATGAAGATTGGCGCATTGCAATCGATGATCTGAAGGCGAAGCAATCCGAAGAGGGCCTGTTATTGATCACAGGCTCACTGTATTTTCTTTCTGAAGTAAGACATTATTTATTAAAGAATAAGGAGTTTTGAGATGCGTAAAAAAGCGGTCATTTTTGATATGGATGGATTGATGTTCGATACGGAAACGTTGGGATACCAGGCGCAAGGCGAATTGGCTGAAGAGCTGGCTTTGCCGATAGCATTCGACTTCGATTATTACCTGAAACAAGTAGGACGATCCGATAGGGATGTGATGCCTGAATTAGCCTCCGACTTCGGCGACGCTGAACTGGCGGAGCGATTCCTGAGAAAAATGAAGAAGAGGCAGACGGACATCGCTTCCGAGAAGGGGCTTCCGATCAAAAAAGGGCTTTATGATCTGCTGGCCTTTCTGAAAGAGGAAGGCGTGGTGTGCGTCGTTGCTTCCAGCAGCCGGAGGAGAGAGGTCAGCTTTTACCTCGAATTGGCTGATATTTCGCAGTACTTCCGTTACCAGGTCTGCGGGGATGAAGTATCCTTCGCCAAACCGGATCCGGAAATTTTCTTGAGCGCCTGGGAACCCCTCGACATTCCGAAAGAGGACTGTCTGATCCTGGAAGATTCGCTTAACGGCATCCGTGCGGCCTACGATGCGGGCATTGAAGTGATCATGATCCCGGATCTGATCGTTCCGGATGGCGAAGCGAAAGCAAAAACGACGGCCATTTTACCGGACCTGCACGCGGTCATGGATTGGTTGAAAGAGAAATAACCTGTTTTCGCCCCTTCCTGCGTATCTATTGAGTAGACAGAAAGAAAGGGGTAAAACAGGATGGTGCAAGAAACAAATCTGCTGATGGAGGTTCCGAAAGCCTCGCGCCCGCGTGAAAGATTGGATCAATTCGGAGAAAAAGCCTTAGCGACGCATGAATTATTGGCGATCATTCTGCGTACAGGGCCCAGGGACAGCAATGTTATGCAGTTGGCTTTGCGGGTTCTGAATGAGTTCGAGGATTTGCATTCTTTAAAGATGGCCTCGCTGGAAGAATTGACTTCGATCCACGGAATCGGCCGAACCAAAGCGATCGAAATAAAGGCCTGTGTCGAATTGGGAGTCCGTGTAGCCAATGCCACGCAATTGAAGAGCGGTACGATCACCTCGACGCAAAGCGCAGGAACACTTTTGCAGAAAGAGATGCGCGACCTCCAGCAGGAACACGTGGTGGCTGTCTATCTGAACACAAAGAACGAAATCATCAAGAAGAAGACGATATTCATAGGCAGTCTGAACAGTTCGGTTGCGCATCCGCGCGAAATTTTTCGTGAGGCGGTAAGGTTTGCCGCGGCGCGGATCATCCTCGCGCACAACCATCCTTCCGGGAATCCCGATCCCTCTGAAGCTGATTTGGTGTTTACCCGCCGAATGGTGGAATGCGGAGAAATGATGGGTATTGAGATTCTCGATCATTTCATCATCGGGGTCGATGATTATCTCAGCCTGCGGGAATACGGGATCATTTAGGCGCTTATTCCGCAATTATTTCCGTTAGCTGAAATGAAAATTTGATGGCAAAAAACTTGCAATATCGGAAAACCTGATATATCATTATATTAGTGTTTTTGTTTGGTAAAGAGAAGGTTGTCTTGAACATTCCTATCGTACCTAAAGCAAGAATCACATTTTGAGTGCTTTGCACGAGGAGGAATTTTTCATGGAAAAAGGAACAGTAAAATGGTTTAACGCAGAAAAAGGTTTTGGATTTATCGAACGCGAAAGCGGAGACGATGTATTCGTACATTTCTCAGCTATCTTAGGCGACGGATTCAAATCATTAGAAGAGGGACAAGCAGTTTCATTCGAAATCGTTGATGGAAACCGTGGACCGCAAGCTTCTAACGTAGAAAAAATCTAATTTTCCTTAACTTAAACGATCAAAGGGTCCGGGACACTGTCTCGGGCCCTTTTTAAATGCCAAGCCGCTTTCTGATTCACTGTGATTCATGTAATATATTGTGTCAACTATAATGAATTACTTGCGTCAGTATTACCGATTGACGGCATTCCTGTCAAATAGATTAATTCTTTCTTTTGTTTGTTACATTGATGTTTTTCTTGTTCCGGTTTGTGGTAAAATAGAAAAGAATTTGTTTGTGGGAGAGTTTGTAGTCAATCAGACGGAAGGATGAGAAGTACTTGGTAAGTTTGAATTTTAAGGGTAAAAACATCGGAATTGATTTAGGTACGGCCAATACGATCGTCTTCATAGCCGGCAAGGGCATCGTAATCAGAGAACCTTCTGTCGTCGCCAAAAATATCCATACGGGGGAGATTCTGTCCGTTGGGGAAGAGGCTTTCCAGATGCTTGGCAGGACACCCGGCACTATTGTGGCATCCCGTCCGATGAAGGAAGGCGTCATTGCGGATTATGATACAACCGTCGCAATGATGAAATATTTCATCAAAAAAGCGACTGGTAATGCATTCATAAAACCATATGTGATGGTCTGCGTACCGAGTGGTGTGACGGAAGTCGAGAAACGGGCAGTCCTGGATGCTACCCGGACAGCAGGCGCCAAAGAAGCATTCATCATAGAAGAGCCTTTCGCTGCTGCGGTGGGCGCGGGACTTCCCGTGCATGCACCTACAGGCAATATGGTGGTGGACATCGGTGGCGGGACGACGGACGTCGCGACGATTTCCCTTGGTGGAATCGTTACAAGCCGCTCGAGCACAGCTGGGGGTGATCGTATGGATGAGGCGATCATTCAATTCATACGCAAAAAATACGGTCTGCTGATCGGTGAGCGCACTGCCGAAAACATCAAAATAACAATCGGCTGTGCCGACATCGAAAAGGCAGCTTCTTACGGCTCCATGGAAATAAGAGGCCGGGATATGGTGAACGGTCTGCCCAAAACTTTGGAGATCCATGCTGAGGATGTAGCGGTTGCGATTCATGATGTGGTCGAGAATATCATCCTTTCCGTGAGGGAAGTGCTGGAAGAAACCCCTCCCGAAATATCTGCTGATGTCATTGACCATGGCATCGTTCTGACAGGCGGCGGCGCTTTGTTGAAAAACATTGCTGAAGTCATTTCAGCGGAAGCGGAAGTTCCTGTATTTATCGCCAACGACCCATTGGATTGCGTTTCCATCGGGACAGGTGAAACATTGAAGAATATTAACGTGTACAAGCGTAAAAATTTAAGGCATTAAGCATAATGAATGTAATTGAAAGTGATGTACGAAATGAGGTGTCAATGTGAATCAGTTTTTTAACAATAAAAAATTGATCATCCTATTGATCAGTGTAATCACCTTTATCAGCTTGATAGCATATTCTCTCACCAACAAAAGAGAAGATACATCGATACCGCAACAAGTAGGGAACGATGTGACAGGCTCCATTGCGAGAATATTTTCTAAGCCTGCGGAAGTAGTGGCGAATTTTGTTGATTCAGTCGATAACCTGATGAATACGTATGAAGAAAATCAATCTTTAAAAAGTAAAATTGATACCGTTTATGAGCTGCAAGTGAAAGTCTATAATCTGGAGCAAGAAAATGCACGGATGCAGGAAGAGCTTGAATTAAAAAGCACTTTATCAGAGTATGAACAAATCAATGCTTCTGTAGTATCCCGCAACCCGGATAGTTGGCTGAACCAAATCGTCATCGACAAAGGATCACAGGACGGGGTAGAGGTCGACATGTCGGTGATGGCCGGAAACGGTCTGATCGGCCGTGTATCCGAAGTCAATTCAAGCAGCGCGAAAGTTCTCTTGTTGACTACTTCGAACGATACGACTAACCGGGTGTCAGCTGAAATCCAAACGGAATCCGGTCCCGTTCATGGCATCGTCAATGGCTATGATGAGAACACGAAGATGCTTTCCATGTCCCAGATTGCCCCTGATGCGGTTATCAATCCGGGCGACAGTGTGATCACTTCAGGCTTAGGAGGCGTTTCGCCAAGCGCCTTGTTGATCGGAACCGTTAAAGAAGTATCCATGGACAGCTACGGCCTGTTCAAGCAGGTGACGATTGAGCCTGCCGGAGAGGTTTATAATATCCGCTTCGTGACGGTCATCAAACGGCTGAGCGGGAGTGGTGAGTGATGGTGCAGAACAGATCTTTGCATCACACTTATTTCATCCCCGTGATGCTATACTTGCTTATCATTTTGGATGGCTTTTTGATTAATGCCTTCCCGGGCCAGTTCGTCAGTGAAGAGTATATCCTCGTGCCGCACCTGGCACTGTTCGGGTTCGTGCTTTTTTCCTACTATTTCCCAAAGCAGCCGATGCAGATGTACGCGGTTCTGTTCGGGCTGCTGTTCGACAGTTATTACAGCGGCATATTGGGTGTATACGCAGTGGCTTTTGCGGTAATCGTGTATTTTGTGAAGAAAATGCAAAAATATCTGACGGAAAATGTTTTCGTGTTGGCCTTGTTGTTCATCATGGCAATTGTAGCGGTAGATTCATTTGTTTTTGGCTTTTACAGCTTAATGGACATTACGCAGCTTGATTTCAGCGCCTTCGCTTCAGAACGTCTAGGACCGACAATCGTGTTGAACATTGTGTTGTTCATTGTAATATATTATCCCTTGTTTAAGCTTGTATCTTGGATGTATGATTAAACAGGATGAGAAATGAATGAGACTTTTTTTAATGAAATACTTGCATTTAACGAACGCTGTGGTATTATTGTCTTAAATTCTAAATGCAATGAAGAGAAAAAGTAACTTTTGCCTATTTTCAGAGAGTTTGCGGGTGGTGCGAGCAAACAATAGCGATCAGTGAAATCACATCTCTGAGCAAGAATGCCGAAAAGACAGCATCCGCTGCCCTCATTAGGTTGACTCGGTTGTGCCCGTTACAGCACTGACGTTTCAAATGGAACGTTATGAGGCGGTTTCTGTGAAGATGCCGCAAAAAAAGGTGGAACCACGACTTCAATCGTCCTTTAACTTTCAGCCGGAAGTTAGAGGGCTTTTTTTATTGGAAATGGCTTGATGAGGGGCCACCACAAAATACGGTAATAAAAAAGTACACATATATGGAGGAGAAGAATATGAAAAAATTAGCATTAATGTTGTTGGCGTCTACAAGTTTATTGGCTGCATGCGGTGGAGGAGCTGCTGAAGATTCTTCTGCAACCGGATCGGAAGCTTCAGGAATCAAAGAAACATTGGTGATGGGGCTGGACGATACCTTTGCACCGATGGGCTTTAAAGATGAGAGCGGCGAAATCGTCGGTTTCGATGTCGACTTGGCGAAAGAGGTTGCTGAACGCTTGGATGTAGAAATCACTTTCCAACCGATTGATTGGGCAATGAAGGAAACCGAATTGGCTTCCGGGAATATCGACATGATCTGGAATGGCTATACCATCACGGAAGAGCGCAAAGAGAAAGTACTTTTCACAGAACCTTATCTGAACAATAGCCAAATCATCGTCACAATGGCTGACAGTGATATCAAGACAAAAGCCGATTTGGTTGGTAAAGTAGTCGCGACGCAACAAGGGTCTGCAGCATTCGATGCCATCAATGCCGACGAAACAGGAATTGCTGCTAAGTTTGATGGGGGCACACCAATCTTGTACCCTACTTTCAATGACGTCTTCAACGACCTGGAAAGCGGACGCAGTGATGCAATCGTCGTTGATGAAGTATTGGGACGTTACACTATGAAGCAAAAAGGTGAAGAAAAGTATACCGTTCTTACCGATAATTTTGGCGAGGAAGAATATGGTGTGGGTGTCCGCAAGGAAGATGTCGCACTGAAAGAAGCGATTGATGGAGCGTTGAACGACATGCGTGAAGATGGAACGTACGATGAAATCTACACAACTTGGTTCGCTGAATAACATAATTGTTTTTTGAAGGAGGAAATCCGCATGTTGGACAAACTAAAAAAAGCTGCTTTTATCGGAACGGGTTTATTGTTGTTGGCTGGATGTAACGGCGAAACTGCTGAGGACGATTCCGCCAGCTCGAAAGCGGATGCTGAGGAAACGTTGGTCGTGGGTTTGGATGACACGTTTGCGCCGATGGGATTCCGTGATGACAACAATGAAATCATCGGATTCGATGTCGATCTGGCGAAAGAGGTCGGTGAACGGATCGGAGCCAAAATGGTTTTTCAACCGATTGATTGGGCAATGAAGGAAACTGAATTGGAATCCGGGAACATCGACATGATCTGGAATGGCTATGCGATCACGCCGGAACGGGCTGAAAAGGTCCTCTTGAGCGAACCGTACATCGTGGATGCGCAATCCATCATCGTTTTGAAGGACAGCGAGATCCAAACGAAAGCAGACCTGGAAGGGAAGTTGGTTTCGACACAACAATCTTCCAGTTCTGTGGACAAAATCATGGACGATGCATCAGGGATATTTGAAAAGTTGGGCGGAGATCTGGTGCTTTATCCTTCCAATAACAATTCCTTCAGCGACCTGGAATCGGGCCGCGTGGATGCCATCGTCGTCGGTGAAGTCTACGGACGTTACTACATGAAACAGTCCGGTAAAGACATCTACCGTGTCCTGGATGATAACTTTGGGGAAGACGAGATGGCGGTTGCCTTCAAAAAGGATAACACGGACTTGCAGGAGCGTATCGATGCTGCTTTGGCCGACATGAAAGACGACGGAACTTTCGATGAAATATACGACAAATGGTTCTATAATGAATAACGAAAATATAGGGTAAGAAAGAGGTTTATGAAATGGACTTGATACAGATGATACTGCCATCATTGCTTGACGGCTTGAAGATGACACTTACGTTGTTCTTCATCATAGGGATCTCCAGCATTCCGTTAGGATTTCTGATTGCCGTCATCCGGGTTTACGGACCGAAGTGGCTGGGTTTTCTGATCCAGATATATGTCTTCATCATGAGAGGGACGCCATTGCTGTTGCAATTGATGTTTGTTTTCTTCGGTTTGCCACTGATAGGCATTACGTTGGATCGTTTTTCGGCAGCAATTTTGGCATATATGATCAATTACGCTGCCTATTATGCGGAAATCTTCCGTGGAGGTATCACTGCAGTTCCGAAAGGACAGTTCGAGGCCATTTCGGTGTTGGGTATCGGTAAGGTCAGAGGGTTTTTCAAAATCATCATTCCGCAGGTCACTAAGATTGTATTGCCATCTGTAGGGAATGAAGTGATTGCGCTAGTAAAAGATACATCTTTGGTTTATGTCATCGGTCTCGGGGAACTGTTGCGCGCGGGGCAAATTGCCGCGAATACATATGCCTCGTTAGTGCCTTTCTTGGCAGTAGGTATCGTCTATCTATCCGTTACGGCTGTCATTACGGTGCTGCTGAATAAACTTGAATCCAAAGGGAACTTTTAGGGGGGAGCGGCAATCATGCTATTAAATGCGATGAATTTAAAAAAGTCTTATCATGACATAACCGTTATCGATGATTTTTCTTTCCACATCGATTCCAACGAGATCGTTGTGCTTGTGGGGCGTTCCGGAACGGGTAAAACAACATTGATGCGTTTGCTTAACAATCTTGAAAAAGCAGACCAAGGCACCATTTCAATCGAGGATGCCGTCTTGTGCAAACAAGGTTTGAAGGGCGCGGAGTATGTAGACCGCAAAAAAAGGCGCCTTTACCAAAACAAAATCGGTATGGTGTTTCAGGATTATGCTTTGTTCCCGAACCTTACTGTGCTGGACAATCTGCTGGAGGCGCCGCTTGCGCAAAAGTTGGGCAGCCGTGAAGTGTTGGCGGCGAAGGCAGCCGGATTATTGGAGCAAATGGGATTGGAAGACAAACTGGAGGCGATGCCTTCGACTTTGTCTGGAGGCCAGAAGCAAAGGGTCGCAATCGCTCGGGCGATGATGCTGAATCCACGCGTACTTTGTTTTGACGAACCCACGTCTGCGCTCGATCGCGAATCCTCCGACAGCATCGGCAAGCTGATACAGGAAATTGCAGCAGGAGGAACTGGCATCCTGATTGTCACACATGATACCGAGTTCGGACAACAATACGGCACCCGGATTGTATCCTCAAGCGAATTCGTAAGAAATCATTGATCATGATGCAAAAAATCGGACAGTCCGAACAAGAAACAGGGCAGCTGCCCTGTTTTTTTGTTTAATCATTTTTGATCCTCAGGGAGACAAAAGGTATCTTATTTGACGAATGTTTTGATTTAGGTTGACTTGAGGCTTAAATTTTGATAAGCTATTAATGTTGTAAATGTGCGCACCACGGCTACAACCGCACGAATGGGAGTCATAAGACCTTAAAGGGCACTTCGTTTGGCGAGTCTAAGTAAAATAAGGAGGTGCAGAGAATATGTACGCAATTATCGTAACAGGTGGTAAACAATTAAAAGTTGAAGTTGGACAAGCGATCTACATTGAAAAATTAGATGCTGAAGCTGGTGATAAAGTAACTTTTGATGAAATCGTATTTGTAGGTGGAGAAGAAACCAAAATTGGCGCTCCATTCGTAACAGGTGCTTCTGTAGAAGGCACTGTTGAAAAACAGGGCAAAGAAAAGAAAGTAACTACTTTCAAATACAAGAGAAGAAAAGATACACACCGCAAGCAAGGTCATCGTCAACCTTATACAAAAGTAATCATTGACGCAATCAAAGCATAAGAGTGTGAATAACCATGATTGAAGTGAAATTTAAAGAAGATGACCATGGCAACCTGCTTTCTTTCGAGATTACGGGACATGCCGGGTATGGAGTAGCAGGTGAAGATATTATCTGTGCCGCTGTTTCTGTACTGGCCATCGAAACTGTGAATAGCGTTGAACGTTTAGCCGGTTACCAGATGCTTGTTGATGAAGCTGATGATGAAGGCGGGTATCTCTATGCAGAAATACTTTCCGAAAGGGAAGCGGAACAGCAATACATTACGCAGATTTTACTGAAGCATCTATTCTATTCACTGGAAGATGTCGCTCAGACATATCCAGATTATGTGACCATAAAAATGCAATAAAAACTGTACTACTTAATAAGGAGGTGCAAACCACATGTTGAAATTGAATCTACAATTGTTCGCCCACAAAAAAGGGGGCGGATCTACTACCAACGGACGTGAGTCCCAATCTAAACGTTTAGGCGCTAAACGTGCAGACGGACAAACAGTAACTGGCGGATCGATTTTGTACCGTCAACGCGGAACAAAAATCCATCCAGGTACTAACGTCGGTATCGGTGGAGATGACACTCTATTTGCAAAAGTTGACGGTGTCGTTCGTTTCGAACGTTTAGGCCGTGACAAAAAACAAGTTTCTGTATACCCTACAGCTAAATAATACTTGTACTTTTGCCGATCAACCAATTACATACACACAAAAAACCTTGCGGGGGCAAATGATCATTCACTTCCTTCGCAGGTTTTTTTGTATTTTATAAAACAACAAAAAGTAAGGGACGGTGAACGACTTGAAAGCAACAAATGTTGAGAGTCTTTTCGGTTTAATGGATGAAGCCATCAAATTACTTCAAACGGAAGCTGAACTTTCATATGTAGAAGCGTTGTCCGAAACGCTGGAAAATCTTTCCTTTGAAGGGAAAGCACAACAAGTGGAAGGTTTGCCTTCAAATGAGGCAATCGAACGCCTGAATAGCCTCTACAAAAAGATGAATTTGGAAGCATTGGACAAAGAAATCATCCGCAAGAGCATACAACTGACTTTCATCAAAGCAACGAAAGAAGACAAGCTCCAGATGAATCATCAAATGACTCCGGACACGATTGCGTATCTGATCGCTTATTTCATCGGAGAAATAAAAAAAGATAAGACAGAAAAACTGCATGTTTCAGACTTGGCAGCAGGAACAGGGAATCTTCTCAATATCGTTCTGGCGCATTTGGCAAGCAGAGGCAATGAAGTGACTGCGGAAGCAGTTGACAACGATGACCTGTTGATCAGTGTCGCGGCCAACAGCGGATCCTTGATGGGATTGTCCGAAAAAATCCATTACACCCATTCAGACAGCCTGCAGGAACTGTTGATTGAACCTTCGGATATCATGGTATCGGATTTTCCAATCGGCTATTATCCAGTAAACGACCGCGCAAAAAACTACAAAACAGCTTTTTCAGAAGGGAATTCTTTTGCGCATTTCTTAATGTTTGAACAAAATGTGAACTATCTGAAAGAATCCGGCTGGGGGATTTTTATCGTTCCTTCGGATATTTTTGAAACAGATAAAACATCTGTATTAATGGGGTGGCTAAAGGAAAACGTTCATATACAGGCATTTTTAAGCCTTCCGGCAGATCTGTTCCACAAAAATGGAATGAAAAAATCAATCATTATTGTTCAAAAAAATGGTGAAAAATCGATTCAAGCCGAACAAGTGCTTTTGGGGGAAATTCCAGATCTTAAAAACGCACAAAAGATGCAATCTTTCCTAGATATTTTCCACAATTGGAGCGCAAAGATGATATAATATTTATTAGAGATATAAGAAAAATCAGTCAATTTAAAGGGGAGAAAAAAATGTCAAAAATCATCGCTATCAATGCTGGTAGCTCAAGCTTGAAATTTACATTATACGCTATGCCTGATCAGGAAGTACTTGCAACCGGAATTATCGAAAGAATCGGTTTGAACGATTCCGTCTTCACAATCAAACACGGAGAAGGCAAAAAATTCCAAGTAACGGAAGATATTGCGAACCATGAGATTGCAGTGCATAACTTACTGGATCAATTATTAGCACTAAACATCATTTCAAGCTACGATGAGATCACAGGCGTCGGACACCGTGTCGTTGCCGGCGGAGAAATCTTCAAAGATTCTGCACGAGTGGATGATCTTGTTCTGGAACAAATCGAAGAATTGGCTGAATTGGCGCCATTGCATAACCCAGCGAACGCTACTGGAATCCGTGCATTTAAAAAATTGTTGCCTGACATCACAAGTGTTGCTGTCTTCGATACATCTTTCCATACAACAATGCCGAAAGTAAATTACCTTTACAGCATTCCGATGGATTACTATGAAAAATATGCTGCAAGAAAATACGGCGCACATGGAACAAGCCACAAATACGTTGCGGAACGCGCTGCTGAAATGTTGGGAAGACCGATCGAAGAATTGAAGATTGTTACTTGCCATATCGGTAACGGCGGTTCCATCACTGCTGTCCAGGGCGGAAAATCAATCGACACATCCATGGGCTTCACGCCATTGGCAGGTATCACAATGGGAACACGCTCAGGTGACATCGATGCATCTTTGATCGCCTATTTGATGGGCAAACTGGGTATCTCGGATATCAATGAATTCGTTGACATCCTGAACAAAAAATCAGGACTGTTAGGACTTTCCGGCGTATCAAGTGATATGCGCGATGTTGAGACTGCCGCAGAAAACGGCAATGACCAAGCTCAAATCGCATTGGATGTCTTCTACAACCGTATCCAAAAATACATCGGACAATACGTTGCAATCATGAACGGTGTGGATGCGATCGTCTTCACTGCCGGCGTTGGTGAAAATTCTGCGCCTACCCGTAAAATCATCATCGATGGCATTTCTTGGTTCGGTTGCGAAATCGACGATGAAAAGAACAATGTCCGCGGCGTTGAAAGAATCATTTCAACTGACGATTCAAAAGTTAAAGTATTGTTGATCCCTACGGACGAAGAGGCAATGATCGCTCGTGATGTTGTGCGTTTCAGCTAAAAATATTCATACAAAATAAAAATTCCGTTATGCCAATTGCTGGTATAACGGAATTTTTTTGTTGAATTTTTTTAAGCGGAAGGCTAGGCTGTTGCTTGTCATTTTTTAGGTTTTGGTTTATTCTCCAGGTCGGTCCGGACGACCAGCACATCGCAGGGTGCGTTGCGGATGACATACTCGGAAACGGAGCCGATGAACAGTCTTTCGACGGCATTAAGGCCGGTCGCGCCGATCATGATCAGATCCACGCCGTATTCGGCAGGCAAATCTTTTGCGATGATGGCTTTTGGTGAACCATATTCGATGACGGTTTGAACATCCGTTATGCCTTCGTTCGTGGCATAGGTTTTGTATTCTTCCATCAACGTTTTGGATTGGCGGACAATTTCATCCGTGAAGCTACCTTCAAAACCTGTAGGGGTTTGTATAGCTCTTGTATCGATAATATGAGTGATGATGATGGCTGCTTTATTCCGTTTGGCCACTTCCACTGCTTTACGGAAGGATAATTCTGATTCTCTCGATCCGTCAACAGGTATCAAAATTTTCTTATACTCTTGAAACATATTAACCACTCCTCTAAACTAGTATCGCTTACAAGTATATTTTACTTCACTTTCCGTAAAAATGAAAGCGTATGCGATTCTTACCGGAAATTTATTGGTCAGTGGCCCTGATCTTTCATCATGCCCGCCAGCCGGATGCTGAATAGTGCTGTATACCCTGAAGCGATCAGCACAGAAAATGCATAAAGCAGGGTACTCCTGAAGAAAATCGTCAGCAGGCAGAGAAACCCGATCAACATGTACAGGGCTCCACCGTTACGGAAAAAGAGCCAGATCTGCTGGCGTTGCTGTTCGGTGATCCGATCCGGAGCCAACACGAAGACGGTGGGGCCTTTCAATGTCATGAAAAGTCCGGTCGAAACCAATAATAATGAAAAAAGGGCAATCAACAATTCAACCAAAGTGCGTCCTCCTCAAGGAAATGACGGGATATTTGCTGAAGAAATGCTATCCCGTATATTTCAGTCTGCAAAAAAAGCTGCTCAAAGAGCAGCTCCAAAAGTATAAAACTTTATTAGAAATCCGATGGTGCCGGTGAGTATATTCTACTAGTTTTGAACCCGCATATAAGCAGGTGGGCTCCAATATCCAGTCTCTAACTACCAAATGATAAGGCGTGTTATCCAC
>NZ_JBAVFV010000052.1:0-1538 GCF_049684335.1 Trichococcus sp.
GGGCGATCCAGGAAGCCGGCTACGAAGCAATCGTCGTCAACAACAACCCGGAAACCGTTTCGACGGACTTCTCGATCTCCGACAAACTGTATTTTGAACCCTTGACCGAAGAAGACGTGATGGCCATTATCGACCTGGAACAACCGCTGGGCGTTGTTGTGCAGTTCGGTGGCCAAACGGCCATCAACCTGGCCGACAAATTAGTAAAACACGGCGTGAAGATTCTGGGTACAAGCCTGGAAGATCTGGACCGCGCCGAAGACCGCAAACTGTTCGAACAGTTGTTGCGCGACTTGGATATCCCGCAAGCACCCGGCAAAACAGCCGTGACCGTTGAAGAAGCGGTCGCAGTTGCCGACGAAATCGGGTATCCGGTCTTGGTGCGTCCATCCTACGTATTGGGCGGACGGGCGATGCAGATCGTCTACAACCAACCAGACCTTGAGAAATACATGCGCGAAGCGGTCGTGGCCAGTCCCGAGCGTCCAGTCCTGGTCGATCATTACCTGATCGGACAAGAACTGGAAGTCGATGCGATCTGCGACGGCGAAACCGTCCTGATCCCGGGCATCATGGAACACATTGAACGTGCCGGCGTCCACTCGGGCGACTCAATCGCTGTTTACCCGCCGCAAAACCTGTCACCTGAATTGATCCAAACGATCGAGGATTATACGATCCGTGTGGCGCAAGGCTTGAACACCATTGGTTTGGTGAACATCCAGTTTGTCATCAGCGAAGGCGTGGTCTACATCATCGAAGTGAACCCGCGCGCGAGCCGGACGATCCCGTTCCTGAGCAAAGTGACTGGTATTCCGATGGCGAAGTTGGCCACAAAAGGAATCCTAGGCCTGAAGCTGAAGGATATGGGTTACAAGACAGGTCTGGTTCCGTCTAAATCAGGCGTATACGTGAAGATGCCAGTCTTCAGTTTCAGTAAACTGAAGAAAGTAGACACCGTACTGGGACCGGAAATGAAGTCTACCGGAGAGATCATCGGTAAAGACGTCAACTTGCCGAAAGCTTTGTATAAAGGCTTCATCGCATCCGGCGTGAATGTGCCTGATTACGGTACAGCGTTGATGACGGTATCGGATAAAGACAAAGAAGAAATCATCCCATTGGCGAAACGCTTGATTTCGTTAGGCTACCACATCGTTGCTACAACAGGTACCGGTAAAGCGTTGGAAGCAGAAGGAATCAAAGTTGATGTCATTGAGAAAATCAATGAGAACAGCAACGACATTCTTGATGCCATCCGCGACGGCCGCATCAACCTGGTCGTGAATACGATGACGGAAGGCAAGACGAGCGAGACCGACGGATTCTTGATCCGCCGCGAAGCAGTCGAAAACAACATTCCTTGTTTGACCTCTTTGGATACAGCAGAAGCTTTGCTGCAAGCGATGGAAACCATCCATTTCCAATTGGAAGACATGAGCAAATAAACTGTAAAGTAGAAAAGAGAAGCGATTGCCTCGTTGGGGCGGCCGCTTCTCTTTTTTTCTATTTGTTTGTGTCGGTCGTTAGACTAGGAC
>NZ_JBAVFV010000053.1:0-66500 GCF_049684335.1 Trichococcus sp.
TAAGTACAAGTAAGATGGAAAATTGCATTCTTCATATCATGCCGGCGTGGCGGAATTGGCAGACGCGCTGGACTCAAAATCCAGTGCCCGCAAGGGCGTGCCGGTTCGACCCCGGCCGCCGGTATCACATAAAATAGGCTCCTGACGATGACACCATCGTTGGGAGCCTGTTTTTTTTACATAGTTATTGACGAACCCGAAAGAAATATTTGAAATCAGCGCTTTTTAAGTATATAATTCGTGGTAACTTACAAAAAGAAACTTACTATCTATGAGGTGAAAAAGTTGCTGACCAAAGAAGAATTGCCATTTTGTCCGGTTGCGACAACCGTGGATCTGATCGGAAATAAATGGAAACTGCTGATAATGCGCGAACTGTTGACAGGAACCAAACGTTTTAACGAGATGCACCGATTGGTTGAGGGCATCAGCCAAAAAGTATTGACTGAAAATCTTCGGAAGATGGAGACTGATGGGATTGTGAAACGGGAAGTATTTCCTGAAGTGCCACCCAGAGTGGAATATTCATTAACCGATCTTGGCGATTCCCTAAGGCCGATCATCAACAGCATGAGTGATTGGGGAACGGATTATATCAAAAATAATCTCTTGGAACAAAAATAAACCTGGATAGGAAGTAGGAAGACGGATTACGAATCCGCTCTTTTCTGTGATCCGATACGGCTGCTAAAAGTTGTATCATTTTCATCCTCCCTTTTGAAGCGTTATAATGCTTCAAAAGGGAGTTTTTTTTGCGTCCCCTTGTTTAAGTATCCTTATAGCTGTAGCTTACAAAAAAGTAAGTACCTGATAAAAAAGTGCGTACTATTGTAAGACAAACTTTAAAGATATAGTAAGAGTATGGAGATCTATCCATAAGTATGGAAAGGGAGAAATATCAGTGACGTGTTAAGCAAATTAGTCTAGCACGAATGCCATTCATGACTATGTTGCTTGTGCGAAGAAGCTGTATCGGCGGTAATTTTCGGTGCGCATGTGTTGAAGGAGGTGGAACGCGGGTAATGATAGATCCTTTATTGGTATTTGCAACAATCTTTGATACGGACATTAAAATTACCATTATGTACCTGTTCCTTTACTATCCGACAATGAGCTGCAATGATATCGTCCGATTGACTGGCGAGAAAAAAGAAAATGTGGTCCGCAGTCTGTGGCGGCTGCAGGTAGACACAATCGTTGTCAATCAGATGGAGGGGGACAGACAGTGCTATTATTCCTTGACGAGTAGCGGCACCAACAGTTTGAAGATATTTAGCGAGGCGGCAAACGTTTCGTATCAATGTTTGAAGTGAAAGGAGGGCCAACATGCTAATTGATGACATACTGCAATACTTTCAAGAGAATTTTGGTCAATATTTGATTTACGTTTATCAGCACCTTGGATTGAGTATCCAAGCGATCGGCATTTCTTGTATGATTGGCATTCCGCTTGGATACATCAGCCACAAGCACCGGAAACTCAGCCAGATGATTACACTCAGTTCCCAAGCCTTGCGGATTATCCCCAGCTTGGCAGTCCTCTTTTTGTTGATCTCCTTCATAGGCGTCGGTAGGGCTCCAGCGTTGATTGCATTGGTGTTGTTGGGTATTCCACCGATATTGGTCAATACAACGGTCGGATTCCTGGAGGTTCCCGCTGTGATGATCGAAACGGGTAAGGGTTTGGGTATGACTGATCGAGAGCTTCTGAAAAGGGTGAAGATTCCACTGGCCTTTCCTTTTGTGATGACCGGTGTGAAGCTCGCGTTGGTGGAAATCATTTCGAGTGCGACGTTGGCTACATACATTGGTGCTGGTGGTTTGGGAACATTGATTTTTACGGGATTGGGTTTGAATAGGATGGATCTGCTTCTCATTGGAGGGGGATCGGTAGCGATGATTGCTTTCACGACAAGCGTCTTTCTTGATTACATAATTAAAAGGAGCTTAAATTAAATGAAAAAAAAGAATATTATCAGTACGATTGCGATGTTGGCTGTAACACTTATCGTCTCGGGTTGTTCAAGTTTGGGTGGCGGAAGCACGGAAGATACAGTCATCCGAGTGGGTTCTAAGGATTTTACCGAAAATTTGGTGGTTTCGGAAATTTATGCGTTGGCTTTGGAAGATGCCGGTTATGAAGTTGAAAGAATCCCGAATATCGCCAGCTCGGTCGTTCACACATCGATCACCAATGATGAAATCGATCTTTATCCGGAGTATACAGGTACAGGTCTGTTGGTAATATTGGAAATGAAGATGGAAACCGACCCACAGAAAGTTTATGACACAATCAAAGCAGAATACGATAAGCAGTTTGATTTGACTTGGTTGGATTATGCGGAAGCCAATGATAGCGCCGGGCTGGTCATCAAAACGAGCGTAGCCGACAAATACGGTATTGAGACCATTTCTGATCTGCAGGAACATGCTACAGAGTTGCGCTTTGCTTCTCAAGGTGAATTCGATCAGCGGGAAGATGGCCTTCCTGGTTTGACGAAAGCATACGGCGAATTCAACTGGAAGAGCTCGACAGTCTACGACAACAGTTTGAAATACGAAGTTTTGAAAAATGATGAAGCGGATGTTGCACCGGCGTATACGACTGAAGGACAACTGACCAATAAAGAAGAATTCACGGTTTTGGTGGATGACAAGAAATTCTGGCCTCCTTACAATTTGGCTCCAGTAATCCGGAATGAAGTACTGGAAGAAAATCCTGAGATTGCAGAAATTTTGAATAATATCAGCAGCACGCTGGATACAGAAACAGTGACCGGATTGAATGCCAAAGTGGATGTCGATGGAGAAGAATATGAAGCGGTAGCGAAAGAGTACTTTGATTCGATAAAATAAGGAGGCGTGGAGGCTGCATGCTGCAAACCGCGATAGAATTCAAAAATGTGACGAAGCTCTACGGAGAAGGGGCCACGAAGGCAGTCGATGATATCTCTTTCGAAATTAAGGAGGGCGAGTTTATCACTGTCCTGGGCTCTTCCGGCTCCGGAAAAACGACCACTTTAAAAATGATCAACCGCTTGATCCGTGAAGATGAAGGACATATCACCTTCTTTGGAGAAGACATCAGTGAAATGAATGAAGTGGATCTTAGGCGGAAAATCGGCTATGTCGTCCAACAGATTGGCCTTTTTCCGCATATGACAGTTGCCCAAAACATTGCGACAGTTCCGGAACTGCTGAAGTGGGATAAGAAGGATATCCAATCCCGCATCAAAGAATTACTGGAACTTGTCCAACTGGATCCGGAAGTGTTTGCCGACAGAAAGCCGAAACAATTATCCGGCGGGCAGCAACAGCGGGTTGGCGTTGCGAGGGCGCTTGCCGCCAATCCGAAAGTGATGCTGTTGGATGAACCGTTTGGAGCGGTTGATGCGATTACGCGTCTGCAGCTGCAAAATGAACTGCAAAAGATCCACAAAGAATTAGGCGACAAAACTTTTGTGCTGGTTACACACGACATCAATGAGGCATTTAAGCTGGGGACGAGAGTGCTGATAATGGACAAAGGCAAGATTTGTCAATTTGATACGTCGCGGGAAATCATGCGCAATCCGAAAACAGAGTTTGTTGCGGATTTGATTGCCACCGTAAAGGAACAAGAGGCATTTTGGAGTGAGCTGAAATGATTGCATACTGGAATACTTACCATGAAAAATTGCTTACCGCCACGATGCAGCATATCGAATTAGTGGGGACGACGCTGATGATCGCCATCCTCATCGCCAGTGGCATCATCCTGGCCTGCATGCATCAGGAACGCGTGATGAACGGCTTGATCTACCTGACTTCCTTGCTTTATTCGATCCCAAGCCTAGCTCTGTTTGCTATCTTGATTCCGTTGACGGGACTGGGAAGGAACACGGCCATCATCGTTTTGGTGATTTATTGCCAATATGTCCTGTTGCGCAGTTTTTCTGCAGGAATCAAGGAAATCGATCCGACAATCATCGAAGCCGCTGTCGGGATGGGCATGACGAGGAATCAAATGTTCAGGAAAGTCCAGCTTCCGTTGGCAATGTCATCCATCATCGCAGGGATACGAATCGCCGCGACCTCCACAATCGGCATCGCAACCATCGCCGCAACGATCAATGCCGGCGGGTTGGGAACCGTCCTTTTCGATGGCTTGCGGACATTCAGCGTCGTAAAACTTTTGTGGGGCACTGTGCTGTCGATGTTGTTGTGTCTGCTTGTTAATGTCGTCTTGTACTTTCTTGAGAATGCATTGCGGCGGAGATACGCTTGATTTTTTCAAAGGAGTGATCGCTTGAGTGATATCTGGAACCCGTGGCATGGCTGCAAAAAGGTCAGCCCGGGATGCCAAAATTGTTATATGTTTCATTTGGACAGTCAACGAGGAAAAGATGGCGCGCTGATTTATAAAGTCCAAAGCAGCTTCGATCGCCCTCTGAAAAGGAACCGGCGCGGCGACTACGTCATACCGCCCGGTTCCACGATACGCGTCTGCATGACTTCGGACTTCTTTTTGGAGGAAGCGGACGAGTGGCGAGGCGAAGTCTGGAAGATGATCGAGAAGCGGTCGGATGTGCTGTTCTACTTGTTGACGAAAAGAATCGAACGCGTGAAAGATTGCCTACCTGAAAATTGGGGAGACGGTTGGGAAAACGTGTGGATGAATGTCTCTGCCGAAAACCAGAAGATGGCCGACAGGCGGATCCCGGTACTCCTGGATCTGCCTTTCAAACACCGAGGCATCATGGCCGCACCGCTGATCGGCGAAATCGACTTGACGCAGCATTTGTCTTCCGGAAAAATCGAACGCGTCATCGTCGGCGGGGAAAACTATGATGGGGCAAGGGAATGCCATTATGAATGGGTGCAGAGGATGCACCAAGATTGCGTGGACCATGGTGTGAACTTCGAATTCATCGAAACCGGGAATCATTTTGTGAAGAACGGACGGAAGTATGAAATTTTGGACAAAAGAAAGCAGCAGGAGCAGGCAAAGAAATCCGGCCTGTTTTATGAAGGGCGTGCGGTTTCGGTACACCTGACGGAAGTTGCTCAGGGCGAATCGGTGCCGCTTTTTCAAACCGATGCCGTCATTTTGTGCGAGTCCTGTGCCTACAAGAAATTTTGCGGTACGCAATCGGGAAGACCCAGCTGCATGCTGACGCTATGAAAACTAGAAAGGATGTCGGAGAAATGAAGGCAGTCGTAGTGCACGAAGCGGGTGGACCGGAAAAACTGGTGCATCAGGAAGTTCCTCTTCCGGAAATGCGGGAAGGATGGTCGCTCGTGAAGGTCATGGGCTTCGGCATCAACCATTCGGAAATCTTTACGCGTGAGGGGAAATCTCCCTCGGTCACGTTTCCCCGTATTTTAGGGATTGAATGTGTAGGGATAGTGGGGCGGACGAGCGATGAGGAGAAATTGCCGCTTGGCCAAAAAGTTGTGTCGATCATGGGCGAGATGGGGAGAGCATTCGACGGGAGTTATGCGGAATATGTTCTGTTGCCGAATGACCAAATCTACCCCATCCACACCGATTTGCCTTGGTCCCAACTGGCGGCCATTCCGGAAACCTACTATACGGCTTTCGGTTCCATGAAGAATCTGCGGATCCAAGCATCCGATCAAATTTTGGTTCGGGGGGCAACGAGCGGTGTGGGGGTTGCCTTTGCCAAGTTGGTCAGGGCCCAATTCCCGGATATTCGAATTTACGGGAGCACGCGGAAAGTCGAAAAGGGCGAGAGATTGAAGAAAGCCGGCTTCACCGACTACGTTGAAGACCGCAACGGCGTGTTGGAGACGGAAGAGACTTTCGACAAGATTCTGGAATTGATCGGTCCTGCGACGATCAAGGACAGCCTTTCCCATATCAACGAGGGCAGCATCGTTTGCAGCACCGGCCAACTGGGCGGGAAATGGTTCCTGGAGGATTTCGATCCCATCATGGAATTGAAGCACAACAGCTACTTGACTACTTTCCATTCGAGTGAAGTATCCGGCGAAAAGTTGAATGAACTGCTGGCTTACATTGAAGGGAAAGGCGTTGCTGTGGAGCCCGAGAAAGTCTTCACGCTCGAAGAGGTTGCGCATGCCCATGCCTTTTTGCAGAGCCAGGACAGTTTCGGAAAAGTCATCGTGCTGGATTCGAGCGTTGTGGGACAGCAAACTTCAGAATAGGGTTGCGTTTCTGCGAATTATTGGTTAGAATCAAATGAGAAACACTGGGGGTGCGCAACTGCGCTGAGACCGACACTGTCGGAACTCTTTGTACCTGATCTAGTTCATGCTAGCGTAGGGAATGTGGCGTTTGACTATTCGCATAAATAGACATCTAAACGTTATATTTTCTGATTTTCGCATCAGATCATATAGCGTTTTTTATTTTCAGTAGGGGTGCGCAACTGCGCTGAGACCGACCGTATCGGAACCCTTCAAACCTGATCCAGTTCGTACTGGCGGAGGGAACTGAGCTTGGTCTGGAGTCCGTACGTATATCCAAGACATCTCAGGGGAGGTGTCTTTTTATTTTCGATCAATTCTGGGAGGGGGAACGGTTCGGAACGATCAGGCTTCAAAAGGAATCAATCAAACTGAAAAGGGGAAAACATTATGAACACAAAAAAATTAGTCACCACTGCCTTGATCATCGCCATGGGGGTGGTCAGCAATAGCATCTTCGTCATTCCAATCGGCATTGCAAAAGTAGCGCCGGTACAGCATCTTTTGAACGTATTGACCGCTGTCTGGTTAGGACCGGGGTATGCCGTACTGCAGGCTTTCAGCGTTTCCTTGCTGCGTAATCTTTTGGGTACAGGAACCGTCTTTGCCTTTCCTGGCAGCATGATCGGGGCTATTTGCGCAGGCCTATTCTATGCCAGAACGCAAAAAATCGGTTACGCGGCACTGGGTGAATGGATAGGCACGGGAATATTTGGCTCATTGGTGAGCACTCTGGTGGCGCAGTTCTTTATGGGCATGAAAGCGGCACTTATGCTCTTCCTGCCGAGTTTTGCAATCAGTTCCGCCATAGGAGCGGGAATGGCATATTTCATCATCCTAGAAATGGAAAAAAGAAGCGTATTGGACCGGAACATAACGTAAGAAAAGGCTGTTATATTAATTAACGAAGAAACAACCGGAAAGCGACCCGGTTGTTTTTTTGCCGTTCTCCAGCGAACGGAGGCTTCGCCGGAGTTAAGCCTGATTGTTACCTGTGTTCTCCGAGCTATAGACGCTTACCGGAGCGGACCACCATTTCCGCTGATCTCCTCCGGTAAGCGGGTGCACACAAAAGCAGGATATCTGAAAAAAATGGTAGAGAAAATAATTTTCATGAAATATTAATTGAAAAAACTATTTTCATGTGTTATTCTATCAGCATAGAGGAAAAGGCGAAGGCAAAAAATGTGGAGCGCGCTTTTGGCGGTTGCGCAAAACAGGAGGAGGTAACGAAAAATGACAATCATCGAAGAAATCCAAAATCAGTATTCCGCTTTTTCCGGGAACGAGAAAAAAATCGCGGATTACATACTGCGGAACAAAGCATCCATCAAAAATATGAACATCAAGGATTTGGCAGCGAATGTGGATACCTCGACGTCCAGCATCACCCGTTTCTGTAAACGCATCAACATCGATGGGTTTGTGGATATGAAGATTGCGTTGCGTTCAGTGACGAACGATCATACGTTAAAAAAAATGCCGACCGTCTATGACGATATTTACGGCTATTATACGCAAGTCATCGATGAAACCAATCAGATGATCGAGGATCAGGCAATCGAAACGGTTGTCGATTGGATCAAAAATGCAAACAAAATAGTCATCTACGGCATTGGCAGTTCCGGATTCACGGCTGCCGAATTGGCGCAACGCCTGATCCGGATGGGGCTGAATGTCACGGGGGTCACGGATTCCCATTTGATGATCATCACCAGCTCGATCATCAAGGAGGACGAGTTGGTGATCGCCATTTCAAATTCGGGCGAAACGCCGGAATTGATTGCATCCTTGGAAATCGCGAAAAAGAAAAAAGCGAAGATCATCGCCCTGACGAGCTTCAAAAACAGTTCGTTGACGAAACTGGCGGACGTCACTTGCTTCGGTTATCACTCGCGTTTCGTCAACAACACGGTGTTCGTCAACACGCAGTTCGGGATGATGTACCTGATCGATGTGATTTCGACTTTCCTGTTGCAGGACGAGGATTTCCAATACAACATGGATCTGACGAGAGCAAATGTGCAGGGTTATTCAAAAAAATCGTAATAACGGGATGTGCCGACTGAATCATGTAAGTGCACAATGAAAATAAAGGTCAGTAATAAAGAGGGGAAACGCAAATGAAAAAAGTGATTATCCATGCGGAAGTGTATACGGGAGAAAACGTCATCGCCGACGGGTATGTCCGGTTCGGAAAAGAAATCAACGCGGTCGGGAACATGTCGGAGTACATTGCCGAACCGGACGAGGAAGTGATCGATGCGGCCGGAAGCAGACTGGTGCCTGGTTTCATTGATGTCCACAGCCATGGCGGCTACGGAATGGACAATATGGACGGCGACGCAGATGGCATCAACAGGATGATTGCGGCGATGCACCGAGAAGGGATCACCAGCTATTTTCCGACGACGATGACGCAATCGACAGAGAGTATCGAAAAGGCGTTGACCGGCATCCGCAAGGCTGCGGAAAATAATCCAGTCATCCAAGGTATCCACCTCGAAGGGCCATTCATTTCCGCAGTATTTAAGGGAGCGCAACCGGAAGAGCACATCAAACTGCCGGATGCATCATTGATGCGCAGGTGGCAGGAGCTGAGCGGCGGGTTGATCCGCTTGGTCACTTATGCGCCTGAGACGAGTGATGCGACTGCTTTCGAAAAGTATTGCCTAGATAGCCGCATCGTGCTTTCGGTAGGGCATTCAAATGCGGTTCGAAGCCAATTGCAACAATCCAAAGCAACGCACATAACTCATCTCTTCAATGCGCAAAGGGGACTTCATCACCGTGAGCCGGGTGTAACCGGACATGCGTTCCTGGAGGAGAATATCTACGTGGAAATGATTGTCGATGGCCTGCATATCAATCCGGAAATGGTGAAGATCGCATTCAAACAAAAAGGCGCAGACCGCATCGAATTGATTACCGATGCTATGCGTGCCAAAGGGATGGGCGATGGCATCAGTGAATTGGGCGGACAGAAAGTCATCGTCAAAGATGGACAAGCCCGTCTGGAAAGCGGAAATCTGGCAGGAAGCGTGCTGGGATTCCAGGAAGCCTTCAGGAACATCATCGTCTTTACCGGCTGCAGCATCTTGGATGCGGTAAAGATGAGCTCGGTCAATCAGGCCCGTGAATTCGATCTGGTACGAAAAGGGGGCATCGCTCCTGGAAAAGATGCCGATATGGTCCTGCTTTCGGAGTCATTTGCGGTCGAGCGGACAATCAGTTATGGACAGACAGTATACAAAAATAACAGAAAGTAGGTTACAGATCATGGAAATAATCATTAAAGCGACTCCTGAAGAGGCAAGCCGTTGCGCATTCGAAAAAATCAGGGAGCAAATGGAAAGCGGGGCGAAAGTGCTGGGGTTGGCAACCGGCAGCACGCCGGTCAGACTGTACCGGATCATGCGGGAAAGTGAGCTTGATTTCTCGGGAATGACATCGATCAACCTGGATGAATACATGGGATTGTCCGAGGACAGTCCGCACAGCTACCATCATTTTATGCATGAACAATTATTCGATGCAAAACCATTCAAGAAAAACTATCTGCTGGATGGAATGGCGGATGAAGTGGAAGAGTGCGCGCAATTCGAAGCCATCATCGCAGCGAATCCAATCGATGTACAGATCCTCGGCATCGGCACGAACGGGCACATCGGTTTCAACGAGCCCGGCACATCCTTTGATTCACGGACCCAGAAAGTGGCGCTATGGCAGTCCACCATCGATTCCAACAAACGTTACTTTGCTGATGAAAAAGATGTCCCACGTTTCGCCTATTCGATGGGGATCCAATCAATCCTCTCGTCAAAACAGATCATCCTGATGGCTTTCGGAAAAGAAAAAGCCGCTGCCGTCAAAGCCGCGCTGGAAGGTCCAATTACGGAAGATATGCCGGCGAGTGTTCTGCAGACCCATAAGCATGTGACTGTGATACTCGATGAAGAAGCGGCACAAATGCTCAGCAAAAAATAGTGAGCCCAACAATCCGGATTATTTTCGCTTTTCTAATCACCAGCAGTCCCTGCCAGATAAAAAAACGATTGACAGTTTAGTATATTAGGAGTACCTTAATGGTAACTGAATATTTCCGGTAGGTAAGGCTACTACAGGGATACGGATTGCTGCCGCGAAATGGTGGAGACACCATGAGAAGGTTTGAACAGGCGATATCGAAACCAAGGTATCATCTAATGCAATTTCATCGCCCTGCAGAGTTAAAGCTCAAACGGTGGCGTCAGTGCAATGAAAAATTTGTGCTGTGTATTTTTATGGATATATCATCCCATACCACTGTTTGCACTTTGGTATGGGATTTTTTATTGTGGAAATATTAAGTGTAATCGAAATAGCGAGGTGAGAAGAATGGATGCGGGAAGTAGTACGGACATAGGGCCGAAAGGGCGAAGTAGAAACAGAAGACACTCGCAGGCAAACTGCATCTGTTCTTCTGACTAAAAACTGAATAGTTAACTGGCTTTGCTCTTTCAACCATGTCTTATCATCCCTAATTGTCTAATCGACAAACAAATATAGGAGGTAAAGACCGTGTTGAAAATGAGAAAACGTGTTCCAAACAAAATGTCTGCCAACAAAACGGCAGAAGCAGATAAAGGGAATAAAGCGATTTACAGAGAAAATAGCGTTATAAAAGTAGATAAGAAGTACCTTTTCAAAAGAATTACAGAACCATCCTATTCTTTTGTGCAGACATAAATCAATAATAAGCTAGATCTTATGTTATTGAAAATACTGCTAAGAAGGTGCTACACTATGATAAAAATTATTGGAATTACGGATGAAAATAAAGTAGATACAGATATTGCTATAAATAATGCGAATTTTGCACAATACAAATGGTTTTGGGTTGACTTTAATGAACCAACGGCTGAAGAAGTGAAACATTTGACCGATACTTTTCACTTTCATCCTCTGGCTGTTGAAGACTGTGTTCAGACACTTCAGCGGCCGAAACTTGATTATTACGATGATTATACATTTTATGTTACTCACAAAATAAGTGAAACAGCAGATGAGGTCATTAAAGAAGAATTGGATTCTTTTGTTGGGGATAATTTTATCGTAACTTTCCATCTTTCCGCCTCAAAGGAAGTGGATCAAATCCGGAATAGGTTATTGTACTGTAAGAACATTGAAGAATGGGACAGCTATTATATACTCTATGAAATTTTAGACAAAATCGTAGATAATTACTTCCCGCTCATCAATAAAATTGAGGATGAGTTATTGGAAATTGAAGATGTTATACAGAACGATTCGACGGATGATGTCATCGACCATTTATTTGATATAAGACATCGGTTGTTGCTCTTCAGGCAAACGGTTAATCCGATGCGGGATTTGCTTTATCGGATGTTGAATTCCCGACATTTGGGTGGCATAAAAAGCAGGAGAGAATATTTTTCCGATATTCATGACAATTTACTGAAGGTAACGGAGTTGATCACATCTAATCGAGAAGTCACCACCGATATGAGGGACAGTTACCTTTCGATGGTGTCGCATCAATCAAACAATTTGATGAAAACTCTCACGATCATGACTTCTATTTTTTCTCCATTAACATTGATTTCCGGGATATACGGAATGAATTTTAAGCATATGGCGATATTGCAATGGGAATATGGTTATTATGCTGTGATGGGATTGATGCTGATTATTGGGGTATTGATGTATCTTTGGATAAAGAGAAAAGATTAAGGTAATAATCAATACCTGTATGAAAGATACGTAACCTATTTGCAGTACAAAATACAAAACTTTTAAACTGGTGCAATAAGATAGATCAGTTTAAAAGTTTTTTTCCGATTTTTCCGAATTGGCGGGTGCAACATGTTTTGTTGACACTTCGAAAGTCTCCGGATTGTCGTTTTTTGTTAAAACGTTTACAATGGAGGCAGAGGAAGCATGGAAAGCATGTGATCCAGGAATCCAAGGCGGTGATGGAAATGTTGACTGTCGAGACGGCCAGAACATGGTTGAGTCTGTTTATCGAAAAGTTGGAAACAAACGAAAACTATCTGAATATGCTGGATGAATCGATTGGTGACGGTGACCACGGGGCCAATATGCTTCGGGGAGCCAAAGACCTGAAGGCAAAATTAGCGGAAGGGTTTCAGACAGGGGCGTCAGATCTTTTCAAAATGGCGGGGATGTCTTTCATCCAGAAAACGGGTGGGGCAGCTGGACTCCTTTATGGACAAGTCTTTCTGCATATGTCGGAGGCTTTTAAAGAAGACGCCATTCTGCTGGACAGCCTTGCAAGCGGGCTTGAAGGCATCCAAACTTTCGGCCCTACAGAACTGAAGGAAAAGACCTTAGTGGATGTTTGGATTCCGGTCATGGAAGACATCCGGAATAGGCGCCTAACGTTGGAAAAAATCAATGGTTATGTCATAAGCACGAAGGATTTTCAGGCGAAAAAGGGACGCGCGGCGTATGTGTCGGAACAGCTCAATGGCCATGTCGATCCGGGAGCTGCATCATGCGGTTATTTCTTTGAGGCTATGCTGGAAGCGGGTGTGTATGATGAGTGAACAGTACGGGATCTTATTGGTTTCGCATGTTGCAGAGCTCGCTGAGGGGCTGGCCCGTTTGCTGAAACAGGTAGCGAAGGACGTTACCGTGAAAGCGGTCGGGGGAGCGGAAGACGGTGGCATCGGTACGAGTTTTGATAAAGTCACGGCGGCTCTCAATGAAATGTCAGAGCCTAACATATTGGCCTTTTATGATTTGGGCAGCGCCAAGATGAATCTTGAGTTGGTGAGCGAAATGACCGAAAGAAATCTGCTCATTTGCGATGCGGCATTTGTGGAGGGAGCGTATCTGACAGCGGCCTTACTGCAGGCGGATACACCCTTTGAAAAAATCCGTGAACAGTTGCAGGAGCTGTACGTAAAATAAAATATTGAAACCAAAAGAAACCCATGAGGTTTTCCTTTTCAAAAGGAGAATCTCATGGGTTATTTTTTTGTGAAGAATATCTAGCTTACTAAATGCTCATCCTCTGAACGTGAATCATCACGCTCTCTCTAGACGCGTTCTGAATCCCAGAAATCTGTGCCTAAGCTGACTACCACACACGGACAAAAAGCGTCCGCTTTGTGTTAGTCCTCTTAGTGCTCAATTTCTACCCGGGATTCATCACGCTCTTTATTTTGTATAGGCGAGTTTTTTTGAGATTTCTTTCGACATACGCAGCATGTATTCTTTTATTTTCTCCACTTTTTCATCAGTCATACGGAATACGGGGCCGCTGATGCTGATGGCTGCTACGACTTTTCCGGTGTAATCGATAAGCGGTACTGAAATACATTTGGCTCCAATCTCGCACTCTTCGTTATCCATCGCCACACCTGTTTCTTGGACAGTTTCCAACTCTTTAAAAAGAGCATCAGGTGATGTGAGGGTTTTAGCGGTCAATGCTGGCATTCCTTTTTCTTTCAGGATGTCCTCGATTTCCTTCTCCGTGTAGTTCTGAAGAATATTTTTTCCGACGCTGGTCGCATGTAACGGAGCTCTTTTTCCGATGCGTTGCATCGTCTTCAGCATGTTGTCAGGCCCGTTGATGACATCGATGTAAACCACTTCATGATCTTCTTCAATAGCCAAACATGAGGATTCCTGGAATTCCTTCGATAGCGCGACCAGATCGTCATGGACCAAATCACGGATATCATATTGCCCGCTCACTAGGCTGCCTAGTTGGGCCAATTTCAAGGTAAGTGCATATTTGGATGAGTCGGCGTTTTGGTAAACATATCCGAAGGAACTCAACGTGCTTAAATAACGCAATACAGTGCTGCTGGGTGAATTCACTTGATCAGCGATGTCCTGTAGCCGCATTTCACCACCTTGAGATACCA
Source organism: Trichococcus sp. (assembly GCF_049684335.1). Taxonomy (GTDB): domain Bacteria; phylum Bacillota; class Bacilli; order Lactobacillales; family Aerococcaceae; genus Trichococcus. Next base: position 14,112 of record NZ_JBAVFV010000053.1, read on the forward strand.
GTAATTCGATTATTTGCAATACTTTTTCGACCGATTGATTTTTTTTGACTTTTTTTTCAATCACTTTTTTTCCCCCTTCGTAAAAGGTTTTCTCTTGATTGCAGTTTACCATATCCAACATAATTACTCAATTTATATTTCACTAAGAGAAATTATGTTTCAAAAGTTGTTGACAGTGAAAAACGCCTCTGGTAAACTGTGGTTACACAAAAGTAAAAAACGATTTCACAGAGTGAAACAACTTGGAGGGAACGATATGTTAGTAGCAGAAGCGATTGTACAAATTTTGGAAAAAGAAGGAATTGAAGACGTTTTCGGAATCCCAGGCGCAGGCATCAACCCAGTATACAAATATTTGGAGAAATCTGATTCCATCAAACACATGGTCATGAGACACGAAGAAGCTTGCACCCACGCAGCAGATGGCTATTACCGTTCCAGCGGAAAAATGGCAATGGCTACCTGTACAGCCGGTCCTGGCGCGACGAATTTTATAACTGGAATTTATACTGCGAACATCGATTCCATTCCGTTTTTGGCATTGACAGGGCAATCCGCAAGAGCGCAACTGAACAAGGATGCTTTCCAGTCTGTCGATATTGTGTCAATCGCTAAACCGATCGCAAAAGGCGCATGGTGCGTCATGGATCCGAATGACACCGTCGAAATTTTCCGCGAAGGATTCCGGATTGCGCGCGAAGGCAAACCAGGCCCGATCCTAATTGATTTGCCGCTGGATGTGCAGATGGCCGATATTGACTTTGACATCGACAGCTACATTCCTTACGAAATCGAAAGACCTGCTCCAGAAATAGACAAAATCAAAGAAGCTTTACGCCTGATTTCGGAAGCAAAAGCGCCTGTCATGATCATGGGCGGTGGAGTCATCCTTTCCGAAGCAACAAAAGAATGCGTTGAGCTGGCTGAAATGCTGCATCTGCCGGTCATCACTACCTACATGGCTAAAGGCGGAATCCCGGTCAATCATCCATTGAACGCAGGCCATGCCGGTATCCAAGTCGGCGGACCTCTTGGGAACAAAGTTTTGAGCGAAGCGGATGTCGTTTTGGGGATCGGTTGCCGCTTCACGGACCGCCATACTGGAGACATCAACGTTTATTCGGAAGGCCGCAAATTCATCCATATTGATATCGAACCGAGTCAGATCGGTAAAATCATTCCGGCTGAGATCGGTATTGTAGCGGATGCAAAAATGGCGATCGAAGCGATGCTGGCTGAAGCAAAACAAATGGGAACATTCGGAGCGAAAGGGCTTGTGTCGGAATTGCCGCAGTTGAGCATCGACATGAAACGGAAAACCGACTATGACAGCAGACCGATCAAACCGCACCGTGTATTCCAAGAGATGAATGCAGTGTTCGGTGATGAAGTGATGTACACTACCGGTTGCGGATTGACGCAGATCTGGTCAGGACAACTGCAGGACATCAACCGTCCAAGAAAATACTTGCCATCAGGCGGCGCAGGCACATTAGGATTTGATATCCCAGGCGCAATCGGAGCTTCCGTTGGGGCACCGGGAATCAAAACCGTCTCCGTTTTGGGTGACTTTGGGTTCACTTTCATGGTTGAGGAAATCGCTGTTGCTGCAGTCAATGACATTCCATTGGTTGTCGTCATCGTCAACAACGCCTACTTGGGACTGATCCGCCAAAACCAAAATTATGGCTATGGTTTTGATTACGCTGTCCGTATGGCGGAAAACCAAGGCGTGATGGATTACGTTAAGGTCGCGGAAGGATTCGGCTGCGAAGCGGAACGCGTCTTCAATCCAGAGGACATCAAGCCAGCATTGGAACGTGCTTATGCATCGAACAGACCTTACGTCATCGATATCGTATGTGAAGAAGCGACAGACTGCTCAATGGGACCAAGCATCACAGCCGTAAGAGAATTCGTATAGATAGGCCCAAGAAAGGAGGCAGCACTCTTGTTTGCGAAACTCCGCAATCGGAATGCTGCCATCTTTATCGGGAAATCGGGAACTAACCAAAACAGTAAAGGCAGGGAAAACCATGATAGAACCAATGAATAAATATCTGCAGATAGGACTGATTCATTTTATGGCCTATCCGCAGGCGATGAACTGGAAGGATCAAGGGAACATAGTAGAAACTGTGAAAAAAATAGTGGTGGATGACTACTTTGATGCCATCGAGGTTTCACATATCGAGAAGGATGAAGACCGTGCGGCAATTAAAAAAATGCTGGATTCCAGCCACATGAAAGTCTGTTACGGGGCCCAGCCGCGGTTATTGACGGCTGGGTTGAATCCGAATGCCATCGATGAAACGGAAAGACTGAAGGCGGAAGCCATTCTGATCGACTCGATCGATGAAGCAGAATACCTCGGTGCAAAGGGGATCGCGTTCCTTTCCGGTAAATATGAGGAGGCTACGAAGGCAGATGCTTTCCGTCAATTGGTTAAGACGACAAAAGCTATCTGCGAATACGCAGCCAAGAAGGACATGACGATCACTCTGGAAGTCTTTGATTACGATCTCGATAAAAAATCCTTGATCGGTCCAGCACCGTACGCTGCAACCTTTGCCGCTGAGATGCGCAGTCTGGTTGAGAATTTCGGATTGATGATGGACCTGTCCCATATTCCACAAACGCACGAGACCTCAAAATATGCTATCCAGGTCACTAAGCCTTATATCACACATCTGCATATGGGCAATGGCGTCGTGAAAGAAGGCGCGGAAGCTTTCGGAGATACGCATCCACGCTTCGGTTTTCCGAACAGCGCAAATGATGTACCGGAATTGTTGGACTTTTTGAGGGTTCTTCAAACAGAGGGATTCTTTGACAGCGTGAACCCGCCAGTGCTATCCTTCGAAGTGAAGCCGTGGCAAGATGAAGATCCGGACATCGTCATCGCAAACGCCAAAAGGACATTGAATCGTGCGTGGAGCCTGTTATGACACAAGGAGGAAACGAAATGAAGATAGTTGTATTGGATGGCTATACGTTGAACCCGGGAGATCTTTCCTGGGAACGTCTGGAAAAGTTAGGGGAATGTGCCATTTATGATCGCACGCCTAAAGATGAAGTTATCTCGCGGATCGGGGATGCTTCAATCGTATTCACAAATAAAACCTCTTTGACGGCTGAAATATTCGCGGCTTGCCCGAATATCCGCTATGTCGGCGTTTTGGCAACAGGGTACAACGTTGTTGACACAGACGCGGCCAAAGAGCACGGCATCACTGTAACGAACATTCCGACTTACGGGACCGCATCGGTGGCCCAATTCACTTTCGCTTTGCTGTTGGAAGTGTGCCACCATGTAGGCGAGCACGATAAAGCGGTCAAGCAAGGCCGTTGGCAGGAGTCAGGGGATTTTTGCTTCTGGGATTATCCGTTGATTGAATTGGCCGGCAAGAAGATGGGCATCATCGGCTTCGGCCGGATTGGGCAGGCCGTGGCAAAAATCGCGATTGCATTCGGAATGGATGTGTTGGCATATGATCACTTTGCTGACAAAGGGTTGGAGAACGAGCACACGAAACTCGTCAAGTTGGATGAGCTGTTGGAGAACTCCGATGTCGTATCCCTTCACTGTCCATTATTCCCAGAAACCGAAGGAATCATCAATGCTGCTGCATTGGCGAAAATGAAGTCAAGTGCCATTTTGATCAACACGTCTCGCGGACCGTTGATCGTCGAGGAAGACTTGGCAGCGGCTTTGAATGCCGGCAAGTTGCATGGAGCGGCAGTGGATGTCGTTTCGACAGAACCGGTAACCGAAGCAAACCCGTTGTTCACTGCGAAAAATTGCCTGATCACACCGCATATCGCCTGGGCACCGATTGAAGCCAGACAGCGTTTGTTGGATGTTGCGATCGATAATGCTGAAGCCTTCTTGGAAGGAAAGTCAGTGAATCGCGTTTCCTGATGAACTGAAATTGCAATGATTGTAAAAAGGAGAACAGACATGAAACTGAGAGATGATGCAATGTATATCATAAATCAATCGATTCAGGCGGTATTACCGGATAAAGCCGTCACAAATGCCTTAAAGAAAATGGATATAGATGGCAACATCCATATCATCGCAATTGGAAAAGCGGCTTGGCGCATGACGAAAGCAGCGGTGGATTGTCTGGGACAGCAATTCAAAGGCGGTATAGTCTTGACCAAATACGAGCACTCCCTTGGCGAAATCGAACGGGTAACCATTTTCGAGGCAGGACATCCGATACCGGATCAGGCATCCATCGATGCAACCACCGAAATTTTGCAGTACGTATCCGATATGCCTGAAGAAGACACAATCATATTTTTGATTTCCGGGGGCGGTTCAGCGCTGTTTGAAAAAACGCGTAATCAGATCGCATTGGCTGAATTGGAGGATATCAACAAGCAACTTTTGAACAGTGGAGCGAACATCGTCGAAATCAATACGATCCGAAAGCATCTCTCGGAAGTAAAGGGCGGCCAATTTGCCCAGTTGTGTTCTCCTCGTCAAATACACGCCATTATCCTGTCCGATGTTCTGGGTGACCGGTTGGATACGATCGCATCCGGTCCGGCTTACCCTGATTTTTCGACGAGTGCAGAGGCGCAGAAAATTGTCGAGAAATATGATTTGAAATTGTCGGAAAATGCACGAGAAGCCTTGTTGAAGGAAACGCCAAAATATTTGGATAACGTAAACAATACCTTGATCGGGAGTGTGGATATTTTATGCCGCGAGGCGGTAACACATGCGCAAGCGCGCGGCTACCATACTTGTCTTATGTCGACTGCCATTGAAGAAGAAGCTTCATCGGTCGGAGAACGCCTTGGGCAACTCGCCAGAAAAATAGTCTCCGGGCAAGAAGATGCGCAGCTTCCGTGTGCCATAATTGCTGGCGGGGAGCCAGTCGTCACCATCAAGGGAGATGGGTTAGGGGGCAGAAACCAAGAGCTAGCGTTGGCTGCAGCTTTTCAGATCTCCGGATTACCGCAGGTGGTCTTGGCATCGGTCGGATCGGACGGAACGGATGGACCTACGGATGCGGCGGGAGGACTGGTTGATGGCGCCAGCATAGCGCGCATGAGACGAAACTACACGGATGTGGAAGGTTTGTTGGCGAACAATGATTCCAATAAAGCCCTCGAAAGCAGTGGGGATCTGATCGTTACGGGCCCTACCGGCACAAACGTGAATGACTTGATCATTTTACTGATCGAGAAAACTCCTTCCTAATGGAAGTTGTCATGAAAAAGATAAAGAAGGCCCGGGAAAAATTCTCGGGCCTTCTTTATCTTTTTATTTATCGCATAAACCATCAAGCCAGCGGATAAGCTGTTCATACGTGCGCCGCCCTAAAGGGTTTTTCAGATCAGTATCGAAGTCGTGCGGCATTCCCAGGACAGGATGAAGGGCAGCAACGGGTATCAGTTGAGCTGCTTGTTGGGTGAATAGATAAGGCACATCCTTGTCTGCTGTGCTGGCAGTGAGAAAAGTAGGCGGTAACGATTGCAGCTCTGCTGAGGTCAGACTGAAGGCTGCTATTTTTGATTTGTCCTCAAGGAACAGCGGAACCCATTTTCCGGTCTGACGGGCATGGAGGTATAACGGAAATCTTTCTGTAACTGCTCCTACAGCAAGCGGCTGCTTCTGGATAAGTTGTTTCAGATACGCCACAGGCACCTTAGGAAATGTGTTGTAGTAGGTGCTGGGAATATGGAAAGAGGACTCATCCAGCGAATAGTAGCCATAAAAACTGGCTAGTCCTTTCAAACAAGGGTCCGTCGAGCGGGCTGCCAAGAGAAAGACAAGGTAGGCGCCAGCCGAACGACCGAAAAGCACATAATCCGCTGAACCCAAGTTGAACAATTTTTTCCCTTCCTTTCTGAACCAAACCAAGGCTTGCTGAAGGCAAAGTATAATTTGGGGCAATTGGGCTTCCGGTGCCAACGGATAATCAATCGCCAGCAACGCATATCCGGCATCCGACAGCATCTTCTTATACTTATCGGGAAGGTCATTTCGGTCTCCGAATACCAGCCCACCCCCATGCAAGTAGAGAAGTGTCAACGGTTTAGGTAATTCTGTTGCAGCTGGATAAAACGTCGCCTGCAGCGGCAAACCTTCATATACAAAGTAAGTTTCGGTTGAATCATTCATTCTTTTATCATTCCTTTCTCTGAATTCCCTTCCACTTTATCACAATCGCCTTCATTTAAAATGGCTCGATGTGTACACTTGGCACAAAAATATATCCGATTTTGTGTATTATGTTAATGATAAGGTATCAAGAAGCGCTTACAATATGAGTATGATATTTCGGAGGAGGAAACGGAAAAATGGACTGGTTTAAGACAATTCAAGAGAATGTTGATTTATTATCGGGTATCGGCAGCGATCCAACGGGCGGTATGACGCGCTTGCTTTACTCCGATTCTTGGTTGGAAGCTCAGAATGCCGTAAAAAATAAACTGGAAGAAATCGGAATGGAAACACATTTCGATGAAATCGGCAATCTTTTCGGAAGAATGGAAGGTTCGGAATACCCGAATGAAACCATCATGTCCGGGTCCCATATAGACACCGTCATAAATGGCGGCAATTTGGATGGTCAATTTGGTGTGATAGCAGCTTATGTAGCCATGGCATACTTAAAAGAGACATACGGACAGCCACTGCGATCGCTGGAAGTCATCTCGATGGCTGAGGAAGAGGGCAGCCGTTTCCCAACTGTGTTCTGGGGAAGTAAAAACTTTGTGAATGAAGCCAAAATAGAGGACGTCGAGTCGATCAGCGACTTTGAAGGCATCAAATTTGTGGATGCGATGCATCAAGCTGGATTCGACTTCAAGAAGGGTGAACAAAAAAGAAGGGATGACATCAAAGCCTTCGTGGAGCTGCATATCGAGCAAGGAAATGTTCTTGAAAACGAAGGGCTCCAAATCGGCGTCGTCAACAGCATCGCTGGTCAGCGCCGTTATACTGTTGTTCTGAAAGGGCAAGCCAACCACGCAGGCACAACGCCAATGGGTTACCGCCGCGATGCAGTCTACGCTTTCAGCCGGATCTGCTCTGAGGAGATCGATAAGGCAAAATCAGTTGGGGATCCGTTGGTGTTGACTTTCGGAAAAGTAGAACCAAAACCGAATACGGTAAATGTAGTGCCGGGAGAAGTTCTGTTCACAATCGACTGCCGCCATACGGACAGCAACGTGCTGATCGATTTCACCCAAAAATTAGAACAACGCATCAAAGAAATCGCTAACGAAATGGACATCGAAGCAACCATCGATCTTTGGATGGACGAGGCGCCCGTTCCTATGGATGCAGACATCGTATCGATTCTCGAAGAAGCAGCTAAAAAAGCAAATATGAAATACCGTGTGATGCACAGTGGAGCCGGACATGACTCCCAAATCATCGCACCACATTATCCGACTGCCATGATTTTTGTTCCGAGCATCGGGGGTATCAGCCACAACCCGGCTGAAGCAACCAAGCTGGAAGATTTGGTGGAAGGCGTCAAGATGATGGCAAGTGCACTTTATGAATTAGCATATAAATAGAACGATACTAGAGAGATAGGATGGAGAGAGAATGGGTTACAAAAACAATAATACAGGCTACAGAAACGGACTATTGGAGTCAAGAGCCGTAATAAAGAGACACAACTATGCGTTACTTCCGCATGATGGATTGGTGAAAAACACTGTTCCTGGATTTGAAAATTGCGATGTCACCATTTTGGCTTCCCAAAAACTGGGAGCTGGCTTTGTGGACTACATCATTACGATGCAGGCCGAGGGAAAAAATGTACAAGGCTTCGGTGCGGAAGGCGTCGAGACATTCGTTTATGTTGTAAACGGAAAACTGAAAGTAAGTGACGGAACAGAAAGTCATTTACTCGAGACAGGTGGCTATGTTTACTTGCCGGCTGGTGTGCTTATGTATTTGGAAAATAACCAGGAAGATGCTACGGAAATCTTCCTGTACAAGAAACGCTACGAACCCCTTGAAGGCTACGAAGCGCGTAAAGTCGTGGGCAACAGCAATGATTTGGTTCCTGTCGAATATGAAGGGATGAAAGATGTGTTGGTGTGGGACTTATTGCCGACAGATTTTGGATTTGATATGAATTTCCACATCCTTTCGTTCGAACCGGGCGCAAGCCATGGCTATATCGAAACCCATGTACAGGAACACGGAGCCTACATTTTGTCGGGTCAAGGGATGTACAACTTGGACAATGACTGGATGCCTGTAGAGAAAGGCGATTATATCTTCATGGGTGCATATGTGCCGCAAGCCGCATACGCAGTCGGCAGAGGTGAGCCGTTGCGTTACGTCTATTCGAAGGACTGTAATCGCGATCCTAAAATTTGAGGACAAGGAGCATAACAAATGGAAGGCACAGGAATAGAAGTTGAGGCGAAAATAGTGACGGTAATGCCTGATGAACTTCATCGACTGATCAAAAAAAAATTAGAGGGTGCAGGACTGTACCCTGAGCAAGCAAATGAGGTAGCCAATCACTTGGTGTTTGCGGATTCTTCCGGAATCCATTCCCATGGTGCCGTACGCGTCGATTACTATGCTGAAAGGATTTCCAAGGGTGGATTGACGCTTAATCCCGATGTTTCTTTCGAAAGGACAGGAGAAAGCACTGGGATTTTTCATGGCGACAACGGAATCGGCCAGTATGTCGCGAACATGGGCTTGAAGGAAGCTATTGCAATGGCTAAGGAAGCGGGTGTAGCGGTTGTGGGCATTTCCAAAATGAGTCACAGCGGTGCCCTGTCCTACTATGTAAAACAAGCGGCAGAGCAAGACCTGATTGCGATTGCCATGTGCCAATCCGATCCGATGGTTGTACCTTTCGGAGGTTCAGAAATTTATTATGGAACAAATCCGATTGCCTTTTCGGCGCCAAGGAAAAATGGTCCTCCGATCGTCTTCGATATGGCAACGACTGTGCAGGCATGGGGGAAAATCCTCGATGCCCGTGCAAAAAATAAAGCCATACCGGATACTTGGGCAGTTGATAAAGAAGGAAAACCGACAACAAATCCACATGACGTGCACGGTCTGTTGCCGATTTCGGGTCCAAAAGGCTACGGACTGATGATGATGATAGACATTTTATCAGGAGTATTATTGGGGCTTCCTTTTGGGAAGCATGTGTCCTCCATGTATGACCAAATTTCTGAAGGACGCAACCTAGGGCAATTATATATCATCATCGATCCAAAAAAATTCACAGATATAGACAGTTTCAAAGAAAAAATTGAGACGACAGTGGCGGAATTGCATGAAGTCAAGCCGGCAGCAGGTTTCAGTCAAGTCTATTATCCAGGCGAAATCAATCAATTGAATTATGAAAAGCACCAGCAGGAAGGCATTCCCGTTGAAGAGAGCATTTATGCTTATCTGAAAAGCGATCTGATTCATTTTGATCAATACGGCGGCAAGGGAGCTTTTGCGTAATTAAAACTAGATAGAAGCACTTAAAAAGAAACGGGAAACCGGGGGAGAGAGGCAATCAATGTTACACACAATCATCAAATCAAACAGCTACCAGGATTCCATCGTTTTGATGCTGTTGACGAATAAAATCAATACGGTTGCAGGAGTCACAAAAGTTTCCATCATGATGGGTACGCCTGCCAACAAAGATATCTTCAAAACGGGAGGGCTGTACACGCCGGAATTGGAGAAAGCATCATCGAATGATATGGCAGTCGTCCTGGAAGTGGGGGATGAAGAGGTCATCGCTAACGTCATGGAAGAAATCGATCTTTTCCTGGAGGAACAGGCCAAAGGAAACAGCGGCGCTTCAGTAGAAGAGACCGCCCGTACGTGGGATAAAGCCTTGGAAATGGCAAAGGATGCTCAAGTCGCACTCTTTTCCATTCCTGGTACACATGCAGCACTTGAAATCGAGCGCGCATTGGATGCTGGTAAACATGTCTTCTGTTTCAGCGATAATGTTTCGGTAGAAGATGAAAAACGCCTGAAAATGAAGGCGCATGAAAAAGGTCTACTTTTGATGGGGCCGGATTGTGGAACAGGAATCATCAACGGCATCCCATTGGCATTCACTAATGTCATCAGACCAGGGAAAATCGGTATCGTCGGTGCTTCCGGAACAGGGATCCAGGAAGTTACCACGCTTATCCATAAATTGGGAGGCGGCGTGACGACCGCGATCGGAACCGGAGGACGCGACCTGAAGGAAGCTATCGGCGGTATCACGTTGATGGATGGTATCGTCACTTTGGAACAGGATCCGAACACGGAAGTGATCGTTGTCATCTCCAAACCACCTGCAGCGATTGTCAGGGATAGGGTTTTGGCTTTATTAAGAAAGATTTCCAAGCCAGCCGTAACCATTTTCCTGGGCGAAAAACCGACGTATCATGAACCGGATCTTTACCATGCCTATACATTGGAGGAAGCGGCTGAGCTGGCTGTCAAATTAGTGAACAAAGAAACGATAGGCTCAGACACCGATGCAATCGAAGTGCCTACCGTCAAGTTCTCTGCTAATCAAAAATATATCAAGGGCTATTATTCCGGTGGTACTTTAGCTAATGAAGCGGCCATGTTGATCAAAGATGGCCTTAGTTTGACTGGGGATACCGAGAAAAAAGAAGGCTACATCCTTAAAAATGAGGGCTATGAAGTCCTGGATCTGGGGGATGATATATATACACAAGGCAAACCGCACCCAATGATCGACCCTGAAAAACGCATCGAAATGATCAGACAAGCCGCGGATGATGCTGAAACAGCCGTCATCTTATTGGATATTGTTTTGGGCTACGGCTCACACATGGATATGGCCAGCGAATTGGTGCCGGCCATCAAGGAAGCGAAAGCGAAAGCCGCTTCGGCAGGCAGAGAGCTTGTGTTCGTTGCGACGATCGTAGGGACTGACGCTGATCCTCAAGATGGTCAAGCCCAACAAAAGGTATTGGAAGATGCCGGAGTCATTATCCGGATGAGCAACAACCAAGCGGTCCGCACGGCTTTGGCGATGTTGGGCATCCATATTCAGGACAACAAAAAGGACCTGAAAAAAATTGATGCGCCTGCTTTCACAGAAGAATTAGCGCCTTCACAAGCCATGTTGGATCTTCTGCATGCGAAAGAATTTTTGAATATCGGCCTACGCAGTTTCTCCGATACCATCCGTGAAAACGGTGGGAAAGTGACGCAATTCGATTGGCGTCCAGTTGCGGGTGGCAACGTCACCTTGCAGAAAGCTTTGTATTACTTGAATAATTACAAAACTGAACAAACAGATAGCATATAAGGGAGGAGAAACAAGGATGCATTATCAAACGATTGATGAAGCTAATCAAGCAGTAGCGGCTAAAATTGTCGCTGGATCCCCTTTCTTAGTGGATGTTGTACCAGCTAAATCAGTGATTAAAGAATTTAACGAAGGGAAGGTCCTGCTCCATGCAGGTCCACCCATCAAATATGAGCAAATGGTCGACCCTATCCAAGGGGCCTGCGTGGGAGCAGCCCTTTTTGAAGGCTGGGCGGAAAACGAAGCGGATGCCAGAAAGTTATTGGAATCCGGAGAGGTTACCTTGATCCCTTGTCATCATGTCAATGCGGTCGGTCCAATGGGCGGGATCACTTCGGCAAATATGGCAGTTCTGATTGTGGAAAACAGGACGGATGGGAACCGTGCTTTCTGTACGATGAATGAAGGGATTGGCGCAGTGCTGCGTTTCGGAGCTTATTCCGATGAAGTAGTCACTCGTTTGCGCTGGATGCGCGATGTCTTGGGCCCGACCTTAAGCAAAGCGCTGCAAACCAAGTCTGGTGGACTGAACGTGAACGTACTGGTCGCTAAAGCAATCGCGATGGGGGATGAATTCCACCAAAGAAACATCGCCGCTTCATTGGCCTTTTTGAAGGAAATGGCGCCAATCATCGTAGGATTGGATATGGATCAAAAAGAAAAAGAACAGGTCATGCAATTTTTGGCTGATACGGACCAATTCTTCCTGAACATCATGATGGCAGCAGCCAAAGCTGTTCTGGATGGCGCAAGGACTATCCAAGAGGGCACGATCGTCACCGCAATGTGCCGTAATGGCTATGAATTCGGTATCCGTATCGCCGGAATGGGGGATGAATGGTTCACGGGGCCGGTCAACACTCCGCAAGGCCTTTATTTCTCAGGCTTCAGTGAAGACGATGCCGCTCCGGATATGGGGGACAGTGCCATCACCGAGACATTTGGTGTCGGTGGCATGGCGATGATTGCAGCTCCTGCAGTTACGCGCTTTGTAGGCAGCGGTGGGTTCCAGGACGCACTACAGACAAGCAATGAAATGCGCGAAATCTGTATCGACCAGAATCCGAACTTCTCCGTACCGACATGGGATTTCCAAGGCATCTGCCTTGGCATCGATGCCCGTAAGGTGGTTGAAACTGGCATCACACCAGTCATCAATACCGGCATCGCCAACAAGAAGGCCGGTTTGGGCCAAATCGGAGCGGGAACGGTACATCCACCGATTGAATGTTTCGAAAAAGCTGTATTGGCTTATGCCAAAAAATTGGGTTTCCAGGAATAACAAAGGGGGATGGTCGCAGTGTTCATAAAGGCAGCGTACCATGATGAACGCTTGACGGACACGCTGCAAAATGAGAGCACTTGGCGCGTCCATAGCCTATTCAATAAAAGTTTGAACATTCAAAGCACTGATCAGGAAAATCTGATGCTGATAGCAGGTACAGCATCACCGCGGTTGCCGAAAGCGCTGTATCTTCCGGATGACATGTTGGGGAAACTGGTCGGAATCGTTCAACCCGGCCAACCCGTTTCCATCTCGGACGGTAGGCTAATTTTCGACGGATGCACCATTGTTGTTGATGGGACACCGCATTATCAGTCCCGCTATGCAACGGAACAAGGTTTGCATCAGGGAAGTTTGCGACATTATGTGGCATCGATGGCAAAAATCAAAAAAATGAACGGTTTTGATTTCATGATGGCGGACTTGACGCGGGATTCATTTTTAGCAAATACCCCGGAAGGCAATCATATCCTGAGGCTGTATTCGGGTGACGCGGGCAAAAGAAGTGAGGCGATAAGCTACTTCATCGGCAGAGGCAAGGGATTGACGCCGTCCGGTGACGATCTTCTGGTGGGCGCTTTGGCAGCCGATCAGCTTCTGGGGATGCTCCCGGCGGATACGGCAGGCTTCATCAGGAAGCGTTTGTCGCAAACTCCGAAGCCGACTACGACAGTAAGTGAACATTATCTGGCGTGCGCCTTGGATGGTCTTTACAACGAACCCATCCATCGTTTGCTGCATGTTTTGCGGCAGGAAAGTGAAGAAAAAGCCATAGAAGAATGCATCAAACATATAATGGCTATCGGCCATACATCCGGAATGGATATGTTGACAGGCCTTACGGGTGCCCTGTTAGTGTGGAACAGATTTGAAGGAGGATACAATCAATGGCAAAAAGAGTTGTCATCGCTTTAGGTGGGAATGCGATTCTGCGCCCGAACCAAGAAGCGACGTTCGATAATCAGATGCACAACATCAAGCTGAGTGCGGAACTGATCGCAAAAATAGAAAAATTGGATTATGAAATCGTAGTGACGCACGGAAATGGCCCGCAGGTAGGGAACATACTGCGCCAAAATGAGGAAGCAAAGGATGTCGTCCCGCAGATGCCGTTGGATGTCTGCAGCGCGGAATCGCAAGGCTTCATCGGGTATATGATGGAACAATCTTTGAAGAATGCTTTGAATGAGGAAGAATTGACGAGTGGCGTATTGACTTTATTGACGCAAACAGAGGTATCACCGGATGATCCTGCGTTCGATAATCCTACAAAACCGATCGGGGTCTTCTATTCTGAAAAAGAAGCCGAGCAATTGTCGGAAGAGAAGGGGTGGGTCATGATGGAAGATGCCGGAAGAGGCTACCGTAGGGTTGTCCCTTCCCCACAACCGCAAAAAATCCATGGCGTGGAGTCTATCTTGAAGTTATTGAAACAGAATACGATCGTAATCGCAGGCGGCGGCGGGGGGATTCCTGTAGTCCGCAATAAAATCGGGCAAATATCCGGGATCGAAGCCGTTATCGACAAAGATCGCACGGGCAAAAAGTTGGCGGAGCAGCTAGATGCCGATGTATTCATGATGCTGACGGATGTCAGCAATGTCTACATCAATTACGGGAAATCGAACCAAGAAAAACTTGAAGAAATATCCGTGTTGAAAGCGAAACAATATTTAGATGAAGGCCAGTTCGCAGACGGCAGCATGGGACCCAAAATGGAAGCAGCCATCGACTTCGCCATGCAAGGGAAAAAATCAATTATCTGTTCATTGGATCAGGCAGCTGAAGCCTTATCCGGTTTTGCGGGTACACGCATCGTCAACAGTTAATAAGAATCTAAAAGAGGAGGTTGTCTCATTCCGAGGCAACCTCCCCTTTTTGTTGTGCGATCAACATGGCGAAATAACAATAACCCGCCAAAATATTTTTGGCGGGCTGAAATACAGCGATTTACACAGACTAGCCTCCTGTTTGTGCTCGATTTCTAACCGGGATTCATCACACTCTATTCGCTGTCTTGGGATAATTCCAGGGCCAGTCTTAAGTTGAGACTGAAGTTTGAGTCATCGATCGGTGATCCGAGTATCTCTTCGCAATGGTTGATTCGGTACTTCACTGTATTACGGTGAATGAACATTGCTTTTGATGTGCGTGTTATTTCACATTGGTAGTCAAGGTAGGTCTTCAGCGTCCGTCGCAATTCGATCAAGGCATCTTCTTCAGGATAAGCCAGTTCGTGGAGTACCGATTGGCAGAAGTATTTGATTTCGTCCGTCTGCATCCTTTCGAACAGGCTGAGCATTCCTTGCGGGCGATAATAGCTGATGCGCGGCTGTGGATTTTTGGCGAAACCTTCATCGAAAGCTATCTTGGCTTCGATGTAGGAGTTGGCGATCATATCGATTTTTTCATAAGGATGGCCATAGGAGAATGCCAAGGAAATCGGAAGGACCCTCTCTAGGGCCTCTGCAGTTGTTCGCAAGATATCATCTATCGACTCATTTTTGGACTGCAGCAAAAGAAGCAGGTGGTTTGTGTTTTTCATCGGAAACAGCAAGGCGTCATGGTAGTGAAAAGCCAACGCATCCGTCAGCCATTGGTTGACCAATTGGATTTTCTCTCGACTCAGCTTATCTTTGAAGACCGAACCCTTTTCATTCTGAAAATTGATGTAGATCACCTGATAATGATGAGAATTGACGATACCGAAACTCTGGCCCAGGTCGAGCCAATTTTTTTGTTTAAGTGTTGGAGACTGCTGATTCTCTATCAATTGTTTGAAATAATCACTGCGTATATCTTGCTTGGATTCCTCCACTTTCAGATTTTTGTAGATGACGAACGACAAAACCATGGAGGCTTGATCAACCGCAAATTCTGATACGGGATAAGGGATCTGTTCCGGCCTTAAAATAATCAGGTAGTAAGGGAAATAGTTATTCGCGCGGATCGGATAGATGGAAACTTGCATCTCTTGATTGTCCATATCGGTTATCAGAAAAGAGTCTGTTGTGTCTTGGGAAAGCTGCGGTTTCTTCTCGTGCACTTGCCCCACATAATATTCAGCAGGCTTGCTGGATTGGGTAAAATGCTTGGAATGGGCGATTACTTGCCTGAAAGGATTCAGCAGGATGACCGGCGTTTTGATCATTTTGCCGAAATCAGAAATGAAGCGCGCTATGCTCGCATCGTTCATCAAAAGGTTCGAGAAACGCTTTTGGATATCCAAAGCATAGCTCATCTGTTCCGTTTTTTGGTTCCATAAGTAGTTCAGCATTTGATGGGATAGTGTCCCGAGTGTTGTCGTACTTGGGATTTGGATCAAAGGGAAGCGCACGGAATTGGCATAATTTATGATGGCCTGATCGATTTCCGGGAGGAAGCGGCCGACTTTTATTCCCAGGCCAGCGGCATTCACACGCATCAAAGAATCGATCAAAGAGATTAACCCTTGCTGGGCATTTTTGTAGCTCATGGCAGTCGTCAGCAAAAAAACGTCCTTTGGTATAAAGAAAGCAACGTCAGGCGTTTCGGATATTTCTATGCTTGTCACTGCATGGGACAGATCTGCTCCGGCATTAAGCACCTTTAGATCGGAGAAGCGGGGCAAATCCAACAGTTCTTTCATTGTAGTCATTAAAAACCCTCCTAATGGCTATATTTTAAATGAAACCGCCATCATCAGCAAGAGTTTATTTGGGCATAAACCACAAATTTCATATTATTTTGTTCATAACAAACAATGACATTTTTGCTGAGAGTGGTAGGATGTAAGTAAATTATCAGACCAATACTCAATCTGGAGGAATAGTAATGTTCAAAGAAATCATCATACCTATACGCACCATCATGACACCCGGTCCTGTAGAAGCTCATCCGAATGTACTTCGTGTGATGAGCACGCCTATTTTGGGACAGTTCGATCCAGCCTTTTTATCCATCATGGATGAAGTGAAAGAAATGATCAAAATTCCGTTCGGAACAAAAAACGAGCAAGCTTTTGCAATCGACGGCACATCGCGTTCAGGGCTGGAAGCTGCGCTTATCGGGCTGATTGAACCCGGTGATAAAGTACTGATCCCTGCGTACGGGCGCTTCGCGTACTTATTGGGTGAAATTTGTGAACGCGCGAAAGCGCAAGTGACTTACTTGGAAAAAGAATGGGACAGTGTCTTCGAACAAGATGTGATCATCGCGGAAATAAAAAGGGTCAATCCTAAAATAGTCGCACTCGTACATGGAGAAACAGCGAACGGCCAGATGCAGCCGTTGGAAAAAATTGGCAAATTCTGCCAAGAGAACGACGTTTTTTTTGTGGTCGATACAGTCGCCACTTATGGTGGAGCACCTGTAAAGGTGGATGAATGGGGGATTGATGTCGCTATCGCAGGTACCCAGAAATGCGTAAGCGTGCCATCGGGATTGTCATTGATCACCTATAACGATCGCGTTGAACAGGTGTTGACAGCGCGTTATCAGAAAGAGCTTGGCCTGAGCAAGGATTTCCGTAATGAGCGCCACATCAGCAGCAATTATCTGGACTTAAGCCAACTGCAACGCTACTGGAACAAAGAACGCATCAACCATCACACCGAAGCAACCAGTATGATTTATGCACTGCACGAAGGGTTACGGATGATGATCCAGGAAGGTATCGAGAACGGCTATGAGCGCCACAGCCAAAACGACCGAGCCATTCAGGCTGGTATAGAAGCGATGGGCTTGGCCATTTTCGGTAACCGCACAACGAAAATGCCGACTGTTACGCCTATTCTGATTCCTGAAGGTGTCGACGGCGATGCGGTACGCAACACATTGCTCCATGACTTCGGTGTCGAAATTGCTTCTTCATTTGGTCCGTTGCAAGGGAAAGTCTGGAGAATCGGCAATATGGGATTCAGCAGCCGGAAAGAAAATGTATTGCACGTCCTGGCTGCATTCGAAGCAGCACTCCTGTTCCATGGGGCAGACATCAACCGCGGGGAAGCCGTCTTAGCTGCACTGCGTGAGTATAACCAAAAATAGATAGGGATAAATGTTATATGGAAGGAACGCTCAGGGAAATAATGCCACCTAGGGCGTTCCTTGCATTATTTTAGGGATTTTGAAAGGTTAGTAGACTCCATAATAAATGTTGTCCGTTGTGCACAAGCACAAAAATCACTTTGTACATCTCTTCTGATGTAAACGTTTTAGAGCCCATGTACAATAAGCTTATCAGTAATTGATAGCGATTACAAAGATTGGGAGGGTTATTACATGCAAGCAAGCAATGAAGAAGTGAAAATGCACGAAACGGATCTGTTTGTCAGTGATGCACAAGTCGAAGATTTAAAGAAACGCGGTTACAATGAAGACGTCGTACCGAAAACGGCAGAAAAAAGGAATATGAACGTAAAGAACTATTTCACCTTATGGATGGGATCGGTTCATAATATTCCGAACTATACGGCTGTAGGGGGATTCTTATTCCTGGGTCTGTCGCCGATCAATGTTATGTTAGCTCTTATCATCAGTTCTTTGGCAGTCAGTGCCTTTATGGTTTACAACGGCAGAGCGGGATCAAAATATGGGATACCGTTTGCGATGCACTTGCGTTCGACCTATGGGGATTTAGGAGCCAAACTTCCTGGATTCTTGAGAGGTGGAGTAGCTGCCATCGCTTGGTTCGGACTTCAAAATTATGCAGGATCGTTGGCACTGCTGATTTTGATAAGCAAATTCTGGCCGGGCTTTTTGACTATCGGCGGAGATTTCAATTTCTTCGGAATTGATCTGCCTGGCTTGATCACCTTTACTATCTTCTGGGCAATCAACGTACTGATCGGCCTTGGTGGTGGAGGGGTACTGAACAAATTCACAGCCATCCTGAATCCGTTGATCTACATCGTGTTCGGCGGCATGGCAATCTGGGCAATCAAGGTAGGTGGCGGCATGGGCAACATCTTGGCCTATACACCTTCCGGTGACAGTGTCCAAGGCTATGCACCAATACTGGCCTATTTCATCATCATCAATTCCGTCATGTCGGTTTGGGCCGCTCCAGGGGCAAGCGTATCCGACTTTACGCAAAACGCCACTTCAACACGTGAACAGACGATCGGACAAATTGCCAGCCTTGTGGTTGCTTACGTGATTTTCGCCTTTTCCAGTGTCGCCATTTTGATTGGTGGATCCATCCACTTCGGGGTACAGGAATGGAATGTATTGAACATCGTGAACAAGTGGGACAGTGTCCCTGCTGCGGCCTTGGCTGTAGTTGTATTCCTGATGACTACCGTCTCCACAAATGCAACCGGTAACATCATTCCGGCCGCTTATCAATTGTCGGCTTTGTTCCCTAAGACTGTTGACTACAAGAAGGGCGTACTGATCGCTTCCGTCATCAGTTATGTCATCATGCCATGGAAATTGATGGAAAATGCTGCAAGTATTTTCGCTTTCCTGAACATCATTGGTGCAGTTTTGGGTCCAGTAGCGGGTGTCATGTTGGCGCATTATTATTTCGTCAAGAAACAAAAAATCGATATAGACGCTCTATACATGGATTTCAGTAAAGATAATTCGGAAAATCCGTATAAGGGCATAAACATAGAAGCCTACATCGCCACAATCGCAGCATTGTTGATTTCCGTGAGCGGACAGGTCATCCCTGCCCTGCAGATGGTATCAAATCTGTCTTGGTTGATTGGAGCAGCATTGGCCTTCGTTATTTACCTAATGCTGAAGCGGGGCAAAAAATAGTTTTATCTGACACTTGGCTTCAAAAAAATTTACATAAAATCATTTATTATTAGGAGGAAGAAAAATGAATTACGATTTACTGATCAAAAATGGTTTGGTTATCCTGGATAATGGTGAAATTGAAACTGATGTAGCCATCAAAGATGGTAAAATAGCAGCTATCGGCAGCGGCTTGGGTGAAGCAACTGAAGTCATCGATGCAAAAGGTCTTGTTGTCAGTCCTGGTATGGTGGATGCTCACGTGCATATCACAGATCCAGGCGGTAGCTACCGTGATGAGTGGGAAGGCTATCTGACAGGGACAAAAGCTTGTGCCAAAGGCGGCGTAACATCCTTCATGGAAATGCCGTTGAACCAAGTCCCAGCGACAGTGGATGCCAAAACATTGCAAATCAAAGTGGATGCTGGCCAAAACAAACTGACAGCGGACGTAGCTTCTTTCGGCGGATTGGTTCCTTTCAACATCGAAGGCGGAATCCAAGAGTTGGATGAAGGCGGAGTTGCAGCTTATAAATGCTTCATGGCTACATGTGGCGATCGTTCGATCGAGGGCGACTTCATGAATGCGGACGATTACACGCTATATGAAGGAATGAGACAGATTGCCAAAACCGGTAAAGTGTTGGCGATCCACGCTGAAAATGCTACTATCACAGATAAATTGGGCGAAATCGCCTATAAAAATGGCGAAACAACGCTGGCAGCTTATGTAGCAACCCGCCCAGTATTCACTGAAGTAGAACCGATCAGACGTGCTATCCTGTTCGCTAAAGAAACAGGCTGCCGCATCCACATTTGTCACGTAGCTTGCCCAGAAGGCGTTGAAGAAGTAACCAGAGCCCGCAATGAAGGCGTTGATGTGACTTGTGAAACGTGCACACACTACCTGTACTTCGATACTTCCGAGTTGGATGCAATCGGACCAGTTGTTAAGTGTTCCCCTCCAATCCGTGATAAAGAAAACCAAAACGGCATGTGGGAAAAATTGTTGGCAGGCGAAATCGCCTTCGTTACTTCAGATCATTCACCATGTACGCCTGATTTGAAAGACAAAGAGAATGCCTTTGAGGCTTGGGGTGGGATTCCAGGCGTTCAGAACAACGTCGATGTGTTGTTTGATGAAGGCGTTCAAAAACGTGGCATGTCCTTAAGACTATTTGCCGACATCATCGCTGCAAATCCGGCAGAACGCTACAACTTGAGTTCAAAAGGCAACATTGCGATCGGTAAAGATGCTGACATCGTTCTGATCAAACCGAATGCACCTTATACATTAACAGCAGAAGATTTAGAGTATAAGAACAAAATCAGCCCATACATCGGACGCGAAATCGGAGCGCAAGTAGCAAGAACGATTCTGCGCGGTGAAACGGTCTACAGTCTGGAAGATGGCGTTTCGGATACTCGTTCGGGAGAATTCGTCTTCGTCAAATAATATAACAAATAAGGAGGATCCAGTTTTGTACCTGGATTCTTTTTTTGTGTTGTCAAGGAGTGCCTGACGCGCCATCCACTTGGTCAATCTAAACAAAATAGCGCACATTATTGTATGGAATGTACAGGGTTAGTCCGGCCGTAAATGATTATAATGGAAACAGTCAGAGATGAAATGGAAGGGCTTACGGTTATGTTTGGGGGAGTATCTTGGAAGTCGTGCCCATAATCAAGAGATGTAATAATAAGTGATGGAGGAGAATCATATGAGTGAGACTCAAGCGACAAAAGAAGTAGAAGTAGTACCAGAAAAAAAAGTGGATTACTGGAAACAAATCATTTATGTTATGACGGCCGGTTGGATAGCAATCTGGGTCTATCGCACAGCCTTGGCGCCTATTTATCCTGAAATCAGCGCTTATTTTGGAGGTGCAACGGATTCCCAACTCGGATCCATCTCCAGTTTTTATTTTCTGGGTTACGTTTTGATGCAGATCCCTTCCGGTCTATTGGTGGATAGATTCGGTAAGAAGACCATCCTGATCCCAGGGTTCCTGCTGTTCGGAATGGGAACCATGGTAGTGGGCATGGCGGATACCTTATTGGTCGTGTACATCGGAAGTGTATTGGCGGGAGTCGGGTGCGGTACCTATTATGGTGTGGCCTATTCCTTGACAGCAGAACATGTACCAAGTTCAAGGAAAAGTTTGGCTACCGCCATCGTGAACAGCGGTACGGCTGTAGGCAGCGGAATCGGTATGATCTCCTCCAGTTACTTCGTCGCACAATTAGGATTGCCGTGGCAATACATGCTGTTCTTCACGTTCTTCCTGATCATCACGATGATTTTCATCTTCTGGAAATTCATCAAGGGAAATAAAGAAAGTGAAGCAATCATTTCGCAAACAAAAATGATCACGGAAACTCCACAAGAAAAAACGTCGTTGAAAGCTTTGATGCGTCCTCAGATGTTGGGAGCGTACTGTCTTTACTTTGCGACCTGCTATGCTTATTACCTTACGGATACATGGCTGCCTAACTTCTTGTCGACTGAAAGAGGTTTTGAGGGAGCAACGATCGGACTGGCATCATCCATGGTGTTTTTCGCGGCTATCCCGGGTGCCTTGTTCTTCAGTCGGATCGCGGATAAATTCAGTCATAAAAAAATCAGTTTGATCATCTTTTTGGAAATAGTCGCAGCCATCATGCTTTTCTTGGCAGTTCAGGCACCGAATCAACTTTTATTGATGGTCGGACTGATCTCCTATGGTTTTTTCGGTAAACTGGCGGTTGAGCCTATCATCATTTCGTGGTTAGGCGAGCATGCACCTAAACGAGGCATCGCTACGACGCTTGGGTTCTTTAATTTCTTTGGGATGAGTTCTTCGGTAATCGTTCCATCCCTTACCGGTGCCATCTCCGATGCGACCGGTTCAAAGGTCTATGCCTTCTACTTGTCCGTCATCATCATCCTTGTAGGGACAGCAATCTTCTACTTCGTGAACGGAAGGACAAAGAAAACCTAAAATAATAAAAGAAAGGTCTGTGGTATGAGCGAGCTTGCTCAATAACACAGACCTTTTTTTGCATATATTTGAACTTGGCGGGAGAATTTCAGTGTACGGATGTTCCGGATAGTTGTCCAAATTTAAGGGCAGCCTCAATTCGAGGCTGCCCCTGTTCAAGCATTTTTATTCATGGGAAATGAAATCCATCGGCATCGGACCTGCGACACCAACAAAAACAAACCGTTCATTACCGGTGTTGACCATACCATGTTGTTGTCCCCGCTCAGAGAAAATGATGTCACCCTTTGTGATTTCCACAGCTTCTCCAAATCCTGGGTAAAAAGTACCCGCTCCTTCCATGCAAATCCAGATGTCATCAGAAGTAGAGTGCGAATGATTCACAACTTTTTGACCGGGTTCCAAGCACCAGACAGCCCCTGCCATGAAATCTGTTTCATAAAAGATAGTCTTTTTTCCGGCATCGGAATCGAATTGAACGATCTCATCCAGTTTGAACAACCGCTCCTTGATCTTTGATTGATTTAATTGTTCTACCTCAATCGCTTCTGCTTCAGAAATGCTTCCTTTTGTTTCCATATTAACCGCTCCTTGTCTGTAAGGTATATTGGGATAACCGATTCAATCCCACTGTGTTCAGATAATCACAAATGAAATATGACCTTAGTATAACAAGGGGATAAAGCGCTAACAATGCAGTGTTTTCATAAAAAATAAAATAACTTAGTCATTATGCACAAAGGAATCCGATATAGATTGTGGATTATTAATAAGGTGTGCGAGGATTCGGCGAATGTGGACAAAAATAGTCATTTTTACGGTTGTTCAAGCTGGATTGACGCATTGTTATTTCTAATAATTAATATCTACAGATTGAAATATTGGTCAATTTAGTGTAAGCTAACCTTATGGAAAACGCTTACAAATCGTGGAGATTCAGAAATCTCTGATAATTGAGGAGGATTTCAAAAGATTTGGATTGATAAAAAAATCACGAAAAACATTTTGCAACGTCGGTACCAAAGAAAAGAATGGATGTGATCGGATTGGAAAAGGGAAAGAAAGTGCTTTTTACTGAGACCGTTCTGCGTGATGCGCATCAAAGCTTGATGGCGACACGCATGTCTACGGACGACATGCTTCCTATTGTAGAGAAAATGGATGAAGCCGGGTATTACGCGCTCGAGTGCTGGGGCGGGGCAACCTATGATGCGGCTATCCGTTTCCTGCATGAGGATCCGTGGGAAAGACTGCGGCAAATCCGTAAGCGCGCCCCGCATGCGAAGCTGCAGATGCTGCTTCGGGGACAGAACCTAATCGGGTACCGCCATTATGCGGATGATATCGTGGATCGGTTCGTCGGCAAAGCTGTCGAAAATGGAATCGATATTTTTCGGATTTTTGATGCCTTAAATGATACGAGAAACTTGAAAGCATCACTGGAAGCTGTCAAAAAATATGGCGCCCACGCACAACTGACGATCTGTTACACCATCAGTGATGTCCACACCATCCCGTTTTACACCGAATTGGCCAAGGAATTGATCGAAATGGGAGCGGACTCGATCTGCATCAAAGACATGGCGGGTATATTGACGCCGAAAGTGGCCAAAGAGCTTATCCCGGCCATCAAAGCTGTGATCGATGTGCCATTGAACATCCATACGCATGCCACCAGCGGCGTTTCGCAGATGACCTATATGGCCGCCATCGAAGCGGGTGCGGACATCATCGATTGTGCTATTTCCCCTTTTGCGGAAGGAACGAGTCAACCGCCTACCGAATCGATGGCGCTTGTGTTGGAGGAACTAGGATACAGCACGGGGTTAGACATCGCCAAATTGGAAGAAATCGCGGATTATTTCAAACCGATCCGCGATAAGTACATCGCTTCGGGCGTGCTCGATCCGAAAATGCTGTCGGTCGATCCCAAAGCACTCATCTATCAAGTTCCGGGAGGGATGTTGTCGAATTTGAATTCGCAACTCAAGCAGGCAAAAGCCAGTGATAAGTACGAGGCCGTGTTACGGGAAGTGCCCCGTGTCAGAGCGGACTTAGGCTTTCCGCCGTTGGTCACTCCAATGAGCCAAATGGTCGGGACGCAGGCTGTTTTCAATGTCCTGACGGGGGAACGCTACAAGATGGTCCCGAATGAAGTGAAGGACTACCTGCACGGGAAATACGGAAAGACACCGGTGCCGGTGGATGACGCGTTCAGACGCAGCATCATCGGGGATGATGCCGTTATCACGGATCGCCCGGCGGATCATCTGGAGCCGGAGTTCGCAAGATTAAAGGCGGAGTTGGGTGACTTGGCGCGCACTGACGAAGACGTGTTGACTTATGCATTGTTCCCTCAGGTCGGAAAAGCTTATCTGCAAGAAGTCTACTATCCAACCATCCCTGAGGAAAAAGCCGACAAAAAGGCACAATCTTCAGACGAAACGCCGGAAGCAGTGATTCGGATCCAAGCCCGATATCGCAGTTAAAAGGAAGAGGTGAAAGAAATGGAAACATTCAATTTAGGAGATGGTCTGATTGTCACCGTTGTTGCGATGATTGTTGTTTTTGCCGTATTGTCTTGCCTTTGGTTCTTGGTTGAACTGGTCCATAAGCTTGTTGGGGGACCTGCACAGGAAGTTCCAGTACTGGGGCACCGAGAAAAAAATTTGCAGCCTGTTCAGCAAAATCCAGGGGTAGATGAGCAACGAGCCAAAGCTGCGGCGATAATGGCATTGGTCGCCGCCTATGAGGCACATCCGTCCAAGAAGTTTGAAATCATCGATGTAACGCGTATCAAGTGAATGCCATCTGCTGATCTTAAAGGGAGGTCTTTTTATGAAAAAGTATGAAATCGAAATTGACGGACAAGTTTACCATGTCAAAGTGAAAGAGTTGCCGGATGACGCGGTCATGACGGAGCAACCTAAGGCGGACAGCGCCAGAAGCACTGCGGATGCTGCGCCCCAAACAGAAGGAAAAACAATGTTGGCTCCTATGGCGGGCACCATCTTGCGCATCCTCGTCAAAGAGGGGCAACGGGTCAAAAAAGGGGAAAACCTTATCGTCCTCGAAGCCATGAAGATGGAGAATGAAATCGTTGCGGATGAGGATGGCATCATCCGAAGTATTTTGGTGAAAGCCAATGAAATTGTCGAATCCGACCAACCGTTGTTGATTCTCTAGAAGGGAAGGGATTCTTATGGTACAAGCTTTGACAGATCTGATCCGGATGTCCGGATTGGCTAATGTTACGTATAAAGAAATCATTATGATCATCATTGCCTGCATTTTCCTTTATTTAGCCATCAAGAAAGGGTATGAGCCCTATTTGTTGCTCCCGATTGCGTTCGGCATCCTGTTGGTCAATCTTCCGTTGGCCGGATTGATGACGCCGCCTACCGAAAGCGAACCGGGAGGACTGATTTATTACCTCTACCAAGGGACTAATTTGGGCATCTATCCGCCGTTGATCTTCCTCTGTCTGGGGGCAGCGACCGATTTTGGGCCGCTCATCGCCAATCCGAAGACGCTTTTGCTGGGCGGGGCAGCGCAGTTCGGCATATTTGCGGCATTCTTTGGGGCCTTGGCTTTGGGGATGACGCCCCAGGAAGCAGCATCCGTCGGCATCATCGGTGGGGCGGACGGACCGACTGCCATCTATTTGACGACAAAATTAGCCAACCATCTCTTATCGGTTATCGCTCTGGCGGCTTATTCCTATATGGCCTTGGTTCCCCTTATCCAGCCGCCGATCATGCGCCTGTTGACGACCGAAAAAGAGCGGCAGACGGTCATGAAGCAGATGCGTGTCGTGTCCAAAAACGAGCGCATCCTGTTCCCAATAGTCACCACGATCTTCGTCAGCTTGGTCGTCCCATCGGCCACTGCGCTTGTGGGGATGCTGATGCTGGGTAATCTGATCCGGGAAAGCGGTCAGGTTCCGAAACTGACGGAAACGCTGCAGAACGCCATGATGTACACTATCACCGTCATCCTGGGCGTAACCGTCGGAGCCAAGGCGAATGGCGAGCTCTTCCTTTCACTGATCACGATAAAAATCATCATATTGGGGCTGTTCGCCTTTGCGGTAGGGACTGCAGCCGGTGTACTGATGGGAAAACTGATGTACAAACTGACGAACGGAAAAGTGAACCCTTTGATCGGTGCCGCCGGTGTATCGGCCGTTCCGATGGCTGCGCGGGTCGTGCAGAAGGAAGGCATCAAATACAACCCTTCCAACTATTTGCTGATGCATGCGATGGGCCCGAATGTGGCAGGCGTCATCGGATCAGCTGTCGCGGCCGGTGTCTTGCTGGCTTTCTTCGGCTGAATAGGAATTACGAATTATCTCCTTCTGATTTTATGTCAGAGGGAGATTTTTTGATGTTTCAAGGCTATCCGGTTGCAAATCCATCTGTTCTACACATGGAGGATGTATAATGAAGGCAACAAAAGAGTCAGAAAGGGAAGGATGGATTAATATGAGTAGAAGAACCTCGTTGATTGTAGCTTTGGTTGCTGCGCTGGCGTTGTTGCTGTTTGTATCAGCCAATCTTTTTTCGACGTTTTTCAACAGCGGGGAGAGCCGGACGACAGTGACAACGGCAGATCCGAATTCGAGTAACTCGGGTAATTTTAACGGGATGGGGCAAATGATGGGTGGAGACCAGTCTGTCGTACTGGATGAGAGCGGGCAGAAAATGACCGCACTGCGGTTGCCGGAACTGTTGGAGCCGGATTCCGAATCCGATAGCGAAATCAGTTATACGGTCACAGCGCAAGCTGGGAAGACAGCCTTCTTGAAAGGAAAAGCGACGCAGACAATTGGATACAACGGTTCCTATCTTGGACCGGTTTTGGTCGTGCATGAAGGCCAAGAGGTACATATCAAGACCGAAAATCAGTTGTCCGAAGCCACTTCTTTCCATTGGCACGGCGTGAAGTTGCCTTCTGATATGGATGGCGGGCCGCAACATCCGGTGGGACCGAATGAAACGATGCAAGTGGATTTCACGGTAAAACAAGAGGCAGCGACTTTGTGGTTCCATCCGCATGCTTTGGGGACGACGGCTGAACAAGTGTATGCCGGTTTGGCCGGGTTGATTTTTGTCGAGGACGATAACTCCGAGCAGCTTGATTTGCCGAAGGACTATGGGGTGAATGACTTTCCGTTGATTATCCAGGACAGGACCTTCGATGCGAACAACCAATTCGATTATGAAGGGACTTACAATCCCGATGGCACCTACGGAGACACCTTGCTGGTGAACGGGACCATCAAGCCCTATGTGGATGTCAAAAATGAGCAGATTCGCCTGCGTTTGGTGAATGGCTCGAATGCTCGCAATTACACGTTTGGATTGGAAAATGCAGCCGTGTTCCATCAGATCGCCAGCGATGGCGGGTTCTTGGAGCAGCCGGTTGCGTTGACGTCTGTGACCTTGATGCCGGGTGAACGGGCAGAAATCATCGTCGACCTGAGCGAATACGCTAAGGGGGATACCT
Source organism: Trichococcus sp. (assembly GCF_049684335.1). Lineage (GTDB taxonomy): Bacteria > Bacillota > Bacilli > Lactobacillales > Aerococcaceae > Trichococcus. Next base: position 41,906 of record NZ_JBAVFV010000053.1, read on the forward strand.
TGAAACTGATGGATGGGAACGTAACAGTCCTTTCTCTGAATGTCGCGGAAGAGACGGACGTACATACCGCGCTTCCGGAAATTTTGAACGAAATACCGGAACCAACGGTGGAAGGGGCGGCCGTCCAACAGTTCACGCTGAGCGGCATGTCCTTCATGGTCAACATCAATGGCAACCAGTTTGATATGGACCGGATTGATGTCGAACAGCGCCTGAATGAAACAGTTATCTGGGAAGTCCGTAATGCGCAGGATATGATGGGCAGCATGGTCCATCCTTTCCATATTCATGGCGTCCAATTCCAGGTGCTCTCGCGTGACGGAGCGGAACCGCCGCAGAATGAACAAGGATGGAAGGACACGGTCGCCGTTTATCCCGGCGAAACGGTCCGGCTGGCGGTGACTTTTTCTGAGAAGGGAGCCTTCATGTACCATTGCCACATTTTGGAGCATGAGGACAATGGCATGATGGCTCAGGTCAGTGTACAATAAAAATCAGGGAAATAAGATGGAGGTGGATGCCCATGAAGGTTTTGATCGTAGATGATGAACCAAATATCTTGGATATCGTGGAGGCCTATCTGGCTGCAAAAAAATATCAGGTATACCGTGCCGAAACTGGTGTGGAGGCATTGGAGAAATTTGCTGCGTTCCATCCCGATCTGATCGTTTTGGATTTGATGTTGCCGGATATGGCAGGTGGAGATATCTGTGCCAAAATCCGCGAAGAATCCAACGTGCCCATCATCATGCTGACGGCGAGGTCATCCGAAAAGGATATCTTGAGCGGCTTGCGGACCGGCGCGGATGATTATATGGTCAAACCATTCAGCCCCAAGGAACTGGTGGCGCGGGTCGAGGCTGTGCTGAGGCGCGCTGCCCCGGCTGATGCCGAGGAAAAATGGAGCTTCGATGGCGGCGAATTAGTCATTCATCCCAAAACAAAGCAAGTTTTCGCGCGCCAACAGGAAATCGCGTTGACGGCTACCGAATATGACCTGTTGATTTTGCTGGCCAAGAATCCGAGCCGGCTATTCACGAGGGAAGAATTGTTGGAGAGCGTAAAAGGGTTGGACTTTGAAGGTTTGGACAGGGTGATCGACACGCATATCAAAAACATCAGACAAAAGATAGAGCCGGAACCGAAGCAACCCATCTATATTCTGACTGTCCGGGGAAGCGGCTACCGGTTTGGTGGGAAACGATGAGGCGGACAATCAGTCGGCAGCTGATTTTTTCCTTTCTGCTCTTTTCGATCGTCATCATCGGGCTGTTCGGCTGGTTCAGCGTACGCTTATTGGACAGCCACTTCTCGGAATATGTCAGCGAACGGCGCACGCAAGAAATAACCGGTTTTGCGGATGAAATCGAAGCGGTCTATGCGCAAGTAGGCGGTTGGGACGAGGAGTCCGTAGCGGTCATCGGCAGACAGGCACTGCAGGCCGACATCATCCTGAAAGTCTATGATAGCCAAGGGAAACTGATTTGGACCCCCACTGCGATGGAGGAACAGGAGAACCGCCAAATGATGTCCAGCCATATGTCGCAGATGAACGAGATGATGGGCGGGACAGAGAGCGAATATACGGTGACCACTGTGGAGCTTAATGATGATGCCCGGACAATCGGAAGCCTGGCAATCGGAACGATGGGGACGTACTTCTACACGGAACATGATGTCTCATTCATGCGCGATATCCGCAACAATCTGCTGATTGTGGCGCTGCTGGCTTTCGCTTTATCGCTTTTCTTCGCGGTCTGGATCGCCAGAAAGTTGAGCGTGCCGGTCTTTGCGGTGAACCGCTTCACCGGTGAAATCGCCAAAGGCAACTATACGGAACAGCCGCCGAAGGAAACGAACATCGTCGAAATCGATGCGCTGATCCGTTCGGTGGACAGCCTTTCCCGTCAACTGGATAGCCAACAGGAAATCCGGAACCGCCTTTCTTCCGACATTGCGCATGAAATCCGGACCCCACTTACGACATTGAAGGGCAATCTGGAAGCGATGCTGGACGGCATCTGGGAGCCAAGTAGCGAGCGTTTGAAGATCTGTTATGACGAAGTGAACCGGATTTCCCGCCTGATCGGGAATATCGACAAAATCAACGAAATGGAAAGCAACCACGAAAAATTGGAATTCAGCCGTTTTGACCTGCAGGCTTTGAGCAAAAAAGTCGCGACGAATTTCACGGCTGCGGCCGCCAAAAAGAATATCATCTTGGCGGTAACCGGGGATCCGCTGATGATAACAGCGGATCAGGACAAAATCAGTCAAGTACTGACGAACCTTTTGGCCAATGCCATCAAGTTCACGCCGAAGCAAGGGAATATCCGTATCGAAATTCATCAAGAAGGGAACCGGGCAGTACTGAAAGTATCCGATGACGGCATCGGCATCGATCCGGAAGACCAGGAAAAAATTTTCGAACGCTTCTATATGACGGAGCCGTCGCGCAACAGCAAACCAGGTGGGCAAGGGCTTGGCTTGGCCATCGTCAAAAGCATCATCAGGAAGCACAACGGGACCGTGCGGGTTGTCAGCAATATCGGCAAGGGAGCTACGTTCACGGTTTCGATTCCGTTGGAGCAGGAGCGGATATGAATGGGGAATTTTTCCACATAAACCGACATATAAATAAGACAAAACGAGGGACAGCCACAAAATGTGACTGTCCCTCGTTTTGTATTCATGCTGGATTACAACAGTTTTTTCTTGCGATCGAACTCTTCCTCTGTGATGTTCCCTTTAGCCAGTTCCTTCTTCAGGATATCCAAAGCGGATTCTTCGGTTGAAACTTTACCTGATCTATCGTTTAAAAGCCTAGTTGCCAAGTAAATGACTAGTATGATCAGAGCAATCCAGAAAATCCCCATAAACATCATGCCGCCCATACCAAAACCTCCAAAATATTGTAGGCATCTGCCAAACATGCAAATTCCCCCATTTCTTTTCTTATGCAATCATTGTACAACGATAGTGTGTAGATTGGATGTAGTTTTTTTGTCAGTTGTGGTGATCATTTGAAATGCGTGCTCAATCTATATTGAGCAGACGGGCATTGACCGCGCAGATGATGGTGCTGATTGACATGACGGCTGCCCCGATGGCAGGTGTGATAAGGAAGCCTTGATTGGCCAATACGCCTGCAGCCAGCGGGATGGCGATCACGTTATAGCCGACAGCCCAAATCAGATTCTCGACCATCTTGCGGTAAGTGGCTTTCGAAAGGGCAATGATGGTCAATACGTCTTTCGGATTGCTGTCCACCAGGATGACGTCGGCTGTTTCGATTGCAACGTCCGTACCGGCCCCGATGGCGATGCCGAGGTCAGCCTCCGCCAAAGCGGGGGCATCATTGACTCCATCCCCAACCATCGCGACTTTTTTATTCCCGGACTTCAGCGCGGCGATGTGCTTCGATTTCTCGGCAGGCAGAACTTCCGCAAATACCTGAACCAGCCCCAACTGATCACCTACGTAATGTGCTGCGCGGCTGTTGTCGCCTGTAAGCATGAAGGATTCGATGCCTTGCTCCTTCAGGGCAGCTACGACTTCGTGCGATGACGAACGGATGATATCGGCGCTGGCAATCATTCCCTGCAGGATGCCTTCTTTCAGGACGAAGACAACGTTTTTACCTTGCTGGGCCAAGTTGGCGAATGTTTCTTTGTCGTATGCTATGCCACGCTCGTCCATAGTGCCGGGGCTGACGACAGCGACCTGCATGCCATTCACAGTGACCTGCAGACCTTGACCGGTAATGTTTTGATAAGCTGTTACAGGTAAAAGGGCAACAGATTCTTCCTCCCCTTTGCGGACAATCCCTTTTGCAATCGGGTGTTCAGATTGACTCTCGGCAGAATAGGCCAACGTAAGCAAACCCGTCTCGGAGACCCCGGCCGCGGGAAGGAGGTCGGTGACGCCGAAGTTGCCTTCCGTCAAGGTGCCGGTCTTATCGAATACGATCCGATCGACGTTGCGCGCCTCTTCGAACTGTGTCCGGTTGCGGATCAGCAAACCGTTTCTGGCTGCAAGCGAAGTGGATACTGCATTCACCAAAGGGACAGCCAACCCGAGTGCATGGGGACATGCGATGACAAGGACCGTCACCATCCGCTCCAAGGCGAAGGGCAGGTCGGCTGCGAAGATCCAATAAAGGAAAGTCAGGGCGCCGGCGATGACAGCGATATAGAATAGCCAGCCAGCCGCTTTGTCGGCCAAACCCTGCGACTTGGATTTCTGTTGCTGGGCTTCCTGAACCATGTTGATGACCTGAGCCAAATAGGTTTCATTCCCCACTTTTTCCACAGTCAGCTTCAGGACGCCGGACCCGTTGATGGAGCCACCGATAGCCTGCATGCCCGGTTGTTTTTCGACAGGCACAGATTCGCCTGTCAGCATCGATTCATCAACCGTTGATAGACCTTCGTAGATTTTACCGTCCAAAGGGATCTTTTCGCCTGGCTTGACGAGGATGCGCTCACCCGGAACGAGAGCTTCGATCGACACTTCTTCGACATTGCCGGCCGCATCCAACCGGTGGGCAACTTTGGGCATCAGTTTGATGAGTTCTTCCAGCGCTTTGGATGCCCCCATCTGGGATTTCATTTCGATCCAATGCCCGAGCAGCATAATCAGGATCAAGGTCGCCAATTCGAAATAAAAGTCCGAGCCTTCTATTAAGAAGGCGGTGAAGGTACTGTAGATATAGGCAGAAACGATCGCCAATGAGATCAGCATCATCATGCCGAGCGACCGGTTCTTCCATTCCTCCCAAGCGCCTTCCAGGAATGGTTTGCCGCCGTAGAAGAAAATGACGGTGGATAAGCCAAAGACGATAAAATTTGCTCCCGGAAATTCGAAATGGTAACCGAATAGCATCATGATCATGGGGGACAACAAGGTGACTGGAATTGTCAGCAGCAAGACAATCCAAAATCGTTTCCTGTATTCGGCCACCATCTGTTCATGATGGCCTGCATGAACAGCGGCGCCATGCCCGGCCGGAGCGTGCGCCAGGTGCTGTTCATGTTTTTCGTGACCTTGGGAAGCGGCCTGTATCGGTTCGTGTGCCTGTTTCCCGCCGTGGTGATCATGTTCTGCATGTTTTTCTGACTGGGGTTCGGCAACAACCGGCTGTGGTGGGGCCATATGATGACCCGAATGGTCGTGCCCGGCGTGCGGATCGATTGTCTTTGGGACCTCCGGAGTGTGGTCTGTGTGCGTATGCCCCGTATGTTTGTGTTCATCCATTTTGCCATTCCTCCTTTGTTTCAAAACGTCCAAACAATAAGGTCTATAAAAATGACTGCAGTTTCTCATGCTCATCATAGCAGAATTTGATGCTTGGATGGTAACAGTTTCATTTGTGCAGACGTTCAGGTGAAATTGAGGTTGTAAAACGTTATCATGAAAGGGATGAAGGACTTGGACAGAATTGAGATTTCCAGAAAACTTCCTATGGGGTGGCACAACAGCCGCCAATCAATACGAAGGATCTTATGATGCGGACGACGAAAGCTTGAAGGCGTAACAAAGAATCAAAGATTGACTTGACACACTTATCATCAATCGCAAGACCAGGATGCACTGAAAAGCGCAACGGGTCTTGTATTTTTTTCTCCTTTGAGTAAAATGGAAGGGATAGGAAAACCATTCAAAGACACTTGGAATTTGGAAGTTTGGTGAAAATCCAACGCGGTCCCGCCACTGTGATGACGTCCCGGAACGTCTAAGTCAGGTCTTCATTCCAAGCTGCTATTTTTTGCAAGCGTGCCGTTTCGAGGTAAAACGGTTCCGTTACTTGTCTATGCGATGGCGCATGGGCTTTTTTTTTGCATGATCCCGGCCGTTGGCGATGCATCCCCTGTCGAATACAGATTAGGAGTGGTAAAATGAAAAAATTGTTGTTGGCCTTATCGTTGAGTTTGGTATTATTCGGGTGCGCCCCGACGGAAGAAGCGGAAACAAGTTCCGTCCTGCATGAGTCGACTGTTGCGGTCAGTTCCGAAGCAGCGGAGACAGTCAGTGTAACAATCTCTTTGACGGATGGCGGTACGGTCATCGCAGGATCAGAAAAGACGCTTGAGGTCGAAGCGGGCATGAACTTGTTGGCTGTCATGAAAGAAAACTACACTATCGAAGAAGCAGACGGCTTCATCACAGCCATCGATGGGCAGGCACAAGCGGAAGAGACAGCCGAAACGAAAGCCAAATATTGGCTGTTTGATGTAAACGGCGAGCCTTCGATGGTCGGAGCCGCTGATGTGGCGCTCCAAGAAGGAGACGTAATCGTGTGGAACCTGACAGAAATGTAAAGAAGACTGTGGGCTTCGGGGTGAGGCGACTGGCACTGCTGTCGATCTTGACGGCGTTGTGCTATGTCGGGAGGATGATGTTCCAGTTCATCCCGAATGTCCAGCCGGTGACAGCCGTGCTGATCATCCTGACGCTGACATTGGGCATGACGGACGGCTTCATTGTGGCCATCCTGTCGATTGTTTTGACCAATTTCCTGCTGGGAATGGGGCCGTGGACGATTGCCCAGATCGCCAGTTTCGGCGTTCTGATCGTGGTCACGGGCCTGGTCATGAAGCCCTTTTACAAAAAGGTGCACAAAGCTTATTTTGTAGGTTTTTCCTTCCTTGGAGGGATACTCTATGGGTTCATCATTTCCTTGCTCACAGTGAAAATGATGGGTATCAACAGTTTCTGGGCATATTATGCTGCGGGGATTCCCTTTGATCTGCTTCATGGCCTGGGGAATGCCGGATTCTACCTGATTCTGGAACCGATCCTGGAGCCATTGTTGGTAGCGCAGCTGAAAAAAAGGTGAATAAAAGCCATATGGAACGCTCTTGTTGAAGAGCGCATTCCATATGGTTTATTTTTTTATAATGCAATTTTTCTTTGGATTTTTGCCCGAGAAAATCTATCACGTATTCCGGATAATCCATGGGCACGCGTATCATAAGCTGGCTATCAATGGAAATAGCTTGTGTGCTCCAGTATAATGGGTTGCGTAGGTACGATTCGCGGTCATGCTTAACGGTTTATTCGCTGAGAAAGAGGGTAAGGTTGATGATTTTATCTAAAATTTACGTGGCACTGTGGTTATGAGAAACATAAAAAATATAGTCCTCATTCTTTTTCCGGTACTTGCCAGTATTGGCTTTGCTGTGGGCGGTCTCCAAGGGCTCCTTGTGACGATACTGGTGTTGCTGTTTGCAATGGGTTCCTACTTGGCCTTTCTTATGTCCTCAAAAATGTCAGGATCTGAAGTTGATTACTTCAGCTTTACCAGGATGCGTTCGTTTTTGGAATCTTCGTGGGAAGGCCCTCAGCTCGCGGAACTCAGCGAAGCGATGCCCGCTGTTTCGACAAACGATTTTATCCGGGTGGATTATAGCTTATTTGCTGCTTTCCGTAGATACTTCGATCTCGGGTCGACTGATGTCCAAAAAGAAGACAGGCTGCTTGTCAACTATGGCACTGCAGTAGTTCATGTGGACGGTGCCATCCGAGGATTCACCTATAAGTTTGAACATGAAAAAAACGATGGCGATAAAAGCGGGATAGAGCGTTGCTATGCCGTGCATAAAGATTTTATCCAAGAAACACTCTTGCGCTATTACCTGGAAAAATATCGAAAGGCTTTCTTTCTTTTGCAAAGGGACGCCCTGTGGTCAAGCTATTTGAGACCGAAGAATGTGCTCGATTGGAAAAAAATATCCAAAGAAAACCGAGAACTGGCTGTCGGTCTTGCCGAACGTGCCGAAAGCTGGGCGAAGGAACAGTATCAAAATTATTTGAAGATGGGGGAACGAACCCGCTTGCCTTTTGATTTCGGAAGCCTGAATGCAGCGTTCAGACAAGAACTGTACGAATTCATCAAACGCTATCGGTTGATGATCGATAAAGATGAAGTCGAGAAAAAATTGGCAAAAGAAGTATCTCAAAGCAGAGTAGATTTAGAAAATTGTTTGCGTTATTTGACTTCATGAAGCATACCGGCAAAAATAAATAGGCAAGAAGCCCCGCAGATTCGAGAAGTGCATCTGCGGGGCTTTACTCGTTTCGGAGTCCGTTCGCTCAAATGAAACTAGTGTCCGGTACCGATGAGGACTATAATGTAAAAATACGGGGGCCTTTTCAATCGATAAGCATATTCGGGACTTATCGGACGGAACCATCCCATTCAGGCTTGGAATGAGGCAACAAGCATTTGACCTGATCTTTTCAAGCCAGCAAAAAAATCTGATTCGGGCAACGGGGGATATGCTTATGCATGTGATCGAGGTGCAACACGTTTCAAAAAAATTCAAGCAACAGAGCGTTTTGGAAGATATTCATTTTACAATCGAAGCTGGCGAAATCGTCGGAATCATCGGGCCTTCAGGTACAGGGAAGACAACCTTGATCAAGCTGATGCTGGGGATGGAGAGCTTGGATATTGGGCAAACGAAAATTTCCGATCATCTGATGCCCAATTTTTCTGTATTGAATAAAGTGGGATATATGGCCCAATCGGATGCCTTGTACGAAGAATTGACAGGCAAAGAGAACTTGACTTTTTTCGGTAAATTGTATGGTTTGAAGAAAGAGGCTCTTCAGCAAAGGCTGGATTATGTGGCGCAGGTGACGAATTTGACGAAAGATTTATCCAAACGCGTATCAAGCTATTCCGGGGGGATGAAGCGGCGTTTGTCTTTGGCGATAGCGTTGCTGCACAATCCAGATATTCTTATTTTGGATGAGCCGACTGTCGGAGTCGATCCGATTTTGCGGCAAGGCATCTGGCATGAACTGAATGACATCCGGGACCAAGGAAAAACGATTGTGGTCACAACCCACGCCATGGACGAAGCACTACGCTGCGACAAGCTGGTTCTGCTGAACCATGGCCGATTGATCGCTTTGGGGACCGCTGAAGAAATGACCAAGAAATTCAACGTGCATACCATTGAGGAAGTCTTTTTGGCGGCAGGAGGTGAGGAAGAATGATCGCATTTGCTATCGCCAAACGGATTTTCATCCAAATGTTCCGGGATAAGCGGACGCTGGCCTTGATGTGGTTCGCGCCTTTATTGCTGTTTACGTTGATGTATTTTTTACTTACTTCCTCGGGGACGGACACAACCTACAAAGTGGGAGTCTACAACCTGAATCCGGAAATAGTCAAAAATCTGGAAGATAATCACATCAACGCCACCGTTTTTTCGAGTGGAGAGCACGTGGAGGAAAGCATCAAAAATAATCAGTTGGTGGCTTTTATCATCCAAAATGATACCACCCATATTGAAATTACTTACGAAAACAGCGCACCTGCCAAGCGTGCAGTCGTCAGAGCAAAACTTCAAGGAGCCCTGATTAAACTGCAATTGGGTGCACTTACATCGCTTGGGCAGGAAGCGGTAATGGCAAACCCAAGCCTTGCTCAAGCTATTCCAAAACAGCCGACAATCAATGAGCAGTATCTTTACGGTGAAGCCGATTCAGATTATTTCACGATCATCAGCCCGGTATTACTAGGTTTTTTTGTTTTTTTCTTGGTTTTCTTGATTTCGGGAATGGCACTTTTGCGGGAACGGACAACCGGGACGCTGGATAAGGTATTGGCGGCGCCGGTCCGGAGGTGGGAAATCATTGCCGGCTATCTCATGGGGTACGGCTTTTTTGCATTTATCCAAACCTTGTTTCTGGTGGAGTTTGTTGTTCATGTTTTGCATGTTACAGTAGCCGGAAGCCTGGCGTTGGTGATGGTGATCACCTTCCTGTCGGCACTGTTGGCTTTATCTTTAGGGGTGTTATTATCGACTTTCGCTGCATCGGAATTCCAAATGGTGCAATTCATTCCAGTTGTGATCATTCCGCAAATTTTCTTTTCAGGAATCATCGAGGTGGACACCTTGGCGGAATGGCTACAATTTTTGGCTAAATTCATGCCGCTGTATTACATCGGGAATGCTCTGCAAAGTGTCATGATCAAAGGGGGCACGCTGGGGGACATCGGCAATGATTTGCTGGCTATTTTGCTGTTCATCAGTCTTCTTACAGTTTTTAATGTTTTGGGTTTGAAACGCTACCGCAAAATATAGGCCGGATTATTGAAGGTGCGGAAGTCACGATCAAGCCTGATTTTTGAACAGGAGCATCAGGGGGAAAGCAAAAAGATGGCATTCGCATAAAACTTCTGTGATATAGTAAGACTGACGAATCAAGAAATAAGGAAGTAGGAAATAGAGTATGGGAAAGAGTCTAGTATTAGCTGAAAAACCATCGGTGGCGCGCGATATCGCCCGCGTGCTGCAGTGCGAGAAACAGGGTCAAGGGTACCTGGAAGGGAAAGACTACATCGTCACTTGGGCCTTGGGTCATCTTGTGACGTTGGCCGATCCGGAAGCCTATGATGTGAAATATAAAAATTGGAACTTGGCTGATCTTCCGATGCTTCCGCAAAACATGAAGCTGACGGTGATCAAGCAGTCTGGGAAACAATATAATGCCGTCAAGTCCCAACTGGTGCGGAATGATGTTTCCGACATCATCATCGCAACGGATGCCGGCCGCGAGGGCGAACTGGTCGCCCGCTGGATCATCGAAAAAGCGAAAGTCAATAAACCCGTCAAACGGCTATGGATTTCATCCGTGACGGATAAGGCCATCAAAGACGGCTTCCAGAACCTGAAGCCGGGCAAGGACTATGAAAACTTGTATCAGTCGGCTGTGGCCCGTTCGGAAGCAGATTGGTACATCGGCCTGAATGCGACCCGCGCGCTGACGACAAAATTCAACGCCCAATTGAACTGCGGCCGCGTCCAGACGCCAGTTGTCGCCATCATTGCCAGACGCGAAGAAGAAATCAAAAAATTCCAGCCGAAGACCTATTACGGCATCGAGGCACAGACAGATACGAAGCTGAAGCTGATTTGGCAGGACGAGAAAACGAACGACACGAAGAGTTTCGAGCGCGACAAGGTTACCGCCATCGTCAAAAAGTTGGATAAGCAGCAGGCAACCGTAGTGGCTGTCGACCGCAAACCGAAAAAAGCCTATGCACCCGGCCTGTATGACCTGACCGAACTGCAACGCGACGCCAATAAGCTTTTTGGCTATTCCGCCAAAGAGACGCTGAATATCATGCAGAAACTCTATGAACAGCATAAATTATTGACTTATCCGCGTACGGATTCCCGCTACCTGTCGAACGACATCGTCGCCACGCTGCCGGATAGACTGAAAGCCTGCGCCATCAAGGAATACCGATCGCTCGTGAACAAGGTATTGGCGAAACCGATCAAGGCGAACAAGTCGTTCGTCGACGACAGCAAAGTTTCCGATCACCATGCCATCATCCCGACGGAACAAGTCGTCCAAATAGGGAAGCTGTCGGCACAGGAGCTCAAGATCTATGACCTGGTCGTGAAACGCTTCTTGGCTGTGCTTTTCCCGGCTTATGAATATGAGCAGCTGACTTTGCGCGCAGAAATCGGGGGCGAGCGCTTCGTGGCCCGCGGCAAGACGGTCATCGCTGCCGGCTGGAAAGAAGTATACAGCAATCGCACGGAGGATGAGGAGACGGAAGACGGTCTCCAGGAGCAACTGTTGCCGAAAATCGAGGCAGGCGATGTGTTGGCTGTCCGTTACGTGAGCGAGACATCCGGACAGACGAAGCCGCCTGCCTACTTCAATGAAGGAACGCTATTGACGGCGATGGAAAATCCGGCAAAATATATGGAGACGACGGACAAGGATTTGGCGCAGATGCTGAAGGAAACGGGCGGGTTGGGAACTGTGGCTACGCGTGCCGATATCATCGAGAAGCTCTTCAATTCCTTCCTGATCGAAAGACGTGGACAGGAAATCCATATCACTTCAAAAGGCAAGCAACTGTTGGAGCTGGTTCCGGAAGAGTTGAAATCCCCGGCCCTGACTGGTGAGTGGGAGCGGAAGCTCGAGCAGATCGCTGCCGGCAAGCTGAAGAAGGACACATTCATTAATGAAATGAAGACCTATACGCAAGAAATCGTTTCGGAAATCAAGATGAGCGACGGCAAGTTCAAGCACGAAAACATCTCCACCAAGACCTGCCCAGAATGCGGCAAACCGATGCTGGAAGTGAACGGTAAAAAAGGCAAGATGCTTGTTTGCCAGGACCGCGATTGCGGGTACCGCAAGAATGTGGCGCGTGTCACGAACGCCCGTTGTCCGCAATGCATGAAGAAAATGGAGCTGCACGGCGAAGGCGACGGACAGATCTTCACCTGCAAATGCGGTTACCGCGAAAAACTTTCGGCCTTCAACGAACGACGCAAAAAAGGCTCCGGCGGAAAAGCCGCGAAGCAGGACGTCCAAAAATATCTGAAGAAACAGAATCAAGAGGAAGAGCCGGTTAATTCCGCCTTGTTCGAGGCGCTGAAGAAACTCAAGCTGGACGATTAAGAACAATCAGGCCGAAAAGGACTGCAACGGCGCTTTTGTGCCTGTCGCAGTCCTTTTTCGATCAGGTTTCGGGAATGCGCGTATGTTATAATTGTAGGGTATCGATTGCCTTAAAAGTGTCAAACGGCAATCCTGTCAGGGAGGAAATTTCAGAATGAAAACAGTCATTTTAGCCGAAAAATCATCGCAGGCAGCTGCCTACGCGAGCTCTTTCCAAAAGAAGGCGACGGTTGCCGGGAACTACGTGATCCAGGACAGCCTGTTCGATGGCGAAACGGTCATCGTTCATGCATCCGGTCATCTGTTGGGCTTGTTGCAGCCGGAAGAATATGATCCGAAGTGGAAAAAATGGAGCCTGGTTCACTTGCCGATTTTCCCGGAAAACTACAAATACAAGATCCAATACGGAAAAGGCAAACAGATGGCGAACATCAAACAGCAGCTCAAGGAAGCGGACCGCATCATCATCGCCACCGACTCGGACCGCGAAGGGGAAAATATAGCCCGCTCAATCATCCGGCACGCCGGCGCAGAAAAGAAGGAAATGAAGCGCCTCTGGATCAACAGCCTGGAGTCCAATGAGATCCGCCGCGGGTTCAGCGAATTGCTGGACGGGAAGGACACGTATCCATCCTACATCGAGGCTCAAAGTCGGGAAATCGCCGACTGGCTGGTTGGGATGAACCTGAGCCGCTTGTACACCATTGCGCTCCAGAAAGCCGGCATCAAAGAGGGTGCCTTTTCGGTCGGACGCGTGCAGACACCGACGCTCTTCATGATCTATAAGCGCATGAAGGAAATCGCTGCCTTCCAGCAAGAGACGCATTACGAGTGTTTGGCACGGATCACGGTCACGAACGGCACGTTTGAAGCGAAGTATCAGCATGAATTTGAGTCCAAGCAGGAAATGAAAACCTTCATCTCGGCGCACGGTTTGGCGGCTGAAATGCTTGCCGTCATCAAACGCTTCGAAGCCAACGAGAATAAGCGGGAGTTTGCGCCGCGTCTTTATTCCCTCAGCGATCTGCAACGGGCAGCCAACGCCAAATTCAAGATGGGCGCGAAAGATACATTGGCAACTGTGCAGTCGTTGTACGAAGCAAAACTGCTTTCCTATCCGCGGACGGACGCGACGGTCATCACCAAAAATGAATTTGCCTATCTGAAGGATAATCTTTCCGGCTATTTGGGCATCTTGGGACATACCATCGACAAGCCGAATCTGACTCCGCGCAAAAAATACGTCGATGATGCCAAAGTGCAGGAGCATTATGCCATTATCCCGACGAAAAAAGTGCCGGATCAGGTCCGGATCGCGAAACTGAATGCGAACCAGCAGAAAATCTATGATCTCGTCCTGCGCCGGACCTTGGCGATGTTTGAAGAAGACTTCATTTACGATGAACCGACAATCATTACCGATATAGGCGGACTGGACTTTGTGGCTTCCGGTAAGATCATCAAGAATCTGGGATGGAAGAAACTGGAAGGCAACACAAGGAAAAAAGGTGAGCCGGAGGATAAAATCCTGCCGATGGTTACGGTGGGAGAAACTGGAACAGCTGCCTTGGCCACGAAGGAGAAGAAGACCACTCCTCCGAAGCCTTACACGGAAGGTACGCTAATCGCAGCCATGAAGAACGCTGGCAAAGAACTGGATGATGCCGAAGACAAGGCGATCCTGAAGGAAACGCACGGCATCGGAACGGAAGCGACCCGCGCCGGTGTCATCGAAAACCTGAAGGACAGGGGCTACATAACGGCCTCTAAAAACCAACTAGCGATCACCGAAAAGGGAACCCTGCTTTGTGAGGCCGTGGCCGGCAACAAGATGAGCGATGTCGCCTTCACAGCTGAATGGGAAAAGTACCTGGCAAAAATCCATCAAGGCGAGGGTGATCAGGACTATTTCCTGGATAATATCAAAAATTTCGTCATGGAAATCCTCGGCACGAAGAACGAGATGCTGCAGTCGGAAGGAATCGCGGAGCGCATCGATGCTGCAGGCGATGGTGCGGTCGTCGGTGTTTGTCCGGTCTGCGGGAAAGAAGCAATCATAAAGGGGAGTTATCTCCAATGCCAGGACTACAGCCAGGCCTGTTCGTTCCGAATTTCCCGCTATATCGCCCGCCGCTATCTGTCCCCGGAGGAAGCCAAAGAACTTTTGGCCCGAAAAGAAACGAAGCGCCTGTCCGGTTTCAAGAAAAAAGACGGCAAGAGCTTTTCGACGGCTTTGCTGCTGGGGAAAGACGAAGCAGGCAATTATGCCGTTTCCTTCAAACCGTTCGCTCCAAGCAAGAAAAAAACGGTGCACAAAAAAACACAATGAACAGAAAAAAGGTATCCGGAAAGCAATTTCCCGGATACCTTTTCTGATTTCTTAGCCTAAATATTCTGATTCGTCCATCAATTTTACGGCGGTGCCACTGCAAGTGACCATCAGCATGCCGTTATCGGCTCCCAGCACTTCATAGTCCATCTTCATGCCGACGATGGCGTTTGCGCCTTTTGCCGCTGCACGATCTTGCATTTCTGACAAGGCGTTTTCGCGTGCCACAGTCAATTCATCCTCGTAGCTCTTTGAACGTCCGCCAACGATATTGCGGATGCCGGCTCCGAAATCCTTGAACACGTTGATGCCTGTGATGACTTCTCCGAAAACGATGCCTTGATAGGCAGTGATTTTTTTGCCCTCGATATGGGCTGTGGTTGTAATAATCATGTGACTTACCATCCTTTCTCCTAACGGTGAAACAATCAGTTCAACAAATCGATTATAACTTTTTGGTGATACTCACATTATATCAAAAGTCCGGCCTGAAAAGATACAGAAACCTGTCATCTTGGTGGCCGCTGGGCAGAAAAATGTTACAGGCAAGAGTATACAGATTGTTCGTTAATGGTAAAATTACGGAAGACTCGAAACAGAAGGGACTGTTACTATGAAATTTGAAAAAATTCACCATGTGGCGATCATCGCCTCCGATTATGAGGCTTCCAAAGCTTTCTACACTGAGGTGCTGGAATTGCCGATCATACGCGAAAATTACCGGGCCGAAAGGGACTCATATAAGCTCGATCTTCAGCTGGGGGAGAGCGAGATCGAACTGTTCTCTTTTCCTAATCCGCCTGAGCGCCCCAGCGGTCAGGAATCAGTCGGCCTCCGCCATCTTTGCTTCTATGTGGAGGATGTCGAGGCAACTGTGGCTGAATTGAACCGTAAGGGCGTGGCGACCGAGCCGATCCGGCTGGATGACTACACGAATAAGAAATTCACTTTTTTCAAAGATCCGGACGGCTTGCCGTTGGAACTGCATGAATAAAGTATAGTTGATTGAAACGGGGGAGTGTCTCATTTGAGATGTTCCCCGTTTTTTTTTGGCCGTCCTAACCACTATTTCTGGTTGAAGGTTCTTGGTATTCTTTCGTTTGCTCTGACCAAACCCATCAGCTCCGGTGAGGGTTCCTTCGCCGAAGCACAGTGGCAGCAATCAGTTCTCAACTACGGCGAGGCCGATCTCATCGGAGAACGCATGGGAAATGTGGGTCCAAACTCCGGAGAAGCCCGTGTTCACCGGAGTACAGAGCCGCCGCCTCCATTTGAGGCGACACATTTATCTGTCCAAATCGATAATTTGTAAACACAAATAAAAATAGGTATTTACAACAAGTGGGAAAGGGGTTACAATATGAAAAAGAGAGTTGTAGGAGGAAACTCGCTTAACACTCAGAACTATCAGAACTAACAGTTTAGGAGGAAAAAGAATGGAGAACGCGAAGTGGATTGAACGTTTGAATATGATCGCCTATAAGATCAACGATTTGAAGTACATCATCGCAATCAAAAATGCCTTTTCAATGTTGTTGCCCGTCATCATCACAGGTGCTTTTGCCACCTTATTTTCGAATATGGTGTTCGATTCAACGAATGGATTGGCCCAGTTCGAGGCTTTACGCTTCTTGGAACAAATGAAACCGATTACGCAGGCAATTAACTACGCC
Organism: Trichococcus sp.; assembly: GCF_049684335.1. Taxonomy (GTDB): domain Bacteria; phylum Bacillota; class Bacilli; order Lactobacillales; family Aerococcaceae; genus Trichococcus. The sequence continues at coordinate 58,352 of NZ_JBAVFV010000053.1, forward strand.
ACCATGAATTTGATGACGATCAGTGCGGTCTTTCTGATCGGGATCGAAGTCGCCAAACTGAACAAAGTCTCCGATCATTTCGCTGGTCTTTTGGCGGTCATCAGTTATATCGCGACCATCCCGACAGCAATCGAAGTTCTGTTTGAAGAGACGCCGGTTCCGGTGACAAATGTCCTTTCCAGCAATTATACAGGGTCACGCGGCTTATTCCTGGGCATGTTCATCGCCATCGTGTCCGTTGAACTTTACACCTGGTTGAGCAAACAGGAAAGATTGAAGATCACAATGCCGGATACGGTCCCTACGAATGTTGCCCGCGGTTTCTCTGCTTTGATACCGACAATTCTGACGGTTTCTCTGATTGGGGCTGGTGCGCACCTCATCTTCCTGATCTCAGGATTGACTTTGTATGACATCATCTATACGACCATCCAAGCGCCGCTTGCGAAAGTTGTACAAGGCTTGCCGGGTATCCTCTTGTTGATGTTCGTCTCACAGATTTTCTGGGTGATTGGGATCCACGGCAACCAAATGATCAAACCGATCCGTGAGCCGATTTTGTTGGCTGCCATCGCTGAAAATACAGCCGCTTTTGAAGCCGGCAAGGAAGCTCCAAACATCATCAACATGCCGTTCTGGGATATGTACATGAGCATGGGAGGTTCCGGCGTAACGATCGGTCTGTTGATTGCTGTCTTCATGGTTTCGAAACGCGCCGACTTCAAGGAAATCGGCAAGCTGTCCGTTGGCCCCGGACTATTCAACATCAACGAACCGCTTATTTTTGGCCTGCCGATTATGCTGAACCCGATCATGGCGATCCCGTTCATCTTGACGCCTCTGGTTACAGGCACAATCGGTTACTTCGCGACAGCAATCGGATTTGCCGGAAAGGCGGTCGTGATGGTTCCTTGGACAACGCCACCATTGATCAGTGGCTATCTTGCGACAGCTGGCAGCATGGGCGCAGTCGCTACGCAACTAATCTGCATCGCTGTTTCCGTATTGATCTATCTTCCGTTCGTGAAGGCAAGCAATCGTGCGCTTGCTGTCGAACCAGAAACAGAAAATGAAGCAGAAGTGGCAGCAGTCATCGAATAATGAAAGATCTGATCAGAAAGGGGCATGAGGATGATTAAAAATATACCTGAAGGATTCATATTGGGCGCATCTTCTTCTGCATGGCAGACGGAAGGCTGGAAGGGCAAAAAAGAAGGACAGGATTCCTATCTGGACATGTGGTACAAAGAGGAGCCTTTCGTATGGCATGAAGGCTATGGACCGGCTGGAGCGACCTCATTCTATGACCGCTATCACGAAGATGTTGCCTTGATGAAAGAAATCGGCCTGACGCATTACCGTACGTCGATCAACTGGGCGCGCTTCTTTACGGATTATGAAAATGCGGTAGTCGATGAAGACTATGCCCAACACATCAGCGATGTCGTGGATGCACTGCTTGAGGCCGGAGTCGAACCAATGCTTTGCCTTGAGCATTACGAAGTCCCTGCCTATTTGATGGAGAAATACGATGGCTGGAGCTCGAAGCAAGTCGTTGATCTCTATGCGAAATATGCCGAAATAGCGTTCGAACGCTATGCCGATCGCGTCCAGCATTGGTTCACTTTCAACGAACCGGTTGTCATCCAGACGCGCATCTACCTCGATGCCATCCGTTATCCGCATGAGCAGGATACATCGAAATGGATGCAATGGAATTTCAACAAGGTGATCGCTACGGCGCGGGCAGTCCAAATTTTCCATGAAAAAGGCTATAACGGTCAGATTGGAGCCATCCTGAATCCGGAAGTGACCTACGCGCGTTCTTCATCACCGGCGGATCAAAAGGCCGCCCGGATGTACGATCTGCTTTATAACCGCATTTTTCTGGATCCGTTGGTGAAGGGGGAGTATCCCGATGAGTTGTTCGATGTGCTCGCAAAGCACGCCATCCCATTTGAATACTCCGAAGAGGAACTGCTTATCATCAAAGCAAATACAGTAGACTATCTCGGGATCAATCTGTATTTCCCGAAACGGGTCCGGTCGCCTCGTTACGAGTGGAACAAGGAAACACCATTCCATCCGGAATACTATTATGAAGAGTTTTCCTTGCCTGGCAGAAGGATGAACACTTCACGCGGTTGGGAAATCTACCCGCAGATCATGTATGATATGGCCATGCGCCTGAAATCCGAATACGGCAATATCCCGTGGTTCATTGCGGAAAGCGGGATGGGCATCGAGCAGGAGGAGCGCTTTGCGGACAGCAAGGGCACCATTCAGGACGATTACCGCATCGCCTACATAACCGAGCATTTGAGTTCCTTGTTGGATGCTGTAAATGAAGGAGCGAACTGCAACGGCTACATGCTCTGGGCTTTCACGGATTGTGTCTCGCCGATGAATGCCTTCAAGAACCGCTACGGACTCGTGCGCATCGATCTGGAGGACGACCTGAAGCGTTCCTTGAAGCAGTCGGGCTATTGGTATCGGGATCTTATCCAAAGCAAACGACTTGAAGTGGACGAGCATACGTACAAGTGACCGTTGTTTTTCCTGTTGCGTAATGGCCAGTTGTCTATGTTATAATCAACAAGGAGAGATTTGTAAATACAAATTTCCAAATCACGTAGATAAGTGGTGAAGGACATGGCAAAATACAAAGAAGTCGCAAATGAAATCAGAAAAAGAATCAAAAGCGGGATCTATCATTCCGAAGAAAAAATTCCCGATCAGGAGTCCTTGGCGAAGGAGTTCGGCACCAGCCGAGTGACGGTTAAGAAGGCGCTCGATATGCTGAGCGTCGCTGGGTTGGTGTACACGATCCAAGGTTCGGGGACCTATGTGAAGAAAAACGCGGTCAATCTAGCCGAACGGAGCATCCAAATCGGTCAGAACGTCGGCTTGACCGCTGCTGCCGGAGAGCGATTGGAACTGAAAACGGAAGTACTTGACTTCAACGTTCGTTTCCCGGATGAAGAAGAATGCAACCAATTGAGCATCACGAAGGAAGAGCCAGTATATGACATCAAACGGTTGCGGATCCTGGATGAAAAACCGTATTCTTTGGAGCATACAATCATACCGATCGTTCTGGCTCCGAACATCACTAAGGACATCCTGAACCGCTCCCTGTATGACTATCTCCAAGGGGATTTGGGGATCGTTTTTGGGGATAACCGGCAAACAGTCCGCGCGGTCAAACCGGATGAGAACGACAAGCAATATCTGCACTGTTCCAATGAGGATCCGGTCCTTGAAGTCAGCAAAGTCATGTTCCTGGAAAGAGGGACGCCATTGGAATATTCAGTTGTGCATCACCGCTATGATATGGTGGAGATGTCTTTCATCAACGTCAGCAGAGACGGACTATTAGGATAATGGACGGACAACGAGGTTGCGCGGCAACATTCGTTGTCCGTTTTCCGTAAATGCTTTGCGCTTCAATGATGAAAACGCTATACTGGATATATTAACTTGTTGAGGTGATGACATGTATCAACCGGCACAAAACAGATATGACAAAATGATCTATAACCGCGTAGGCAACAGCGGTCTGAAACTGCCTGCCATTTCCCTAGGGCTTTGGCATAACTTCGGCGAGGTGGATCTGTTTGACAACTCGCGCAAAATGGTCCAACGCGCCTTCGATCTGGGGATCACCCATTTCGATTTGGCGAACAACTACGGTCCGCCTCCAGGCAGCGCGGAAGAAACATTCGGTAAAATTTTGAAGAAGGACTTCCTGCCTTACCGGGATGAACTGATCATTTCCAGCAAGGCCGGCTATGACATGTGGCCCGGCCCGTACGGGGAATGGGGCTCCAAGAAGTATTTGACGGCCAGTCTTGATCAAAGTCTGAAGCGGATGGGGCTTGATTATGTGGATATTTTTTATTCGCACCGTCCGGATCCTGAAACACCGTTCGAAGAAACTGCACAAGCATTGGATCTGATGGTCCGTCAAGGAAAAGCTCTGTATATAGGTATTTCCAGCTATTCTGCGGAGCAGACAACTGAAATTACAGCCATATTCAAAGACTTGAAGACGCCGTTCATCATCCACCAACCGGCCTACAACATGTACAACCGTTGGATCGAAGATGGTTTGCAGGATGTTTTGACGGCCAACAAGTTGGGCACCATCGCCTTCAGTCCGTTGGCGCAAGGCATGCTGACCGACCGTTATTTGCATGGTATTCCGGAAGATTCACGTGCGGGCAGATCGTCTTCACCGTTCCTGAATGCGGAAGGGGTGCAGGTAACCATCGAGAAATCACGCGCTCTGAACGAAATCGCGCAAAGACGCGGACAAACATTGGCTGAGATGGCCGTGGCTTGGATTCTCCGCGACGGGAAAGTCACGAGCGTACTGATCGGCGCCAGCAGAGTGAGTCAAATCGACGACAACGTAAAAGCGTTGGAGAACCTTGATTTCACCAATGAAGAATTGGATGAAATCGAAGCGGTATTGGCAAAATAATAAAGTAGGAACGGCTTCCCGAAGCGATGTTATGCATCGTTTGGGGAGTTTTTTTGCTGTTCGAACACCGTAATTACCTCAGTGCGCAGGCATCAGTAACAGAAAATAGTATTATTATTTTGCAGAAATCTGCTTGCAGACAATCAGAATGTTGGGTAAAGTGGATAAGTACGCCCAGATTGTTCATCGGCAACAAGCCAATCGGGCAAGCATCTTTATTCATAGAAAGGGGCAGTGATATGACAGACAGAAGAAAGGGACAGATCGGACTTATTTTTGTGACGATGATATGGGGTTCGGGATTCGTTGTGAGCGCCATATCTTTGGAGTATTTTTCCCCCTACCAAATATTGACCATGCGTTTTTTGTTGGCATTCATACTGATGGGTGCAATTTTTTTCGGCCAGCTCAAGCATGCGACCAAAAAGACTTATCTAAAAGGTATCGGTCTCGGAACCATCCTTTACTTGGCTTTCTTGTTTCAGACGGTAGGCCTGGTCTACACGACCCCTTCGAAGAACGCGTTCCTTACAGCATTCAATGTCGTGTTGGTGCCGTTCATAGGCGCACTGTTTTTCAGGAGGAAAGTGACGGCCCCGGCCATCGTGGGCGCGCTGTTGTCGATCGGCGGCATCGCAGTCATTTCCCTGACCGACTTCCACAGCGTAAATTTCGGGGATATGTTGACGCTAGTTTGCGCGCTGTTGTTCGCCTTGCAGATCATCTTCACAAACCGGTTCGTGCTAGGTGAAAATATTTATGCATTGACCACCATCCAGATGGGCACTGCCACTCTCTTAGGGGTGCTCGTATCGCTCGCAAGGGGAGAATTTTTGTTTCCGGCAGCCGCGGAAGGCTACTTTTCCATCATTTATTTGGGAACGGTCAGCACGATGCTGGGTTTTCTGATTCAAACGGCCTCGCAGCAGTTCACCAAAGAGACGGAAACAGCCATCATCCTTTCGCTGGAGGCCGTGTTCGGCATGGTCGCTTCCGCGCTTTTTCTGAAGGAAGAGATCACATTGCGGATGCTTATCGGGGCAGCTTTGATTTTGGCTGGCGTATTGGTCGTGGAACTGAAGCCGAAGTCAACCCCGACAGTCCGAAAATCCATTACGGATATCCAAGACTGAATGTAATGTCAGTTTTTTGGCTATCAACATGCAATAAAAGAAGGTGGACCGTAAATCCGGATTTACGGTCCACCTTCTTTTATTAACAATCAGCCCTGGATTTCGAATTTGTAGATTGTTTCAGCTGAATAGACTTCATCCGGTCGGAGCGTGATGTCGCCGAAACCTTCTTGATTGATGGCGTCAGGCAAAGCCTGCGTTTCTAAGGTGATGCCGGCATATTGGATAACCGGACTTCCGGCGATTGTGTACTTATCGATGGCGGCGTTGTGCATATAAATCACGACGCAATCCTGATCCGTATACATTTTGACGGTTCGACCGGATTCCGCATCGCTGAGGATCGCATCAGGTTTTCCAGCATCATGCTGCAGCAGGAAAGGGTGGTCGAAACCGGCGACTTTTTGTGTCTGCGAGTGGTTCTGTTCAGCGGCAACGGCAAGTTTTCCGCCGTTGCGGAAGTCAAAAGCGGTCCCTTCTGCCGGCAACAAGGCCCCGCTAGGGAGGTTGCCATCGCCCAATTCGGCAAAAATTTTGCTGTTCAGTTGCAGATCGTGCTGCAGGATCGGTTTGTTGATGTCGCCGCTCAGGTTGAAGTAGACATGATTGGTCGGGTTGAACAAGGTTGCCTGATCCGTCGTTGCCCGATAAGTGACTTTCCATTCGTTATCGGCAGTGAGCGTGTAGCTGACCGTTACCGAAAGTGTTCCGGGATAGCCGTTCGCGCCGTCTGCATCTGTCGTTGTGAAATGGATGCTGGCTTCATCAGCGGAAGCGTGGATCTCCGCGTCCCAGACATGCGTATCCAATCCGGCTGGGCCGCCGTGGAGCTGATTGCCCCCCTCATTCACGACCAATTGATGCGCTGTTCCGTCCAAATCAAAAGCCCCTTTGGTTATCCGTCCGGCGATCCGGCCGATTGTGGCTCCGTAATACGGGCGATGCGTCACGTAATCATCCAACGAATCCATCGCCAAAATAACGTTTTCCGTCTTTCCGTTTTTGTCCGGCATCAAAAGTTCCGTGATGGTGGCGCCGTAGGTCATCGCTGTAAGGGATATGCCGTTCGGATTCGTCAAGGTATAAGCTACGACATCCTTTCCGTTGGCTTGCCCGATTATTGCTTCAGATACTTTCATTGTTTTTCCACTCTCCTGATTGTTTAGTGTTAGGCGAATTAATCAATCCGCTATATTTTATTTGGAATTCTATTTAAGTTTCCTCTTTATTGTAAGCGTTTGATTTATCCGAAGCAACAAAAATAGTAAAATATTTGATAAATTAAGTAAAAATTTACCGATGCTTGTAATTTCATCAAAAAAATTGCTGAATTTCAGCAGAAAATGCCTGAAAAACATGATTCCGGCAACTGAAAGCGGTATAATGGAAAGAGGTGCGCGTCTGCTGGTTCATGACAAATCGGATGTCTTTTCATGTTGGTTCCGAGGGTAGCAACGCACGCGAAAACTAACCAATTGGAGTGAGATATCTATGCTAGTAGGTGGAATTGAAGCAGGCGGAACAAAATTTGTGTGCGCCGTCGGAAATGAAAAGAATGAGTTGTTGGAACGGGTCGCTTTCCCGACGACTACGCCGGAAGAAACATTGGAGCAGGTGTTTGCTTTCTTTGATCGTTTTGATTTAGCTGCAATCGGAATCGGTTCCTTTGGGCCAATCGACGTCAACAAAGACTCGGAAACATATGGGCATATTCTCTCCACGCCAAAGTTGGCTTGGAAAGAGTTTGATTTCCTTGGTGCCATGAAAGCAAGATATGCTGTTCCGATGGGGTGGACGACTGATGTGAACGGCGCTGCCTTGGGGGAATCCGCTCTGGGCGCTGCAAAAGGGATGAAGAACATTATGTACATCACAATCGGCACAGGTGTTGGAGCCGGTGCGATCGTGGACGGGAAAATACTGGAAGGCATCGGGCATCCGGAAATGGGGCATATTCTGGTGCGCCCGCATGAGCATGACCATTATGAAGGGTTCTGCCCTTACCACGGCAATTGCCTTGAAGGCATGGCAGCCGGTCCTTCAATCGACGGACGTCTGGGGAAAGCCGGTAAAGATGTTGAGCCTACCGATGCGGTCTGGGATTACATCGCTTATTATATCGCGCAAGCTTTGGAAGCCTACACGGTCATCCTGCGTCCGGAGCGCATTGTACTGGGCGGTGGCGTCATGAAGGTTCCTGGTATGCTTGATAATATCAAAGCGAAATTTACGAAGCTGCTTGCCGACTATGTGCCAGTCCCTGCTGTCGATGATTACCTGGTGCTGCCAGGGTTGGGCGACGATGCCGGTATTACTGGTGCAATTATCTTAGCGAATGAAGTAAAAGCTTAAAAAATTTCGGATAAGCAACATAAAAAGCGACCCCTGCCTGACGAAGCTATCATTGAACAGCTACCTGTCAAGTAGACAGTATAAAAAAGTAAAAATGAGTTTTGATTTTAGACTTGTATGATTTTACTCATCATACAAGTCTTTTTTTGTTCGTCCGACGGACGTGGTTAGCTAGCCA
>NZ_JBAVFV010000054.1:0-55405 GCF_049684335.1 Trichococcus sp.
TCAGCTTGAAAAAAGGCGAAATTCACGCTTTGTTGGGTGAAAATGGCGCGGGTAAGTCGACTTTGATGAATATTCTCTCTGGCCTTCTGGAGCCTACAAGCGGAACCATTAAGGTCAAAGGGCAAGAAGTCAAAATCAGTTCCCCTGGTGTTGCCGATAAATTGGGGATCGGAATGGTGCACCAACATTTTATGCTGGTCAAGGACTTCACGGTTACGGAGAACATCATTTTAGGCAGTGAGCCGAGCAGACTCGGCGTTTTGAATAAAAAGGCAGCCGCTGACGTGATTGCGGACCTGTCCAATAAATATCGTTTGGCAGTCAATCCTTCAGCCAAAATCGAAGACATAACTGTCGGGATGCAACAAAGGGTCGAAATCCTGAAAACATTGTACCGTGGGGCGGACGTTCTCATTTTTGACGAACCAACAGCAGTGTTGACACCCCAAGAAATCGACGAATTGATGTCGATCATGAGGGAATTGACGAAAGAAGGCAAGTCGATCATCCTGATTACGCATAAATTGGATGAAATCAAAGCCGTTGCCGACCGTTGCACTGTAATCCGCAAGGGCAAGAGCATCGGCACTGTTGACGTGAAGCACACATCCCAGCAAGAACTGGCCGATATGATGGTGGGGCGTTCTGTTCTGTTCCGCACAGTCAAAAAACCATCCCAGCCGAAACAGGCTGTGTTGGAAGTTGAGGGATTGACGGTCAAGGAGAGCCGCGGTCTGGAAGCCGTGCGTAATTTAAATCTTACGGTACGGGCCGGCGAAATCGTCGGAATCGCCGGGATCGACGGAAACGGCCAAAGCGAACTGATCCAAGCCATCACTGGCTTGCGGAAGGTTGAGAGCGGAACCGTCAAGCTGAACGGCGCAAGCATCACGAACTTGGCTCCGCGCAAAATCACTGAGTCAGGCTTGGGGCATATCCCTGAGGACCGACAAAAGTTCGGTCTGATCCTCCCGATGCGTTTGGATGAAAATATCGCGCTGCAGACCTATTATCAGGAACCTTACAGCAAAAACAGCTTCCTGAACGATAAAGCAATCGAGAACCACGCCATCGAACTGATCAAAGAATTTGATGTGCGGACGCAAAGCGAGAAGTCGACCGCGGGTTCGTTGTCCGGCGGAAATCAGCAAAAAGCAATCATCGCTCGTGAAGTTGATCGGAATCCTTCGTTATTGATTGCAGCCCAACCGACCCGAGGATTGGATGTGGGAGCAATCGAATTTATCCATAAACGCTTGATTGAGCAAAGGGATAAAGACAAGGCGATCCTTCTGATGAGCTTCGAGTTGGATGAAATCTTGAATCTCTCCGATATCATCGCCGTGATGTTTGAAGGTGAGATTGTGGCCTACGTCAAGCCTGAGGAAACTTCTGAACAAGAACTGGGCTTACTGATGGCCGGCTCTTCCCTGGAAAAGGCCCGGGAAGAATTGGAAAAAAACAAGGAAGAGGAGGGAAACCTTCATGAGTAATCAACAAGGAGCCACTCGCATCCAGGGGATTATCGTCCCTTTACTTTCAGTCATATTAGGGCTGTTGATCGGCGCAATCGTCATGTGGTCTTTCGGTTACGATGCCGTTGCAGGTTATTCAGCAATGCTGAAGGGAGCATTCGGATCGCCGTTTTACATAGGCGAATTACTGCGTGAAGCTACGCCTTTGATTCTGGTCGCATTAGGTTTTGCGGTAGCCAACACAGCCGGTTTCTTCAACATAGGTGTAGCGGGTCAAACTTTATTTGGCTGGCTGGCATCCGTAAGTGTCGCCCAGATGCTGCCTGAATTGCCAAAAATCGTATTGCTGCCTTTATGCATTTTGGCGGGTATTGCCGCCGGAGCGTTGTGGGCGGGTATCGCCGGAGTCTTGCGTGCCTATTTCAATACAAGTGAAGTGATTGTCACCATCATGTTGAATCATATCGCCTTATACATCAACAACCACATCGTCAGGAATGTTTTGACGGATTCCGGGGACTCTACAGCCAGAATCACAGAAAATGCTAGTTTAAGGGTGCCCTTTTTATCGGAAGTAACGCACAATTCGACACTGCATGCTGGTATCTTCATTTCCCTCAGCATGATTGCGGTAGTGTGGGTGCTGATGAAAAAAACAACGTATGGTTTCGAATTCCGTTCAGTGGGATTGAATCCTGATGCAGCGGATTACGCAGGGATGAACGCCAAAAAGAACATCATTTTGGCCATGTTGATCAGTGGCGGATTGGCTGGTTTGGGAGGCGCAATGGAAGGCTTGGGGAATTTCCAAAATATGTTTGTTCAAGGTGCGATGCCTGCAGTCGGATTCGATGGCATGGCAGTAGCCTTGTTGGGTATCGGTAGTCCTATAGGTATCCTGTTTGCTGCACTTCTGTTCAGTACGCTGAAAATTGGCGGAACGAGTATGCCGCTTATGTCCGGCGTACCGGTCGAAATCGTCGATATCGTGATTGCGTCAATCATCTTCTTCGTCGGCGCGAGCTATATTATCCGACTTTTAATCAATAAACTGTCCAAAGTCAATAAAAAGGGGGTGGCGTGAGATGGACATGCTAGCGATTCTATCGATAATCGTATCCTCGGCTTTGATTTATTCTGCGCCGCTGATCTTCACAGGCCTTGGCGGAACATTCTCGGAACGGAGCGGTATCGTTAACGTGGGCTTGGAAGGTACAATGGTCATGGGAGCCTTCTCAGCCATAGTCTTTAATCTGAACTATGCCGACAATCTGGGCAAAATGACCCCTTGGGTTGCGTTGTTGGTGGCTGGGGCAGTCGGCATCTTCTTTTCGATCCTCCACGCAGTCGCCACAATCAATTTAAGAGCGAATCATATCGTTTCCGGAACCGTACTAAATATGCTTGCTCCGGCGCTGGCGGTATTCTTGACTAAAGTTCTATATGAAGGGAAAGGCCAGACCGCCTTCATCATCCAGAACTTCGGGAAGACCAGTTTCCCCATATTGAAGGATATTCCGATCATCGGTCAGATATTTTTCACGAACACATCAGCTCCAGCCTATGCAGCTATCGCAACGGCGCTTGTCTGCTACTTCATCATCTTCAAGACGACTTTCGGCCTGCGTCTGCGTTCGGTTGGAGAACACCCGCAAGCGGCAGATACATTGGGGATCAACGTCTACGTGATGCGCTACGCGGGCGTGTTGATTTCCGGATTTTTAGGCGGTGTAGGCGGCGCTATCGTCTCCCAGTCAATCAGCCTGAATTTTTCCGGATCAACGATTGCCGGTCAAGGTTTCATCGCAATGGCTGCCATGATTTTCGGCAAGTGGAATCCGATCGGAGTGATGGGAGCTGCAATCTTCTTCGGGTTCGCCCAGAGTTTGGGAGTCATCGGCAGCTATATTCCGATCATCCAGAATATCCCATCCGTCTATCTCCAGATTGCACCTTACGTCATTACGATCATTGTGCTTGTAGGTTTTATCGGTAAATCCAGAGGCCCAGCCGCTAACGGTACAACTTACATCAAATCAAAGTAATCTCTGACGACAAGAAGGGTTGGCTCAACACGAGTCAGCCTTTTCTTTTTGGTCCAAGCAAGGAATCAGAGTGGACAAGGAATGGCTTAATTGAAAAAACACCCGAACTAGAGTATAGTTTTCCCTATCGACATATAAAATAGCTTACAGGACGTGAAATGGATGGAATATAAATTAAAGCAAGGTGTTACGGCTTATATCGAGCCTTCCGACAAATACAAAACCGTATTGATCCAGTACAAATTCAGGACGAGTTTCGGCGGCAAAACTGCAACGGAACGTTCTTTGGTGAAGAACATGCTTGAAACGAACAGCAAGCAGTATCCGAGCCAAAACGAGATGGATCTGAAAATGGCCAGCCTTTACGGTGCGACGCTGCATACGCAATCCCAGCGCTTCGGCAAGCAGCATGTCGTGACGATGAGTCTATCCGTCGTCAATGATAAATTCATCGGAGGTGATGATACGCTTTTGGAAGAGGCATTCTCTTTTTTGGAAGAAATCATCTTCAGGCCCAATGCCGAGAACGGCAAGTTCCATGAGAAGACGTTTCTGAGGGAAAAGGAAAATCTGAACAATTATTTCGAATCTCTGATCGAAGACAAATCAGCCTATGCACGCACGCGCTTGAACCAAGTGCTGTTCGAGGGGACGGATCAAGCTTATCAAGGCATCGGTGATGCCAGTTTCCTTGAGGATATAACCTCAGGCAACCTGTTTGAATGCTATGAAGAGATGATCGGGTCGAATCAGCTGGATATCCTCGTTTCAGGTGATGTAGCGCCAGAACGGATATTGAATATATTGGCTGCCCAGAAGCTTTCGGACAGGAAAGAAACCGAAAAAGAAGTATTCTATTTCCGCGTAAAGAACACGGAACCCGTTGCTTCGAGTGAATCTCAGGACATCAATCAAGGCAAGTTGTTTTTCGGATTCTCTTCACCCGTCTATTACATGAATGAGTACTATTTTGCAGGCTTGGTTTTTGATGGACTTTTTGGGGGGTTCCCACATTCAAAATTGTTTCAGAATGTCCGTGAAAAGGAGAGTTTGGCTTACTCGGCTTCAAGCGGCTTGGACTTTCTGCGCGGGGTCATGACTGTCGGCACCGGCATCGAATTTGATAAACGGGAGCAGGTCGAGAAAATCGTTCTGGCTCAACTGCAGGATATGCAAGCGGGGGATTTCTCGGATGCGTTGATTGCTCAAACAAAAAGTATGCTGATTAACCACTATAAGCAAAATGATGATTATCAAGGCAGAAGTTTGGCGAAACAGTACCAGGATATCCTCATCATAGAAAACCCTCTTTCGCAGGAGCAGTGGATCGCTGGCTTGAATGCGGTGACGAAAGAACAGATCATTGCTGTCGCGGAAAAAATGACTTTGCAAGCGATATTTTTCTTGAAAGGCGAGGCTACAGATGAATAAAGTACACTATGAGGCACTGAACGAAACAGTCTATACGGAAGTATTGGAAAACGGATTGCAGGTAGTTTTGATTCCGAAAAATAAGTATTCCAAAACCTATGGCATCTTCACCACAGATTTCGGCTCGATCGACAACCAGTTTGTTCCGATAAACGGAGACAAGGAAATCAAAATTCCGGATGGCATCGCACATTTCCTTGAACATAAGTTGTTTGAAGGCGAGGATCATGACGCTTTTGAAGACTTCGCGAAATATGGCGCTTCAGCGAATGCTTTCACTTCTTTCACTCGGACAAGCTATCTCTTTTCAGCTACGGATAATATTACGGAAAATACAAACAGCCTGCTTGACTTCGTTCAAGATCCGCATTTCACGGAAGAAGGCACTGAAAAGGAAAAGGGCATCATCTCCCAAGAAATCCGTATGTATGAAGATAATCCGGGATGGCAACTTTTTTACGGTCTGCTGCGTAATCTTTATCCCGGACATCCGCTTTCCGTCGATATAGCCGGAACAGTGGACAGCATCCAAGCAATTTCGCCGGAACTGCTCCAAATCTGTTACGACACGTTCTACCATCCATCCAATATGAACATATTGATGATCGGCAATTTCGCTCCCGACAAAATGATGGAAACGATCAGACAAAACCAAGCCGGCAAGACATTTCTTCCCGCAAAACCGATCCAACGCGCTTTGCCGCCAGCCTCGATCCAGGACATCATTCCGTACAAAGAAATCGAAATGGATGTGCAACGCCCGAAAGTGATGCTTGGGGTGAAAGGTTTGGATGCCGACGTGACCGGAAACCAAGCCGAAAAATACAAAATCTATGGATCGCTGTTGCTGGAATTACTTTTCGGCCGGAGCTCCACGCATTTCATTGAGCTTTATGACGATGGCTTGATTGATGACAGCTTCGGCTATTCCTTCAATTTGGATCGTTCTTTCCACTTTATGGCGATCGAATCGGATACGGAAGAACCGAAACTGCTGGAAGAAAAGCTGAAGCGGATTCTCTTGGATTGGGAAGCGGATGCTAATCTGACGAATGAGAAATTTGATTTGCTGAAGAAGAGCATGATTGGAGAACAGTTGCAGGCTTTCAACTCCCTGGAATACATCGCAAATCACTACAGCACTTTGCTGTTTTCGGGAGCCGAACTTTTTGAAGTTGTTCCGCTGATCGAAGAAACCAGTCTGGAGGACATCCGTAAATTTGCGGAAGGATATCTCAAAGAACAAAGCATGAGCACCTATGTGATTCTCCAGAAGGGAGCAAAACAGCAATGAAAGCTGCTTTGGTGACGGGGGCCTCCGGTGACATCGGGACCGCCATCGCAAGGGATTTGGCCGGTTCAGGCTGGTCGCTTTACCTGCATTATCATTCCAATCAAGAAAAAATCAATCTGTTGCTGGCAGAACTGCAATCGGACTATCCCGAACAGGAATTTTATCCGCTTTGTCTGGATTTTACCGATGAAGCTGGTGTTGCGAAACTTGCTGACCATATTTTCTCGCTCCAAGCGATTGTTTTTGCGCATGGCAAGACCGAATATGGCTTACTTCAGGATATGACGTCCTTGCAAATGGATGTCTTGTGGGAAATGCACGTTAAAATGCCTATCCTGATCATCCAAGCGCTACAGGACAAAATCGCCCGCTCACGCAACGGCCGCATCGTCTTCATCAGTTCTGTCTATGGGGAAGTCGGCAGTGGGCTCGAAGTGCTCTACAGTACCGTCAAAGGGGCGCAGATTGCCTTCGTGAAAGCCTACAGCAAGGAAGTGGCCTCGCTTGGGGTAACAGTCAATGCCATCTGCCCAGGAGCAATCGATACGCAAATGAACGCTCATCTGGAAAATGATGAAAAAGAGGCTCTTCTTGAGGAAATCCCTTTGGGGAGAATGGGGAAACCGGATGAAATCAGTTTCTGGGTATCCCAACTTCTGAAGGAAGACAGTCGCTATATGACGGGACAAGCTATTTATGTATCTGGTGGATGGCTCAGGTAAAACAGTATTGGAACTCCTGATGAAGGAATTTTATGGTATAATATCCATGGTAACTTCGGGATTTGCAAGTGAAGGCAGGTGAAGAAATGGTTCAAATTGGGGAAGTACTAAAAAGTGCTAGACTTTCCAAAGGATACACATTAGATGATTTGCAACAGATTACTAAAATACAGAAGCGGTATTTGATTGCGATAGAAGAAGGCGATTTTGAGATTATGCCGGGCAATTTCTATGTGCGTGCCTTCATCAAGCAGTATGCTGATACTGTAGGCTTGGATGGCGATCGCTTGTTGGGGGATCATGCAAGTGTGATTCCGGAAATACATGGGAGCAGTCAAGTGGAAGAATCCGGTTCTTTTTCTCCCAGTCGCTCCGATTCCAAAAGAGCTTCAAAAAAGACGAATTTTAATTATGGCGGCTCTGTCCAGAGCCAGTTGCCTACTTTTCTGTTGGCTGTGGCTGTAATTGCCATCGTACTTGTGGTCTGGAAGGCTACATTGAACGATGATGATGAGCAGGTTCAGATCGAAGTGGCATCGAACATCAGCCAAACAACTATGGCATCGCAAGCGACAGTTACCAGCGGCACAGATCAGATAGACAGTACCGTTGTCGCAGGACAAACAGCACAAGTGAACTTGCTCTCGTCTGCCAATGGTTATGCGGAATATGATGTTACCAGTTTGTCGTTGCCATCAGAGTTGAAAATATCGGCGTTGGCAGGTGGCAGTTCTTGGATCAGCGTTAGCGTGAACGGGATCGTCCAAGAGCCTTCTGGAATCGTAGACGCTGAAAACCCGTTGACGATCACTCTGCCCTTGAACACAAGTGAGATTGAAGTGATAGTCGGCGTTATGCCGGCAACGATCATCGAACTGGATGGGACAGTTGTTGCGATGCCAGCCGATCAGCAAGAGATTCAGACCCAAACCTTATCCTTTACCGTCAAGGGTGTGGAATAGGCAGGGTACATTAAAGGAGTTGCAGAAGTTGAATTTACCTAATAAATTGACAGCGTTGCGGATTATGATGATTCCCTTGTTCATGATTATCACCTTGGTTCCTTTCGATTGGGGGACGCTTGCGGTTGCCCAATCAGAGATTGCCGTCAATCAACTGGTCGGAGCCATCATTTTTGCTATCGCCAGTTTTACGGATTGGTTGGATGGCTATATCGCCAGAAGGGACGGGTTGGTCACCAACTTCGGGAAATTTGCTGATCCATTGGCGGACAAGATGCTTGTCGCCACAGCCTTGATCGTACTTGTCGGTCAAGGTCTGGCTCCGTCGTGGGTCGTCAGCATCATCATCAGCCGGGAGTTGGCGGTCACAGGCTTGCGCCTGTTGCTTGTGAAGGAAGGCGAAGTCATGGCAGCGGCATGGCCAGGGAAAATCAAAACGGCGACGCAAATGGTAGCCATCATTTTGTTGTTCGTGGATAATTTTCCTTTTCAGGCAACCGGCATTCCGGTTGCGGACATCATGTTGTATCTTTGCTTAGTTTTCACCATCTACTCAGGAGTGGATTATTTCGTCAAGAATAAACATGTTTTTGTCGGATCCATGTAGTTTTTATAAATAAGAAGGGCTGGGTTGCATCAGGTTACAACCCGAACAAAAGGAAACGCGATTCTTTTGTGCCCTTCTTTTTTCTTTATCTTTTTTTGTGATTGAAGTTTTTGTTTTATTTGAGCGAATACTATAGATGTGAGGGATTAAGTATGAATGCAGAAATCATTTCAGTCGGAACGGAATTGTTGATGGGGCAAATAGTGAATTCGGATGCGGCATTCATCGCCAAGGAACTGACCGGTTTGGGCATAGACTCGTATTTCCAGACGGTTGTCGGCGATAATCCGGGAAAAATAAAAGAAGTGATCAAAATAGCTGAATCAAGAAGCGACCTGTTGATTTTCACAGGAGGGCTCGGACCCACCCGGGATGATTTGACCAAACAAACCGTAGCGGAGCACCTTGAGGAAGAGCTTGTCATGGATGAAGTGGGGTTGACGCATATCCGGCAATGGTTTGAACGTTCGGGAAGGAGCATGACGGAAAACAATGAGCTTCAAGCTTTGGTGTTCAGGAGCGGTACTGTCTTCCCGAACCCGATCGGACAAGCGCTCGGCACCTATACCGAAAAGGATGGGAAAGGTTATTTGCTGCTGCCAGGCCCGCCAAGCGAACTTGAGCAGATGTTTCTGCAATTTGTGAAGCCGTTCCTTTCCAGCAAGTATGAAGATCAGCAAGTCATCTCATCGAAGACGCTCCGATTTTTCGGAATCGGTGAATCCACCTTGACCACGGTGTTGGATGAACTGATCCGCAATCAGACCAATCCAACGATAGCTCCGTATGCCGGAAAATATGAAGTGACCTTGAGACTCACCGCAAACGCTGCAACAGAAGCGATTTGCGGTGAGCTATTGGATGAAAAAAAAGCGGAAATATTGGCTCTTGTCGGGGAATATCATTACGGTGACGGCGACGAGTCCAGTCTTGCCGAAGTTGTAGGCAAGAAATTGTTGAAGTTCAAAAAATCGATCAGCGCGGCTGAAAGCTTGACTGGAGGGCTTTTTCAAGCTGAGCTTGTCAAGGTTCCCGGCATCAGCGAGGTCTTCGCGGGCGGCATCGTTTCTTACCAAGAAGGTGCCAAACAAAAGGTACTAGGCGTTCCTGGGAGCATTCTTGAGACATATGGAATGGTCAGCCCGGAGTGCGCGGTTGCGATGGCGGAGCGTGCGCGCGAACTGTTTGATACTGAGTTGGCCATTTCTTTCACAGGCGTTGCCGGGCCTGATCAACTGGAGAACAAGCCAGCCGGGACTGTATGGATTGCCTTAAGCCAAAAAAATGGACCAACAGCCGTCCGAGGCTTCCGATTTTCCCGTAATCGCCTCGGAAACAGAGAGCAGGCAGTGATGCAGGGATTTGATATGATTCGGCGGAATTTGTCGGATTCTGGTTTTGAATAATAAAAAAACGAACATCTGTTCACTTTAATCTTGCTTTTTTGCCCGGAACAGGATAGTATTACGTTGTGGTGTTAATGCATGCAAATGAAAGCTTGGAGGAAACAATAGATGGCTAATTTAAATGAAAATAGACAAAAAGCCTTGGATGAGGCTCTGAAAAAGATAGAAAGAAATTTTGGTAAAGGTTCCGTTATGAAGCTTGGCGAAAAAGTGGACACACAAATATCCACTGTACCGAGTGGTTCGTTGGCTCTTGATGTTGCGTTGGGCGTAGGCGGCTATCCGAGAGGCCGTATCATCGAAGTGTACGGCCCTGAATCTTCAGGTAAAACAACCGTTGCGCTCCATGCGATTGCTGAAGTCCAAAAGAAAGGCGGCGTTGCTGCCTTCATCGATGCTGAGCATGCTTTGGATCCAAAATATGCTGCAGCTTTAGGTGTGGATATCGATGAATTATTGCTATCCCAACCGGATACAGGCGAGCAAGGTCTGGAAATCGCTGACGCTTTGGTTTCATCCGGGGCTGTCGACATTGTGGTCATCGACTCGGTTGCCGCATTGGTTCCGCGTGCTGAAATAGAAGGCGAAATGGGAGACTCCCATATGGGTCTGCAAGCACGTCTGATGTCCCAAGCTTTACGGAAACTGTCCGGATCGATCAATAAAACAAAAACGATCGCCATCTTCATCAACCAAGTCCGTGAGAAAATCGGCATCATGTTCGGCAATCCGGAAACGACACCAGGAGGAAGAGCGCTTAAATTTTACGCTACTATCCGTCTGGAAGTAAGAAGAGCGGAACAGATCAAGAGCGGAACAGAGATCATGGGTAACCGCACAAAGATCAAAGTAGTCAAAAATAAAGTTGCGCCGCCATTCAGGACAGCTGAAGTGGATATCATGTACGGGGAAGGCATTTCCCAAGTCGGCGAAATCATCGATATGGCTTCAGAGAAGGATATCGTCAACAAGAGTGGCGCTTGGTATGCCTACAAAGGGGAACGCATCGGCCAAGGCCGCGAAAATGCAAAAAAATTCCTGACTGAGCACCCAGAGATGAGAGCTGAAATCGAGAAGCTTGTCCGTGACGAATATGGCATAGGCGATAAAAAAGTGGTAGAGGCAAAAGCAAAGGGAAAAGACGAGCCGGTTGAAGCGGTAGATCTGTTGGACGAGTAAACAATATTTTTGAAGAGGCCTGGACCAAAATCCGGGTCTCTTTCCTTTTTTAAAAACGTAAAATAGGGCAATATCGAAACACGAATAAATGTATTTTGGTTATGTTACCGTTTTATCGTTGACATGTCAGTATTCTACGTTTAGAATGAATTTATGTGCATCGTTTCATTCTGCACATTGTAAAACTAATTTTTATTCATTTTTTTTGACAACAAAATTAAATAGATACGGAGGTGAAACTATGGATATATGGACTTTAGCCTTCGCTATCATAGCTTTAATTTTTGGTGTCGTTGTCGGATATTTATATCGAAAATCGAATCACGAAAAAGAAATAGCTGGTGCCAAAAATACCGCTTCCCTAATTCTTGAAGATGCTCGTAAAGAAGCAGAAACTACAAAAAGAGAAGCTATGTTAGAGGCGAAGGATGAGAACCACAAATACCGCTCAGAAATAGAAGATGAATTGCGCGAACGACGCGGTGAGGTTCAAAAACAAGAAAATCGATTGATCCAAAGAGAAGAAAATTTGGATAGAAAAGATACCAGTCTATCAAAACGTGAGCAATCTATCGAGTCAAAAGAGGATAATCTTGTCAAAAGACAAAACGCTTTAGTTTCTGAGGAAAATCGCATTCAAGCATTGGTGGAAGAGCAACAACATGAATTGGAAAGAATCGCTACCTTATCCCGTGAAGATGCAAGAAATATCATCATGGATGAAACGGAAAATCAACTTTCGCATGAAATTGCAGTTATGATCAGAGAATCTGACCAAAAAGCGAAAGATGAAGCAGATCGTAATGCGAAAAACATTATCCTGCAGGCGATTCAAAGAAGCGCAGCCGATTTAGTTTCGGAAGCAACAGTTTCAGTTGTTACATTGCCTAACGATGACATGAAAGGCCGTATCATTGGCCGCGAAGGAAGAAACATTCGGACTTTGGAAACATTGACAGGTATTGACCTGATCATCGATGATACGCCGGAAGCTGTCGTGTTAAGCGGATTTGATCCTATCCGAAGAGAAATTGCAAAAATGGCTTTGGAGAAATTAATTCAAGATGGACGTATCCATCCTGCAAGAATTGAGGAAGCAGTTGAGAAAGCCCGTAAGGATATGGATGAACGCATAAGAGAAATCGGCGAACAAGCAACTTTTGAAGTTGGCATCCATTCTTTGCATCCTGATCTGATTAAAATTTTGGGACGTCTGCATTTCCGCACTAGTTATGGACAAAATGTCCTGAATCACAGCATCGAGGTTGCAAAACTTTGCGGCGTAATGGCTGGGGAACTAGGCGAGGACATCAATCTGGCCAAACGTGCAGGTCTGTTGCATGACATCGGAAAAGCTCTCGATCATGAAATAGAGGGTTCACACGTTGAAATCGGCGCAGAAATCGCCCAGAAATACAAAGAAAATCCGGTTGTCATCAATGCAATTGCCTCACATCATGGCGATGTTGAAGCAAACTCAATCATATCAGTATTGGTCGCATCTGCTGACGCTTTATCTGCTGCTCGTCCGGGCGCAAGAAGTGAATCTCTGGAAAACTACATCCGCCGTTTGGAGAAACTGGAAGGAATTGCAAACAGTTTTGAAGGCGTAGCAAGCAGTTTTGCTATCCAAGCAGGAAGAGAGATCCGCGTCATGGTCAAGCCAGACCAACTTGACGATTCTCAAGCTATTCGTGTAGCTCGTGAGATTAGAAAGAAAATCGAAGAAGAACTAGATTATCCGGGACACATCAAGGTTACGGTTATACGCGAAACAAGAGTAATTGAATATGCCAAATAATGAAATACCAAACGGGACATGCTATTGTCCCGTTTTTTGCTTTTTATGGATATTCCGACTGACGGGCAAGGGTGCAACGGCTTATCTAAACAGACAAAATATGTTACTATAATAAGACTAGAATTTAGAGAAGAGGCTGAAGATGAAAGTATTATTTATTGGGGATGTCGTAGGTTCAATCGGCAGACAGATGCTGCAGGACACACTCCCACAACTGAAGAAACATTACCGTCCGCAAGTGACCATCGTGAACGGGGAGAATGCGGCTGGCGGCAGAGGCATAACGGAAAAAATTTACAAAGAATTTTTACAGACCGGCGTTGATGTCATCACCATGGGGAACCATACGTGGGATAACCGTGACATATTCGAATTCATCGGAACTGCCAACAAGATGATCCGTCCGGCTAATTTCCCGGAAGGGACTCCCGGCATCGGTTTTACGATCATAAAAGTGAACCAACTGAAATTGGCTGTGGTGAACCTGCACGGACGTGTCTTCATGAACAGTCTGGATGACCCTTTCCGCAAAGCGGATGAAATCCTGGAGCAGGTACGGAAAGAAACGAATTGCATCTTTGTCGATTTCCACGCCGAAACGACCAGCGAAAAACAAGCAATGGGCTGGTATTTGGATGGACGCGTTTCTGCTGTGGTCGGTACACATACGCATGTACAGACAAATGATGCGCGTATTTTGCCGGAAGGGACAGGCTATCTGACGGATGCCGGAATGACCGGGGCTTACGACAGTATCTTAGGCGTCGAAAAAGAGATCATCATCCAGAAGTTTCTGACGCAAATGCCGATTCGGCATGAAGTGCCCGAAAAAGGCAGAAAATTACTTTCCGGTTGCTATATTGAAATCAATGATCAAACCGGCAAGTGCGTAAAAATCGAGAACATCGTAATAAATGAAGATCGCCCATTTGGAGGGGAATTCTATTGAGCCAAGAACTGCCTATCGAAGGCCCGGCAGAAGCAGAATTGAACAGACTGATCGAAATCCTGAAAAAAAATGAAGTGATCGTCCGCTATCAAGCGGCCGAAGAAAGCACAAAAGACAATCGGGCGTTGGAACAATTGGTCGAAACCATCAAAAGCAAACAAAAAGAAGTTGCGGCTTTTGAACATTATGCTAAGCCGGCAGCAGCAGAAAAAACAGCTGCTGAATTAGTGGAGCTGAACAAGCAATTGAAGGACAGCATAGCGGTTCAACGATACCGGGAAGCTTTATGGGATGCCAACGAACTATTGGAAAATGTCATCAGCATCATCCAACAGGGCGTCGATGACGCTATCGAAAAAGATGAACCGTGAGGAATGAAGAGAGATATATTAATTGAGGTGAAAGAATGCCACAGAAGACTAAAAACACGCCCATGATGGAGCAGTACCTATCCATAAAAGAGCAGTATCCGGATGCGTTTTTGTTTTATCGCTTGGGCGATTTCTATGAATTGTTCCATGATGATGCTATGAAGGCTGCAAAATTACTGGAAATTACGCTGACGAGCCGCAACAAAAATGCCGACGAACCGATTCCCATGTGCGGGGTCCCGTATCACGCAGCGGCGGAATATATCCGAAGACTCGTGGAAATGGGGCACAAGGTCGCCGTTTGCGAACAGATGGAGGATGCCAAGCTAACAAAAGGCATGGTGCGGCGGGAAGTCGTGCGGGTCATTACGCCCGGAACATTTCTGAATGAGAACGGCAGCGAAAGCAAAACAAATAATTACTTGGCAAGTGTCATCCAAGTCGAAGCAGGCGGGTACGCGCTGGGATATGTCGATATCGGAACGGGGGAACTGAAAGTCACCCTCCTGAGTAACGAAGATGCCGTATTCAACGAACTCCAGACCTTGCCGTTCAAAGAGATCGTCTTGGATACAAAAACAGCTGATGGGCTGACGGAAAAATTGGAAAAACATTTTGGTATCCTGGTTTCCATTCAGGCAAAGTTGATCCCGGAGACAGACTTCCACGATTTGGTTGCGGAATTGCCGCAACAGTCTGAAAAGGATGTGCTTGTCCTGTTGTTGAGCTATCTTTCGGATACCCAAAAGCGCAGCCTCTCCCATCTTCAGAAAGCCGTCGCCTATCAAACGGATGCTTTCCTGAAGATGGATACCTATGCGCGGCGCAACCTCGAGCTGAGTGCATCTATCCGGACGCAGCAGAAGAAAGGAAGCCTGTTGTGGACGCTGGATGAAACCAAAACGGCTATGGGCGGGCGCATGCTGAAACAATGGCTTGAAAAGCCGCTGATCAACCTGAGCGATATACTCGAAAGGCAACGGAAAGTAGAATCGTTGGTCAATCACTACTTCGAACGAATGGACATCAACGACGCCTTGACATCGGTGTATGATCTGGAACGTTTGGTCGCCAGAGTATCGCTCGGAAATGTCAACGGCCGCGATCTGATCCAACTGAAAACTTCTCTGCAGCAGATTCCAGGATTGGTCCAAGCAATCGCCGCAATCGACGAACCGGATGTTTGGCAGGGGGTCATCGACAAATTGGAAGCTTACCCCGATGTCATCGAACTGATCGAGCGGGCGATTACGGATAATCCGCCAATCCAGATCACAGAAGGCAACATTATCCGCGATGGTTACCATGAGCAATTGGATCGCTACCGTGATGCGATGAACAACGGGAAACTTTGGATAGCGATGCTGCAAAAAGAGGAAAGAGAAAAAACCGGCATCAAAACGCTGAAAATCGGCTATAACCGCATTTTTGGCTATTACATAGAAGTGACAAAGTCAAACCTTGCGGCGCTGCCTGAAGGCACGTACGAGCGCAAACAGACGCTCGCAAATGCGGAACGTTTCGTCACGCCTGCATTGAAGGAGAAAGAGACGCTTATTTTGGAGGCGGAGGAGAAGTCTGTCGAATTGGAGCATGAGCTGTTCGTCGCCTTGCGGGAAGAGATAAAAGGTTACAGCCGTCAGTTGCAGGCGCTGGCCAAACTGGTGGCGGAGATCGATGTCCTTCAGTCGTTCGCCCACATCAGCGAAGCCTATCACTTTTCCAAGCCGGAATTGAGCAACAGCGACCGCAATCTGTCCATCAAAGAAGGGCGCCATCCGGTTGTGGAACGCGTCATCGGCAAAGATAAATTTGTGCCCAACAGCATCTCCATGGACAAGGACAACCATATTTTGCTGATCACCGGGCCGAACATGTCAGGAAAAAGCACCTACATGCGTCAGGTCGCGCTGATTGTCATCCTGGCCCAAATGGGTTGCTTTGTGCCCGCCGAGAAAGCCCATTTGCCTATCTTTGACCAGATATTCACCCGCATAGGCGCAGCGGATGACCTCTATTCCGGGCAGAGCACTTTCATGGTCGAAATGGTCGAAACGAACCAAGCACTTCGATTCGCCACCGATAAGAGTCTGATTTTGTTCGACGAAATCGGCAGAGGGACTGCAACGTATGACGGCATGGCCTTGGCGGAAGCAATTCTGCGTTACATCGATCGCACCATCAAAGGCAAAACGCTGTTTTCGACGCATTACCATGAATTGACCCAACTCGAAGCCGATTTGGCGGGGACAAAGAATGTTCATGTCGGGGCAATCGAAAAAGACGGAGAATTGGTGTTTCTGCATAAACTGATGCAGGGACCAGCAGACAAAAGTTATGGCCTACATGTAGCCAAGCTGGCCGGTATGCCGAATGAGTTGATTTCAGAGGCGCAGGTCATCCTCAATTCATTGAATGAACAGCATGTGCTGCATTCAGGATCGGACGTGCCTGTTCCGGATGATACGATCGAACAATTGGCGCTGTTCCAGGAGAGCGCGATGCATCCGAACGAGAAGCATATTCTCGATGAATTGTCGGACTTGGCTCTGGAGGATTGCACACCGATGCAAGCCATGCTGATGATAGACAGTTGGAAAAAGTTGCTGAAATCGCAAAAAAGTAGGTGAGAACGATGGCCAAAATCAGGGAGCTTTCCCAAATATTGACAAACCAGATTGCTGCCGGGGAAGTGATCGAACGCCCGGCATCGGTCGTTAAGGAATTGGTGGAGAATGCGATCGATGCGAACAGTACGCAGATTGATGTTTTCATCGAAGAGGCGGGATTAAAAAAGGTGCAAGTCACAGACAACGGCGACGGCATCGCGGCGGACGAGGTGAAACTTGCCTTTACGCGGCATGCGACCAGCAAAATCTACACGCAGGATGATCTTTTCCGTATCCATTCACTGGGATTTCGGGGTGAAGCATTGCCCAGTATCGCTTCGGTTGCCAAAGTTTCGATCGAAACGGCTGTCGCCGAGCAAAGCGGCACTTACTTGTCGATAAAAGGCGGTGTCATCGGAGAGGAAAGGCCCAACAAATCGCGGAAAGGGACCACGATCATCGTCGAAGACTTGTTCTACAACACGCCAGCCCGTTTGAAATACATCCGGTCCCTCCAGGCTGAGCTGTCGAACATCACGGACATCATGAACCGGATTGCCTTGAGCCATCCGGAGATCGCTTTCCGTTTGCATCATGAGGGGAACCAACTCTTGCATACGGCAGGCAATGGCGATCTGCGCCAGACCATCGCGGGCGTCTATGGGACGATGACGGCCAAGAAGATGAAATTGATCGAGAGCGAAAATCTGGACTTCAAAGTGAAGGGCTACGTCAGCTTGCCGGACACGACGCGGGCAAGCCGCAACTACATAACATTGATACTGAACGGGCGTTTCATAAAAAATTACACTTTGAATAAAGCAATCATCGATGGCTATGGTTCCAAATTGATGGTCGGAAGGTATCCGCTCGCTGTCATTGTGATGGATGCGGATTCCCTGTTGTTGGATGTGAACGTCCACCCTTCAAAAAAAGAAGTCAGAATCAGCAAAGAAAAAGAGCTCGGGGAACTGATCCAAAACGCAATCGCTGCTGTTTTACGGACCGAAGAACGTATCCCGAGCGGCATCGAAAATCTGAAATTCAAACGCCAAAGTCCGGCTGAACCAATCCGGACTGAGCAATTGAGCGTCTCTTTCCGCTCATACGATCAAGAGCTAGTGCAAGAAACAGAAACGAAGCTGCCGGCGACAAGTGAAAATGAGGATTTCCAATCTTTGGAGACATCATGGGACAACCGGCCGGCCCACAATGAAAACGACGGACACATAAAGCCCTTTATAGATTCCGCAGAGACCGAACCTCGTGAAGATCTTCCCCTTCCAAGTGAAGAACAAGATGTTTACGTGGTTCCATTCAGTGGCCAGCCAAAACAGGACCGCAATGAACCAAGCGCGCCTTACCTGTCCGGCGAACCAAAAAATCCAGCTGCCCACGAAGAACCAATCATGAAAACCGTCCAGAAAGTCGAAGCCGAGGCAGAGAAGGGATCGGCAAGCAAGCGGCCGTTCCCGGATTTGCACTTTTTTGGCCAGATGCACGGCACTTACCTGTTCGCTCAGAACGAAAATGGCCTCTACATCATCGATCAGCACGCTGCCCAAGAACGCATCAAATATGAATACTACCGCGAGGAAATCGGCAAGGTTTCCACCGATCTCCAAGGTTTGTTGATACCGATCATGCTGGATTATCCTGTGAATGAATTCCAGTTGATCCAGGGAAGCCGCGAGGTGTTGGAAGAAATGGGACTGTTCCTGGAACCGTTCGGCCAAAACAGTTTCATCGTCGAAAAGCATCCTGCCTGGTTCACGCCGGGTGAGGAGGAAGACATTCTGAAGGAACTGGTGGAGATGTTTTTGACTGAAGGAGATATCTCCGTCAAGAAACTTCGCGAAGCCACTGCCATCATGATGAGCTGCAAGCGCTCGATCAAGGCGAATCATTTCATCAGCGACAATGAAGCGCGACAATTATTGATTGATCTTTCAAAAACGGATAACCCATACAATTGTCCGCACGGCCGGCCGGTGCTGATCCAATTTTCCAATCAGGATATGGAGAAGATGTTCAAAAGGATCCAGGACCCGCACTGAGAGCGGATCATTTCTTATTTCTGCTTATTTATTGTAAAATCAGGATAGTTAAATAAGAGATAGGAGTGGAAAAAATGGTGCAAATCAATGATATTTCCGAAATGATGGGCGAGCTGAACAAAGAAAGTTCGATCCAGGCCTTGGGCAGCAAAACGGGCGTTGATGCAAGCATTTTGCCGAAACTGGCTGTCGTTGCAATTCCCTTGATCCTTCGGGCATTAAGTAAAAATGCAGAGTCAAAAGCAGGAAAAGATTCCTTATCAAATGCATTGGAAAAACACAAAGGTCAGACCAAAGACGTATCCTCTATCGAAGATGTGGTCAAGAAAGCCGATACGGATGATGGCGATAAAATATTGGATCATGCCTTCGGTAACAAGGATAAGGTCGTGGATCAGATTGCTGCCCAAACAGGCATCAGTAAATCAGAGGTTGCCAAGGTTTTGGCTTCCATGGCGCCGATGATTTTGGGCATGCTGGCGGACAAAAAGGCTGCTGACGGATTGGATTCCGACGGTGTGGCCAAACAGACCGACATCTTCTCCAAACAAGCTGAAGAAGTAGCCACGAAAAATTTCGACATCACCGATCTCTTCCCTAAGCAATCCGGAACGACGACGCCAGCTGCAACGGGTGGATTGGGCGGCATTCTGGGGAGCATTTTGGGGAATCTGTTCTGATCCAAAACCGATTAAGCGCTAGCGAAGTGGAACAAGACTTTTTTGTTCTGCTTTTTTGTATTTTTTGATATACTGGAGCAATGAAAAGAGAGGGGTCTGATACTAATATGGACAATAAAGAGGAACAATTGAAGCGTTTGACGCCTTTACAATATGAAGTGACACAGAACGAAGCTACGGAAAGACCTTTTTCCGGCGAGTACGATGATTTTTATGAAAAAGGCATCTATGTTGATGTCGTGAGCGGAGAGCCGTTGTTCAGTTCTGCCGACAAGTATGATGCCGGCTGCGGTTGGCCTTCTTTTGCAAAACCGATTTCCACTCTGAAGGAGCTGGAGGACCGCAAACTGATGCGCAAACGCACAGAAGTCCGCAGCCCTCAAGGCGACTCCCACCTGGGGCATGTTTTTGAGGACGGCCCTGCAGAGTTGGGCGGTCTGCGCTATTGCATCAATTCGGCAGCGATGCGCTTCGTTCCTTACGACCAATTGGACGCGGAAGGCTACTCTGAATACAAACAGTTATTCGAATAAGCAGCAAAGGAAAGTCCCATGGCTACCGGTCCTGGGATTTTTTGTTGCTTGCACCTGCCAAACGAATGTTCCCGCAAAGAAGATGACGCAACGGCTGTCATTTCCATTCCGTTTTATGTTATGATAGAAATTGAATGACAATCAGGAAATGAAGAGTAGGAGCCAAATGATGTACGAATATATAAAAGGTAAATTAGTCTATGTGGGGCCGCTTTATGTGGTGCTGGAGAACGGTGGCATCGGCTACCAATTGCAGGTGGCGAATCCTTTCCGGTTTTCCGGAAGCCTGAACCAGGAGCTGACGTTTTACATCTATCAGGCGGTCCGCGAGGATGCGATCACACTGTTCGGTTTCAAGGACTACACGGAAAAGCAGTTGTACTTGAAACTGATCAGCGTCTCCGGAATCGGACCGAAAAGCGGCTTGTCGATATTGGCGAGCGATGATCATCTGGGGCTGATCCAAGCGATCGAAACGGATAACGTAGGTTATTTGGTGAAATTCCCGGGTGTAGGCAAAAAGACAGCCTCGCAGATCATCTTGGACTTGAAAGGCAAACTCGGCGAATTGCTGCCCGATACGTATTGGATGGAAGAGCATCCGGCCCACGAAACTGCTGGCGCACAGTCCGCCGTGTTGACGGAAGCATTGGAGGCTTTGACCGGGTTGGGATATTCGGACCGTGAAGTGAAGAAAATCTTGCCGACATTAGAAAAAGAAAACTATTCCAGCACAGAAGAAGTGCTTCGTACGGCGTTCAAGCTACTTTTAAAAGGGTGATATAGATGACAGCTGAAAACAGAATCATTTCCGGAAATACGGAAGACCTAACAGAAGATTTGATTGAAAAAACATTGCGGCCACAAATGATGGCGCAATATATCGGCCAAGACAAAGTGAAAAATGAACTGAAAGTGTACATCCAAGCCGCGAAAGCGCGCAGTGAAGCCTTGGATCATGTGTTGTTATACGGGCCGCCCGGGTTGGGGAAAACGACGCTGGCGATGGTCATCGCCAACGAATTGGATGTCCGCATCCACAGCACGAGTGGACCCGCAATCGAGCGGCCAGGCGATCTGATGGTATTGCTCAATGAACTGGAAGCGGGGGATGTCCTCTTTATTGATGAAATCCATCGCTTGCCGCGGATTGTGGAAGAAGTGCTGTACTCTGCAATGGAGGATTATTATGTGGACATCATCATCGGGCAAGGGCCGACAGCCCATCCCGTCCACTTTACGCTGCCGCCGTTCACGCTGGTCGGTGCCACGACCAAAGCCGGCAGTCTGTCGGCCCCCTTGCGTGACCGGTTCGGGATCGTTTCGCGGATGGAATATTACAGCCTTGAAGATCTCAGGCAGATCGTCCATCGTTCTTCGGATGTTTTGTCAACGAAAATTGATGAGTCAGGCGCTGTCGAAATCGCCTTGAGATCCAGAGGCACCCCGCGTGTTGCCAACAGGCTGCTCCGGCGTGTGCGCGATTTTGCCCAAGTCTATCGCGATGGCCTGATCACGAAGGAAATCTCCGACAAAGCTTTGTCCATTTTGAGCGTGGACAACAAAGGGCTTGATGATTTGGATCGGCAAATATTGACGACGATGATCCGATTCTATAACGGCGGCCCCGTCGGTCTTTCGACGATTGCCGCCAACATCGGCGAAGAAATGGAGACGATAGAGGACATGTACGAACCCTATCTGCTCCAATTGGGCTTCCTGCAGCGCACCCCGCGCGGCAGGGTAGCGACCCCTATGGCATATGACCATTTGGGGATCACGTATGATACAGAAAAATAAGTGAGGTATTTTATCAATGAGGACAAGTGATTTTGATTTTTATTTGCCGGAAGAGCTGATTGCACAGACACCGCTGCTGGACCGTTCGTCATCGCGGCTTCTTGCCCTGGACTCCAAGACTGGAGAAATCACGGACAAACATTTCACCGACATGGTGGAGGAACTTCAGGAAGGTGACGCGCTGGTACTGAACAATACACGTGTACTTCCTGCGCGACTGCATGGTGTTAAACCGGATACCGGCGGGCATATCGAAGTCCTGCTTTTGAACAATATCCAAGGGGATGAGTGGGAGACGCTCGTCAAACCAGGCAAACGAGTCAAAGTCGGGACAGTCATCTCTTTCGGGGATGGACGCTTGACTGCGGAAGTGACGCAATCGTTGGATCACGGTGGCCGCATTTTGAATTTCAAATATGACGGCGTATTTTTGGAAATACTGGAATCGCTGGGCGAAATGCCGTTGCCGCCATACATCAAAGAGACGCTGGACGATCAGGAACGTTATCAGACCGTTTACGCCAAAGAAGTCGGTTCCGCAGCTGCCCCGACAGCAGGGCTCCATTTTACGGCTGAACTGCTTGAGGAAGTGGCCAATAAGGGGGTCAAAATCGTATATCTGACCTTGCATGTGGGCTTGGGGACTTTCCGTCCGGTATCGGTCGATGACATCGCCAGCCACGAAATGCATTCGGAATTCTACCAAGTGACTGACGAGGCAGCGCAAACGCTGAATGAGGTCCGTTCCAACGGAGGCAAAATAGTCGCTGTGGGCACGACCTCCGTGCGGACACTGGAAACGATCGGCACGAAATTTGATGGGGAAATCAAAGCGGACAGCGGATGGACCAAAATTTTCATTTCGCCCGGCTATTCATTCAAGGTTGTCCAAGGTATCATCACCAATTTCCATCTGCCGAAATCGACCTTGGTCATGCTGGTCAGCGCTTTTGCTGGCAGAGACAACGTCCTGTCCGCCTACGAGCACGCAGTCAAAGAAAAGTACCGATTCTTCAGCTTCGGCGATGCCATGTTCATCAAATAGAAAAAAACCTTCAGGAAATTGATCCCTGAAGGTTTTTTCGATTCTGAAGCCGTCTTTGGAACGAACTGTCGGTTATTTATGGGAGACCGTCTTCGGCATCAACGCAGAAACAAGGACTACGATCAGCGCGGTAAAGATACCCGTCATGGTTGCGATCATAAAGTCATAACTGCCGCCGGATAAGGCGCTGCCCAGATATACAGATACTTGCCCTAAGATAAATCCCCAAAAAATGATTGCGATATATTTCATGTCGTTTACACCTCTTCTCGAAATTCATTTTATCACTTTTTTTGAAGATGACAAGCATTACTTGTCCAACGACTTTTTCGCTTCTTGGATTAGGACGGGTACGCTATAATGATAGTATTGATTAGAAAAAGGAGGCTACAGACATGTCTTTTGTGCATTTGCAGGTCATCAGTGCCTATTCTCTTTTGCAAACGACTACCCGAATAGAGGATTTGGTCCGCAGCGCCAAGACAAAAGGCTATCAGGCCATCGCATTGACGGACCAAAATGTCCTTTATGGTCAAGTCGACTTCTTCAAAATTTGCAAAAAGTATGCTATCCAACCCATTCTGGGAATCCAATTGGATTTGCCCGGAATCATCAGTAAAGATCGCACCTTTCCTTTGGTCTTGTTGGCGAAGGATTTTGAGGGCTACAAAAAGTTGAT
The DNA here is from genome assembly GCF_049684335.1 of Trichococcus sp. Lineage (GTDB taxonomy): Bacteria > Bacillota > Bacilli > Lactobacillales > Aerococcaceae > Trichococcus. The sequence goes on from NZ_JBAVFV010000054.1 coordinate 23,646, forward strand.
GGCTTTGTCGACGGTCAGGAATCAGGATGTTCCGGACAAGGAATTACTTTCCCTTTTGGAGGATGATTCAAGCCGCATCATCGCGATCACACCCGGAGAAAAGGGTGAAATCGAAAGTTTTTTGAACGGAAATGATCAGGAAAACGCCAAAGCAGCCAGTTTGGCATGGAAAAAAATCTTCACCCACGGCAATTTTTATTTAGGTGTTCAGCTTCACGAGAAAATGAAACCGATCATTCCGAGACTGATGCTTTTATCGCAGGAGACAAACATTCCGACTACAGCTATGCATGACGTCAGATATCTGGAGCCGAGCGACAATTTCAGTTGCCGGGTACTGAAGGCGATCGAAGCGAACGAAAAAGTGGACCTACAATCGGAAGCTTTGGATGGCACGTATTACTTGCCGTCCTGCGGAGAAGTCGAAAGAAAATTCCGGGAAGCCGATTTGGTTGAATCAGCAGAAACGACCCAGAAAATTGCGGACGAAATCGAAATCGATTTGCCGCTGCATCAGTCGCTGTTGCCGCGCTATCCGCTGCCTGCCGGGACGACACCCCAGGCATACCTCAGGAGGCTCTGCGAAGAAGGGCTGCGTCAGCGGGTCACCGCTCCTGAAGCAGAGTATGAAAAACGCTTGGCGTACGAATTGGAAGTCATCCATGAAATGGGCTTCGATGATTACTTCCTTATCGTTTGGGATGTGATGGCGTACGCCAGAAAAGCGAAAATCATGCCTGGAGCCGGCCGGGGATCTGCCGCTGGTTCACTCGTGTCATACGTCCTGCGCATCACCCATGTCGATCCCATCAGATACAATCTTTTGTTTGAGCGTTTTTTGAACAAGGAACGCTACAACCTGCCTGATATTGATCTGGATTTCCCGGATAACCGAAGGGACGACATTCTGCATTATGTCAGGAACAAATACGGCTCAGACCATGTCGCCCAGATAGCCACATTTGGGACGCTGGCCGCCAAAATGTCTTTGCGGGATACTGCCAGAGTATTCGGCCTTACTGTAGCGGAGGCGCAGGCCTGGTCGAATGCGATTCCGAATCAATTAGGCATCAGTCTGGCAGAGGCAAAGCAGAAATCGAAAGAATTACAGAAACTGATCAGTACGAACGATGTGAATCGTCTTTTGTATGAGACTGCCGAAAAAATCGAAGGCGTCCCCCGGCATGTTTCCACTCATGCGGCGGGCGTCGTCATCAGCGACAATCCATTAAGGGACATTGTGCCGTTGCAGAAGAAAAACAGCGATCTGTATCTGACGCAGTACACGATGGGGAACATCGAAGAAATCGGCCTGCTCAAAATGGACTTCCTGGGGCTGAAAAATCTAACGATACTGAACGATGCGGTGCAGTTGGCCAGCGATGACCACAAAGAGAGCATCAACATTTGGGAAATACCGATGGATGATGATCGGACGCTCGATATATTCCGAAGAGCGGATACGAATGGGGTGTTCCAGTTTGAATCCCCTGGCATAAAAAATGTTTTGCGCAAGCTCGGACCGGAATCGATCGAAGATATTGCCGCCGTCAACGCGCTTTACCGACCGGGTCCGATGGAACAGATCGACCTCTTCATTTCGCGGAAAAAAGGGTTGGCCGAAATCGATTATCTCCATCCCGATCTGAAATCGATCCTTGAGGTAACATACGGGGTAATGGTCTATCAGGAACAGGTCATGCAGGTGGCTTCCCGGATGGCTGGCTTCAGCCTGGGGGAAGCAGATATCCTCAGAAGAGCGATAGGCAAAAAACAAAAATCGGCCATCGATGAAGAAAGAAAACACTTTATTGAAGGCTCGCTGCAACAAGGCTATTCCGATCAGACGGCCGAGCAAGTCTATGATTACATCGAGCGTTTCGCAAATTACGGTTTCAACCGTTCGCATTCGGTAGCCTATTCTTTCATAGCCTACCAACTTGCCTACATGAAGGCGCACTTTCCGGAAGCATTTTTCGCCGCTTTGCTGAATTCTGTCAACCAGCACTCGGATAAAATGAGGGAGTATTTCATCGAACTGAAAAGGCGCAATATCAGCATTTCCTATCCGGACATCAACACAAGCAACTGGAAGTTCGCGCTGCGGCAGCAAACGATCCAATTCGGCTTGGGCGGGATCAAAGGTCTCAGACGCGATTTCATCCAGGAAATCATCAAAGAACGTCAAGGCCATGGGCACTACAAGGATTTTGTTCAATTTTTGAGAAGGATCCATCCGAAGTGGCTGAAGAACGAAAATATAGCCCCACTCATCTATAGCGGGGCGTTCGACAGTTTCGGACATTCGCGCGCGACGCTGTTGGAGTCGCTGCCGGGTATGCTGAACAGCATCGATTATAGTGGAAACAACGTCGATCTCTTTTCGATACTGGAACCGAAATATGTCGAAACGGAAGAACTTCCCTTGTTGGAATTGCTGGATTTGGAGGAAGCGGCACTGGGCCATTCTTTGAAAGGTCATCCGATCGACCAATTCGGCAAATTATACAATAACGGTGCAGTTGTGTACGTCTCAGAGCTGGCATACGACAAAAAAATGCGCACGATGGGATTGATCAAAGACATCCGAAGAATCCAGACAAAGAAGGGCGACCCGATGGCATTCGCAAACATGACAGACAGTACCGGCGAAATCAGCGTCACGATTTTCCCAGAGTACTATATCCGGTTCATGAAACTACTGAAAGCAAACCAGTTGCTTGTCGTCGAAGGCAAGCTGGAGCGATCGAAACAAGCCGACAAAACGAATTTTTTGGTCACGCACATCTGGGATGCCGAAGTCTATCAGGAAATGATGGGTCAAAAAAAGGAGAATATATTCATCCGTTTGACGGCGAAAAACAACACGCCTGAATTGTTCGCGAAAATGTATCGGATACTGAACAAACAAGCGGGGGACCATCCTGTCATCCTTTACAACGAAGCCACAAAACAAACGATGCGCTTAACAGCTGAAAACTGGGTCGCCATTTCGCCGGAACTGCTTGAAGCACTGCAAACTATTTTTGGAAATGGAAATGTTGCCGTCAAATGAAAGCTAAAAGTTGATATCCGGATACTGTTTTCATAAAAGTGAAAGCTGCCTAGACTTGTTCAGCCGTTTGGTTTGGGCCTGCCCGCAAAAATTCCCCCAGAGCAGGCAGTAGTAATAACAATTTGTCCGAATGTGGCGATATTCCGGACAAGAAGCCATTATTTTTGATTGTTTCTTTTTTAACAATCAAAAAAACGTGAAATTAAAAGACATTTTCATAAAAAGATGATAAGATAGTGAAGGACAAATTCAAAAAATATTTAACACATGATTTTTTTTGGAAATTGAGAGTTTTTAACTTTATTGATGAGGTGAAGTCTAATGAAACGTATTGCAGTATTAACTAGTGGTGGAGATGCACCAGGAATGAATGCAGCCATTCGCGCCGTTGTGCGCAAAGGCATTTATGACGGTTTAGAAGTATATGGCATCAATTATGGCTATGCAGGAATGGTAGCTGGAGATTTCCGTCGTCTGACGATTGATGATGTTGGAGACACAATCAGCCGTGGGGGCACAATTTTATATTCTGCCCGTTATCCGGAGTTCGCAAAACTTGAAGGACAGCTTAAAGGGATCGAGCAGTTGAAGAAATTCGGCATCGATGGCCTGATCGTAATCGGGGGAGATGGATCCTACCGTGGAGGAGCAGCGCTTACTAAATTAGGTTTCCCGACAGTAGGTATTCCAGGAACAATCGATAATGATATTCCAGGAACAGATTATACGCTTGGCTTTGATACTGCGATCAATACAGTATTGGAATCTGTGGACAAAATCAGAGATACGGCAACAAGCCATATCCGTACATTCGTTGTTGAAGTAATGGGCAGAAATGCCGGCGACATCGCTTTATGGACTGGTATCGGCAGTGGCGCAGAATCAATCGTCATTCCCGAAAAAGAATTTACAATGGAAGAAGTAGTTGCTGAAATCCAGGAAGGCAGAGCGCGCGGCAAAAAACATACGATCATCATGTTAGCTGAGGGTGTAATGTCAGGGAATGAATTCGCAGAGAAACTTTCCAAATTCGATGAATTCCACACACGTGTCACTGTTCTGGGCCACGTGCAACGCGGCGGATCTCCATCAGCGAAGGACCGCGTATTGGGAAGCCTCTTCGGTTACAATGCCGTTAAAATGTTGGAAGAAGGCAAAGGCGGAATCTGTGTAGGCGTCAAGGGCGATGAAGTTGTTTTCAACGACATCATCGACACACTTGAAAACCAAAAACACTTGCCGTTATTGTCGCTTTACCAAATCAACAAAGAAATTTCCTTCTAACGAAAAGTTGAATTATGTTTTACAAAATATAAAATGAGGTGCTTATTTTCTATGAAAAAGACAAAAATTGTATGTACTATCGGGCCTGCCAGTGAATCTGTAGAAACACTCGTTAAATTGATGAATGCCGGTATGAACGTTGCCCGCTTGAACTTCTCACACGGAGACTTTGAAGAGCATGGCGCTCGTATCGTCAACATCCGCGAAGCATCAAAAATCACAGGCAAAATGTGCGCAATCCTTTTGGATACAAAAGGTCCTGAAATCCGTACAAACAACATGAAGGACGGCATTGTGTCGTTGATCACCGGCGAAACAGTAAGAATCTCTATGACAGAAGTTGAGGGTACGAAGGATAAATTCTCTATCACTTATCCAGAATTGATCAACGATGTTGTTGTCGGAAACCACATCCTATTGGATGACGGCTTGATTGACCTTGAAGTGACTGAACTTGACAGAGAGAACAATGAAATTGTTACTTTGATCAAAAACTCAGGCATTTTGAAAAACAAAAAAGGCGTCAACCTACCTGGTATCAAAACAAACTTCCCTGGTCTTACACAAAAAGATGCTGACGATATCATCTTCGGTATCGAAAATGACGTCGATTTCATCGCAGCAAGCTTCGTGCGTCGCGCAAGTGATGTATTGGCTATCACTGAAATTTTGGAAAAACATAACGCAACCCACATCCAAATCATCCCTAAAATCGAGAATCAAGAAGGTCTTGATAACATCGACGAAATCTTGCAAGTTTCTCAAGGTTTGATGGTTGCCCGTGGTGACTTAGGAGTAGAAATCCCTACTGAAGAAGTTCCTATCGCACAAAAAATGTTGATCAAAAAATGTAATGCTTTAGGCAAACCAGTCATTACAGCAACTCAAATGTTGGATTCTATGCAACGCAACCCACGTCCTACACGTGCAGAAGCTGGTGACGTAGCCAACGCTATCTTTGACGGAACTGATGCAGTTATGCTATCCGGAGAAACAGCTGCCGGAGATTACCCGGTTGAAGCTGTTACGACAATGGCTACTATCGCTATCCGTACGGAAGAAGCGATCGTTGGACAAGATGCATTCGCTTTGAAAGCATACAGCAAAACAGATATGGCTGAAGCAATCGGTCAATCGGTTGGACATACTGCACGCAACCTTAACATTCAAACAATCGTTGCTGCTACTGAGTCTGGACATACAGCGCGCATGATCTCTAAATACCGTCCGAAAGCACACATCGTTGCAGTCACATTCTCGGAACGTCAAAGACGTGGATTGGCCCTTTCATGGGGTGTGTATCCGTTCGTTACCGAAAAACCAAATTCAACTGATGAAATGATGGAATTGGCTACAAAAGTTGCCAAAGAAGAAAACTTCGCTAAAGAAGGCGACTTGATCATCATCACTGCCGGCGTACCAGTTGGCGAACGCGGCACTACCAACTTGATGAAGATCCAATTGATCGGAACAAAATTGACTTCCGGACAGGGTATCGGCGACAAATCTGTCATCGGTAAAGCTGTAGTGGCTCTTTCAGCTGAAGAAGCAATCGCTAAAGTGACTGAGGACTGCATCCTAGTGTTGAAGAACTCTGATAAAGACTATACGCCTGCATTTGAAAAAGCTGCAGCAGTAATCGTTGAAGCTGGCGGCTTGACAAGTCATGCTGCTGTTGTCGGTATCGCAAGCGGCATTCCTGTAATCGTAGGAGCAGCAAATGCGACTACATTAGTTCAAGACAACGAATTGATCACAATCGATTCTCGTCGCGGCATCATCTACCGCGGTGCAACAACTACCATCTAAGCTTAACTAAATTAGAGAGCATCTGTGGGTCTGGGACGAGAGTCTCGGACCCATTTGCTTTCCTTTTGCACTATCTGCCAGCTGATTCCAAAGGCTGGTGGCATAAATATCACAAATATGACAAGCTCATAACAACGACGCTTTGGAAATCATTTTGTGATATGATAAAATGGAAGAAATACAGCGACGGAAAGACCGTCTGGAGGAAAATTATGAGTAAAGTACTAGGTACAATCATTACAGGTGTGATCGTGGATGAGAACGAGAAAAGTGTCTTCGTTCAGAAAGACGGCATCACTTACAGATTGGATAAAGAAGAGTCAGAAACGACATTGCAATTAGGTGACACTGTCAAAGGATTTGTCTACGAAGGAATGAATAAGCAACTGCGTATGACCCTAAAGGAACCGGTTAGCCAAGTAGGACAGTATGGTTGGGGAACAGTTGTAGCTGTCCGGAAAGATTTGGGCGTATTTGTGGACATTGGTCTAGATGACAAAGAAATTGTAGTTTCTTTGGATAATTTGCCCGATATCAAATCGTTATGGCCGAAAAAGGGAGACCGACTTCTGATCGCTCTCGAGCAAGACAGCAAAGATCGTCTGTGGGGCATCATCGCCGACGAACCGGTATTCCGTTCCATTTCCCGTACCCCGGGTGAGGAATTGAAAAACAAGGACATTACCGGAACCGTCTTCCGTTTGAAATTAGTGGGAACGTTCATTTTGACGGATGATGATTATATCGGATTCATTCACCCATCTGAGCGGGAGATTGAACCGCGCTTGGGCGAAGTCGTCAGCGGGCGAGTCGTCGGCATCAGTCAACACGGCATGCTGAATCTATCCCTGAAACCACGTGCGCATGAAGCTATCAGTGAAGATGCAGCCATGATTTTGGTATTGTTGGAGCAGAGTCCTACGCACAGTTTGCCTTATTGGGACAAGAGTGATCCGGAAGCAATCAAAGAATACTTCGGCATCAGCAAAGCGCAGTTCAAAAGAGCATTGGGCCATTTGCTGAAAGCCAGACTGATCATCCAAGAAGATGGACACACAAAATTAATCAAAAAGGATTAGGTCTTCAGCCTGTCCTCAAAGGAGCCGACAGCAGTGACGGAATTGTCATTAAACACCATCAAAAAACAATTGCAAGAGGCAGGATTCAAGCTCACTCCACAACGGGAAGCGACTGTCAGCGTGCTGCTGGAAAAGGAAAAAGAGCATCTCAGCGCGGAGGAAATTTTCCTGCTGTTGCGGCTTAAACATCCTGATATCGGCCTTGCGACGGTCTATCGTACATTGGAAATCTTGACCGAATTGAACATCACGTACAAAGTAGTCTTTGAAGATGGCTTATCCCGCTACGATTTAAGAAGAACCAGCAATGAGCATTTCCATCATCATCTTTTGTGCATCGAATGCGGCAACATCGAGGAAATACACGAAGATTTATTGGGTGATGTTGAAAAAGATGTCGAATCCCGCTATCAATTCGTGGTAAAAGACCATCGCTTAACTTTTCATGGCATCTGCCGCGAATGCCAACAAAAACTGAGGAATAAATAGCCTCAAAAGGATGAAATGGGTTGCCGACATGGAAGAAGAAATCAATGAATATGGGCGTTATTTGAGGATCGAGAGAGGGCTGTCGGATAACACAATCATCAGTTATCTGCGAGACCTCAGAAAATACAGTCAATTTCTGGAAAAGAATGCTATTCATGCATTCGGGGATGCGACCAAACCGGACGTGCTTTTGTATCTTCAATTTTTGAATGAAGAAAAATTAGCGACAGCTTCAATCGGAAGGATGATCACCAGTCTCCGGAGATTCCATCAATACTTGAAGCAAGAAGGTTTGATCGAAAACGATCCGATGGTCACCATTCAGTTGCCGAAAAAACAACAAAAGTTGCCAAAAGTGCTTTCGATGGCTGAAATCGAATGCTTGATGGCTGCACCGGATGTCAAAACTGTCTTGGGACTAAGGGATCGCGCCATATTGGAATTGTTGTATGCCACCGGTCTTCGCGTCAGTGAACTCATCCACATCACGATGAGCGAAATCCATCTGGATATCGGGTTCATCCAAACAATCGGTAAAGGTGATAAGGAAAGAATCGTGCCGTTGGGGGAGGAAGCCGCCTTCTGGATTTCGGAATACTTGTCGGACAGTCGGCCAGCTTTGGCGCATGGGAGGAAAGAAACGGCCTTCCTTTTCCTGAATTTCCATGGCAATGGGTTCACTCGCCAAGGGATCTGGAAAAATCTAAAGCAAACTGTGCGAGATGCCGGCATTCAAAAAAATGTATCGCCGCATATGTTGCGCCATTCCTTTGCAACGCATATTCTGGAAAATGGAGCAGATCTGCGGATTGTGCAGGAACTGTTGGGGCATGCTGATATATCCACAACTCAGATATATACGCACATCACAACAGAAAGAATGGCAGAAATCTATCAAAAGTATCATCCTCGTGCTTGAAACGTAATGGGTCAAGTCCGCTGAGGATAAGGGAGGAACAGGATCATGAAATTTAATCGCATCCATCTGATTGTGATGGATTCAGTCGGTATAGGCGAAGCAGCTGATGCAGACAAGTTCGGCGATGTTGGTTCGGATACACTTGGGCATATCGCTGAAGTTGCTGGGTTGAAAATTCCTAATCTGGAAAAGTTGGGTCTGGGCAACATCCGCGAACTGAGAGGCGTCAAGCCAGACAGCGCGTCCAACGGTTATTACACCAAACTTGAGGAGCAGTCCGTCGGTAAAGATACGATGACAGGCCATTGGGAAATCATGGGGCTGAATATCCAGTCACCATTCCGCGTTTTTCCTGAAGGTTTCCCGCAGAATTTGATCGAAAAAATCGAAAATCATACCGGCCGCAAAATTGTCGGAAACAAGCCGGCAAGCGGGACCGAAATCCTGGATGAGTTCGGTGAGCACCAAATGAAAACCGGTGATCTGATTGTCTACACATCGGCGGATCCGGTGCTGCAGATTGCTGCGCACGAAGAGATTATTCCGCTTGAAGAATTGTACGCAATCTGCGAATATGTAAGGGAAATCACTTTGAAGGATCCTTACATGATCGGACGGATCATTGCCAGACCGTATCTAGGTACTCCGGGCCATTTTACCCGCACAAGCAATCGGCACGATTATGCTTTGGATCCATTCGGGCAAACAACGTTGGATTACCTGAAGGACGCCGGCTACGATGTCATCGCAATCGGCAAGATCAATGACATCTACAATGGCCAGGGCATAACGGAATATGTGCGCACGAAGAGCAATATGGATGGTGTCGACCAGTTGTTGACTGTCATGGAAAAAGATTTTCGGGGTTTAAGTTTCTTGAACTTAGTCGATTTCGACGCTCTGTTCGGTCACCGCCGGGATGTGAAAGGGTATGCTGAGGCAATCGAAGACTTTGATGCGCGCATTCCTGAAATATTGGCTGCTTTAGCGGAGGATGATTTGTTGTTGATTACTGCAGATCACGGGAATGACCCAACTTTCCCGGGGACAGATCATACGCGCGAGTATGTGCCATTATTGGCCTATTCGAAAAAAATGGTAGGCCGCGGTAAGTTGGATCAAGGTAAGTTTGCGGATATCGGCGCAACCGTATCCGATAATTTTCGGGTGGCCGCTACTCAAAACGGTCGCAGCTTTTTGGATGAATTGGACTAGTGAGGTGTGGGAATATGACAAATGATCAAAATAATGTGCGGATAGCTGCCGAATATTTGGAAGAAAAAGGTTTATTGGAACCTGAATTTGGATTGATTTTGGGTTCAGGCTTGGGCGAATTGGCTGATGAGATAACGGACGCGATTGCGATTCCGTATGAGGAAATTCCTTACTTCCCTGTATCGACGGTTGAAGGTCACAAAGGCCAACTCGTTTACGGGAACCTGAGTGGAAAAAAAGTCATCGCCATGCAAGGCCGCTTTCATTTCTATGAGGGCTACGGGCTTGAAGCAGTTACTTTTCCGATCAGGGTAATGAAGCATCTTGGCATCCATTCCTTGGCGCTGACAAATGCGGCTGGAGGTATCAGTTATGCATTTACACCGGGGGATTTGATGCTGATTACGGATCACATCAATCTGACGGGCCAAAATCCATTGATCGGTCCGAATGATCCTGCGCAGGGGCCACGCTTTACGGATATGAGCCAAGCCTACGATGGCGAATACCAAGAGAAAATAAAACAAGTCGCCTCGGAGATGGGTTTGGATCTGAAGGAAGGCGTATATCTTGGACTGACAGGTCCCACTTATGAAACGCCAGCAGAAATCCGTATGTGCCGGGTGTTGGGTGCTGACGCTGTCGGCATGTCCACAGTGCCGGAAGCCATAGTAGCACGTCATGCGGGTTTGCGCATTTTCGGTGTTTCCTGTATAACTAATTTAGCTTCAGGAATGCAAGCAACCCTAAATCATGAAGAAGTCGTTGAAACGACAACTCGAGTCAAAGAAACATTCAAAGCCTTATTGAAGAATGTATTGGCTGCCCTGTAACAAACAGGTCATGAAAACAACTCTCTCGTACAACGTTGCTGCGAAGAGTCGCAGCCGTTCAAAATGGTTCATCCCAGAACGGCTGTCGGGGTAAATACAAAGTGAGAAGGAGATCGAAGTGTTCATTTCTTATAATCAATCATATGAAAAAATAGCTATGGGTCTGCTTTCTTATGTGACAGATCTAAAAAATGTAGCGAGGCTGAAACCGGAAATGGAAAGCTACATTGATAATGTCGATAGGAAACTATTCTTGTGGAAAGATGAAGAGACAGAGAATATCGTTGCTTTGATAGGTGTGCAAATACAGGAAGCAATGGTATTGGTTCGTCATATCGCTGTCTCTCCTTCGTTTCGGAAGGAAGGCATCGTGCATCGCTTGTTGGATGGCTTGCAGCAACATTATCCGACAAGCGCAATCAACGGGACTCTGGAAACCGCGCCGTTCATCGCCAAATGGAATCAGAAACAGCCGAACTCAAGCGATGGTGAAACGAGTGGATCATTGTGAGCGAACAAAATGAACTCACCCTCATATTGCCGGATTTTGAGGGGCCATTGGATCTTCTCTTGCATTTGATCAAAGAGCTGAAAGTCGATATTTTTGATATTCCGATTGCAGAAGTGACTTTTCAATATCTGCGTTATTTGGACACGATGCAGGAGATGAAATTGGATATCGCCGGTGATTATCTGCTGATGGCTGCGACGTTGTTGGAGATAAAAAGCCGCATGTTGCTTCCGAAAAAAGAGGTGACCTTCGAAGAAGAGTTTTATGAAGAGGGTGAGGATCCAAGAGAAAGCTTGATTCAGCAGTTGGTGGAATACAAGCAATTCCAGGAAGCTGCTAAGGCACTGAAAACCATGGAACAAGAACGCGGTTTGTATTTTACGAAACCGGCAACTGACCTGGAGGACCTCCAACAAGCGGTTCCACTTGCTCCAGGTGAAGTTTCTGCGGCGGATCTGATTGCAGCGCTTCAGAAAATGTACCAGAAACTTCAGAAGAAGAAGCCGCTTCAAGCCAGAATGGAACAGGACAAATATACGGTGGATCAGACGATGACTTGGATCATGGAGAAGTTGGAGAACCTGCCTTATGGTTCTGACCCGAGGCTTCCCTTTACGGACTTCTTTGAAGTGCAAACAAAATCGCAGATCGTGAATACATTTTTGGCGATGCTGGAATTGGTCAAAGAAAGAAAAATCAATTTTTCGCAAGAGACCACATACGGAGATATTTATATACTAAGCAATATGGGAGTTTTAACAAATGAATAAAAAAGGGGCACTGGAGAGTCTGCTGTTTGTGGCAGGAGATGATGGCTTGAGTATGGATGAAATCACCTCTTTATTGGAGACCACACCACTGGAAGCACAAAATTTGTTGACCGAAATGCGTGCGAGTCATAACGACAATATCCACTCTGGTTTGACGCTTATCGAAACCCGCAAAAGATACCAACTAGCCACAAAAAGAGAGTATGCAGAACTGATCAAAATGTACGCTGTGTCGCCATTCGCGACCCACTTATCACAAGCAGCCCTGGAGACGCTGGCGATCATCGCATACAAGCAACCCTTGACGCGGATGGAAATCGATCAGATCCGCGGCGTCCAGTCAGCTGGATTGGTCCAAAGGCTGTTGCTGAGAGGGTTGATAAAGGAAATTGGCCGTTCGGAAACACCCGGAAGACCGATCATTTACGGCACAACCGATTATTTCATGAATTACTTCGGATTGACCACAATCGATGATCTTCCGAATGTGGACGAATTATTCCAGATGCAGGATAATGAATCCTTCGATCTTTTTGATTTTCCTGCGGATGAAGATACAGATAATCAACTTGCTTTTTTTAAGACAGATTCCATCATATCGGAACAAGAATGACAGACAAAAACAAATAAGAATAATAGGTGAATAAATGGAAAGATTACAGAAAGTCATTGCACATGCAGGAATAGCTTCACGGCGGAAAGCCGAAGAACTGATCACTTCTGGTGCAGTCAGTGTTAACGGAAACAAGGTAACGGAATTAGGAGTAAAAGTTTCAAAAAATGATAGAGTGGAAGTGAACGGCTTGCCGATTTATCGCGAACAGCCGGTTTACTATTTGTTCTACAAACCAAAGAATACCCTTTCTTCTGTGAAAGATGATAAAGATCGGACTGTCGTCACTGATTTCTTCAACGTAAAAGAGCGAATTTATCCGATCGGCAGATTAGACTATGATACGACTGGGCTGCTCCTTTTGACAAATGATGGTGAATTTGCGAATCTGTTGACCCATCCGAAATACCACATCGACAAAACCTATGTTGCGAAGGTTGGTTGCATCCCTACGCGCTCTGATCTGAACAAATTGGAAAACGGAATCGTGATTGACGGCAAAAAAACTGCGAAAGCGCGAGCTAAGTTGATTTCTGCCAATTCCCAAAAAAATACAGCAATCATTGAGTTGACCATCCATGAAGGTTGGAACCATCAAGTCAAAAAAATGTTCGAAAAAATTGATTGTCCCGTCGAAAAACTGAAAAGAGAATCGTTTGGGTTCCTTACGCTCGGTGATCTAAAGCCAGGGCAACACCGAGAGCTGAAGGCGTTTGAAATCGACAAGCTGAAAAACATGGCTCTTGCGAACGAAAAAGCATCAACAAGGTAGATTTCTTATCGAATCAGAGAGGATGATCACGATGACAAATTCCAGCGGGAAAATATTGATTGTGGATGACGAAGAGCGTATCCGAAGATTATTGAAACTCTATCTGGAAAAGGATGGTTATGAAACAGCCGAGGCAGAGGATGGAACAACAGCTGTGGAAATGATTTTGAACAACCACTATGATTTGGTGTTGTTGGATATCATGCTTCCTGGAATGACTGGCATTGAAGTAGCCAAAATTGTCCGCAAGGAAAAAGAAATACCGATCATGATGATCACTGCCCGAGGCGAAGAGAACAATCGCGTAGAGGGATTTTTGTCAGGAGCGGACGACTACATCGTGAAGCCTTTCAGTCCAAGGGAAGTCATGTTGCGGGTCGCAGCCATCCTGAAGCGGACAAAGCCGTCAGAAACGGAATCGAGCACAATCGAATATCCGATGCTGAAGATTTTTCCGGATGCCAGGAAAGTGCTGGTTGACGAGGTGGCCATTAATTTGACGCCTAAGGAATTTGAATTGCTTCTTTATCTTTCGAAGTCCCCCGAGAAAATCTTTACGAGGGAAGTTCTTTTAAAAGAAGTCTGGAAATACGAATTTTTCGGCGACTTGCGCACAGTCGACACGCACGTCAAGCGGTTGCGCGAAAAATTGTTGAAGCAATCGAAACCAGTTTCAAAAATGATAGTGACCGTTTGGGGGATGGGTTATAAATTTTCCCCGAATGATGACCAAGCAGCAGACGACAAACAATGAAAAGGACGAGCATATTCCTCAAATCATGGGTCCTATTGACTTTTTTAACTGTAGCTATCATGACTTTGATGTATATCGGCCATGCAATCATCAGTGTGAACTCAATCGAAGATACTTATAATAAACTGCTGCAGGAGAAAATCACTGCGTATAAGGATACGATTATGACCGATCCCGAAGATTATCTCGCCCAAGCTGGGGTTGTGCAATCGCTGGATCCTGAATTGTCCTATTACATCAAAATAGCGGATCAGAGCCGTTTCGTCGTACAAAAACCGGATCTTCAAGGGCAGTCGGAACTGATTCTTGAGAACATTCTGGCGAATGATGAAATTCTGGATGCAATCGATGGTAAAGTAGATGATTTCAGCAGAATCACGATAGAGGACGAGGAAAATAATCCTTTGCTTTTGATGGTTTTTGTTCATACTTTTGAATTGCAGGGACAAGCCGGAATGCTCGTCATCAGTTATGAGCTGGACGAATTTCAGGCTTATGAACTGAACGCCAAAAGCATTACCTTGTTGTTGCTGACAGTCTATCTGATGGGGACGATCATTTATTATCAGTACCTGATAAGGAATGTTGCCGAACCGTTGGAGGTTATGACGGATATCGCCTTCAAATACTCCCGGAATGATTTTTCCAAGCGGATTACGTTCGAATCCTATGATGAGATTTCCGGATTGGGTACAGCCATGAACAAGCTGGGGAAGACCCTCCAAGCCACGACGCTGATGAACAGAGAAGAGCGGGAACTGTTGAATCACCTGTTTGATTCTTTGCCGGCAGGAATCCTTTACTTTGACCAAAATTTTCATTTGAAATTAGTGAATGGACCTGGCCAAGAGTTTTTGGATTTTTGGCGAAGGGTGGATCCGAATGCAGAAGCTAATGCAATACCGCACCAGTTCAAGGAAATGGTCCAACACGCCTTCAATAAAACATCCGGATCGGAAGCGGATCTCAGTTGGTCCCAGCGGCATTATAACGTTAAAGTGACACCGGTCATCCAAACAGATCTGCAAAAAACTGCCGGGGTTCTGATTGTGTTGCAGGATGTGACGAACGAAAGGCAATTGGATATTATCCGCGGTGATTTCATCACGAATGTATCCCATGACTTGCGGACGCCGTTGCAGATGATAAAAGGGTACAGCGAAGCCATTATCGATAATATCGCTGAAAGCAATGACGAGAAAATCGAAATGGCCCAAATCATTTTGGATGAAACGACCGAGATGAACAAAATGGTGAACAACCTTCTCGATCTGTCGCGCATGCAAGCGGGTTATTTAGAATTGAACCGGCAAAATGTCGATCTCAATGCCTTCTTCAAACATTTGACTGGCAGGTTCGAAAACAGTTTTAAAGAAGCGGCCATCCAGTTTTCTTATGAGCTGGCGGATGGCATCAAAGTCTATCCTTTTGACGAAGAGAAAATGAATCAGGTGTTTTACAATCTGATCGACAATGCGGTACGTTATTCAGCCGAAATCGGTACGCGCAGGCAAAAATTCATCCATATCACTGTCCGGTTGGATGATATGTTGGATAAAGTTGTCTTTGAAATCAGCGATAACGGGATCGGTATCCAGGCTGAAAGTTTACCGTTCATTTTCGAGCGTTTTTACAAAAATGATAAATCGCGGACATACTCGAAACAAAAGGGAACCGGCATCGGGCTTTCGATTGTGAAGACCATTGTGGAAGCACATGACGGGGGAATAGAGGTCCATAGCGAACCGGGTGTAGGGACGACTTTCTTGGTCCGTTTTCCATTTCACGCAAGTTGAGAAAAGCGATCGGAAGATAGTCTGAAAATAATTATCTCGAAACTGTGATATTATCCTTGACAATCGTGTGTGCATCGCTTATAGTTTGTGTATAACAAAATATAAATAAGATTCGTCTTCAGGGCAGGGTGAAATTCCCGACCGGTGGTAAAAGTCCACGACCTCGCAATGGTTCATTGCGGGCTGAACTGGTGTAATTCCAGTACCGACAGTATAGTCTGGATGGGAGAAGATGGGGTTTCTTTGAATTGCAATTTCAAAGGCTCTATTTTTATGTGTCCATTTGAGGATGATAAGAATAGGGTCTTTTTGTATTTGGAGAAACCCATCTCTGAGACAGTCAACAGGGAGGATTCATTAACATGCAACAAAACAAAACAAAAAGATTAGTCGGTATTTCACTATTTGGGGCATTGGCATTTGTGCTGATGTTCATCGCTTTCCCGGTAATTCCAGCATTTTCGTATCTGAAGATCGACTTCAGCGATTTACCGATTCTGCTTTCATTTTTCCTATACGGGCCAGCCGGAGGGATCATCTCTGCTGTCATCCGCTCCGTTTTGCACTACCTTCAAACAGGCGGGGATATGGGCTATCCAATCGGGGACTTCGCAAGTCTCTTGGCGACGCTTGCTTACACATTGCCTGTCTACTATCTATTGAAAAAAGCTAAAACAAAAGCAGCCGTTATCTTGGCGCTGTTGACGGGTACGTTGGTTTTGACGGTTGTCTTATCAGTGGCCAACTGGTTCATCATCACCCCGTTATACATGCACCTGTTGAATTTTGAAATGGGCCCTATCAAAGAATTGGTTTTGGCAGGCATATTGCCTTTCAATATCATCAAAGGACTTGTCGTTAGTGCAGTCATCCTCTTGGTGATGCCAAAGCTGAAACCTTGGCTGGCACATAACAAAGTTCCTTTTGCCCAGTAATCATTAGGGACTGACAATTTAATTGTTTAAAGAAAAAGAGGCTGCACCCGAATCAATGATGATTCCGGGTGCAGCCTCTTTTGCGTTGTCCTCTCCGTAAGGAAGTCTCGGAATCACTGTTCCGCAGGAGAAAACGGAGATTCTGAGCGCAAGATGGCGCCAGTGGGGCATTTTCGGTAGGCATCCAGAAACGCATCAAAACGTTCGGCGGGTATAGGTGCTTTGCCCGTATTCGCATCCATTTTGTTGAAAGCAATCCCTTCGGAAGTATAGTCGAAGAGATCCGGTGAAATTATTTGGCAAAGTCCACAAGCGATGCAGTTATCTTGGTTTACTTTGGTATAATACATACAGTAACCTTCTTTACAAAAATTTGGTGGTGAGAACATGAAAAGTTTGACATACATAGAGTATCTTTTTTTGGATTGCATTTCAACTGAACGCCCCATCAAGGAAGCGACTCTTTTTTATAACCTGATTGGCAAACGGACTGTATCCACCATGCTCCAGTGCCGTCAATATGATCTGGAAGCCTATTTCGCTGTCATGCCGGGCATGAAACCGACCGTGTTGAAAAAAGGCCTCAAGCGCTTGCTTTCGGATGGTTTGATCATCGGTAACGATGACGATGGCTATCTTCTGACCAAAGCGGGAAGCGAGATACACGCTGATTTTTTCAGCAGCCGCGCGCATTTTTCTTTACCAAACCAACTGGAATATGCGCTCGTTCAGAGTGTTTTGCGTCGTCGGATGCTTTTTCTGATCCAAATCCTTTCCGAAATGCTGCATAAAAATAAACATTACTATCCCATTGAGCGGGAAGCGAAAGAGCAGCTTTGGATGAAGCGCTTGTTGACGCAGCATGCCGGAGAGAAAGCCACTTTTGCGCGCGCTTATGGAGAAGAATGGCATACCTACCTGTCACGGCTGCCTGAAAGGGATGCCAGACTCTTTGCGCTGCAATTTGAAGGCACAGACCATCTGAGGAAAACAACCGGTCAGATGGCCGTGCTATTCTCATTGGATGAAGCCGAAGTGAAAATACTACTTCACCAAAATTGGCTGAGTTTGTATGCTGCATTGGAAAAAGAACCAGAAAAGTTTCCTGTCCTTTCTTCTATCATGCTTAAGACGATAAAAGAAAACGGCTTGGCTTCCGCCAGTGCTGAAACGACTATGCGTTATTTCATGAACGGGCACAGCATGAATGAAATCATCTCGATGCGTGGATTGAAGCAGAGTACAATCCAAGATCATTTTGCTGAAATTGCCTTGATCTATCGGGAATTCCCAACGCAAGAATTTTTGGATAAGGAAAAATTGCACTATCTGCAACAACTCGTAGAACGAAAAGAACGTGTCGATTATCGGGAAATCCAAAAAGTGTTTTCCGAAATCAACTTTTTCGAGTCCAGGTTGATACAAATAAGAAGTGAGGTGGCTGCTAAATATGGATGAAGAACAATTGAAATCAGAACTTCAGAAATACTTCGGCTACACGGCATTCAAGGACGGGCAATTGGAGCCCATCCAATCCGTTTTGGCGGGCAAACACACACTGGCAACTTTACCCACGGGAACCGGGAAATCCTTGATATATCAGTTGAGCGGTTACCTCTTGGAGGGGATCGTCGTTATCGTTTCGCCTCTTTTATCTTTGATGGAAGATCAAGTTGCCCAACTGAAATTCATGGGTGAAAAAAGGACGGCCTCCTTGAACAGCATGCTGCAGTTCGAGGAAAGGCAAAGATTATTAAGCAACTTGGATCAAATCAAGTTTTTGTTCCTTTCTCCCGAGATGCTGCAGAACCAGGTTGTGTTTAACAAACTCAAGCAGATCCCGCTCGCTTTGTTTGTGGTCGATGAAGCGCATTGCATTTCCCAGTGGGGCTTGGATTTCCGTTCCGATTATTTATTTTTGGGCGCAGCAAGGCAATCATTGGGTCATCCTCTGACGTTGGCGCTCACTGCGACGGCGACGCCGGCCGTGATGGAAGACATCATCGGTTCCCTGCATATCGACGGAAATGACTTGAACGTATTTGAGGGCCCGGTCGACCGTGCCAATATATACTATAAAGTCTCTGCAGTGCCTCCAGAGGCTAAAAACGAGTGCATCCTGGAACTTTTGGAGAAGTATCCATCTCCGGGCATCATTTACTTCTCCAGCAAGGCACAAGCTGATGCAGTCGCATTCATGATTCGGAAAGAAACAAATTTGCGCGCAGAATCCTATCATGCCGACCGGACAAATGAAGACAGGATCACTATCCAGCATCAATTTTTGCAGGATGAGTTGGACGTCATTTGCGCCACCAGCGCTTTCGGGATGGGGATCAATAAGCCGAACATCCGCTATGTGATCCATTACCACATGCCGAATTCCCTTGAGGAATATGTGCAGGAGATAGGGAGAGCGGGGCGGGACGGGCAACAGAGCACGGCGGTCCTATTGTATTCGGAAACGGACTTCAACTTTAAAGTGAAGATGCTGCAAAGTGATTTTCCAAACGATTATGCAATTGAAAGTGTCATCAAAAATAAGACGATCAATCCAGAGCTTGGGAGTCCGACTGAACAAACCTTGTTGTCGCATATCTTGCGCCAGCGATTCACAAAAGAGGAAGCGAAGCATTTTATCGCAGCCCGCCACGATCTGAAGAAAAACTTGCTGAAGGGCATGAAAAGATTTGCAGAAACCGACACATGCAAACGAGACTTCATCTCCGCCTATTTCGGGAAAAACAGTCTCGTCAAACCTGAATACTGCTGTGATAGCTGCGGGAACGAGGACCCGCCTTTAGTGGGGGAATTCAGGACCAGGAATGCGGTTCCAATGACAGAAGCACCGCAGTGGGAAAAAATCCTGTCAGACCTTTTTCTTTTATAAAATTTAACCCAAAAATTGCGAAATTGTGCTACAATTAGGATGAATCACTTATAGGAGGAACCCGAATGGATAAAAAGAATCGCAATCGCAATAATGGAGAGCCTTGGTCACGTAAATTCGGCGAAGATGAAAATCTGAAGAGCCGGCAGTATTCACGTTCGGCCAGAAATACAAAAAACAAAGAAGTAGCACCTCTATTAAAAGTATTGCTGTTTCTCTTTTTGGCTATTCTGATTATTCCATTTGCAACCATCTATTTTAATAAACAGAATCAAAATACTCCCGCACCTAAGAGTGCTGAACAAGTGATGATCAACAAGCGAGTGGCCAGTTCCAGTGTCGAAAGCAGTAAGGAAGCGTCTTCCGAAGAGGTTTCCAGCGAAGTTGTGGAGAGCGCAGAGGAGCCCGAATCTTCGATTGCGGAAACGCCAAGTTCGAGCACCGCACCTGCAGTTGTCGAAACACCTGTTGAAACAGTTAAAGAACCGGAAACGACTACTGGGGTATACAATAATTCATACACCATCCAAGCGGGTGACAATCTTTACCGGATTGCTCTGAACCATGGGATGACATTGGATGAATTGATGCAGGCCAACGGGTTGAGCAGCACAGAAGCACAAATCGGTATGGCATTGAAAGTAAAATAGTGAAAGCCGTCTGTCAAGGCGGCTTTTTCAATGAAATCGAACAGAATGAAGTCGGAGGTTTATTGTGAAAAAAATGAATATTGCCATCGATGGTCCAGCATCGGCAGGGAAAAGCACCATCGCGAAAAAAGTTGCGGAAAAGTTGGGATACATCTATTTGGACACAGGCGCGATGTATCGAACGTTGACTTATGCGGCTCTATCCAACGGAAGCGATCTCCATGATGAAGACGCCTTGCATACATTGCTGCAAGGAATCAGGATAACCTTTTCGACTGCCGAAAACGAAATGCAGCGTGTTTTTCTGAATGAGGCGGACGTCACTGAATCAATCAGATCGGAGGAAGTGACCCAAAACGTTTCCCTGGTTTCGTCGTTCGCGAAAGTGCGTGAAGAGATGGTTGCCCGCCAGAAAAGCATCGCGCGGTCCGGCGGCGTCGTAATGGACGGTAGGGACATCGGTACGGTCGTATTGCCTGATGCTGAGGTCAAGATATTCATGACAGCGACAGCCGAAGAAAGAGCGCTGCGCCGCTACAAAGAAAACATGGCGAAGGGTATGACCACTTCCTTGGAAGAGCTGACGGAAGACATGAAGCGCCGCGACCATTTGGACAGCACCCGGACGATATCCCCGTTGAAAAAAGCCGATGATGCCATCGTTTTGGACTCAACGCATCTGGAGATCGACGAAGTGGTGAAGCGGATTCTCGACATAATCGAAGCGAACCTAAAACCCTTACAAACATTGGATTAACAATACTAGACGATTTTAAGCAAAGATGTTAGAATGATTGTATGCAGTATTACGCTTTCAAAAATATGGAGTCAAGGATTAATTTCTTAGCCGAAAGGCGAGGAGTTAAGGGAACTAGCCA
The DNA here is from genome assembly GCF_049684335.1 of Trichococcus sp. Classification (GTDB taxonomy): domain Bacteria; phylum Bacillota; class Bacilli; order Lactobacillales; family Aerococcaceae; genus Trichococcus. The sequence continues at coordinate 44,898 of NZ_JBAVFV010000054.1, forward strand.
ATCGGTTGCCGCAGACTTTTAGGAGGAATAGTTACATGTCAGATTACATTGAAAACCCAGAGTTAAATGAAGAAGAGTCCAATAATGTTGAGCAGACTATGCAAGATGTGTTGGATGAAGCATTATCCATTGAGGTGGGCGATACTGTCAAGGGAGAAGTTTTAAGCATCCAAGATAGACAAGCCATCGTAGGAATCATTGGGGGCGGGGTTGAAGGGGTTATTCCTTACAACGAATTATCTGCAAAACCATTCGATGAAGTTACAGAAATCCTAAACGTAGGTGACGTTGTGGATTTGGTTGTCATAAAACAAATCAAAGATAAAGAAAATGGAAGTTTCTTGCTTTCGAAGCGCCGTGTTGATGCTAAGATCGTTTGGAAAGATATCCAAGACAAATTCGAAAACAACGAAATCATCGAAGCACCAGTCAAAGACGTCGTTAAGGGCGGATTGGTCGTTGATGTCGGCGTGAGAGGTTTTGTTCCTGCTTCAATGGTAGAAGACCATTTTGTGGAAGATTTCAGTTCTTATAAAGGCAAAGTGATGACCTTCAAGATTGTTGAACTTGAACCTAGCGAAAACCGTTTGATTTTATCGCATAAAGCGGTTGTTGAAACAGAAAAAGAAGCTAATAAAGGTAAATTGATGGACGAATTGGTAGCTGGAGACGTTGTCGAAGGAACTGTCGCTCGTCTGACCAACTTCGGTGCATTCGTTGATTTGGGCGGCGTGGATGGTTTGGTCCACATCTCACAAATTGCCCACGAGCACGTGAAGAATCCGGGTGATGTTTTGGCGATCGGGCAATCTGTCAAAGTCAAAATTTTATCCATCGACAAAGAAAATGGCCGCGTTTCCTTAAGCATCAAAGACACGTTGGCTGGTCCGTGGAATGCAATCGCTGAAAAAGCACCAATCGGAGCTGTATTGACTGGTGTTGTCAAACGTTTGACAAGCTTCGGTGCATTTGTGGAAGTTTTCCCTGGTGTTGAAGGGTTGGTTCACATTTCCCAAATTTCCCACCAACACATTGCGACTCCGCATGAAGTGTTGCAAGAAGGCCAAGAAATTCAAGTAAAAGTGTTGGATGCGAAAGAAGATGAGCAACGCCTATCTCTAAGCATCAAGGCTTTGGAAGAAAAAGCTGTGACTGAAGCACCTGCAGCTGATGAGAAAAGAGAGAAAAAAGAGAAAAAAACCGAAGAATATGTTGCTGACGATTCAGACGGAAACTTCACATTAGCAGATTTATTAGGCGACAAACTTTCAGGTTTGAAAGACGATACTGAAGCCTAATCAGTAAGGAAAATGAACATGTGAGGGCATGGAATTCCATCCATGCCCTTTTTTTGTTGTTATTATTGACGGATGTGTGTTATAACTGACATGGACGAAAACATTGAGAAAACCATACACAGTGAGCAAATACCCAAAAAGTTTTGTGTTGTAGAGGAAAAGAAAGGCGGAGGTTAGATGCCAAATCCAGTAGTAGCCATAGTAGGCAGACCAAACGTAGGAAAATCAACAATATTCAATAGACTGGCAGGAGAGAGAATTTCCATAGTCGATGATGTCTCAGGTGTCACACGCGACAGAATTTATGCAAAAGGAGAATGGTTGGGCAAAACGTTCAATATCATCGATACAGGCGGGATCGATATTACGGATGAGCCTTTTATGAGCCAAATCAAATTGCAGGCGCAAGTGGCGATTGAGGAAGCCGATGTTATCATCTTCTTGACATGCGTCAGAGAAGGTGTGACGGATGCAGATGAAAACGTTGCAAGAATCCTGTACCAATCCGACAAACCTGTCATATTGGCGGTAAACAAAGTGGATAATCCGGAAATGCGTGCCGAAATATTCGATTTTTACAGTCTGGGATTAGGCGAACCCTATCCTGTATCAGGCAGCCACGGCTTAGGCCTTGGAGATCTGCTTGATGCGGTTGTAGCGAATTTTCCATCAGAAGAAGAGAATGCGGAAGAAGAAGGCATCATCAACTTCAGCTTTATCGGCCGTCCGAATGTAGGTAAATCTTCCTTGGTGAATGCTATTTTGGGAGAAGAACGCGTAATCGTATCGGATATTGCAGGAACAACCCGTGACGCTATCGATACGATGTTCGTTGACGATGAAGGTGCAAAATTCCGGATGATTGATACAGCCGGAATCCGCAAAAAAGGCAAAGTATACGAATCCACAGAAAAATACAGCGTCATGCGTGCCATCCGTGCCATCGAGCGTTCGGATATTGTTATGGTCGTGCTGAATGCGGAAGAGGGCATCCAGGAACAGGACAAAAAAGTTGCCGGATACGCGCATGAAGCAGGCAAAGGGATCATCATTCTAGTGAACAAATGGGATACATTGGAAAAAGATAATCATACAATGAAGGAATTCGAGGACAAAATCCGCAAAGAATTCCAGTATCTTTCTTATGCGCCTATCATGTATGTTTCCGCGGTAACGAAACAGCGATTGTCCAATATTCCTGCTAAAATCAAGGAAATCAGCGAAAATCAAAACCGCCGTATTTCTTCATCCTTGTTGAATGATGTCCTGATGGATGCTGTCGCGCATAATCCAACACCATCCGACAAAGGACGTCGTCTGAAGATTTACTACATGACGCAAGTGGCCGTAAAACCGCCGACATTTGTTGTTTTTGTCAACGATCCGGAATTACTGCATTTCTCATATGAGCGTTTCCTTGAAAACAGAATTCGCGATTCGTTTGATTTCGAAGGGACACCATTCCATTTGATTGCCCGACAAAAAAAATAAATTACCTTCCTGAAGGCATTAAATCCACTATAATCGTTGCAGTAGCACGGTTTGTGTGATATTCTTTATTAGAAATATCTTTTCAATTTGACTGCGGTATTTCAGAACTGTTTTTGGACCACTCAAAAATAGTTATTTCATGTTTTGTTGTGTTATCAAAGAAAGCATGTATTCTTCTTCTTTAAAGGAGGTGAAAGGACAACATGGCAAACAAAGCTGAATTAATCGAAAGAGTTGCTGGAAAAACAAACTTGACTAAAAAGGATGTTACAGCAAGCGTTGATGCATTATTTGAAGTGATTCAAGAAGCATTAAAAGACGGTGAAAAAGTTCAAGTCATCGGTTTTGGTAATTTTGAAGTTCGTGATCGTGCAGCTCGTAAAGGACGCAATCCTCAAACTGGGGAAGAAATCCAAATCGAAGCAAGCAAAATCCCTGCATTCAAACCAGGTAAAGCATTGAAAGATGCAGTTAAATAATTAATAAAAATGAAGTTGGGGCCTTATGGGGCTTCGGCTTTATTTTTTTTTCCAAAATTCTGAGGGAGCCTCTAAAGGGGAGTCAATGTGTTTTTGACGGAGAAAAGCCTGAGGAACAAATAGATACAGATGCTGAACTTTATGATAAAATATAAAGGAAGAGCACCAGCAAGCAGAGTGTATTTGAAGGAGCAGTAGACGAATGAATAATGAAGCACATGCAATGATAGAAGCCATTCAAAAGAATGATTTGGATACGGCTGTTCAACTGTTCAAACAATCAGTTGAGCAATCCGTCCTAGAGAACAACAGCGCTGATTTGGCCGAATTGGCAGAAACGATGCATGCCTTGGGCTTCTTGAGCGAAGCAAAAGAGGCATATGGAGCATTGAACTACTTGGCCCCGCATATACAGGAGTGGAATATCGCCTTAGCAGAAATCGCCATCGACGAAGACGATTACGATCAAGCTTTGGATATCCTCCTAACGATCGATAAAGAAAGTGACGTGTACCCGCAAGCTTTGTTAACGATGGCTGATGCTTATCAAGTTCAAGGTTTGTACGAAGTCAGCGAAAAGAAAATCTTTGAAGCAATGGCACTGTTGCCGGATGAACCTATATTGGATTATGCGTTGGCGCAGCTTTACCATTCGATCGGGGAGTACAAGAAGGCAATTCCAATCTATGAAGAACTTGCATACGGAAACGGTGAAATTGCATCCGCAACGCAGCTGAATTTTTTCCTGGGCGATTGTCACAATGCTATCGGTGCATTCGAGACAGCCCTGCAGTATCTGGAAAAAATCCCGGCTGACGAACATTTCCCGGACAGTTATTTCCAACTCGGTTTCACCTATTTCCAACTCAAGGAATATGCGCGCGCCATCACCATTTTTAATAAATTGCTCGAAGCGGATAATGCTTACCTGAGCGCATATTTGTATTTGGCTAATGCGCTTGAGGCTGAACTGGAGTTGGAAGAAGCGCTCGCTGTAATGGAACAGGCCATCATGCGGAATCCTTATCAGCATGAATTTTACACGACAGCGGCCAGACTGCAATTGAAGTTGAACAGGGAGCGAGATGCGGAACAAAATTTGCGTGAAGCGGCAGAGCTTGAACCCGACCTTTCCAGTATCCATTTGGCGCTGGGCAACTTGTTACTGAAACAAGACAGATTCGAGGAATTGGTAGCTTATATCGCAGACCGCGCAGAGCAGGAAGACAACGATCCGCAATACAATTGGTTGCTCGCAGCCAGCCATAATGCCTTGGAGGACTACGATTCGGCAAACAAAGAATACACGGCGGCTTATCCGCATTTTTCCGACAACGAGGCATTTTTACTGGAGTATGCAGCATTCTTGAGAGAAGAAGGTAATCGCGAAAAGTTGAGCGAGGTCATTCACCAAGGCTTGGCTCTTTATCCCGCCAACACGGAGTTGCTTCAACTCCATGATGATCTGCACGATTTAGATCAATAAGTCATCATCCCATCGGATAGGAGGTTTTAAAATGATGAATCCTACTTTGGAGGAGAAAAAAAATTTTATTTCTTGGTTTATTCAGAATTATCAATTGAAGCGCAGAGAGTCTCTTTGGATACTCAATTATTTGCTTAATCACGAGATTTTACTGAAGAATATCCATCTGATTGAGGAAGTCCATACGACGAACAGAGGAATGGGATTTGCCGTAGTCGGAAATCCGAAAGATGCCTTCATGTACTATAAAGACGGAAAGACGTTCGAAGATCCTGAACAGGCATTCCATGATCTGCGTTTGAATTGGAAAGAGGATTTTTATCTGGAGTTGTTCTTTGATCAATCCTACCAAGTCCTTTCATTTTTTGGCGTTTTGGAAGACAATCCGTACATCCAAGAATCCGAAATTTTCGATAAGGGTCTGGAAGAAATCGTAGAAAAGTCATTAGAAAAGTTGGCGGTGAAGGATCGCATCCATTATCTGAAAAAACAGATTGACATCGCGCTGATCCAATACGATGAAACAAGCTTCAGGAAGTTCACGAAAGAATTAAAAGAGCTGGAAGAAAAAAATATGATCTGATAAAACGCGGATATGGTGCGGAACATTTGTGCCAGCAGCGTTAAACGGAAGGGAACGTGTAGAATGAAAATAGTAGTTTCAGGATTTAAAGGCAAAATGGGGACCGCCTGCACAAATATGGTCTTGCGTCAGGAAGACTTTTCTTTAGTGGCTGTATACGATCCTTTCGCAAACGAGAAGCTGCTGAATGAATTGCCGCAATATGCCGGCAATTCTGTGAGAGTGTACAGTGATAAAGAGGCCCTCGTCAAGGAAGTTGACGCTGATGTTTGGATTGATTTTTCAAGACCGGATGCGGCCTATGACAATACACGCTTCGCCCTTGAAAACGGCATGCGTCCTGTAATCGGCACTACCGGATTTTCCAGCGAACAACTGGAAGAATTGACCAACTACTCCAAAGCGTTGGGTCTGGGAGGCTTGATTGCACCTAATTTTGCGATTGGTGCCGTGTTGATGATGGAATTCGCTGCAAAAGCAGCAAAATATTTCCCGGATGTGGAAATCATGGAATTGCATCATGAAAACAAATTGGATGCGCCAAGCGGCACTGCCATAAAAACAGCCGAATTGATTTATGAAGTGAGAGGCGACCATCCACAAGGGCATCCGGAAGAGAAAGAATTGATCGAAGGCGCAAGAGGGGCTGATTACCATGGCATGAAAATCCATAGTGTCCGCTTACCAGGCCTAGTTGCGCATCAGCAGGTGCAATTCGGAAGCGCAGGAGAAGGTTTGATTATCCGTCACGATTCATATGACCGCGACTCTTTCATGAACGGTGTAGCCCTTTCCTGCAGAAAAGTAATGGAAATCGATCGCCTGATCTATGGATTGGAAAACTTCCTATGATCATAAACGCACCGGAATTTCAAAAAGCGATACCAATCATCGAAGCCATCGAACAGGCTGGATATGAAGCCTACTTTGTTGGGGGAAGTGTGCGCGACACGCTGCTTCATCTGGATATTTCGGATGTCGACATCGCCTCGAGCGCTATGCCTGAAGAAATTCAGCGGATCTTCCCGATCACCTTCGATGTAGGCATCCAACATGGAACGGTGATGGTTTTACATGAGCGTGAGACATACGAAATAACAACTTTTCGGACAGAATCAAAGTATGAGAAATTCCGCAGACCAGAGAAAGTCCAGTATGTGCGCAGTCTGCAGGATGATTTGAAAAGGCGCGACTTTACGATCAATGCGATTGCGATCGACCGCCATGGGAATATCAAGGACTATTTCAACGGGCAGGAGGACTTGGCGAACAAATTGATTCGGGCAGTAGGCAACCCGGAAGAACGCTTCAGGGAAGATGCCTTGCGCATGATGCGCGCAGCCAGGTTTGTGAGTCAGTTGGATTTTGAAATCGAACAAGCAACGAAGGAAGCTATCATCGAGTACCATCCGCTGCTTTCAAAAATCGCGGTAGAGCGTGTGCACGAAGAGTGGAATAAGCTTCTGATTGGAAGAAACCGCAAGGGTGGAATCAAGTTTTTTGTCGAAACACGTTTATTCCAGATGTGTCCCGGATTCCAAAATCGGGAAAAGGCTTTGATCGACTTGGCCCTTTTTCCGTTGCAATTCAAAGGGACAACGATCGCTTGGACTGTATTGATCCATTTCCTTGATCTGAAGAACGATGCGATCGAACCATTTTTGCGCCAATGGAAGTGTTCCCGCAAGGAAATCATGGAAATACGCATAGGCGTGCAGGCACTCAACAAACGCCTACAACAATTCTGGGACTATCCACTCCTGTTTGAAACAGGGATCGAAATCGCCATGCAGATAGAAGCCATCATCGAAGGGTTCGGTTTGCCGAACCAGAGTGAAAACTTGATCGAATTAAATGAATCCATGCCGATCCACACGCTGAAAGATTTGGCTTTGGACGGAAAAGAATTGCTAGCCTTGCTGGGTATCAAACGTGGCGGTCCTTTCGTGGGCGAGATATTCGAGGAATTGAAAACGCTGGTCCTGGCAAACAAACTGGAGAATAGCTATCCCGCACTAAGGAATTTCATTATGAAAAGAAGGATGATTTATTTGGATGAAACATTCGTAGCCTCCTATACCGTCGGACAAAAGGATTTGGCTTCCGAAATCGGTTCGGGAACGTTGCCGGTTCTGGCAACACCGGCATTGCTGGCCATGATCGAAAATGCCTGTATGGGGATTGTTAAGGAACATCTTTCCGAAGGCGATACGACAGTCGGAATACACTGTGATCTGCACCACAAAAAAGCTTCTCCCATCCGCGCTGAAATAACGGTGACGGTCAGAGTGACGGAACACAGAGGAAACAAATATTTCTTCGAATGTGCGGCCCATTCACAAGGCTATGAAATCGCATCGGCGAAGCACACAAGGGCAGTCGTCAACGCAAATGAATTCATGGATAGTCTATAGCAACTTAACTTACTTTTTTTCTCATCATCGGAAGTGTATGGGTACCCACTTGATAAAAAATATGATAAAATAGTTACATATTCAAAAAGTAAATACATCAGGAGTGATTTCGATGAAAAAAGTAATGACAGGTTTGAGATTTATTTTTAGAAACGGCGAAACATGGACGATCAAGCGTGAATATATCGGAGATCTATGGATCAAACAAGTCACAACGAGCTACGGCCGAATCGGAAACAGTGATTTCCAAGAAATCCACCCTTGCGAATCTTTGCGTATCGAAATTAACCAAGAAGCAGATCACGTCAACACGAGCGATATAAACTTGGGCGGACTTGAACAAGGCATGTTCGAGCGCGTTGCGAGCCATCAAGACATCGAAAAAATGGATATCCTGTACCAAGATGAGGATCACCCAAAATCCGATGTCATTGTAGAAGTGGACCGCATCTACTTCCCTTACAAAGCATTGGATACCGATGGATTCGACAATGAACATCAATCTTCATTCGTTTCATCAGAAAACAAATTATATATCGTAATCGATCCAGAAAAAAATGTGAAAGATATTTATTCTGAAATCGTTTAATGGATCAAAAAATGGGCCCTTGCTGATAAAGCTAGGGTCCATTTTTTTGATGTCGGGTAGGCAACTAGTTCATTCAGGCCATCAAAAAAATCCGATAATTATCGATTTTACGGTAACAATATCCACGACATAGGATATAATGAGGTGAGCTGCATGCAATGCACAGTTTGATCGGAGAGGCTCCTGTTTTTATAAGATATCTTCAGGGAAAGTCTTGCAGAAAGAAATACCGGAACAGGAGAAGCTTCTGTTTATTTAGGAGATTGTTTTTATGAAGAAAACCTATGCCATTGTCGATCTTGAGACAACGGGATCCAGCTTTAAACGGGGGGATCGGATCATTCAATTCGGGTGTACCTTGCTTCAGGCTGGCAAAATAGTTCAGGAAATCAATATAACCATCAATCCCGGCAGAAAAATACCGGATGTCATTGAGAAGCTGACGGGAATCAAGAATAAAGATGTCAAAGAGGCTCCCTATTTTGAAGACGTATGTGATTTCATCTACAACACGTTGGAAGGGTGCGTTTTTGTAGCGCATAACGTGCATTTCGATTACCATTTTTTGGACTATTCATTCCAAGAAATCGGCATGCCGCCGCTTTCGCTACGCGCGATGGACACGGTGGAGTTGACGAAAATACTGTATCCAACCTTACCCAGTTATCGGTTGGGCGATCTATCAAACCACTTCGTACTGACGCATGACAGTGCCCATGATGCCGCAAGCGATGCGCATGCAACTGCGGAACTTTTTCTCCAGTTGAAGGAGAAAGCCAACAACTTGCCATTGGTCACGCTGGAAAAGTTGAATTTCTTATCGGCGCATTGTCAGGTTGACAACGATTCCTTTTTCTATGAGAGTTATGAAACCGCCAAAGAGATGCGCTCCCCCCTTCCGCAGAAAATCTACGTCAAAAATGGGTTGGCGCTGAAGGAAAAAGAGATACTCTCGGAACAGACTGCTTATAGAGAAAAAGAAATTTCCGATTTCTCGGAAGTGGCCAAAAGGCTGATGGGAAATCACGGCTTGGAAATCCGTGCAGAGCAGATTGAGATGATGCAAGCACTATTCGACTTCCACCAAACCGAAACTTCTGAAAATTTGGCAATTGAGGCTGCGCCGGGCATCGGGAAGACTTTGGCCTATCTGCTGCCTGCAGCTTATCAGGCAACGCCGGAAAACAAAGTCCTAATCAGCACTTCCACACTGCTTTTGCAGGAACAGATCATGGATAACGAGATGACCCGGTTACGTAAAATGCTGCCATTCGAGCTGCAGATAAGTTCATTGAAAGGGAAGACGAACATCGTCCATCTGGAGAGATTGGCCGCATTAACCTTGGAAGCCCTCACCAAAAAAGAATCCTTGATCATGATGAGCATCTATGTCTGGTTGACCGAGACGGAAACCGGTGATATCAGCGAATTGAGCCAAGCACAGAACTTTGATTTTCTCTGGGAAAAGCTGACCTTTGAAAGCCATGAAGCCCCTTTAAAAGGGAAGTGGGCCGATGATGATTTCTTTTCCTTCAATAACAAGAAAGCAGAGCAATCCAGCCTGATCGTCACAAACCATTCCTTTTTGAGTCATCACATCGATGATCTGGCAATTTTTGACCAGTGCGACTCCATCAACTTGATCCTCGATGAGGCACATCAGTTCCCGCGCGTCTATCAGGATGCGCACAAGAAAAGTGTAGCCCTATCTATCCTGAAACGGCGTTTGAAACGCTTCGGCTACTTCCTCCGGGATTATCGCGAGGCAATAGAAAAGGATCCAAATGGCGATTCCTTGGACTATGACTTGTTCAACCTCGAATTCGCGATCGATCAACTACTGCAGGAATGTGCCCATTCTGAAGAAGTATTGGTGCGTTCCCTTATCCATGAGGTGGGAGAAAAAGGTGAAGTTTATCTTGATGAAAATTTTCTGGTTGAGAATGGAATGAAAAAAATATTCAAGAAAATGCACCAGTATATAGAGGAGACAAGGCTTGCCGCCATGCGTTGCCTGGATAAAGCCGACTTGAGGAATGATCCGGTTATGGGTCCTCGCGCAAAGGCAATTTTGGATGACTTGGGGACAGTCCAAGTCAATCTGCACTATTTTTCTGAAGAGCGCCTAGGTACGTATCATGTGCTGCAATACAATTGGGATAATGACC
>NZ_JBAVFV010000055.1:0-15511 GCF_049684335.1 Trichococcus sp.
TGTTCCGCCACCTTCTGTTTTGTAGGCTGGGTTATTATTCCAGTGTGATCATATCGGCGATGACTTCATAGCCCATGTCCTGGGACAATTGGTACTCTCCAATGTTGATTTTCATGACGAGATTCCGGTCATTCAGGTACTGTTCAAAGACAGCCCGATCGGTGATGAGTCCCGCACTGACCAGATTGTCGATGACGACGGACGTAGGTTGTCCGGAAGTGATGACAAACGTGACTACCGTGTTCACGGCAGGTGTAGCTGAACTTTCAGCAATGCTAGCTGTTTCAGCCGGAGCACTGGAGGCCACTGCAGCTCCCTCGGCAGGAGCACTGCTTGTTGTTGCTTCATTAAGTTGCTTCTGCAATTCCAATTCCGCCAAAGTACTTTCATATTTCTCTTGATAATCCGTTGAATCGGCATTTGCTTCTCCGTTGAAGGTGCTGCCAGGGAGTGCTTCCGGATAGAAGAGCTGGAAGCCGGCCAACAGTACGGCAGACAACAAAAAACCGATGGATATAAAACGAAGATTTTGTTTGTTCACTTTATTTTCTCCTCTATACGATTGATTGCTCTATGTAGTTATCGACAACGAGTTGCACGGTGGTGATAGGGACGGACAGTTGCTCTGCAATCTCATCAAACGTTCTTCCGCTTGTATACAAAGTGATGATGTGCTGCTTAGTCAGGTTGTGTACTTTTTTGACGGTCTGCGGATCTTCGGAAACGGGTACTTCTTTTCCCAATTCCCCTTCTATAGCGATGAGTCGTTGCTTCAATTCATGGATTTCCTCCGTTAATTGTAAGGTGTATTCACTCATCTCATCAGCGAATTTGCGATCATTATCTTTTACGAAAAATGATGCAAACAGTAATATGATTGCAATTGTCAGTAAGACAATCACGATGGTCCATTGTTCCATCTTTGTCACCTCAATTCTTCTTTTTGACGCCTGATAACATTCTAATGAAATTCGGGTGTTTCTGCAACCTTATCTGGGATTTTATTAGCTTAAAGCTCAAAAAAGTGGACTTGTACAGAACTTGTTCAAAAAATAGTGGCATAATTTTTCTATAAGTGATACAATGAGAAACGCAGAAGATGATTCGATCTTCAATTTTTTTATGTTTGGAGGGAAGAATATGCGGTTAAATATTACATTGGAATGTACGGAGTGTAAAGAACGTAATTACTTATCAAAGAAAAACAAACGTAACAACCCGGACCGTCTTGAAGTGAAAAAATATTGTCCACGTGAAAGACGCGTGACTTTGCATCGTGAAACAAAATAATTAAAACGACAACAGGATATCCTGTTGTTTTTTTATTTTATCCGGAAGGGTATGATATAGAGTGTAAACGGCGTGGGACAGACTGCTTAAGGAGGGTTTACGATGAAAGAACAAATAAGAATAGAGATGCTGGGAAAATTGAGAAGTTTGCCGTCCAAAGAACGGATTAGGATGGAGCAAGAGCTGACCACCGCAGTCTGCAATAGCGACGAATGGCATGTTTCAAAGACGATCGGAGTCACCTGGTCGAATTTTCCGGAAATCGATACGCATAAAATCATCCAAAAAGGGCTTGAAGAAGGCAAGAGGATGGTCGTGCCCTATTCCGGCAAGAACCGCGTGATGACTTTTCATGAATACTTGCCGGATACAGCCATGTCGAAGAGCAAGTTCGGCATCATGGAACCTGTTGATAAGAGCAACACGGTTCCGCCTGAAGCAATCGATCTGCTGCTTGTTCCTGGATTGGCGTTTTCTGAAACGGGTTACCGCGTCGGGTTCGGCGGCGGCTACTATGACCGCTATCTGGCTGCATACAAAGGGCACACCTTGTCGGTGCTGTTCCCATTCCAATTGTTCGAGGATCCGCATTGGGAAATCGAAGCGTTTGATGTGCCCGTCCAAAAGTTGTTGACAACAGCATTCTAGTATAAAATAGGATAATAATGGAAGGGAGAGCATCACGATGCGGGCATATAATACCAAAAGATCCTATTTACCGGATCAATTCTCTGTAACACACTTGTTCTTGGCTATTCAGATCGTCATTTTCCTACTGATGACCCTGAACGGGGGAAGCACCAATGTACTGACGCTTATCCTGTTCGGCGCCAAATTCAACCCAGCCATCGCGCAAGGCGAATGGTGGCGTTTGATTGCGCCTATGTTCATCCATATAGGCTTTACGCACATTCTGGTGAACAGCATCACCCTGTATTATTTGGGCACGCAGATGGAAAGTCTCTATGGCTCTTTGCGATTTGCGCTGATCTATCTCCTGAGCGGATTGATGGGGAATCTTATGAGTTTTGCCTTCAATGATTCAATTTCTGCTGGTGCAAGTACCTCGCTTTTCGGGTTGTTTGCTGCTGCTATCGTTCTGGGCCGTCAGTTCCCACACAATTCTGGGATCCAGCTTATGGCCCGGAATTTTACGATGCTGATTTTCCTGAATTTCTTCTTCGGCTTTTTTTCCTCAGCAGTCGATAATTTCGGGCATCTTGGCGGAGCACTTGGCGGGGCGCTTTCGGCCGTGTTCATCGCGATGCCGCGCACTGCCAAAAGCCAAAATGGATTGAGGCTTCTTTTTCTGGTCATTTATTTTGTGAGCGCTATATTCTTTGCTTATTCGGGTTTAATGCGGACCGGTTTTGCGTTATACTAGATACAAATTGAACAATTGGAGGAAATGACGTGTATAAAAAATTTATCGGTATTGATTTAGGCGGCACTTCAGTGAAATTGGCTATCTTAACAGCAGAAGGCGATATCCAGCAAAAATGGAGCATCCCCACGAACATAAATGATGAGGGGACGCACATCGTACCTGATATCATAGCTTCGATCAAACATCATCTGGATCTCTACCAACTGACTGCTGAGGACTTTCAGGCCATCGGCATGGGATCGCCGGGAGCGGTGGACCGTGAAGTCGGTACCGTCGAGGGTGCTTTCAACCTGAACTGGAAAACACCGCAGCCTGTACGTGAAGCGATCGTGCGGGAAATCGGCATCCCTATTTTTATAGACAATGATGCAAACGTTGCCGCGCTGGGGGAAAAATGGCGAGGCGCCGGTGCGGATGATCGCGACGTCGTATTTGTGACGCTTGGCACAGGTGTCGGCGGGGGAATCATAGCGGAAGGCAATCTGATCCATGGGACTGCAGGTTCCGGCGGCGAAATCGGCCACATGACTGTAGAACCAGGCGGATTTGACTGTACGTGCGGGAAGAAAGGCTGTTTGGAGACTGTCGCCAGCGCAACCGGCGTCGTCAAATTGGCCCGCAAACATGCGGAAGAATATGCCGGTGACTCGCAGCTCAAATTCATCATCGACGATGGCCAGGAAATCACTTCAAAAATGATTTTTGATTTAGCGAAACAAAACGATGAATTGGCTGAGCTTGTAGTCGATCGCGCTGCCTACTATCTGGGTTTGGCCTGCAGCCATATCGGTAATCTTTTGAATCCAGCTTATATCGTCATCGGTGGCGGTGTATCCGCAGCCGGGGAATACCTTTTGGAGCAAGTAAGAACCTATTTTGCTGAATTCTCATTCCCGAACGTCAAGAAGACTACGCATATCAAATTAGCCGCACTTGGAAATGATGCCGGAATAGTTGGAGCAGCTTATCTTGCACTGACGGAGATCAATAAATAGGGGCCTGAACATTTTCGGCAAAAGAAAATGCGGGAGGATGGGGGATGGCATGGGGAAAAAAGGACTAGCGTGGTTCATTCTCTCACTCTCAAGTGTTTTTATTCTGGTGGCCTGTACACAGCGTTTGACGTATCCCAACCAGCCTGGCGCAAGTGAGCCGAGCCTTTCTTCCGGCAGCGACTTCCCATCCATTTCCAAGGATGAATTCCTTTATACTGTGGGCTGGCTGGACGACAAGACTATTCTTGTCGCGCTGGAATCAAATGGAGAATACGGTTTGTACAGCCATGACCTGCTCACGGGGGAAGAACAGCTGGTCCGGGCTTTTTCAGAACGGCTTGTTTTTGCTGCGCTTTCCGCAAACGGTAGGCGGGTGCTGGTGCAAGTCGCAACGCAACAAGGAAATAATGTCATGATGATCGACAAAACAGGGAAATCATTGGCTGATTTTCATGTTTCTGAAGGGATCTTGAAGAGCGTTTCCTGGAATCCAACCAACGAAGAGCAGTTGTTCCTTTCCGTCCAAAAAACAGTGGGTAGACCCGTCAATTACCTTTGGGATTTGTCTGAGGAAGAATGGAAAGAACTGCCGGATACAGAGGATATGCCGGTTTGGTATTCAGAAAATATGTATCTCCACATGAAAAGCGGGACGGATGGCGCATCTGCGCTGGTATTGAGTGATATCCGGTTTCCCGGCAAAGATACGGTCATTGATCGGGAAATACTCGCATACGGACTGGAAGATGAATCGGTATGGGTAGTGACACCTTCAGATTTCAATGAGGCGGAGCTGTTTGTCATTTCCTACTATCCTCTTCTGATTACCCAAGGCTATGTTACCCTGCCGCGCAGCACCGATGGAAACGGACTTGTCATCCCGGAATTTACAAAAGGGATTGCCTCGGATGAAACGTTTGCTGTCATCCCGAAACATGAGCCAGGGAGCGTTGATGGCATCATCTTTGAACTCGCAAAGATCGGCTTTTCCGCAAACACTACAGCGGCGCTGACTGAAGTCGAGCGAATGGCTCCGATTTCGGCATCGCCAGATTCGACCTATGTGCTTTACGGAAGGCGTTACGAGTATCTGTACGATGTGGAACGCAATCGTTGGATACAATTGGCGGAATAGAAAAAAATCGTCAAAACTGTAGCAATCCGCCTTCCACAAGTGTAAAATATGAGAGCAAGAGTATGGAAAGGATGAATTTATTTGAATTTAACAGGAATTGATATTTTTAATATCGTATTATGGATATTCATCATCGGGTATGCTATTTATCAAGCTTATTTTTATTTCCAAAGAAAGAATGCGGCGACGACGCTAACTGCAGAGGAATTCAGAAAAGACCTGCGTAAAGCGCAATTGATCGATGTCCGCGAAAAAACCGAGTTCGATGCAGGCCACATATTGGGAGCGAGAAATATCGCTTATTCTGCTTTCAAACAACGTTATCAAGAAATCCGCAAAGATCAACCAATTTATCTTTACGATCAAAATTCCATGTTGAGCGGACGCTGCGCAGCAATTTTGAAAAAAAATGGCTACAAAAATATTTTCATCCTGAAGGGCGGCTATGCCGGCTGGGACGGCAAAGTCAAAAAAGGCATCTGAGTGAATGAAAAAGGTTCCCGGAATCAGCTTATGGATTCCGGGAACCTTTTTGAATTTTGCTTATTACATATTGATGAATAGAGAGTACAGGACTGAGATGATCGAACTGCCGACCATAGCCAACAACATAACCCAAATGACGAATTTGCTGAATTTAGTGAATTTTGAAGAGGTAGTACCCGTTTTCTTTGTCAACATTATTCCCACCTTTTGTTTTTTACATGGCATAGTTTACAACAATAACATCCAAAAGTAAACGTTTGGGAATCCGGTAAAAGAAAAGAAAGCCATTATTTTCAATTGTTTGCTTTCCATTTAGGCGGATTTTTGTTAGGATTAAGATTATATAATGATGTGTTTATCATGAAGGGAGAATTTATTTATGTCAAAACAGCAAATTGGCGTTGTCGGGATGGCCGTAATGGGCAAAAATCTAGCATTGAACATTGAAAGCAGAGGTTATTCCGTTTCTGTATTCAACCGCTCCGGTTCAAAAACTGAGCAAGTGATCGCGGAAAATCCAGATAAAAAACTGGTTCCTACTTATACAATTGAAGAATTTGTTGAGTCTTTGGAGAAGCCAAGAAAAATCATGATGATGGTAAAAGCTGGGGAGGCAACCGATAAAACGATCCAATCGTTGTTGCCCCATTTGGATAAAGGCGATATCCTGATCGACGGCGGGAATACTTTCTACAAAGATACGATCCGCCGCAGCAAAGAATTGGAAAACTCAGGCATCAATTTCATCGGAACTGGTGTTTCCGGTGGTGAAGAAGGCGCTTTGAAAGGCCCTTCAATCATGCCTGGCGGACAACGCGACGCATACGATCTGGTTGCACCGATTTTGGAACAGATTTCCGCTAAAGCTCCGGATGGCGAGGCATGCGTAGCCTACATCGGCAAAGATGGCGCTGGACATTACGTTAAGATGGTCCACAACGGAATCGAGTACGGAGACATGCAATTGATTGCAGAAGCCTATGACATCATGTACAAGTACCTTGGCATGTCAGTGGAAGAAATTGCTGCAGTCTTCATCGAATGGAACAAAGGCGAGTTGGACAGCTTCCTGATCGACATCACAGCTGACATCTTGACTAAATACGATCCTGAAACAGGTAAACCAATGGTCGAGATCATCTTGGATCGCGCCGGCAATAAAGGCACGGGTAAATGGACTTCCCAAAGTGCATTGGATTTAGGTGTTCCGTTGCCGTTGATCACCGAATCTGTTTTTGCCCGTTACATTTCCGCATTGAAGACAGAACGTGTCGCTGCCAGCGAAATTCTGACTGCCCCTGCTGTTACGGCTAAAGAGGGTCTTGATAAAGCCGCGTTTGTGGAGAGTATCCGCAAAGCTCTGTATTTCAGCAAAATCATGAGCTACGCACAAGGGTTCGCTCAAATGCGCGTTGCCAGCGAAGAAAATGATTGGGATCTGAATTATGGCGAAATCGCTAAAATTTGGCGTGCAGGCTGCATCATCCGTGCGCAATTCCTGCAAAACATCACGGATGCTTACGAGAAGAATGCTGAACTGCAGAACCTGTTGTTGGATGACTACTTCGTGGACATCACGAAACAATACCAGGGAGCTGTACGTGAAGTGGTTGCTACAGCTGTGATTGCAGGCGTTCCTGTACCGACATTCTCATCTGCAGTAGCTTATTTCGATTCTTACCGTTCTGCTGTCTTGCCTGCAAACATCATCCAAGCACAACGCGATTACTTTGGAGCGCATACGTATGAACGTACAGACAAAGCTGGTTCTTATCACTTCGAGTGGGATAAAGAAGTGGAAGTTCCACAAGACTAAAGCGATATAGTGCCATTCTGGCCTACATTTATGTCATCCGAAGCCGTGCTTCGGATGACATTTTACTATCAGGATCATTTAATTAAGACTAATTCCCAACAGTATGTTAAAATAAAATGAAATTGTAATGGCATGTTGTTATTATTCAAATGAGACATTAGGGGAGAATTCTATGGAAAATAGAGACAAACAAAGAATATTGATTATCGAAGATGAAAAAAATCT
Source organism: Trichococcus sp. (assembly GCF_049684335.1). Taxonomy (GTDB): domain Bacteria; phylum Bacillota; class Bacilli; order Lactobacillales; family Aerococcaceae; genus Trichococcus. The sequence goes on from NZ_JBAVFV010000055.1 coordinate 7,335, forward strand.
GGCGCGTTTCATCGAGCTTGAGTTAAAACACGAAGGCTACGAAACAGAAATTTGCTACAACGGCAGAGCAGGCCTTGAAGCGGCCATGAGCCAGGACTGGGATGTCATCCTTTTGGATCTGATGCTTCCTGAATTGAACGGCATCGAAGTTTGCCGTCGCTTGCGTCCGGTCAAAGATACGCCGATCATCATCATGACCGCCCGCGATTCCGTCATCGATCGTGTATCCGGTTTAGACCACGGAGCCGATGATTATATCGTGAAACCATTTGCCATCGAAGAACTCTTGGCAAGGGTACGTGCTTTGCTGCGCCGCATCGACATCGAAGAAGAGCAACGCAAGGTGAAACAGACGACTGTGACATATCGTGATTTGACGATCGAAAAGGAAAATCGTGTCGTGCGCCGTGGCGACGAGCACATCGAATTGACCAAACGCGAATACGAATTATTGTTGATCCTGATGGAAAACATCAACGTTGTCCTTTCAAGGGATGTATTGCTGAACAAAGTATGGGGATACAAGACAGAAGTGGAAACAAACGTAGTGGATGTATATATCCGATATCTGCGCAATAAAATCGATGTAGCCGGCCAAGAAAGTTATATCCAAACGGTTCGTGGCACCGGATACGTTATGCGCTCATAATACTATGCGCAGAATCAATTATATGCCAACCAAAAAAAGAGGAAATCCCAAGTCCATTCGGTGGAAATGGGGTTTTCTTTTAAGTATAGCGTTCTTCCTACTGTACTTTCTTTCCGCTTTGCTGATGCTGAATGTCTACAAAAGCTATCAATACAACGAACAAAAAGATGGCGCTGAGAAGTTGTTGACTTCGGTCCAAACTGCGCTATCTGAAATCGATACGAAGCTGTCAGTCAACAGCGTCGAAAGCATGTTTGAGAAAATTTCTGTTTCCACTGTGACGAAAGGGCTCCAGTCTGTAGGGAACTACCCGTTTTTGGAGGATCTCAAGAACAGAGGGGCGAACATACGCGTATTCGATACAGATGGACAGCTGCTCTATGAGACGCAGAAGAGCTACACGACATTCATCAAAAATCCCGATAAGTATTTGCGCGAAACAAAACTGAACAATCTTGAAGCGTTTGTCGCAGGCAGCCCGATCCTCAGTGAAGAAGACTCCTTCCTGCTCGGGTATGTCCAGATTGTTTACCGATTGAATGATTATCATAAAGTCGTCTCACAGATGACGCGGTATTTCTGGTTAGTCACGGCAATCGTGCTCGTTTTGTCGGCGGCGGCAGGCTATGGCATCGCTATTTATTTCTTCAAGCCCATCAAACAGATGGTTGACACGATGGATGCGATCGAGGAAGACACGTTGTCGGAGACCCGGATCAAAATATCAAAAAGCAAGGACGAATTTACCGACCTTTCTGTCCATATCAACGGCCTCCTGGATAAAATGGCGCTGTATGTCACCCAACAAAAGCAGTTTGTGGAAGATGTCTCGCATGAACTTCGGACGCCGACAGCCATTGTTGAGGGGCATCTGAAATTGCTGAACCGTTGGGGCAAGGAAGATCCACAAATACTGGATGAATCGCTTGCCGCATCCTTGACCGAAATCCAGAGAATGAAGACTTTGGTTCAGGAGATGCTGGATCTTTCCCGTGCGGAACAAGTCGAAATCCATTATAAAAATGAAGTGACACCGATCCGGAATGTCGTGCTGCACACGTTCCATAATTTTAAGATGCTCTATCCCGATTTCGTGTTCAATCTGGATGATGATCTGAATCGCGAAATCTATGTGAACATCTATCGCAACCATTTTGAGCAAATATTGGTGATTTTAATGGACAACGCGGTTAAATATTCGACGGACCGGCATGAAATCCATCTTTCGATTTCCGAATCCATGTCCTATGTCCAGATTGCCATCCAAGATTTTGGCGAGGGGATGTCCCAGGAAGATCAACAGAAGATTTTCTCGCGTTTTTACCGCGTCGATAAAGCCAGATCGCGGAATAAAGGCGGGAACGGCTTAGGTCTGTCGATCGCGAAAGAATTGTTGGAAGGCTACAAGGGTGACATCACCGTCGAAAGTGTATTGGGGCATGGATCTGTTTTCCGCATCCAGTTGCCGATACTGAAGAATTATACGCCAGAGGAAGAATTGTAAAAAAAACAGGAGTCAGTTCATGTTGTGAACTGACTCCTGTTTTTTAATTGGATCATTCTTTTGATTGTTTACCTGCGTTGCGGCCTTTTTTGCCATCCGTTTGTTGATTCTTGGCGGACAAAGCTTTTACCGCTTGCGTAGGGGCTGAATCGGAAGCTGGCTTAGCCATTTTCACGTTCTTCTTGACCGGACGATCCTTCATTTCATCTTCAACTTGCTTCTGAATTTTAGGTTTGATCATGTGATTTTGAAGCGCAGTCTGGGCTGCAGCGAAAATACCGCCAGCCAGCCAATAAAGTGCCAATCCTGCTGGTGAAGACCACGAGAACATGAGAATCATGATTGGGTTCATCAGCATCATCGACTTCATCTGTGATTTGGTTTCCTGAGGCATGCCGATTGTTGAAACATAGCCTTGAATCACATAAGCGACACCTGCCAAGATTGCCAACAAAGGACTGCTGACACCAAGGTTGATACCAAGGAATGTACTTGCAGAAATTTCCGGCGTCAAATTGACGGCCTGATACATAGCTGTAAAAATCGGCATCTGGATCAGAATCGGTAAGCAACCGACGCCGCCTGTCATGCTGATGTTGTTTTCTTTGTACAATGCCATCATTTCCTGCGAAACTGCCGCTTTCTCTTCAGGCGACTGGGCATTTTTTTGACGGAATTGGATATCTTCCAATTCTGGTTTGATATACTTCATTTTTTCTTGCTGTACCATCGTTTTTTTGATTTGGCTAAAGTTCAAAGGCATGATGGCCAAACGGACAATGATTGTGATAACGATGATGGCCAGCCCGTAGTTACCGTTAAGCATTTCCGCAAGCATAACGATCAATTTGCCTGTAGGCACCACCAAATAGTCATATATAAAGCCAGTTGGGTTTTTATTCTTATCATATTGCATGCAGCCTGTAAGAACTACTAACAAGGCCATCATTTCCGCGGAAAGCAATAACTTCTTCTTAAGTTTCATCATTCACGTTCCTTTACAATTTTTCGATAACATTACCACTATACATGAAGGGGAAAATTTATTCAATTGGTTACGCGAAAACTTATGTAATTCTCAATGTTGGCGTCTTCAAGAATGGAAAAGGCATCTACTTTTCCGCTTGGCGAGGGACTGCGTTTGACTGCCGCGATGAAGGCGTCGATTTTATCGGTCGGTCCGACGGCTTCGATATAGACGCTTCCGTCATCCTCGTTCCTTACGATGCCGGCAATGCCGATCTGGTCAGCCACCATTTTTGTCATGTAACGGAATCCAACGCCTTGGACCCGGCCATTTACGGTCATCTTGATTTTCTTCATTCAGATTACCTCCAAATTCTAGAATGAGCTTGCGCTTCAGTTTATTAATCTAGTTTACAGCCTTCCTAAAGAAGTTTCAATCCCGATACATTGAGCGGGAATAATTTTCCGAGCTATGCTATACTTTTCGCAACAAAGAAGGTGATAGCATGTACCAAGTAATACGGACCGTGGGAGAATATGAACCCTGGTGGTTTTTTGAAGATTGGATGGATTTCATTGTGGAATCGACAGAATATGCCAATTTCCAGGAGGCGGTCGCTGCCTATGAGCGGGCTGCGGAAAAACTATCAGCAGTTTACCCATTCCAAAAAACAAAGGAAGACTACCTGACTGCCTACTGGTCAGACGGAGAAATCCGTTTTTGTGAGAATTGCGATGACGATGTGCAATTGTATCACGGACTGATGCTGCTGCAGGACAGGAAAAAACTTCATCAAGAATAACGGATAAAATTCCAAAAAGCTGCTGCTGCCTGTATTGACGGGAAACAGGAGCTTTTTGTCCGCGCGGATTGATTGAAAAATAGCCTCGTAAAGGGTTCGTTTTGTAGTATAATGAACAGATACGGGTAATCAAAGGAACAATCTATGGCCTGCTGTTTTATGCAGACGGGCAGTGGTTTTGAGTAAAAGTTAAAAAAGGAGTTGGCATGTTTGGCGAAACGAACGACGACAACAAGAAAGAAAAAGAAGGCGACCGGGCAGAAGATATCCTACGAGCTTATCGGCGTGCTGTTTCTTTTCAGTTCAGCCTTGGGGATCGGGCAACTCGGTTTTGCCGGGATTGCGTTGGCGAATTTTTTCCGTTTTTTTGTCGGCGAAACCTACCCGGTCAGCCTGGCGCTGTTCGGTGCCTACGGTCTGTACCTGATTTTGAGAGGAAAAGAACCCAAAATAAGAAAGAACTGGCTGATCAGCGGAATCCTGCTTTATTCAGCAGAGTTGCTTTATCTCCATTCACAGGCTTTTGAAGCAGTCGTAACGGAGGGTGCGTCGGTCGTGTCCGTTACGCTTGCGCGTTTTTTGACTGATGTCAGGCAAGCGGATACGGCTTCAGAGATGGGCGGGGGTTTGATCGGAGCAGCCTTCTATACTGGAACCCATTTTTTGGTTTCGCAATGGGGCACTTACATTATCATCGGCCTGCTTGTTTTTTTTGGTACGGCGGTCATATTCGGCTTCACGACGCATGATGTCATGGAAGTCGTGCGCAAAGTTGCCCTGACCTTTGGGCACAACAGTAAACGAGCAGTGCTTTACACAAAAGAGAAAGTGGCTAGCTCAATTGTCGATTCGAAAACAGTGAAAAGATCGACTAGGTCAAATAGCGCTTCGACCGACAAGAAACCTTCAATAGTCGAAAAAGCCAAAAATCAAATAAAAAACGAATCGGCAGCGAAGAAATTGATGAAGGAAGAAGCAGAAGCTTTGAAAGCATCAGAAAAAGACACACTCGCCGAAAAAGAGCGTGAACCCGTTCAGCTGAAAATTGACAGCTTCCAGAAGCAACTTGAAAAAGCAGCTGAATACAAATGTGCGGACAATGAAAAGAGCACGTCAGCCCAACCAGCCAGCCTGGCAAAAAAACCAGCCGGAAGCAGCGAGGAAGATAACAGCAGCGAGCTGGAGTTCGAAATCACTGCCGAGCAGGAGAACAGGGATTACCAATTGCCGCCGGTCACTTTACTGAATGAAATCAAAGCGATTGATCAATCGAATGAATACGCGACAATCGAAAAAAATGTCAAAAAGCTCGAAGAGACGTTTGCGAGCTTCGGGGTGGAGGCTAAAGTCACGAAAGCGAACCTCGGACCTGCCGTGACAAAATATGAAATCCAACCAGCCGTAGGGGTGAAGGTCAGCAAAATTGTGAGCCTCAGTGATGATTTGGCGCTGGCCTTGGCGGCAAAGGATATCCGCATCGAAGCGCCGATACCCGGGAAATCCTTCATCGGCATAGAAGTGCCGAACAGTGAAGTCAGTGTCGTATCCTTCCGAGATGTCATGGAAGGCCAAAAGCACACAGACAAGCTGTTGGAGGTACCGTTAGGCCGGGACATCTCCGGCGTCGTTCAAAGCGCGAATCTGACGAAGATGCCCCATCTCCTGATTGCGGGTGCAACCGGAAGCGGGAAATCGGTCTGCATCAACGGCATCATCACGAGCATCTTGATGAAAGCCAAACCGAACGAAGTGAAGATGATGATGATCGATCCGAAAATGGTGGAATTGAACGTCTATAACGGGATTCCCCACTTACTGACGCCGGTGGTCACAAATCCCCGCAAGGCGGCGCAAGCGCTCCAGAAAGTCGTGACGGAAATGGAAAGAAGATATGAATTGTTTGCCGGTACCGGCATGCGTAATATCGACGGCTACAACAATCTGATTGTCGAATACAATCTGGAAAACGGGGAAAATAACCCTACGTTGCCATACATAGTGGTCATCGTGGATGAGTTGGCCGACTTGATGATGGTGGCCAGCAACGAGGTCGAAGATGCGATCACCAGATTGGCGCAGATGGCACGGGCAGCGGGAATCCATATGATTTTGGCAACGCAACGGCCTAGTGTCGATGTCATCACCGGCATCATTAAAGCGAACGTCCCTTCCCGGATTGCGTTTGCCGTATCCAGTTCGATCGATTCCAGAACGATAATCGATGGCTCCGGGGCAGAAAAGTTATTGGGCAGAGGGGATATGCTCTTCCGTCCGATGGGTGAAAACAAACCGATTCGTGTGCAAGGGGCGTTCATTTCCGACGAGGAAGTCGAGCACATTGTCACTTTCGTCAAAAATCAGCAAGAAGCGAACTATGTCGAGGAAATGATGCCGACTGAAGCGGTGGCGGCTGCAAGCGAAGAACCGGAAGATGATCTCTTCGGTGAAGCTGTAGAGTTCATCAGATCGGATGAAACGGCGAGCATATCCAAATTGCAGAGGAGATTCCGGATCGGCTATAATCGGGCAGCGCGGCTGATCGATGAGATGGAAGCAAGAGGGATCGTCGGCCCGGCTGATGGAAGCAAGCCCAGAAAAGTGAACATTAGCGAAGGGATATATGAAAATGATACGGATATCCACTTTGATTCCGAGGTTTAACCCGAAGCATTCCGACAAATATATGGATATTAAATGAAAAAACGATTACAAAACAAATCAATATCATTTATTTTTTTTGGAATGCATGATATGATATTTTTTGTAAGAAGCTTGTACTTACAAGTTTAAAAAATTGAAGTTTATTGGAGGGGTCATGGTGAAGAAGCAAAAATATGTTAGTTTATTGGCATTAGGTTTAGGTGTCAGCACAATCCTGGCAGCTTGCGGTGGCAACGGCGACACGTCTGACAGCAGTGCAACAGGTTCAAGCACAGCAGAGGGAACGGAAGATAACTTTACTATCGCAATGGTTACCGACGTCGGCGGCGTGGATGACAAATCATTCAACCAAAGCGCGTGGGAAGGACTTGTTTCATGGGGCGAAGAGAACGGCAAAGCAAAAGGGATCGATGGATATGATTATATCCAATCAAATGCCGACTCGGAATTTGTGACAAACTTGAACACTGCCGTAAACAGTAATTTTGATCTAGTATTCGGTATCGGCTATAAGTTGAAATCGGCGATGCAGGATGTGGCAACGCAGAACCCTGATACAATGTTCGCCATCATCGATGATGTCATCGAAGGCGAAAACACAGTATCTGTATCATTCAAAGATAATGAGGCTGCTTTCTTGGCAGGTGTCGCTGCTGCTAAAACAACCAAAACCAACCAATTAGGTTTCATCGGCGGACAAGAGAGTGTCGTAATCGATCGCTTTGAAGCAGGATTCGTAGCCGGTGCCCAATCAGTAAATCCTGATATAGATGTAAAAGTAGAATATGTCGGCTCGTTTGGCGATGCTGCGGGCGGGAAATCTAAAGCTGCTGCAATGTACGCGAGCGGAATCGATGTCATTTATCAAGCTGCCGGAGATTCCGGAAATGGCGTATTCTCAGAAGCTAAGGATATCGTAAAAGCTGACCCTTCAAAAGAAATCTGGGTAATCGGTGTTGACCGTGACCAAACAGAAGAAGGCTTGTTGACTCTTGACGATGGCACTGAAAGAAACCTTACTTTGACTTCAACGTTGAAGGGTGTGGGCACTGCAGCCAAGGATATCGCTACATTAACGATGAACGGCGAATTTCCGGCAGGAGAAGTGCTGAATTTCGGTTTGGCTGAAGAAGGCGTCGATTTGACTGACGGACAATTGAGCCCCAATGCTTTGACTGCTGTCAACGATGCAAAAGCACAAATTTTGGAAGGAACGCTTGCTGTTCCGGAGTCTCCAGAAAACTAATCACTTTTTTTAAATCTTTAAAGAAGCAACTTGATTCCGGTTTGGGATATTGAGTTGCTTCTCTTTTTTTCGCGCATAGTTCCCCAATAAAAAAAGTTCCGCCTAAAGCGGAGGAACAAATGTTTATTTTTTGTGACAAACAAAAGTGGATAGGATTTTGGAAATACTTTATAATAGGTGTGAAATGGTGTTTTACGGTATTATATTTTATAAGCGTGTCTCACTGCTGCATGAGGGAATGCATGCATTCAATATTAGTAAGGGGTGGAATCAGCATGACAGAAGAAAATTATGTCATTGAGATGATTGGCGTAACAAAAGCTTTCGGCAATTATAAAGCGAATGATG
>NZ_JBAVFV010000056.1:0-34496 GCF_049684335.1 Trichococcus sp.
TATTTTTTAACGATGTTTACTTTTTCTTCCACAGTCCAACGCCTATTTATTCGCATAAAAAAACCCCCAATAAAGTAGAATAGAAATTTTTGTTATTTCTACTGTCTACTTTATTGGGAGCTTATCACATCGGGAAGGGGTCGCTTTATTATTTTTCTTAGCTGTTTTTCGGTCCGGGAGTGGAGGCGATCAGTTCCATGTTGCCGGCCAGGGACCAAGCCGAAACGGTCGCAGGCAGGATGAAGTGGTCGCCTTTCTGCAACGGATAGGCTTTTCCGTCGACAGTCAGACTGCCGGTGCCTTCGATGACGCTTCCCAAGGTGTAGGGAGCGGTCTTGCTGAAGGCCATTTCCGAAAGGATATCCCATTTATAGACAGTGAAATAGTCGCTTTCGATGAACGTCGTCACGGTATTGTCGTCCACTGTGGTTGTTTCGAAATGGTTCGCAGGATCTTTATGCGGAATCATCGACACATCGATGGATTGTTGGATGTGCAGGTCGCGTGTGTTGCCTTGATCGTCTTTGCGGTCGAAGTCGTAGACGCGGTAGGTTGTGTTGCTGCTCTGTTGCGTCTCCAGAATCATGATGCCGCCGCCGATGGCATGGATAGTGCCGCTCGGAACGAAGAAGAAGTCGCCTTTCTTCACTTTGACATGGCGCAGCAGGCTATCCCAGTTTCCTTCCACAATCATTTCCGAGAACTGTTCTTTTGTTTGGGCATTGTGTCCGTAGATGATTTCGGCATCGTCATCGGCATCGATGATGTACCAGCACTCCGTTTTCCCCAATTCGCCTTCATGCTTCAGCCCGTATGCATCATCGGGATGAACCTGGACGGATAAGGCTTCCGCAGCATCGATGATTTTGGTCAGCAATGGGAAGACGGGCGAAGTCGGATTTTCGAACAGCTCAGGATGCTCCGCATAGAGGACATCCAGTTTGGTTCCGGCGTATGGACCGTTTTCCACGGCTCCAGTGCCGTCAGGATGGGCGCTGATCGCCCAGCATTCCCCGGTATGGTCACTGGGAATGTCGTAACTGTAGATGTCGCGCAGCTTTGTGCCGCCCCAGATTTTTTCCTGCAGAACAGGTTGGATAAACAATGGCTCTTGCATATTTTTCCTCCTAAGTTTCTTCGTGTCTGAACGAATCCGTTCAGCGTTTATCACTGTTTGATGATGTCGGTGATGGTGTACGAACGTGTATCGAAGCGGCTGCGGGAAGTCGAGTATTCGAAAGGCGTTCCGTTGGTAAGATAAACGACTTGTTCCACTTCAAGGATCGGAGTATGTTGATCGCATTCCAATTCCTGCCAGTCCAGTTCATTGGATCGATCAGCGTGGATTTTTCGGTAGGCTCCGCCGATTTTGAGCCCTAACGTATCGCGGATATGGTCGTAGATGGAACGGTGGATGATGTCCTCCGTCAGGTCCTTCACCAATCCAGCAACAAAGTAGGTATTTTCCAGTATATAGGGTTTGTCGTCGATGATTCGTAAGCGCTGCAGATGATAGACAGGCTGATTGTCATCCAGCATCAGCAAGGCTTGGATATTTTTGGGAGGGAACAGGATATCGAACAGGATGATTTTACTCTTTACCGTTTTATTTGGGAACTGTTTCGATAAGCCTGCGTATTCATCTGCTTTGGAATCCCCGCTGTTCCAGAGGGCGCTCTTGATGACAAAGGTGCCGACACCCCGTTTGCGGAAAATCAGGCCTTCCATTGCGATCATATCGATGGCTTTCTTTAAGGTCATCCGGCTGACGCCGAATTCTTCCGCCAGCGCAATCTGGTCCGGGAGCATTTCATCTTCCGCATACTCGCCATCAGCGATGCGGCGGCGCAGTTCATCTGCGATTTCTTCATATTTTTTCATTGCAGTCGATCCTTCCGGAAATTACACGATTTCATTCCCCATTATACCGTAATGGCTAGACTTGAAACAAGTTAACCTTTACATTTGGCTGATTAAGGAAAGGCAAATGGCCCGAAGCAGGTTGCCTCGGGCCATCTTCATTAATAAACCAAAACCGGCTTAGGCAGCTTCCTCGACAGTAAGTGCCAAATTCGCTTTATCGACAACCATCAGGAATGGATACCACATCAGACCGACGATTGCGAAGTCAATCAGTTGCAACACGCCGCCCATGACGGAGTTTGTGGCCATCATGCCGCTGAAGAATAACGGAACAGTCCATGGAACCGTTACGCCTGTTGGAGTAGGGAACAAACCGGATGCCATAGATAAGTAGTTTACGGTCGTTACGATTAAAGGTGTCAAAATCCAAGGGATAGCGATGGATGCGTTCAATACAATCGGTAAGCCGAAGATAACAGGTTCGTTTACATTGAATAAACCAGGTCCAATCGCTAAACGACCGATGTCTTTCATTTGACGGCTCTTCATGACGAAAGCCATCAAGATCACTACCATCAACGTCATACCGGAACCACCTAAACCAACTGTAAATGTTTCCATGAATGGCTTTGTGATAATGTGCGGTAAGGCTTCGCCAGCTTTAAAAGCATCCAAGTTTTCCAAAGCCAAGGTGTTCCAGATCGGATCCATGACGGAGTTGACGATGATTTGGCCATGTAAGCCGAAGAACCAAAGGATTTGCACGAAGAATAGAGAAACCAAAGTAGCAGGCAAGCTGCTTCCCAATCCAACAAGCGGTTTTTGGATGACGGTGTAGACCACATCATGCAAGTTTGTCGTGAACACGCCAGAAACCAATGCATTAAGCAGCAGGAAAACGGTAAGTGTAGAAATTGCGGGAATCAGGGCGGCGAATGAGCGGGCAACGGCATCAGGAACACCTTCAGGCATTTTGATGACGATGCCTTTTTTGGTGATTCTCACATAAATCTCAGCTGCGATGAAGGCAGCCAACATGCCGATGAACATTCCTTTAGCGCCTAAGCGATCCAAGGAAAGGGCACCGCTGACTTCAGCACCGTCTGCTGTTGTAAAGTTGAAGGGTGTCAAAATCAAGTAAGAAGCTAATGAAACAGCTCCTCCGAAGATGCCATCCTCATCGTAGGAACGGGTCAGGTAGTAACCAATCCCGAAAGTGATGAAGATTGTCATGATGGACATGGTGGCATTTTGCCCATTGCCGAATAGGCCGCCGAGCGTTCCTTTCATGTCATCACTCCAGAACGGTAGGTTGTTCAATACAACGACGATTGAACCGAACATCGTCAGTGGAAAAGATAGCATAAAAGCGTCACGCAATACTGCTAAGTATCTGTTTGAGCCGAGCTTGCCTGCAAAGGGTGTTAATTTTTCCGCTAAATTATCAATAAAATTATTCATTAATCATTTTCCTTTCCTGGGAACCTTATGCGTCAAAACCATTATTGTCAGAAACCTCTTTGAACCAGTAGCCACTTTTCTTAATTGTGCGTTTTCCTTCTTCCGCCAGATCCACCGCTATAAAGCCGTAGCGATTTTTGTAGGCGTTGGTCCAGGACCAGTTATCCATGCACGTCCACATGTGGTAGCCTTTCACATTGCAGCCTTCCTGCAACGCTTGATGGACATATTTAAGATGTTCTTGGACAAATTCGATACGGTAATCATCTTCGATCCTGCCATCCGCGTTTATGTAGCGCTCTTCGCCTTCCACACCCATCCCGTTTTCAGAAATGAAGCACGGTAGGTTGCCGTAGTTGTCCCGGACATTGATCAGGCAATCGTAAATGCCTTTTTCGTAGATTTCCCAGCCGCGGTACGGATTCATTTTGCGTTCTGGCCAGATATAATTGTCGAAGTAATCATCCGGCATCGGCTTGTCGGACAAGCGTTCCTTGCTTTCTTTTTTCATGATGCGTCTTGGCTGATAGTAATTGATTCCCAGAATGTCGATGGTATTATGTTTGATGAGTTCTAATTCCGATTGCGTATATTCCGGTAAGTAATCCAATTCCTTTAACAGCGAAACCAAATCTTCGGGGAAGGTGCCTTTGATGGCAGGATCCAAGAAGGAACGGTTGAAGAAGGCATCAGCGAGATGGGCTGCCTTGACGTCTTCAGGATCATTCTCATTGCGCGGGTAACTAGGAGTCAGATTGAGGATGATGCCGATTTGCCCTTCAGGGTTCATTTCATGATAAATTTTGATGGCTTTTGCGCTTGCCAAAGTTTCGTGATAAGCGACTTGAACGGCTTTTTTCATATCCACGACACTAGGGTAGTGGAATTGGTAGAGATAGCCGCCTTCGACCGGAACGATCGGTTCATTGTGGGTGAACCATTTTTTAACGCGGTCGCCGAACAGCTCAAAGCAGATGCGCGCGTAATCCGCATAGGCATCCACGACTTCTTTGCTTTCCCAGCCTCCTTTCTGTTGTAATGACAACGGCATATCAAAGTGATAGAGATTCATGAAAGGTTCGATGTCGTTGGCCAACAGCTCATCGATGTAGCTGTTGTAGAACGCCACCGCTTCCGGATTCACTGCGCCAATCCCATCCGGAATCAGACGGCTCCATTGAATGGAGGTTCGATACGTCGTGTGTCCCGTTTTTTTCATGAGTGCTATATCTTCTTTGTAGCGATTGTATACGTAGGATGTGTCTTCAGGACCGACTTGATTGAAGAACAGTTCCGGGTTCTGTTTGTACCAGTGATCCCAGATGCTGTCCCCCTTGCCGTCTCCGGCAACCGTGCCCTCTGTCTGCGGTCCGCTTGCTGCCGATCCCCACCAAAAACCTGCAGGAAATTCATACTTCATCTAAACAACCTCTTTTCTATGTCTATACATAACTTCAAATAGAATTATACAAAACAGAAAAAGAAAATGCAATCGATTTCAACGAAAAATATATATTTTTATTATTTCTCAATTATTTTCACGTTCTGACGAGAATTCAGGTGTTGATTATGGTATAAAGAGAACAAACAGGTTTGGAGGCGATAGGTGATGAAAATTGGAGTCATCGGGTTAGGGAATATTGCGCAAAAGGCGTATCTTCCAATCATGGTTGAGATGCAGGATGAGGTGGAATGGCATCTGTGCTCGCGGAACAGGGAGACGCTGGAAACGGTAGGGAAAAAATTCGGCTTCCAACATTTGTACACTTCGATTGAGGAATGGTTGGACAGCGGAATCGAGGCGGCCTTTGTGCATGTAGCTACCGTTGCCCATGCGGAAATCATCCGCAAGCTACTGGAGAGCGGCATTTCGGTATATGTGGACAAGCCCATCAGTGATGATCTGGAAGAAACAAAGGAACTGATCGAGTTGGCGGATGCCAAGGGCTTGCTGCTTACTGTGGGCTTCAATCGCCGTTTTGCTCCGATGGTGGAACGATTGAAAGGGATTCCTGACAAAAAGATGATCCTGATCCAGAAAGATCGCGTGAAGAATGTTGAACCGGTCCGCTTCGCCGTCTACGATCTTTTCATCCATATCGCAGATACCGCCTTGTATTTGTTGGACGATGAGGTGGTTTCGGTGCAATCGCATCTTGTCGAAAACGAAGGGGAATTGAAACGGCTATGGCTGTTGCTCGAAACGAAGAACACCACTTGTTTCGTTTCGATGAACTATGAAGCGGGAGCCAATCAGGAGGTCATGGAAGTCCAAAGTCCGGAGGGAATCGCGCGCGTGCTGAATTTGACCGAAATGACCATCGAACAAAAAAACGGCAAGCAGCAAATAGCTTTTGGCGATTGGGAAGGAACGCTCCGCAAGCGAGGATTCGCGCCGTTGATTGGTTCGTTTATCGCGGGCGTAAAGGAACATATAAATCCCGTCGCCACAGAATCAAGCTACCTGAGCCACTCTTTGTGCGAGAAAATTCTCGCCGACAACGGATTCGGAAACAATCCAAGTGAATAGACCGGAATATTTGTAGGTACAATTTATTTTTTTATGTTAATTTGTTCGTACATGTCTGGTATAATATAAATCAGCAAGGCCTAGGATCATTAAATGGAGGTGAAGGATGACAAAAGATATGACTGCCGGCAGTACTGCGAAGCTGCTCGTGCTGTTCGCGGTTCCGATGCTGATAGGGAATATGTTCCAACAGCTGTACAGTTTAGCGGATACGGTCATCATTGGCAGGACATTGGGAGTGGACGGACTGGCGGCCATCGGATCAGTTGGCGGGGTGCTCTTTTTTATCCATGGATTCGGAATAGGGGTCACCTCGGGTTTAGGAATCGTCATCGCGCAGCGCTTTGGCACGAAAAATGAGGAGCGGATCCGCAAGAGCATCACGATAAGCGTCTGGATCACGCTTGCCATAACAGTCCTCATCACCATCCTGAGCGTTTGGCTCGCTGAAGATATCCTGTTGTTCATGGATACGCCGGCAGAAATACGCAAGGAAGCCGAAGCTTACTTTTTGGTCTTGATGTGGGGTTCGGTGGCGATCATGGTATTCAATTTGTTGAGTAACATCCTGCGTTCACTGGGTGACAGCAAACTGCCATTGGTCATCCTGGTGATTTCTTCCCTATTGAATGTGGTATTGGATTATGTGTTCATTGTCTGGTTTTCTATGGGGGTTGCAGGAGCAGCGCTGGCGACAGTTGCGGCGCAATTATTCGCCAGTTTTCTCTGTTTCGTATATATCCGGAAAAAAATGGCGATTCTGCGCTTTTCCAAAGAAGATTGGCGCATGCAGCCCGCGGACTTCTCTTTGCCGTTGAAAATTTCGCTCCCAATCGGTCTGCAAGCCTCCATCATTTCAATCGGTTTGATTGTATTGCAGAAAAGTCTGAATGGCTTCGGACCGGAAGCGGTCGGTGGATACGCCATCGCCCAAAAATTGGACATCATGGCAACATTGCCGATAGCCTCCATCGGTATCGCGATGGCGACTTTCGCAGCCCAAAACTACGGGGCCGGATTGTATTCGCGTATTTGGGTAGGCGTGCGCATCAGTTTGCTGCTGTCCTTTGTCTACAGCATTGTTTTAGGAGGAGCGCTTTTGTTCTTCGGGACGGACATCATCCGGCTGTTGTTCAATCAGAATGATCCGGCTGTTTTGGCATATGCGCATACGTATTTTATTGCGACGGCCAGCTTCTATCTTGTATTGACTACATTGATCATTTTGCGGTATACGCTGCAAGGTGTGGGCGACAATGCTGCGCCTACTTTTGGGGGTGTGATGGAGATGGTCGCGCGCGTCCTCGTTCCGTTGGGATTTTCGGGTCTATTAGGCTACCAGGCGGTCGCCTTTGCCAATCCCGTTGCATGGGTGGGGGCTGCCGTTCCCATGATGTACGCGTATCGTCAGTTGAAAAGGAAATTGACATTATTGGAAGGGAACAGACACAAGGAAACGGAGGGTGACCGATTGGTTGAATTGTCGGATTGATAACCCATTATTGCTGCATATCTAAGTTAATAAACTGATATAAACCGATTCGGAATATGTTATAATAAGATTAAATCATGATTATAAAAGTTGGTTGAGGAGTTCAATACTAGATTCACTATCTTGAGGAGGAAAAAAATGTTTGATCAAATTGATGAGTTAGCAGTTAATGCAGTACGTACACTTAGCATAGACGCCGTACAGAAGGCCAATTCAGGGCATCCTGGTTTGCCGATGGGAGCGGCTCCGATGGCCTACGCGCTTTGGACAAAACATTTGAAAGTCAACCCTAAGAACAGTTTGTGGGCAGACCGTGACCGTTTCGTATTATCAGCTGGACATGGGTCATCCATGTTGTACAGTTTGTTGCACTTATCCGGCTTCAATGTGAGCCTGGACGACGTGAAGAACTTCCGCCAATTCGGCAGCAAAACACCTGGACACCCGGAAGTGCATGACACGGACGGCGTGGAAGCGACGACCGGTCCATTGGGCCAAGGGATCGCAAATGCGGTCGGGTTCGCAATGGCAGAAGCGCACTTGGCTGCTACCTACAACAAAGAAAACTTCCCGGTTGTGGATCACTATACGTACTTCCTGAACGGCGACGGCGATCTGATGGAAGGCATCTCCCATGAAGCAGCCAGCTTGGCTGGCCACCTGAAATTGGGCAAACTGATCGGTTTGTATGACTCCAACGATATCTCCTTGGATGGACCGACTTCGAAATCATTCACGGAAGATGTAGCTGCCCGTTTTGAAGCCTACGGCTGGCAACATATCTTGGTCAAGGACGGCAATGATCTGGAAGCCATCTCGAAAGCCATCGAAGACGCGAAAGCTGAAACCGAAAAACCGACTTTGATCGAAATCAAAACCATCATCGGTTTCGGTGCTCCTGACGCAGGAACGCACAAAGTGCATGGTGCTCCGCTAGGGGCGGAAGGCGTTTCTTTCGCAAAAGCGGCTTACGGCTGTGCGGATGAAGCTTTCTGCGTACCGGCTGAAGTTACAGCTCGCTTCAATGAAAAAATGGTTGAAGAAGGCCAGCAGGCTGAAGCTGCCTGGACTGCACTATTCAACGACTACAAAGCAGCTTATCCGGAATTGGCGCAGCAATTCGAAGATGCCATCGCTAACAAATTGCCTGAAGGCTGGCAAGACAAACTGCCGACTTATGAAGTGGGCAGCGCAGCAAAAGCAAGCCGTGTGACCAGTGCGGAAGCGATCCAAGCATTGGGCGAAGCTGTTCCTTATTTCTGGGGCGGTTCTGCGGACTTATCGTCTTCAAACAACACAATGATCAAATCGGCAAGCGATTTTGAACCGGGCAACTATGCCGGCCGCAACATCTGGTATGGTGTGCGCGAATTCGCGATGGCCGCCATCATGAACGGCATCGTTCTGCATGGCGGAACGAGAACATATGTGGGGACATTCTTCGTCTTCACTGATTACTTGCGCCCAGCGATGCGTTTGGCTGCCATTTCGCACTTGCCTGGCACTTACGTGATGACGCATGATTCGATCGCAGTCGGTGAAGACGGCCCTACGCATGAGCCGGTGGAACATTTGTCCAGCTACCGCGGCATGCCGAACTTGACGGTTCTGCGTCCGGCCGACGGCAACGAAGTCAGCGCAGCATGGGAAATCGCCGTGTCCTCAGCAGACAAACCAACGATGTTGGTGCTGACGCGCCAAAACTTGCCTGTCCTTGAAGGAACGCCAACTTTGGCCCGCGAAGGTGTGAAGAAAGGTGCTTACGTACTTTCTCCACAACAAGGCGAAACGCCTGCCGGCATCCTAATCGCAACCGGTTCGGAAGTGAGCTTGGCCGTGGAAGCGCAAAAACAATTGCGTGAAGCTGGAGTGGACGTCTCTGTTGTGTCCATGCCGAGTTTTGATCTGTTCGAAGCGCAGGATGCAGCCTACAAAGAAACAGTCTTGCCTGGCGCAGTCCGCAACCGCATGTCCATCGAAATGGGCGCGACCTTCGGTTGGGAACGTTATGTCGGTCTTGATGGCCTTGCCTACGGCATCGACACTTACGGTGCGAGCGGCAACGGTAATGTGGTAATGGCTGAGTATGGCTTCACCACTGATAAAGTGGTTGCAGCCTATCAAGCGAAATTCGCAAAATAGACTGATTTTAGACTAGTCAAAGTCAAAAAGCTGCATCTACTCCTTTGGGAGCGGGGGGCAGCTTTTTGTGTCCGGGTGTGGCCGGTATGTTTCCAAGTAGAGACAGACCGGAAAAGTGGGCGGATCGGAGAAATTCCGTAAAGTGCTCCTATGCTTTTGGCGCGATTAACGATAAAATAAGAAATATCATATACTCGGAAGTTCATCTCGCTTTGCCTGGAAAGGTTCAAGGGAGATGGAACCGGAATGCGCCATGGAGGGGATAGACCAGTGAAAACCGTTCAAGTGAAAGATGTCGTCTTCAACGAAGGCAGGCCTAAAATTTGCGTGCCGTTGGTAGGGAAAACAAAACAAGAAATCGTCGCAGAAGTCAAAATGCTGGAAAACGTTGCTTTCGATCTGGCGGAGTTGCGCATCGATTTTTTCGAAGGGGTAGAGCACCCGGAGCAAGTCGAAGCTTTATTGGCCGAAATCAAAAGCCTCTACAAAAAGCCTTTGCTGTTCACCTTCCGCACCAAAAAAGAGGGCGGAGAGCGCGAACTGAGCTTGGAGCGCTATTTTGAATTGAACCGTTTTGTGATCCGGAGCGGACTGGTGGATATGGTCGATCTCGAACTGTTCAGTTCTGAAGAAGAAGTGGCCAAATTGATTGCCGAAGCGAAAGATAAAAACGTGAAAGTCGTTTTGTCGAGCCACGATTTTTTCCTGACGCCGCCTAAAGAGGAAATCGTCGGAAGACTGGTGAAGATGCAGGAGCTTGGGGCTGACATCACGAAGATTGCGGTCATGCCGCAAAGCGAGGAAGATGTCCTGACGCTGCTGGCGGCGACGTTGGAAATGAAAAAAGCGAAAGCGGACCGTCCATGCATCACGATGTCGATGGGGAAATATGGCGTCATTTCGCGGTTGGCAGGAGAGTTGTTCGGTTCATGCCTGACTTTTGCGGCGGCGAAAGACGTTTCCGCGCCCGGTCAGGTATCGGTTCGCGAAGTCCGTTCCATCCTGGCAATTTTAGCACTGGATTGAAAGGCGACGGGCGAGCGGAGCGGTTCAGAACTTTCGGATTTCCGCTCAGGTCCGGGAAAGCCTCCGTTCACCGGAGTTCCCCTATCTTTATTCAAGCAGGAGAACAAATTAATAAGAGCACCAAAAAGGCCACCCATCAAGGTGGCCTTTTTGCTGTCCGGTTGTCCGGATTGTTTCATCGCACAATCAGCTTCTCGGTTTAAAGCTGCTTACTTTCAACAAAATTTGGTTGATGCCAAGCAACAGTTCGTCCGTCAATTCGATATCTACCGACTTGATGTTATCCTCAATCTGCTCCGGACGGCTGGCGCCGATGATGGCGGAGCTGATACCGGGTTGACGCAAAATCCAGGCCAAAGCCAGTTGCGGCATGGTTATTTCCAGTTCGTGCGCGATGGCTTCGATTTCCCCGACTGCTTCCAAAAGGGATTCATTTTCCAGGTATTTTTGCATCGTGCTGTTCAGTTTGCTATTGGCGGCACGGCTGCCTTCCGGAACTTGTTGTCCGGATTTGTACTTGCCGGTCAGGATGCCTTGTCCCAATGGAGAAAAGACGACTTGCCCCATTCCGTTGGCGACGGAGACGGGCAGGACATTGACCTCGATGTAGCGCTCGATCATATTGTAGATCGGTTGGTTGGAAATGAGTGGCCGGAAATTATGCTGTTTTGCGATCTGGTGGGCTTCCTGGATTTGATCGGCTGACCATTCGCTGACGCCGGCATAAAGGATCTTGCCTTGACGCTGCAAATCATCGAGCGCCCATAGCGTTTCCTCCATCGGTACGCTCGGATCGTAACGGTGGCATTGATAGAGATCCATATAATCCATATTCAGGCGTTTCAGGCTGGCATCGCAGGATTCGATGATGTGTTTGCGCGACAAACCCCTGTCGTTCGGCCCGTCCCCCATCGGGAAATAGACTTTGCTGGCGACGACTAAACTAGAGCGCCGGTAGTCCTTCAGCACTTTACCGAGCACGGTCTCAGCAGCACCCTTTTCATAAACGTTGGCTGTGTCGAAAAAGTTGATGCCTGCTTCGTACGCGGTCCGGATGCATTCCTCTGCTGTTTTATCCGCTACTGATTTTCCGTACGTCAACCAACTGCCCAGTGCGATTTCGCTGACACGCAAACCACTTTTACCTAGATTCCTGTATTTCATCCACTCGTCCTCCTTGATTTTGATGCCATCCTTTTATCCATTAATCCGACTAAGACAATAGGCAAAATAGCTTTATATCCTTATCATAAGCTACAAAATCGAAATCGCCAAAGGAAAAGGCCAACAAATCGAAGAAAATGGAAGCGCTGTGATTATTTTTGTATTAACGATAAAAAAAGGTATACTTGATGTAAGGAACGGTGTCAAAAAACAGAAAGGATGGTGTCTATAAATGACGAACATAGACGAAAACATCATGGTGTCTCTGCGGAGAGAGAATGCCAATCGGATGGTGGCGTTGCCGGACGGAAGCGTCATGCCGCAAGTGGGGCAAGGAACGTGGTACTTGGGTGAGGATCCCGCAAAAAGGCAAGAGGAAATCGAGGCTTTGCAGTTAGGCGTACAACTGGGCATGACTCTTATCGATACAGCCGAAATGTACGGGGATGGGAAGTCGGAAAGCTTGGTGGGGGAAGCGATCAAGGGCATCCGTGACCAAGTCTATCTTGTTTCCAAAGTGTATCCTCATCGGGCGAGCCGGAATGAAATTTTGGCTGCCTGTGCCGAAAGCTTGCGCAGATTGGATACGGACCACTTGGATCTCTATCTGCTTCATTGGCGCGGAAATGTGCCCTTGTCCCAAACGATAGCCGGGATGGAGCAGCTTAAGGCAGAAGGGAAAATCGGCAGATGGGGCGTTTCCAACTTCGATATCCATGATATGCAGAGCCTCTTATCGATGGAACACGGGAACCAGTGCCAAGTCAACCAAGTCTTATATCATTTGGGCTCCCGCGGGATAGAGTATGACCTGTTGAAATGGCAACGGGAGCGTAACATTCCGATTATGGCCTATTCGCCATTAGCCCAAGGAGGCCGATTGCGCGGGCAGCTATTGGAGAGCGAGGAAGTGCAAAATATCGCCAAGAAACACAATGTCGAAGCAATCCAGGTCATTCTGGCATGGTGCATCATTCATCCGGATGTGGCAGCGATACCGCGCTCTTCCAACCCTGAGCACACATATCTCAATGCCCAAGCTTCTAAAATCCGTCTGGATGATGATGATCTGAAACTGTTGGATGCCCGGTTCCCAGCGCCTACTTTCAAAACGGCTTTGGATATCATTTGATCGTGAAACAGATTGTTTCATTTTGGAAACAAAAATCATTATAGAGAACCTGCAATCAAAATGTAAGGGGATTCTTCCGATGCGTCGCGGTTGTGCTAAAATGAAATCATGAAAGCGAAAAGCCCTTTCATTGACGGTGGGAATGAAAGCCTTTCCTGGCCTAATGTTCGGGATCTTATCCGCTTGTGTCAGAGAATGCATTGTCACGACAGAATTTTTGAGCCGGAAAGCAAAAAGAAACCAAAAATAGGAGGAAGCATGCATGTCGAAAGAAGCTTTGAAGATTGTTACGATTGGTGGAGGTTCCAGTTATACACCGGAATTGATTGAAGGATACATCTTAAGAAAAGATGAATTGCCGATAAAAGAGATTTGGCTGGTGGATATCGAAGCAGGTAAGGAAAAACTGGAAATCGTTGGCGCAATGGCGAAACGCCAAGTCGAGGCGGCTGGATTGGACTGGGAAGTCCACTTAACATTGGATCGTTTCAATGCTTTGAAAGATGCGGATTTCGTAACGACGCAATTCCGTGTAGGTTTACTGAATGCTCGTATCAAAGATGAGCGTATTCCATTGTCCCATGGTGTTTTGGGTCAAGAAACTAATGGTGCAGGCGGAATGTTCAAAGCTTTCCGTACGATTCCGATTATCGGCCAAATCATTGCGGATATGAGAGTGCAATGTCCGGACGCATGGTTGATCAACTTTACCAACCCGGCTGGCATGGTGACTGAAGCAGCCATCAAACATTTCGGTTGGAAGAAAACAATCGGCTTATGCAATGTTCCAATCGGACACCGCAAAGTTGCAGCAGAAAAATTAGCGATTCCTGAAGATGAATTATTATTCAAATTTGCCGGAATCAACCACTTCCATTGGCACCGTGTCTGGGATGACAAGGGTGTTGAACGCACCGATGAAGTGATTGATATGGTTTACGGACCGCAAAAAACCGAAGATGAAAACCATCTGAAAAACATCCACAGTGCGCAATTCCACTATGAGCAATTGAAAGATTTGGGAATGCTTCCTTGCGGATACCACCGTTATTATTACATCGAGGATGAAATGTTGAAACATTCCGTCGAAGAGTTCGAAAAAGGCGAAACACGTGCGCAAGTCGTCAAGGCAACAGAAACGCGTTTGTTCGAGCTGTATAAAGATCCAGCATTGAACTACAAGCCGGAAGAGTTATCGCAACGCGGCGGCACGCACTACAGCGATGCAGCTTGCGAAGTGATCGCGTCGATTCAAAACGACAAACGCACAGACATGGTCGTATCAACAGCGAACAATGGCACGATCCAAGATATGCCATACGACTGCGTAGTAGAAGTTTCCGCTTTGATCACAGCTCATGGCGCAGAACCATACAACTGGGGCGAAATGCCTTCCGCAGCCCGTGGCTTATTGCAAGGCATGAAAGCGATGGAAGAAACAGTCATCCGCGCAGCCATCACAGGCAGCTACGGTGCGGCATTGCAAGCTTTCACAATCAATCCTCTTGTGCCAGGTGGTACAACGGCTAAGACTTTGTTGGATGAATTATTGTATGCACACAAAGAGCACTTACCACAATTTGCAGAAAAAATCGCTGAAATCGAAGCAAACCAACCGGAAACAGTTGCTTACGTCGATGAATTGATGAAATCCAACTAAAAAAAGATAGCACAAAAAGAGTGGCTGCCATTTCGGGCAGCCACTCTTTTTGTGCTGGTGAACTCCGGTGAGGGAGGTCTGGCCGGAGTTGCGTCCGCATTCAGCCGCTGTTCCCCTCCCGCGAATCATCACACTCTTATTAAACGTGTTCTGAATCCCAGAAATCTCCGCCTAAGCTGCTATTACGTCACGGACAGAAAGCGTCCGTTCTCGTAATAGCCTCTTAGTGCTCGATTTCTAGAGCGGGATTCATCACACTCTTTTAGTCTTCCAACACCATGATTCCGATGCCCAGCAATCCGGGTCCGGTGTGGACACCTAATACCGGCGAAATTTGACCTTCGGCGTATATTTTGGCGCCGGCGACCAGATCCTTCAGCTGTTCTTTCATAACGAGCATCTCATCGTAGGCATCCCCATGGCAGATCGACAAGTAGTAATTTTTGTGCTGACCCAGTTTTTCGCGGGTCATATCGATCAGTTTCTGAATGCTCTGTTTGCGGCCGCGTACTTTTGCGACCGTGTCATAGATACCTTCTTCATTGCAGGAGATGATCGGTTTGATGTTTAAGGCGCTTCCCAGGATTCCTGAGACTTTACCGATGCGCCCGCCTTTCATCAGGTATTCCAAGGTACCGACCCCGAACAGGATGGTGGACTTTTTCACGGCTGCTTGTGTTTTTGAAACGACTTCATCGAACGGAAGTCCCGCTTCGATCTGTTCGGCAGCATAAAGCGCCACAAATCCGGAGGCGATGGCGATGTTCAGTGTATCGATGACGACAATCTGCATGTCCTGGATATCCTCCGCCAACAATTTTATGGCTTGACAGGTGCCACTCAAACCGCTGGAAATGGCGGATACGATCACTTGATCGAAGCCGTCCGCTTTGATCTTGGCGAAAGTGTCGGCAATCGTTTCCGGCAAAGGCAGGCTTGTCTTCGGGATCTCTTCCTGGAATCTTGCGTAGACTTGCTCCGGTGTGATGTCGACCCGATCGCGATAGCTCGTGTCTTTATAATTGATCATCAACGGTAAGGTGTAAATGTGGTATTTGGCAAGCAGCTCCTGTGGAATATCGTTGCAGGAATCGGCCAAAACAGCAATGGAATTAGATTTCGTCATTAGTATTCTCTCCTTTATTGGATGCATGACTGACGCCATCGACCAATATGATTTTTTGTGTCAATAATTTCGAAGCAAGCGACAGCGTGATCATCTTCAGTGCGAAGTTTTCGCTGTGGATATCCTCCAAGGTATAGGTGAAATGCTCTTTCT
Organism: Trichococcus sp.; assembly: GCF_049684335.1. Taxonomy (GTDB): domain Bacteria; phylum Bacillota; class Bacilli; order Lactobacillales; family Aerococcaceae; genus Trichococcus. Next base: position 15,750 of record NZ_JBAVFV010000056.1, read on the forward strand.
TGTCGAGATCACGGAAGAGCATCCGGAATGCATACTCCAATTCTTGGCAGAAGGTGTCGTACGCGATCTGGAATCCGCGGATCGATACTTGCAATTCCAGTCCTTTTTTCACCTCCGACAACGGCAATACTTGTTTAAGCAATGTGATGACGATCAGTTGGGCGATATGTGTCTTGAAATATTTCTTTTTCTCGGGCTTATCGATCAGTTGCAGTTTTACGTAATTATTGATCATAGCCGGCGTGATGATGCGTTCTTCCTGAGTAGCATTCAGGAAACCCAATTGCTTTTCGATGATGGCGATCACTTGATCGCTGTAGAGACCGAAATCAGGCAGCTCATCAAATCGGATGAACGTCAAATTGAGCAGCTGTTGCTGATACTCTTCCAATTCTGGTTTAAGCTTCACGGCACAACCTGCTTTCTGAACTAAAAAAATTTTAATCTAGTTATCAATACTAGATGTAATGTTTTTGATTACTAGATAAATGTACCAGTATTCGACGGAAAATTCAATTCCGAAGGCTCCGCGCTGATAGGATGAGACTACAAAAAAAGAAGCCATTTTCAGGCTTCTTTCCAGTCATCGTATTCCGTTGCTGTTGTCGTACCGAAATAGCGGGCTACTTCATGGGAGGAATGGGCGTCGGAACCTTTCTCGTAGGCGAGGCCGATTTTTATCGCGTAGACCATCATTTCCGGATCCGGGTACGTTTTTCCGTAGTCCGGTTTGTCGATTCCGGCAAAATTATAATCAAGCGTGTACCCGCTCTCCTTCACCTTATCCAACAGCAGCTTCCAGTCAATCGGGTCGCTGACGCTGTAGGCTTTTTGGAACTTGTGAATCAAGTTGATGTGGCCGATTTTTTTAGGTGTCAATGCTCCGTACGGAAGCGCCAAGGCTTTTTTGACCGCCGCTTCGTAAAGGCTGTAGAGCGTCTCGTAGCCGATATCCGCTCCTTTTTGCGTAAAGGATTCGCGGTCCAAGTCGATGCAGAAGTATTCTTCCGGCGCGAGCCGCACGAAATGCACGCTCAGAATCGAGTGGGGGACCGTCTCTGGGTATTTTTCCAGGAAGGCAAGCGTTTCCGTCTCTTTTCCTTCCAAATAATCTAATTCAAAACCGGCATGGATTTCGAGGATGCCTTGATACTTCTCGGCAAGTGAGCGGACTTCAGTCAGATAAGCATCGACATCTTCAGGTCGCATCGAACTGTCCTTGTCCGGAAGCGGATCTTCCATCGGTAAAGGAGCGTGCTCTGTAAATGTGAGTGATTCAAGGCCGGCCTCGATGGCAACCTTCACATAATTTTCCATTGCGTCGGATGAACCGTGCAGGCAATAGGGGGTATGGACGTGTTTGTCGCTGTGCATCTTCCATCTTCCTTTCTTCATAAAGTGTCATCATTTTAGGATACAATGTAGCAGCTTTCTATGGTATGATAACACCAACGTCTAATGGTATTCTAACGATACTCTAAGGATAACAGATGGCCTATCAAAAAGAAATGGGAGTGAGACAGTTTGGACGAAATGATGACGAATGAATCGTTGCTAGCGAAGAAACAAAGAGAGATGGGGTTTCTCCATCATTTCCACCACTTAGGGTACGATCTGATCGACCTGGGAGTCGTAGAGAAATTTGAGTGGACACAACTGTCTCATGATGACTTGCACCTGATGCTGAACCGGCATAAATGGCAAAGCGGCGATAAACTTTTCGCCCTGCGCAGTGACTGGACGAATGCCATCGTGAGATACCGCAAGCAGTACCATTTACGCGCCGATAAAATAGCCTATTCCGGCCCGGTCTATTCGCTGCTGAAAGAGCGTCACCAATTGGGTGTGGAAACATTTACCGACTCGATTCCGAAACAAATCGAGGTTCTGGGCGATATGATCACCTTCATGGAGAAGGAATTGGACCTTTCCTTATCGGTTGCGGTAGTCAGCCATAACAAATTACTGAAAAAAATACTTAGCCCACGGGAGTTGGAAGATCCTTCCGTCCGCAAGTTCATCTGCGAAAGAAACCAGGATGCCTTGAAGCATCGTTTGGGTGCGGATCATCCGCTGATCGGTTTGATGGATCAAGCACCTACGGAACAGGCCGACTATTTGAAGGAAAACTATCCTGAACTGACCGGACATTTGAATGAACTGGCGGAATGGGAGGCGACGCTGAAAAGCAAGAACGTGGATTACGTCTACGCGGATATGCTGGCATTGCCGAACCAATCTTATTATAAAGGGATTTTTATCCAACTGTACGGCGAAAACCAAACGGAACCCGTAGCATCGGGCGGTCAATATACAAGCTCTTCCAAAGCATTCGGAATGGCCATCAACAATTAACGGAGGGAAAAAATGATTACTATCGCGCTATCAAAAGGCAGACAGCTTAAGGATTTTATCCAATACTTGGATGAAATCAACCTGACGGAATGGTCGACAGCATTGAAGTCCGTTTCTCGGGAATTGGTCATTCAGACAAAGGACACCCGCTTCATCTTGGTTAAAGGGGAAGATGTGCCTGTATATGTGGAAGAAGGGATCGCGGATCTGGGCATCACCGGAAGCGATATTCTGATTGAGCAGAACTGCAACATCAACAATCTGATGGATTTGCCTTTCGGCTATTGCCATTTCGCCATCGCCAGCAAAGAGAAGAAAGACGTTTATCCAGTTGTTGCGACGAAGTATGTGAACTACACCAGGCAATATTTTGATTCCATCAAGCAACCCGTGAAAATCATCGCCCTGAAGGGGTCCGTCGAATTGGCCGCGACCATCGATATGGCGGACGCCATCATGGATATCGTCCAATCCGGCAAAACGCTGCATGATAATGGTTTAAGTGAGCAAGTCCGCCTTGATGAAATCAATGCCCGCCTGATTTCAAACAAGCATGCTTATTTCTCCAAATACGATGAAATCCAGACTATAATCAATCAATTGAAGGTGAAAAATAATGTACACAACTAAAACGTTCAAGGAAGCTTACAAAACAAAAAATACGATTGACTTTTCGAAGACGCAAGCCGTGATGGAAATCATCCAGACGGTCCAGGAAAAAGGCGATGCTGCACTGTTTGAATACGCAAAACGTTTCGATGGAGCAGACATCACGGAATTGGAAGTGTCGCAGAGCGTCATCAAGGAAGCCTATGACACCTTGGATGCAGACTTGCGCGCTGCTTTGGAGGAAGCCCGTGACAACATCACGGTCTATCAAGAAAGCATCAAGTGGAAACAGTCTCCGGCTGGGGAACTGTACCAGAAAATCCATCCGCTGAATAAAGTCGGCATCTATGTGCCGGGCGGCAAAGCGAGTTATCCTTCCACAGTGCTCATGACTGCGGTGTTGGCCAATGTAGCCGGCGTAAAGGAAACAATCGTCGTGACCCCGCCGCAAAAGACTGCCATCAACCAAGCGACCTTGGCCGCTTGCCATATTTGTGATGTAAAACACGTTTATCAAGTAGGCGGTGCCCAAGCTGTCGCTGCTTTGACCTATGGGACGGAAACCATTCCGCGCGTCGATAAAATCGTCGGACCCGGGAATCAATATGTCGCCTTGGCGAAAAAATTAGTCTACGGAGATGTCGGCATCGATTCGATCGCCGGACCATCCGAAATTGTCGTAGTCGTCGACGAAACGGCGAACAACGAATGGGTTGCCATCGATTTGCTGGCGCAAGCCGAGCACGATGAATTGGCCCGCACCTTCCTTGTTTGCGACAACGAAGAGAAATTGGCCGCCATCGAAGCCGAACTGCTTGTCCAGAAAGCGAAACAAAGCCGCATCGAAGTCATCGAGGAGAGCCTGAAGCACAATCACTTCCCGATTTTGACAAGCGGTAAAGCAGAGAACATCGAAGTCGTGAATCTGATTGCGGGAGAGCACGTCTCGATCCAGACAAAGGACGCCGAAGACTATATAGATGCCATCGAAACAGCCGGAGCGATTTTCATCGGCGAATATTCGCCTGAAGCGATTGGGGATTATGTTGCCGGCCCTAGCCATGTGTTGCCGACCGGAGGCAATGCCCGTTTTGCGAACGGTTTGTCCGTAAACGACTTCCTGCGCCCGAACTCTGTCCTGAACCTGAAGAAAGAAACGTTCCGGAAAATGGCTCCTGCCGGGATGTTGATTGCGACCGAAGAGTCGTTGCAGGCCCACCACGATTCCTTGGCTGTCAGAATGGGGGGTGACAAATGATCCGCATCAACAAAAATGAAAGTCCCATCCGTGCGCTGACAAATGAAGAAATTGCTGAAATAGCTGTGGCGACGCGCTTCCAGGAATATACGGACGATGCGATCGACCGCCTGACGGAAGCGTACGCCTCTTTCCACGGCGAGGATCCCGCCCTGATCGCTTTTGCCAACGGATCGGATGAATGGATCCAGAAATGCACAATCCTTTTGGAGGACGGACCGATCCTGATGCTGGAGCCGGATTTCGTGATGTATGAAGAATACGCTGCACAGTTCCAACGCGAAATCATCAAAGTGCCGTGCAGAGCGGATTACTCCTTTGACTATGAACAAGTGTACACCGTCATCGAGAAGGAAAAGCCTGCTTATTTCATCGTTTCGCAGCCGAACAACCCGTTGGGCGGGCTGCATCCTGCTGCTTTCATCGAAAAGACGGCGGATTTGCTGGCTGCATATGGCGGCTATCTGATTTTGGACGAGGCTTACATGGATTTCGTGGACAACCCGCCGGCGCGCCCGGTCGGTGACCACGTCATCCTTTTGCGTACCCTATCAAAAATTTACGGTTTGGCCGGTCTGCGCATCGGCATCGCCAGTTCGACGGCGAAAACGATGCAGTTGTTGAATTCCATCGCGCATCCGTATCCGCTCAATACCTTATCTTTGAGCATAGCGGCCTTCTTGTTGGAACATCCGGAACGGCTGCGGGCCTTCATGGCGGAACAACGACGTCTATCCTCCAAGTTGAAGAAAATCTTCAATGAAGAAGTCGGGGACATTCTTTCTGTCCTGCCGAGCGAAACGAATTTCGTCTTCACTTACGGTGAATTGGCGCCAGCGTTGGGACAATGGATCATCGACCACGGCTATCAGCCGCGCACTTATGAAAAATCAGGCATCCCGTGCATCGAAACGGCTGTCCGTTACTCGATCGCCACCGATGAACAGTTGGATGCCTTAGCCGAAATCATCAAAGAATGGAGAGAACAGCTGTGAGCGTATCAAAAGAGCGCATTACCAAAGAAACGAAAATTGCCATCACCTTGAAACGAGGGTTGGAACCTTCCGTCATCAATACGGGTGTGGGCTTCTTGAATCATATGTTGGATCTGTTCGCTTTCCATGGCCACTTCGTTTTGGATGTCCAGGTGGACGGAGACACGGATGTGGACGATCATCACACAACCGAGGATGTCGGCATCGTTTTGGGGCAATTGTTGGCTGAACTGGGTCAGGACAAAGGGGCAATCAACCGCTACGGGACTGCCTATGTACCGATGGATGAAACCTTGGCCCGTTCCGTCATCGACATCAGCGGCCGGCCTTATCTTAGTTTCAATGCCGCGTTTTCGAAAGAAAAAGTGGGCAGCTTCGATGTGGAGTTGGTTGAAGAATTTTTCCATGGGTTGGTCATCAATGCCCGTTACACGGCACATATTGATCTTATCCGCGGCGGCAACACGCACCATGAAATCGAAGCCGTCTTCAAAGCCTTTGCGCAAAGCCTGCGCATCGCGATGGCCGATTCAGATGTGCAGCGTTTGCCTTCCTCAAAAGGAGTGATCGAATGATAGCAATCGTTGATTATGGCTTGGGGAACATTGCGAACCTGACGAACGCCATTCGTTTTCTTGGCTATGAAACGGTCCTGACGCATGACGAAGCAGAATTGCGCAAGGCGGATGTCATCGTCCTGCCGGGCGTGGGACATTTCAAGGATGCCATCGAGCGGATCGATGCGATTGGTTTGCGGGAACTCCTGACTGAGTTGGAGCGGACGAAGCCGTTCATCGGCATCTGTCTCGGGATGCAACTACTGTTCCAACACAGCGAAGAAGGCGATGTCGATGGGTTGGGCTTTTTACCGGGCGAAGTGAAATACATCGTCAGCGACCTGCCGGTTCCGCATTTGGGCTGGAACAATCTGCATTCAAGTCATCCAGGTTTGGACAAGGATGTCTATTTCATCCATTCCTACAAAGTAGTGACCGACGAAAATGTTGTGGCAACAGCGGACTACGGCCAGGAAATCGTAGCGATCGTCCAGAAAGATAACGTCATCGGCATCCAGTTCCACCCGGAAAAAAGCGGGGATTACGGTCTGGAAATTTTGAACCAAGCTTTGCAAGGGGGATGGAAATAAATGATAGAGATTTGGCCGGCGATCGACTTGATCGACAACAAGAGTGTCCGTCTGACCGAAGGGGACTACGGCACGAAAGAAGAAATGCAGCGTACGCCTCAGGAAGCCATAGCTTTTTATGCGCAGTATGAGCAAGTGAAACGCATCCATATCGTGGACTTGATGGGCGCTTTGAACCAAAAACCGGAAGAAACGCCGTTTATCGAGCAGCTGTTGCAACAGAGCGCATTGCCTGTCGAAATCGGCGGGGGCATCCGTTCCGAAGAAACCATCAAGCACTATTTCGGAAAAGGTGCCAGCTATGTGATCGTCGGGACGAAAGGGCTGCAGGATCTGCCATGGTTGGCTGAGATGACGGCGAAATATCCAGGCAAGATCTACTTGGGTCTGGATGCAAAAGGCGAACTGGTCGCCGTGAACGGTTGGACCGAAACGGGCCGCCAGACCATCTATGATGTCGTGGAAGCGACGAATCCGATGGCTTTGGGCGGCATCATCTATACGGATATCTCGAAAGACGGCAAGATGGCCGGGCCGAATTTTGAGTTGACCGGCAAGCTTGTCGAACTCTCGACCCATCCCATCACTGCATCTGGCGGAGTCCGCAACATCGAAGACATCAAAAAATTGGAAACTTTGGGAGTTGCGGCAGCGATCGTCGGCAAAGCGGCCAATACGGATGCCTTCTGGGAGGGCTTGGCATGATAAAGAAACGGATCATTCCCTGCCTGGATGTGAAGGACGGCACCGTCGTAAAAGGGATCCAATTCAAGGGATTGCGCGAAATCGGCGATCCGGTCGAACTGGCGAAGCGCTACAATGCTTTGGGTGCGGATGAACTTGTCTTTCTGGACATCTCCGCAACCGAAACCGGGCACAACCTGATGATCGATGTCATCCGCAAAACGGCGCAACAGCTGTTTATTCCGATGACGATCGGCGGCGGCATCAAGTCGACGGACGATATTTCCCGCTTGCTGAACGCTGGAGCGGACAAAGTCAGCCTGAATTCATCGGCGTTGGCGAATCCGCAACTGATCAAGGAAGCAAGCGACAAGTTCGGCAGCCAATGCATCTGCATCGCTGTCGATGCGAAATGGGAAGCCGACAAAGAGGAATGGTATTGCTATACCCATGGCGGCAAAAAACGGACCGACATCAAGACGTTGGACTGGGTGCAGCAAGTGGAAGCGTTGGGTGCCGGCGAATTGTTGGTCACCAGCATGGATTATGACGGCATGAAGCAAGGCTTTGATCACCGTCTGCTGAATAAAATCCAAGCCTTGGTCTCGATTCCGGTCATCGCTTCCGGAGGCGGCGGGAATGCCCAGCATTTCGCCGACTTGTTCAAGGAAACGAATGTATCGGCCGGTTTGGCAGCTTCCATCTTCCATGATGAAGAAGTGTCGATTGCCGAAGTGAAAGAATGCTGTACGGAGAATGGAGTGGATATGCGCAATGTCTAAATACGATGCACTGGTACCTGATTTTTCGAAAGGGTTATTGACTGTTGTTCTTCAGCACTTTACGAACAAAAATGTTTTGATGGTTGGCTTCATGAATGAAGAGGCCTTCGAATTGACGAAACGCGACGAGGTTGTCTGGTTCTTTTCCCGAAGCAAGGACAGACTATGGAAAAAAGGCGAGTCCAGCGAGCATTACCAGTTCGTGAAGGATATGTACCTGGACTGCGACCAAGACGCGTTGCTGATCATGATCGATCCGGCTGGGCCGACTTGCCACCGCAACACGGAAAGCTGTTTCGATATACCGGTTGCTTTTGGGTTGGATGACTTGGAAGAGACCATCCGCCAATGCGCTGTCGGACATGATGAAAAGTCCTATACAAACTACTTGTTGGACAAGGGAACAGATAAAATCGCCAAGAAATTCGGCGAAGAGGCTTTCGAAGTCGTCATCGGCGCAAAAAACCACGACAAAGAAGAGGTAGCCAACGAAACCGCAGACCTTCTTTACCATCTCGGCGTACTCCTGTATGACCAAGGCGTCGACGTAGCCGATGTGACCAAAGTCCTAATCGAACGCCACCAAAAGAAAAACAACTTCAAAGGCGAACGAAAAGATGTAGAAGAATACTAAAGTGTGTGATGATTCGCGGTTAGACACCCGTACGTTGGAGTAACCCAGTTAGTGAACCTCTTTTGTTCACTAACTGGGTTGCGAAACGGTAGTGGTGTCTGCGAATCAGAACCGTTCTAGGATACGATGAATCCCCTGCAATTCAGAGTTCAACTATTAGGATACGATGAATCCCGTCCTTGATATAAGGTAACCGAAGCTATCCCTTGACAGAAGGGGCAGTTTCGGTTATTTTTTGTCTTGAAGAGATAATGTTTCCATATTAAATAAAAATGGGGCGATGACGATGAACGTGTTGGCTGTTGAACTGTCTATGCGGCTTTTTGATTCTAATTCTTTGAAGGATAAGCGCAGCGTTGTGAAAAGCATCCTTGCTAAGATGCATCAACGTTACAATGTCAGCATTGCGGAAGTGTCGGCACAAGATATGTTGAACCAAGCAGTTATCGGATTGGCGGTTGTAAACAGTTCACGGGTCCTGTGCCAACAAATCGTGGATAAAATCATCGAGGAAATCGAATCGAATTACCCTGTGGAAATTTACCAAATCAACGAAATTGAATAAACAAAGTAACGCACTTCCAGCCATCCGGCAATCTGCCGTACGGTTGAAGGTGCGTTGATTTGTTATTTAAATACTTTCAGGAGTTCGTAGCGGAAAGAAACGTACGTGTAATTTTGACGATTGTACATCTCGCGCGCCGTATCCGCTGCGTCAGCAACCAAAAGGACGGTTTTTCCGTCGGCGTGCTCCATGACGAATTGCTGCAGAGCCGTTCCGATCCCTTTGCACCGGGAATCCATGGCGACGTAAAAATTGTCGATTTCAATGCTGTCCTCTTTCATATAGAGATCGATGGAACCGACCGCTTCTTCGAAGCAAATGGCCACGATGGGATAGAAAGCCGGATTGCCGAATTTAGCTTGGGTGTACGGTTGCTTCTGTTTCGCGAATTCCTCGCTGACTTCCTTGTCTGCCCGTGCGGACAAAGCCAGATAGGCACTGCGGTTATCAGCATTCACACATTCCACTCTGACGTCGGAAGGCGTTTCATCAATCCGCGTCGAAACAAAGATTCCGGGCGGGGCCGCATACAGCTCAAGGACATCCAGGCTGAAGTCGTTCGATCCCAGATAGGAAATGATCGGCTGCGGAATTTCGCAGTCTTCAGGCCAGATGAATTTTATGAAATCCTGACCGTGTTTTTGGTGCTCTGATTTCAAATAGGCTTCCGTCTCCATGAATTCAGCGAAGGTGGGGACGCGATGGAAAATGACATAATTCTCGATGTGCATAAAAAGAGCTTTTTCATTGCGATGGTGCGTGTACAGAGAGGTTTCTTTGACTATGGATTTGCTGTGTTCGATATCCTTGAAAGAAAAGGTCATTTTTGGACTCCTTAAAAAGAAAAATTGATGCACGCTTCAAGATATGATAGCATAGGAAAGGAATTCATTTCAATAAGCTGAAACAGGATAAGCTCTTGGAACCGCCGGAAACGTATGCCAAAAAAGAAGCATCTTCTCCGCATTCCATCTTTATCAAGGTTTTGAGCTTATGCTTTGTAAATAGATAGGAGATATAAATGAGAGATTATCAAAAATTGTACGAAAACATAAAGGCTTTCCATAAACTGAAGCCTTGGGACAAAATGAAAGACACGGATGTCGTCGGAATCAAATATTCCGATCGTAAGGAACCGGTATTCTTTGCCTTGGATGGGTTGGATGAGGACAGTATCGGATTGAGTGTGTTCCGGGATGTTTCTGAATACATCCTCTATTTGGATCTGCTGGAGTCGGAGTTCACGGACGCAGACGGCATCGGGGAATACACCGAAAAGCTGAAAAACATCAGATTGGAATTCGTCGACCGAAGCAAACTGGAAGAGATCGACTATAACCGCATCCGCACAACGGATGTCAAATTCCGCGGCAAGAAAGCTTGGCCGGAGCTACTGGATTTTACGCCAGGATTTGTTCCTTGGTCGGCGACCGAAGAGGACATCACTCTTTTCGAACGAGTGCTGGAGAGCTTTTTGGAAATGTTCCCCATCTACAGCAAACTGGATTTTGACAAGTCTTTTGCTGCGGATGATGTACCGACGCGTTACTATTACCAAGCCGGTACAAAAGACAGTGTCTGGAAATTGAAAGAAGAACACATACTGGCGTTCCTGACTGGCGGTGAATTGACGAAAGGTCCATACGATCTGATGCTTTCCCAGTTCGAAATCCGTCGTCTGATGATGGAAAAGAAAAACTTCCTAAGAAATACTTTCGAAGTGGACTTGTTCTATTTGCCCCAACCAATCACCTTCAAAGAAGGCGAACGGCCGCGATTTGTGAAGATGATGGCCGTCGCAGATAAAAAATCAGGGGAAGTGCTGCTGGCGACTGTGCTGACTTCCGATAAATCACGCGATATCCAATTCGAACTGTATAAATATCTGTTTGAAGCGAAAGTTTTTCCTGCCAAAATCGAAATGCGCGGAGATAGCGTATTGGAAACTTACGAAATGTTGGTTCCCTTGCTGGATGAGCTGGATATCGCGCACGGTGAAAAGAGCAGATTACGGAAAATCGAGGCATTCCGCAAAAGTCTTTCGGAGGATATCATCTAAGAAACAGCCTGTTCTTCTGAAAGAAGCATCATAAAAAAACAAAACAATTTTGCGTTCCGTAAAATTGTTTTGTTTTTTGTTTTTTTTTAAATAAATGTTAAAATGGTTAAGAAGAAAAGACAACGAACTAATGCACGCCTCAGAGCTTATTTGTTCCGGATAAAGGGGTTTTTATGTGTTCAACCAAGAGAATGTGAAGTTACTGACTAATACAGAGTTAAAGGTCTACGAGTACGTCGTGCAGCATACCCAAAAAGTCATCCGCATGAGTGTCCGCGAGATAGCTTCCGAGACCCATGTATCGCCGGCGACGGTTACGCGTACCATCAGCAAGTTGGGTTTCGAAAATATCTGGGAGTGCAAGCTTCATTTGAAGGAAATGGACAACCGCAAACACAATAAGAAGGTGTTTGAAACTTCCGAAATCGTTGAAGAGTTTTTCAGCCGTTCCATGCAATCGGAATATGAAGAAAAAATAGAGGATGCAGTCAAGTTGATAGCAAATTCCGATGTGGCTGTTTTTTTTGGCATCGGTACGTCAGGTCTGATAGCGGCTTATGCCTCCCGCCAGTTTTCTAACTTGGGACAAAGCACATTCCATATCCAAGATGCTTTTTATCCATTTCATATGATCAGTCGACAATATACAAATACAGTGGCGATTATTTGTTCCGTTTCCGGGGAAACAGACATGATGTTAAGAAAAGTGGGCGATCTGAAGAGCTTGGGGAGCAAAATCATCAGCATTACGAATTCCTCCACCAATTCATTGGCAAGACAGTCAGAAATCAACCTCGCTTATCATCTGACACCAGAATACGTAGACGAAGAGGTAAACGTAACTTCCCAATTGCCGGCCGTATTTTTAATTGAAACACTGGCGAGACGCAATTATAACTACATGCAACAAATGCTTAACAATAAGCTTTAGCAGAGGGTCAACTTGAAACAAAACGTTTCTTTTCTGAAACATCATTCCAAAAGCTGATCATTGTTCCTTTAATACATGAAACTGTTTACATTTCGTTCACAAACTCTATAATAAGCTTATGTTGAAAAACAGAAAGCGCATTCGCAATCTGCAAACGACTCTTTTTAAAAGAAGAGAGTTCGCTTTTGAAAGCTATGTAACCGCTTTAGTGGGGTTGGCTTTCTGAGTGGAGATCGATAGGGAAGGAATGAGAGTATGTATCATAAGAAATTGAAACCATTTAAAGAAGATTTTTTATGGGGATCCGCAACCAGCGCATATCAAGTTGAAGGCGCTTGGAACGAAGACGGAAAAGGACCATCTGTTCAGGACGCGAAGGAAATCGTTCCTGATACTTCCGATTTTAAAGTAGCTACTGACCATTACCACCACATGCAGGAAGATATCGCATTGTTGGCTGAGATGGGTTTCAAAACCTATCGCTTCTCGATTTCATGGTCACGGGTCATTCCGGACGGTGATGGAGAAGTCAATCCGAAAGGTCTTCAGTTCTACAGCGATTTGATTGATGAATGTCTGAAATACGGTATCGAACCGTTAGTGACGGTCTACCACTTTGACTTGCCGCAAGGACTTGCTGAAAAAGGCGGCTGGGAAAACCGCGCCACAATCGATGCTTTTGTCCGCTACTGCGATATCCTCTTCGATAACTTAGGAGACCGCGTCAAATTATGGCTGACGATCAATGAACAGAATATGATGATTCTTCACGGCGCTGCAGTCGGTACAGGTGAAAGCACCTTGAAATCCTTGTATCAACAAAACCACCACATGCTTGTTGCTCAGGCGATGGTGATGAACAACTGCCACGAAAAGTTGCCGCATGTGAAAATCGGACCGGCACCGAACATTTCGGCCGTCTATCCGAAATCGAACAACCCAGCGGATGTCCAAGCAGCCGATTTGTATACCGCAATCCGTAACTGGCTATATCTTGATATCGCCGTGTATGGTGTATACAATCACCAAGTGTGGGCTTACCTGGAAGAAAATGAAGCTTTGCCTGATATGGAACCGGGTGACTTGGAGATACTGAAATCCGCAGAATGCGATTTCATCGCCTTCAACTACTACAATAGCTCGACTGTTCAAGCCTATCCGGCTGGAACGGAACGCGCAACAGGCAAAAAAGATCAGCAATTATCAGATAGCCAAGAAGGATTCTTCTCAGGATCCGACAATGAGCATCTTCCTTATACTGAATTCGGTTGGCAGATCGATCCTACTGGATTCCGCACGACGATTAACCAAATTTACTCTCGTTATCGTAAACCCCTGATCGTTACTGAAAACGGTTTAGGCGGTATTGATAAGCTGGAAGATGGGAAGGTCCATGATCACTATCGGATCGACTATCTCCGCAACCATATCGAACAGATGAACCTGGCAGTTACGGATGGAGCCGATGTGTTCGGTTATTGCACATGGAGTGCGATCGACCTAATCAGCACCCACCAAGGGTTCCGCAAGCGTTATGGCTTTGTTTACGTCAACCGGGAAGACTTCGATCTGAAAGATCTGAAGAGATACCGGAAAGATAGTTTCTATTGGTATAAAGGAGTGATCGCGTCAAACGGGGAAAAACTGGAAGGTTAGAGGTAGAAAGCTAGAAAAGTTTTTCGCACCATCCATTGTTGATAAAGAACAGCGGCAAGTGAATGCGGAAGACGAAGGCCCATTGTTCTGAGACTGACTGGCAGAATCCGGACAAGCAATCATATCAATTTATTTTACTTTTTTTGAAGATGGTACGCTGTCTTCACAAGTGTTCTAACAGAGGAGGATTTTATTATGGATAAATTCTTAGATTCATTACAAGAAAAATTAGGACCAATTGCTTATAAATTAAACGAAAACCGTTACCTTTCAGCGATCAAGAGCGGGTTCTTCGGAGCAATGTCCCTACTGATCATCGGATCGATTTTCCTTTTACTCGCTTTCTTACCGATTCCTGGTTACGCAGATATGATGGCAGGCGTCTTCGGCGCAAACTGGACTCAATTCTTCCTGGTACCTTATAATATGACAATGAACATCATGACATTATTCGTTATGATCGGAATTTCCCAAGACTTGTCAAAACACTACGGATTGGATGATTTGGCAGGAATCATCTACGGTATCGTTGGATTCCTTATCTTAACTCCAACACTTTTAAGCGCTGAAAACGCATCGGGTATCCCGATGGGCAACTTGAGTGCCAGCGGTTTGTTCCTAGGTATGATGAGTGCTGTATTCGCAGTCGAAATCATCCGTTGGGTATTGGCTCGTGGCTGGAAATTAAGCATGCCTGATTCTGTACCATCAAACGTTGCAAAATCATTTGACGCATTGATTCCTGGATTGTTTGTCATCTTGATCTTCAACATCTTGCGCATGGTATTCGCTTTGACACCTTACGAAACAGCTCAATCGTTCATCTTCGAAATCATCCAAGCACCACTGACAAGCTTAGGCGCAACTTTACCGGCAACTGTCTTGGTATTGATTTTGGAAACGCTTTTGTTCTCATTCGGTCTTCACGGTCCAAACATCGTAGGTGCTGTAATGCAACCAATCTGGTTGACTCTTACTGCAGAAAATGCAGATGCTTACGCTTCAGGATTGGAATTACCGAACATCGTCAACTACCAGTTTTATGCAAACTTCGTTAAAATCGGCGGTGCCGGTTCAACATTAGGTTTAGCATTGCTTTGCTTATTCGTAGCTAAATCTGCTCAATTCAAAACACTCGGAAAATTAGCAATCGGACCTGGTATCTTCAACATCAATGAGCCATTGATTTTCGGTATGCCAATCGTATTGAACCCAATCTTGATGATCCCGTTCATTTTGACTCCAGTAATTTTGGCTATCCTTACTTATGTCGTGATGAGCATTGGTCTGGTTCCACTTGCAAACGGGGTAAACATTCCGTGGACAACTCCTCCAATATTCTCTGGTTTCTTGATCAGCGGCTGGAGAGGTGCTGTATGGCAAATCGTCGAAACAGTCATCAGTGCTGCAGTCTTCTACCCATTCTTCAAAATCGAAGACAAGAAAGCATACAGTATTGAAAACGGTGAAGTTGAATCTGATGCTTCAGGCAACGTAGTAGCATAATAACATAGCCTCACAACGAGCCCCTTTTATAGGGGCTCAAATATATATAAGGGTGGAGAAAATATTATGGCAGACAAAACAATCATGTTAGTATGTGCAGCTGGAATGAGCACCAGCTTACTTGTATCAAAAATGCAAAAAGCGGCGGCAGCGCAAGGATTGGACGCTGATATTTTCGCAGTATCCGCTTCAGAAGCAGACGCACATTTGGCTAAGAAAAAAATCGACGTTCTGATGTTGGGACCTCAAGTCAAATACATGAAGAAACAATTCGAAGATAAAGTAGCCGGCACAGATACAAAAATGGATGTCATCAATATGCAGGATTACGGCATGATGAATGGCGAAAAAGTATTGAAAACAGCCCTCACTTTGATGGGACTATAATAAAAAGACCGAAGGAGTTATTAACATGGCAGAGCCAAAAAACCTGGATGTCATCATGCAATTGATCATGCATGGGGGCGATGCAAAAGGGAACGCGATTGAAGCGATCGAAGCGGCAAAAGCGGGAGACTTTGCATTAGCAAACGAAAAAATCGGCGAATCGGAAAAAGCGTTGGTGGAAGCCCACCATGCGCAGACTGGTCTGTTGACACAAGAAGCATCAGGTGATGCAGTGGAATTGTCGTTATTGATGGTCCATGGACAAGATCATTTGATGACTTCGATCGCGTTCAAAGACTTGGCGAAAGAAATCGTCGAAATCTATGAGAAAATCGCAAAATAATCATTGATCACCAAACATAGATGGACCATAAATCGCTTATATGATTTATGGCCCATTTTGTATTTTGAGCAGCAGAAACAAACTAAACAGAAAGCGGGTCATAATATGCAACACAAAAAACTGAAGGATTTTCCGGAAGGCTTCTTATGGGGTTCAGCCTCGGCTGCTTATCAAGTCGAAGGGGCTTGGGATGAAGATGGGAAAGGCGCATCTGTCTGGGATACCTTTGTCAGGATTCCCGGCAAGACTTTTAAAGGAACGAACGGTGATGTAGCGGTTGATCACTATCACCGTTTCAAAGAAGATGTCGCCCTGATGGCTGAGCAGGGACTGAAGGCTTATCGTTTCTCGATTGCATGGAGTCGCATTTTCCCGAACAACATGCAGGAAGTGAACGAAAAAGGCTTGCAATTTTATGATGATCTGATCGATGAGTTGCTGGCAAATCATATTGAACCGGTTGTCACGTTATATCATTGGGATATCCCGCAATATCTGCAGGACGATTATCTGGGATGGGAGTCCCGCCAGATAATCGAAGACTTTACAACATACGCAGAGGCTGTGTTCCGTAGGTACGGAGACCGGGTCAACTATTGGGTATCCTTGAACGAACAAAATGTCTTCATTTCCCATGGCTACTTGATGGCGACCCACCCGCCGGCAGTGAAGGATCCGAAACGGATGTACCAAGCCAATCATCATGCGAATGTAGCGAATGCCGCAGCCATCGGAAAATACCATTCGCTAGGATTGCAAGGGAAAATTGGTCCGAGTTTCGCTTATTCACCAGGCTATCCTATTGATGCCCGGCCCGAGAATGTTTTAGCGGCGGAGAATTTTGATGAAATGAATGCTTATTTTTGGATGGATGTCTATGCTACAGGTGAGTACCCTTCAGTAATCTGGAATTGGTTGGAAGAGAATGACCTGTTGCCTGAAACATTGCCGGAAGATTTTGAAGTATTGAAAGCAGGGAAACCGGATTTCATGGGCGTGAATTATTATCAGACATCAACTGTTGCCGCGAATCCGTTGGATGGTGTCGGCGTCGGAACGCCGAACTATTCTGGTGAAAAGGGAAGTACGGAAAGAGGCGGGATACCGGGAGTATTCAAAGAAGTATTGAATCCATTCGTCGAAAAAACCAATTGGGATTGGGATATCGATCCAGTGGGCCTTCGGATTGCCTTGCGCCGGATAAACAGTCGCTACAGATTGCCGATATTGATAACAGAAAATGGACTGGGCGAATACGACAAGCTTGAAGAAGGACAGATTCATGATCAGTATCGGATTGATTATTTGAACGACCATGCCAAAGCGGTTCAGGAAGCCATCACGGATGGGGTTACAGTACTTGGCTACTGTACTTGGAGCTATACCGATCTGTTGAGTTGGTTGAACGGGTATCAAAAACGGTATGGTTTTGTGTATGTAGACCGCGATGAAGAGAGTTCGAAAGAATTGAAACGCCACAAAAAAGCCAGTTATTACTGGTATAAAGAGGTCATAGAACAAAACGGCAAGAATCTGAAGTAAAAATTTTCCTTCGCGGAAGCAAAAAGAAAGCGATTTTCTGAAAACGTTTGTAAATTTATGTAAGTGCTTGCGACAAACGCTATCATGTGTGTTATAATAATTGCATATTAAATTATATTTATGGATGGAGAGAATGAATATGGCAGATAAAACAATCATGTTAGTATGTGCAGCTGGAATGAGCACTAGCTTACTTGTATCAAAAATGCAAAAAGCAGCGGTGGCACAAGGATTGGACGCTGATATTTTCGCAGTATCCGCTTCAGAAGCAGATGCACACTTGGCTAAGAAAAAAATCGATGTCCTGATGCTGGGACCTCAAGTTAAATACATGAAGAAACAATTCGAAGATAAAGTAGCCGGCACTGACACAAAAATGGATGTCATCAACATGCAGGACTACGGCATGATGAACGGCGAAAAAGTATTGAAAACAGCTCTTACTTTGATGGGCGAATAATCAAACAACACTGAAGGAGTTACAAACATGGCAGAACCAAAAAACCTGGATGTCATCATGCAGTTGATCATGCATGGGGGCGATGCAAAAGGAAATGCGATTGAAGCGATCGAAGCGGCAAAAGCAGGAGACTTTGCATTAGCAAACGAAAAAATCGGCGAATCGGAAAAAGCATTGGTGGAAGCCCACCATGCGCAGACTGGTCTGTTGACACAAGAAGCCTCAGGAGATGCAGTTGAACTGTCGTTATTGATGGTCCACGGACAAGATCATTTGATGACTTCGATCGCATTCAAAGACTTGGCGAAAGAAATCGTCGAAATCTACGAAAAAATCAGTAAATAACAATTCAAACACGAGCGGATATTCGGGGGAACCGGATATCCGCTTTTTTATTCGCATTTTTTTGGTTCGGACTCTAATGAAGGAATGTATAAAACGGATCATGTATTCGCTACTCCGGAGCTTTCTCTGCTAAAAAGTGTTGACAATGGAAGGTGCAAGGTGGTAGTATTTAGAAGTTGTCCACGAGAGCAAATAAAATAATTTGAAAAAATTGTTGACATGCAATCGTGATGGTGATAAGATATGAAAGTTGCTGCTTCGAGCGGTCGTCAGTAAATGTTTTTGAAAAATATTTCAAAAATAGCTTGACGGATAAACGAAGCCGTGCTAATATGAATAAGCAATCACGTAACACGTGATAAACGATTGACCTTTGAAAACTGAATAAAGAATGAACGAACCAAATGTGCAAGGAGCTTAGACTTCGGTCGAAGCAAACGAAGACGATACGTAGTATCGCAAACATAAAGTCAGCAAAAAATTAAGAGC
>NZ_JBAVFV010000057.1:0-9367 GCF_049684335.1 Trichococcus sp.
GCCACAGCCGCACCGAGGGGAAACGCACCCTCGGTTGTCATGTCGGCCAAATCCAAAATACGGAAACTTACAAATAAACCCAGTGCCAGAATACTCCAGAGCAACCCTTGGGAGACGGCGGAAATAATCATGTTCATTAAAGTTACTCTCCTTCTCCTACAAAGATGGCATTCTGTGCGATATCATCGGGAATCGTGATGCCCAATTGATCGGCTTTTGCTCGGTTGATGACCAGTTGGATACCCGTCGCGTATTGTACAGGGTAAGTAGCGGGATCGGCTCCAGCCAGTATATCAGCCGCCACCGCACCAGTTTGGGTCCCTAATGCATATTGATTCAAACCGATTGTCGCTAATCCGCCTTCTTCAACCATTGTGTCCACAGCCGGGAATACAGGAATATTGTAAGCATCCGCAACCGGGATCAATGTCGCCAAACCACTTGCGATAGTATTGTCTGTCGGTACGTAGATAGCATCCACTTCAGAAGCAAGGCTTTCAGCGACTTGCGCGATATCGTTCGTGGAAGTGACTGTTTTTGTGATTGTTTTCAGGCCTAATGAAGCGGCAATTTCCTCAGCCTCTTTAGCGGAGCTGATTGAATTATCCTCTGCTGATGAGTAAAGGATACCGATCGTTTTGGCATCAGGAAGCAATTGTTGAATCAAAACAAACTGATCGCGGGCCGGGGTCTTGTCGCTGACGCCTGTGATGTTGCCGCCCGGTTTTTCCATTGAATCCACAAGATTAGCAGCGACCGGGTCCGTGATGGCTCCCAAAATGATCGGAATATCGCTGGATGCATTCGCCAAGGCTTGTGCTGCAGGGGTAGCGATGCCGATCATGATGTCCGCGTCATTCGAAACGAATCGCTCCGCTATTGATTGCATATTGGACTGATCGCCTTGCGCATTTTGGAAATCGATTGTTGCTGTTTCGCCGTCCACATAGCCGGCTTCTTCTAATTGGTCGATAATGCCTTCCCCAATCTGATCGAGTGCCGGATGGGTCGTCAATTGCATGATGCCGATGTAAGGCAAATCCGGATTGATGCTGTCGGTGGAGCTTGCAGCGGAACCATCCGAAGAGGTGTCCGTATCATTGGTATTCGAATTGCCGCATGCCATCAATACTGTCGCTGCCATTAGGGTCAAGATACTTGCGCGTGCTCTGAATAATTTTTTCATTTCTGATTCCTCCAATTTTTCTGCTTCTTATTTTGTAAAAAGGTGATAAAAAAGCCGCCATCTGAACCAAGTATGGCGGCTGAATACAGAAAACGCCACACAGACCGATATTGTCTATGTGGCGGCTTAAATATCTTTAGTAATCCACATAGATACTGTTCAGATGTTTCATCTGAGGCTGTATCTACGGACAATCAATACGTCACAAAGAACAACCTACTCCACGTGGCTTTGCCAATCGAAAAAATTCACTTTGGAAACGCGAGTAAATGTTGACATAAATGATTGCTCCTCTATATGATTGATAATTTAATAGTAACCAATGCGAAAAACAAAGTCAAGAGTAGGATTAGAAAAAGATGAGGTATTCTCATATTACTTACCGTTTCCATTCCGCAAAACAAAAAGCATGATCCAGAAACCACCCTGTGATCATGCTTTTTTCCTTTGATTGACCCAAAAAAACTTCGGGGGAAGTTCAAGTTGGCTTTTGAAATGATTTCACCTTTTTCGCGTGTACGTGTAATCGAAGGGTGCTGAATAAGGGATGGATATGCATTGAATAATGGCAGTATAAGTTTGCTGATGAAGAATCGAGCAAAACACCATACCTTGCAATCTTGTTGATTCATCCATTACGTACTCCATCCCCCCAAGGTTATCCTCATCACCATGCCCAGTAATGAGATTTTTAATAAGCGACAAGCCCCAAGTTCAGTTGTCGCGATGGATTCAGTTTGGATATCACAATCCTTTTCTTCTGCAACACCGCATGAAGTAAAGTTGATGACTTTCTGTTAGTGGTCATGAAGGAACAGCAGGCCCCCATTATGATGGGCTCCAATCACAGTGGTGCTGACATTCAATAACACACGATGACAAGCAAGTCGCAACCGCTTCCATGTTTCGATTACTTTCTTAGTATAAGTCACCGTCGTTTTAAAAGCAACATTTTTATGTAAAATTGTTATCTTATTTATTTCCGAGTGCAAAAATCCATGTAATCCCCGTCCTAAAATAATTTCCAGTCGTGTAAATTGATGGAATGAACTTTCCGAATCGTTCAACCAGGATCCAAGGATAAAACACCGAAAATACCTATGTATAAGCATTTCATCATACTATCTTTACACTCTGTTCACGAGGGCTTTACATTTTTTGAATGAGATATCCGACACAAATTGCATTGTTGTTTATTAAAAATTAGCAAACTCTGAAAATTAAATATAATATCACTATGTTGACTGTTCACTTGGGAAACTAACAGTATTTTGTTTTCATCCACCTCCCTCCCGAATTTTGAATGTCCATAAAACGAATAACTCCCCTTGCCTTTCAGGACATCGGACCGTCTGCATGGTGCTCCGAAAGAAACTCGAAGGAGCAATCATCGAAGAGATTCACTAATTAGGCAATGACCGGATTGTCATTTTCTCTTTTCGGAACTTCGATGAACTTGGCGACCAGCAGCAACTGGAGCCCCTCATCGAATTGATACTATTCTCGTTTAAATACACTTTATAGTTGTCGCATTTTTTAGCAATCACTCGTTTGGAACATGTGTTTATTTATAAATCTACTTATTTTGGAAAAATAAAAGTATAAACCCGAATATTTTCGCATATTTCTTCTTTTTTCTGATATTATCCGAGTTGCCAAAACTTATGTTTGTGTATTTTGTTCGTTGTTAGGGTTGAATGTTGCCTTCTTGCATGCTGTTTTGGATATCTGTCATCCGGTGAATGACAATATAGGTGCATACCAAGTGCGCCTTCCCTTATGGTTTACACCAAAATATGACACAAAGAAGAAACACGCCAGACGCCGGAGATGATATGGTATAATGAGAGGCGTATATTGACATGTACTAGGAGGTGTTCTCATGTCTTTTGATGGTGTATTTACACGTGCCATGGTCAAGGAATTGAACCGCGACCTTGAAAACGGCAGGATCAGTAAGGTCTATCAGCCGTTTCAACACGAAATTATTCTTACCATACGAGCCAATCGGAAAAACAAACGGGTATTGCTGTCAGCTCACCCATCCTACGCTCGGATACAAGTAATCAATGATAACTTATCCAACCCCGATTCAGCGCCCAATTTCTGTATGGTGTTGCGCAAAAATCTGGAGGGTGCCTACATCGAAGACATCAAACAATTGGGCAACGACCGGATCATCATTTTCTCATTCCGGAATTTCGATGAACTCGGCGACCAGCGCCAGATGGAATTGATCATCGAATTGATGGGTCGCCACAGCAACATCTTCCTGATCGATAAGCAAACCAGGATGATCATCGATTGCCTGAAGCATGTGCCGTTTTACCAAAACAGTTTCCGGCCGCTGCATCCAGGCGTCGCCTATCAGTTGCCGCCCCATCAGGACAAAGCGAACCCTTTTGAGATGGAAAAGGAAGAACTGGCATCTGTCGCAGCCACATTCAGCGATGAATTACCGCTGTTCAAATCATTGCAAGGAGCTTTTCAGGGCTTGGGCAGCGATTCCGCAATGGAAATCAGCTACTATACGGAGCAGGATGGATTGTCTGCAGCGGATGCGATTCTCGCATTTAAACAACAGCTGGACACAGCTATCCCTACATTGACCGAGGAATCCGCAAAGAAACAACATTTTACCCCCTTCCCGTTCCGGAGTCTTCCGGGAGAGAAAAGGCATTACGACAGCCTCAGCGAATTGTTGGACGCCTACTATGATGAAAAAGCATCCCGGGACCGCATCAACCAAGTGGCTTCCGAACTGCTCCATATCGTCAACACGGAACGCAAGAAGAATCAGCTGAAGCTGAAGAAGCTGGACCAGACGCTGTTGGAGACGGAAAAAGCTGATGTCT
Organism: Trichococcus sp.; assembly: GCF_049684335.1. Classification (GTDB taxonomy): domain Bacteria; phylum Bacillota; class Bacilli; order Lactobacillales; family Aerococcaceae; genus Trichococcus. The sequence continues at coordinate 4,042 of NZ_JBAVFV010000057.1, forward strand.
ACCGGATCAAGGGTGAGATCTTGACGGCCTATCTGCATCAAATGAAAAAAGGCGATATGGAAGTGACGCTCAACAACTTCTACGATGATGAGAATCCGATCACGATTGCTTTGAATCCAGCGCTGACCCCTTCCCAGAATGCCCAAAAATACTTTTCCAAATATCAGAAGCTCACCACTGCCGTCGCATACGTGAATGAGCAGGTCGAACATACCCATGCGGAGAACGAATATTTGGAATCCATCGAAACGCTGATCCAACTCTCCGACCCGCAGGACTTGGAGGACATTAAGGACGAGCTGCGCGAATCCGGATATTTGAAGAAAAAGTACAAAGGTAAACAGAAAAAGCACAAAATCAGCAAGCCCCACAAATTCCTGTCATCTGACGGCACGACCATCCTGATCGGAAAGAACAATGTCCAGAACGACCAGCTGACGCTGAAGACGGCAAAAAAATCGGATATTTGGCTGCATACGAAAAACATACCCGGTTCGCATGTTATCATCGAAAGCAATCACCCTTCCGAGGAGACGCTCTTTGAAGCAGCGACCTTGGCCGCCTATTATTCCAAGTTCCAGAATTCTTCGAACGTCCCTGTCGACTACGTTGCGGTCAAGAACATCCGCAAACCAAACGGCGCGAAACCCGGCTTCGTCATCTACGAAGGGCAAAAAACCCTTTATGTGACGCCGGATAAGGAACTGGTCCGGACGCTGAAGGCCGATTGAGAGCAGGTTACCGTTGCATCGCAAAATCGATAATACAAAGTCCGCTTCTCCTAAAGCATACGAAGAGGCCCGAGAAATATTTCTCGGGCCTCTTCGTATGCCTACGCGATTGTTCGTATTTGTGCTGTGCGTCTTGTTAACCACTCACCGATCGACATAATTATGGCCTTTTTCTTTTCGAACTGGAGGGAATGCCCAAACCCATGCGGTATTTCGCCACCGTCCTGCGGGAGATGTCGATTCCCTGCGCGGTGAAATGATCGGCAATCACCTGGTCGGAAACCGGCTTTGCCTTTTCTTCGCGGCCGATTATTTCTTTTATTTCGGTTTCGATGACGATGGATGAGATGGCTATCTGATCCCCGTCATCCTCTTTCATAAAGCCGCTCCGGAAGAAAAAGCGCAATTCAAAGATGCCTTTCGGGGTCGCCATGTATTTATCGTTCACGACCCGGCTCACCGTCGAAATACTCAGATCCGTTATTTTGGCGATGTTTTTCATCGTCATGGGCTTCATCGATGAGGCTTTTTCCAAGAAATAATCCGCCTGCAGCTGCAGGATGGCTTCCGTTATTTTGATGACGTTCTGTGTCCGTTGGAGAACACACTGCTGAATCCAGGATATTTCTTTCTTTTTTTCTTCCAGATAACGTTTCATATCTTTATCCGCCAACGCCAGCAATTCGCTGTAATAGTCTTCGTTGAACGCGACCGATGGCAGGCCGCTTTGATTGAACGAGACGTCCAGTGTATTGTCCTCTGCTATGACGACATAGATGTCCGGTTCGATGAAGACCGTCTCCTCGAATGTGGTTTCCCACTGCAGCTTCGTCTTCAACTTGCTCATGAAGGTGATGATTTCGATCAGTTCGTCATGGTCGATCTCTTCGGCGTCCATAATCGAATCCAAACGATAGGAAGACAGCTCCTTGAAATAATTTTCCAGTATGTAGTAGGCCAGTGGGGGCGACTGTTCGTCCCTTTCGGTCTGCAGCATCAGAAACTCCTGCAGGTCGCGGGCGCCAACACCGGGAGGATCCAACTGCTGCAGGAGCGTCAAGGCATCCAACACTTCCGTTTCCTCGGCCGCAGTTGCCTCCGCAACCTCTTCCAGCTTGATATCCAAATAGCCGTCATCCGTCACATATCGGATGAGGAACAGCACCAGCTGCCTGAGCGATGTGTTTTTCATGTTCAAATAAATCTGCTCATGCAGAAAATCATAGAGCGACTGATTCTTGCTTTCCATACGCTCATACCAGGGCGTCTGATTATCCGCCGTGTAAACATTGGAGACTGCCACCGCGCCCGTGTCCGATGCCCGCTTTTTGATGTCCATCAACGGATTCCCCAAAGCCTGGTCCTCTATGTAGCTTGAAAGTTCCGACATGGGCATCTGTAGAATGTGCAATGCCTGACGCAGCTGCTGCGTCATCCGGATCGATTGCTGCTGCGTTTGCTTCAGTTGGAATTCCTGCCTCGCCATCACTATCACCTCTTCTCGTCTCTGACTAAAAACATATGGAACCAGTATACCACCATTAGAGCGCTTACTTGCAAATAATTAATGAGAAAACCCGACAAACAAGATTCCAGATCTTGTTTGTCGGGTTTAACATGACAACTATTTGGACGTGGGCTTAACCCTTGAACCAGTTCTCAGGGTCTTTGCTCCAGTCTTTCAATAACTCCAATTCTGCTTCGGAGATGTAGTTTGTTTCATGGGCAACTTCCAGCAGTGTGCTGTAGTTGGACAACGTGTCGATCGCAAGACCGGCATCGGCGAAATTTTTCGTTCCTTTAGCCAATCCGTAAGTGAAGATCGCGACGCAACCCAATACGTTTGCGCCTTCCAGTTCAGCTGCTTTGGAAGCTTCGATGACGCTGCCGCCTGTGGAGATCAAGTCTTCGACTACGACCATTTTTTGACCTTCAGTAATTTTACCTTCGATTTTGCGGCCTGTTCCATGGTCTTTCGCTTTGCTGCGGATGTAGACCATCGGCAAGTCCAAAATGTCAGCAATCCAAGCTGCGTGCGGGATGCCTGCAGTCGCAGTTCCGGCAATCACTTCTGCATCCGGGTATTTTTCTTTGATCAGATCAGCCAAGCCTTGCGCAATTTGTTTGCGCACTGCCGGGAAGCTCATTGTCACGCGGTTATCGCAATAGATTGGGCTTCTCAAGCCGGATGCCCAAGTAAAAGGGTCTTGCGGGCTTAAGCTCACTGCTTTGATGTCCAATAATGATTTTGCTACTTCTTTTGCTATCGTCATTTTATTCCGCTCCATTCCATTGGTTCTTGATTTCGTGATAGACTGCAACGGGATCCGCTGCTTGGGTGATCGGTCGACCGACTACGATGAAGGTTGAGCCGATTTCTCTTGCGCGGCCTGGTGTAGCGACACGCTTCTGATCCCCAACTGCACTGCCTGCCGGGCGGATACCCGGTGTCAAACAGATGAAGTCCTCATTCGTGTGGTCCTTGATCATGCGCGCTTCCCATGCGGAACATACGACGCCATCGAGTCCGGATTTGCAGGTCAGGTCTGCGTAATGCAGAACGCTCTCCTGCAGGCTGACTTTGATCAGTTGTTCCGACTGCATCGCTTCTTCGGAAGTGGAAGTCAATTGTGTGACCGCGATCAGCTTCGGAACGGCGCTTCCTGCCGGCGTACCAGCGATCAAGCCGTCTTTAGCGGCTTTCATCATTTCCGAACCGCCAGCTGCATGGACATTAACCATATCGATATCCAATGCGGCCAAGCCTTTCATGGCGCGGTGAACGGTGTTCGGAATGTCATGCAATTTCAGGTCCAGGAAGATTTCGTGGCCCATTTCCTTGATCTTTTTCACGATTTCCGCTCCGTGTTGGTAATACAATTCCATACCCACTTTTACATAAAGCGACTCATCTTTGAATAGTAGAAGGAAGTTCTTTATTTCTTCGCTCGTTGAAAAGTCCAACGCGATTATCGGTTTATCGTTCATTGAGGATGCCTTCTCTCACTTCATTGATTAATTCCTGCAGGCTGTTGATGCCCAGTTCGTCCATGCGTTGCGGAAGCTGTTCAATCAGTTTCGGGCAAACGAACGGATCGGTGAAATTGGCCATGCCGACGCCGACTGCGCTTGCTCCAGCCATGAACATTTCCAGCACATCATCCACCGTATAGACGCCGCCCATCCCGATGATTGGAATATTGACTGCCCGTGCCACTTGATAGATCATACGGATCGCAACCGGTTTGATGGCAGGACCAGAAAGACCGCCCGTTTTGTTGGCGATAATCGGTTTGCGCGTGTGCAGATCGATGCGCATGCCCACCAAAGTGTTGATCATTGAAATGCCATCCGCCCCGGCTGCTTCAACCGCTTTTGCGATTTCGACGATATCCGTAACGTTCGGTGACAATTTGACATAAACCGGAACGGTTGCGCCTTCTTTCGCCGCACGCGTTACGGCAGCTGCCATCTCCGGATCGGTTCCGAATTGCAGGCCGCCTTTGTGGACATTCGGGCAAGAAATATTCAATTCGATCGCTTTGACGTTCGGCGATTGGGAAACGGCTTTGCAGACTTGGTAATAATCATCGACTGTGTTTCCGGCGACGTTCGAAATCAAAGGCACATCGTATTTCTCAAGCGCTGTGTGCTTCTGTGCAACAACAACCTCTACACCAGGATTCTGCAATCCGATGGCATTCAGCATGCCGGATGGCGTTTCTGCCAAACGTGGCGTAGGATTGCCTCTGCGGGGCTCCAGCGTCGTCGCTTTCGTCATGATGGCGCCCAATAGGCTCAAGTCGTAAAACTTGCCGTAATCCTCGCCGAAGCCGAAACATCCGCTGGCAGGAATGATTGGATTTTTTAATTCCAAACCGGGTAAACTGACTGCTAATCGATTCATAATACTATCTCCTCTGCTCTGAAGACCGGTCCTTCGACACAGACTCTGAAATTATCGTAAGCTGATGTGCTGTCTTTCTTGTCGCAGACGCAACCGTAACAGGCGCCGATACCGCAGGCCATGCGCTCTTCCAGCGAAAGGTAGGTACGGCTTGGATCGAATGTCTTTGATACTGCTACCAATAAGCCTTTCGGACCGCAGGCGAAGACTGCATCCGGAACGAAGCCGTCCAGCTCATCGAAGTATTGTGTAACGAAGCCTTGCTTGCCGTAGCTGCCGTCATCTGTCGCGATGTTCACTCTGCCGAATGCTGCAAATTCTTCCTCATAGAATACTTCTTCTTTGTTTTTGAAACCGAAGCAGTTTACAACATTGATGCCTTTCGCATGCAATTGTTTCGCTAATTCATAAAGCGGAGGAACGCCGATGCCCCCTCCGATCAGCAAAGCATTTTGGCCTTCCGAGAGCATATCAGTCGGATACCCGTTGCCCAATGGTCCTAGGATGTCCAATTCGTCGCCTGCTGTAAGCTTGCTGATGATAGTGGTGCCTTTTCCTTCGGTACGGTAGATAATGACGCATTCTTCCTTCTCGGCATCGATTGAAGCGATGCTGATTGGGCGTCTCAAAAGCAGTTCATCCCCTGGGACACGGATATGCAAAAACTGATCCGGTGCGCCCATTTCGT
>NZ_JBAVFV010000058.1:0-58958 GCF_049684335.1 Trichococcus sp.
TATTTTTTAACGATGTTTACTTTTTCTTCCACAGTCCAACGCCTATTTATTCGCATAAAAAAACCCCCAATAAAGTAGAATAGAAATTTTTGTTATTTCTACTGTCTACTTTATTGGGAGCTTATCAAAAAGGTGCCGCAACGCTTTTTTGTTTTCTGCGTCATTTCGGATCTTAAGCTAAACCAGTTCGCTTGCCTTTGTCAGCAAGGGCAATAGCTTTCATAGAACGGATGAATTTGCTAAAATAAGGATTGAAGGTAAGGGATAGGGGTCTAAGTGAGATGATGTCAGACTTGAATATAGAAACGATATTAGCAGTTACGAAAATTTTCAAATTAATCGGCGACCCGACCCGTTTTTTGATTCTCCATGTATTGGAAAATCGGGAACTGAACGTTAATGCCATCGCAGAGGAACTGGACTTGGAGCAATCGGCGGTGTCGCACCAACTGAAAAAATTGCGGGAAGCGAAGTTAGTGAAGAGCAGAAGAAGCGGGAAAAATATCCTCTACAGTCAAGATGATCAGCATGTCTACGCAATCCTGCATTTGGCTGTCGAACATGCCGAACACGGGCGGGAAGAGGCACAAAACGATGCAGAGACAGCTACAGCGGACAAGAAAAAACAATGACCACTCGTGCGAACTAGTGTTCTTTTTCGGGGTTGATATGGTATACTGAAAGAGAATAGGAAACAGACGAAAACCAAAGAATAAGTCAAAGAGGGATCTGAAAATATGGCAAAAGACCAAATCATCGTACGGGGAGCCCGTTCGCACAATTTGAAGAATATAGATGTTACCATCCCAAGGGATAAGCTTGTCGTCATGACCGGTCTTTCCGGATCTGGTAAGAGCTCGTTGGCTTTCGATACGCTTTATGCAGAAGGACAAAGACGCTATGTGGAAAGCCTCTCCGCCTATGCACGCCAGTTTTTGGGCCAGATGGACAAACCGGATGTGGACAGCATCGATGGCTTGAGCCCAGCGATTGCCATCGATCAAAAGACGACGAACCGTAATCCACGTTCGACTGTCGGTACAGTTACAGAAGTCAATGACTTCCTGCGACTGCTTTTTGCCCGTGTGGGTCACCCGATTTGTCCGAATGATGGCACGCCGATCAGCAGCCAATCGCCCGAACAGATGGTGAATCAGGTTCTTGAGCTTCCGGAACGCACGAAACTGCAGATACTGGCACCGATCATCAAAGGGAAAAAAGGGCAGCACAAAAAAATATTTGAAGACATCAAAAAACAAGGCTACGTCCGTGTCCGCGTCGATGGAGAGTTGTTTGATGTCTCTGAGGACATTGAATTGGAAAAGAATAAAAAACACGATATCGCTATCGTTGTGGATAGGCTGGTCATCAAGGAGGGCATCCGTTCGCGGATTTTCGATTCGATCGAAGCGGCACTGCATTTGGCCGATGGATACGCCATCGTTGATGTTATCGGCAGTGAAGAGCTTTTGTTCAGTGAGCACCACGCCTGTCCTTATTGTGGATTTACGATCGGTGAAATTGAACCGCGCCTGTTTTCTTTCAATGCGCCCTACGGAGCCTGTTCCGAATGTGATGGATTAGGGATGAAATTGGAAGTCGATCCTGACGTGATCGTTCAGGATAAACAGCTTTCCTTAAATGAAGGTGCGTTGGTGCCTTGGAACCCGATCAGTTCGAATTACTACCCGGAAATGCTGCGCCAATTTTGTGTCCAAAACGGGATTGATATGGATCTTCCTTACGCTGAACTTAGTTCCGCTACCCAGCAGAAGCTGCTCTATGGTGCTGAAGGCGAATTGTTCCATTTCCATTACCAGAATGAATTCGGCGGTGTCCGGGATGTCGATATCCCTTTTGAAGGGGTCATCACCAATGTCAATCGACGCTACAAAGAGACATCGAGCGATTTTACGCGCGAAGCGATGCGCCAATACATGACCGAGCTGCCCTGCCATACTTGCCACGGCTATCGTTTGAATGAGCAGGCCTTATCCGTGAAGGTGGCCCAACACGACATCGGTCAAGTCACGGAGTTTTCCATTGAAAATGCGGTCGCCTTCTTCGAGGGGATTTCTCTTTCGGAACAAGAGAAACAGATTGCGGCGCCTATCCTGAAGGAAATTTTGTCCCGATTGACTTTCCTGAAGAACGTCGGCCTGGACTACTTGACCTTGAGTCGGACAGCGGGCACGCTTTCCGGAGGGGAAGCGCAGCGGATCCGCTTGGCGACGCAAATAGGCTCCAACCTGTCCGGTGTGCTCTACATTTTGGATGAGCCATCCATCGGGTTGCATCAGCGCGACAACAATCGGTTGATCGAATCGATGAAAAACATGCGCGACCTCGGGAATACGCTGATTGTTGTGGAGCATGATGAAGACACGATGATGCAGGCGGATTATCTGATCGATATCGGACCAGGTGCAGGTGAACTCGGTGGCGAAATTGTGGCTGCCGGTACGCCTGAACAAGTCATGAAAAACAAAAAATCGCTGACCGGGAAATACCTGTCAGGGAAATTGTTCATCCCGGTTCCGGAGACGCGAAGGACAGAAGACAAAGGAGCCGTGGAAATCACTGGCGCCACTGAAAATAATCTGAAGAATGTGGACGCGGCTTTTCCTCTAGGGAAAATTGTGGCAGTCACAGGCGTCTCTGGTTCGGGTAAGAGCTCCTTGGTCAATAATGTCCTGAAGACGGCCCTGGCCAAAGAATTGACGCGTACGAAAGAAAAACCGGGCAAATTCAAGACAATCAGCGGTTTCGAAGGTCTGGAGAAAGTAATCGATATCGATCAAAGCCCGATCGGACGGACACCGCGAAGCAATCCAGCAACATATACCAGCGTTTTCGATGACATGCGCGACCTTTTTGCCAGCACCAACGAAGCCAAAATACGCGGCTACAAAAAAGGCCGGTTTAGCTTCAACGTCAAGGGTGGGCGTTGTGAAGCCTGCCGCGGCGACGGCATTCTGAAGATCGAGATGCATTTCTTGCCGGATGTCTACGTGCCTTGCGAAGTCTGTCATGGCACGCGTTACAATTCAGAAACTTTGGAAGTGCAATACAAAGGCAAAAACATCGCTCAAGTGTTGGATATGACGATTGAGGAAGCTTTGGCCTATTTTGAAGCCATTCCTAAAATCAGACGCAAATTGCAGACTATCGTCGATGTCGGCCTTGGCTATGTTACATTAGGACAACCAGCCACTACTCTATCCGGCGGTGAAGCCCAACGGATGAAATTGGCCAGTGAACTGCAACGCGTATCCAGCGGGAAGACATTCTATATACTGGATGAACCTACTACGGGATTGCATACGCACGATATCGCCAGATTGTTGCAGGTTTTGGACCGATTGGTAGAAGCCGGCAATACGATTGTCGTGATCGAACACAATCTCGACGTAATCAAAACGGCCGATTACATCATCGATATGGGACCTGAAGGCGGAGCCGGCGGGGGAACCGTACTCGCGACCGGAACTCCAGAAGAAATCGCCGAAGTGAAAGGAAGCTACACCGGCCAATTCCTGAAACCCATTCTGGAACGGGATAAAGCAAGAAACAAAAAGACAAAATAGACAGCAAAGGCCAGCCGATTCCGGGTGGCCTTTTAGTGTACCCGCTACTCTCTAGTCATTTCTACTGAAGGGAAAATCAATCTTTAGACCTATGACAAGGGGATGGAAATTGGGCATAATAGGAACATAAGCAACAGATAATCAGAAATAGGCAAACTGTCCCATGTCAGTGAATAAATAAATGGATAACCATCAAGGAGGAACTACCATGAATGAAAGAGACCGTATTTTGGCGTTGGTAAGAGAAGGCATCATCACCACAGAAGAAGCTTTGGTACTTTTGGAAAACATTGCGAAGCGCGAAGGAAAAGATGCTGTGAAATTGAATCAGCAGCAAGATTTTACCGATAAACATGATGCTGCATCAGATTATACAGAGCAAACCGATCAAGAGCGGAAAGACCGTGAAAATTTGGAAAAGATTTTGGATGAACTGGCTAGCGAAATTTCCTATTTTTCCTCTCAGATCGATGCGAAGGGCGACGCACTGCAATCGCTGAAAAAACAGATCAACGACAAAGCCGAAAAAAGGCAAGAATTGGCGACAGCCGATGAACTGGGTGATTTGACGGGCGAACAAGAAATCACGCTGATGCGCTTGGATGAAGAGCTGGATGGTCTGCGTGGGCAAGCTGCCGCACTGGAAGCCGAAAAAGTCGAGATGGAACAAAAAATGCGCAGCCTCAAGAAGGAGCATGTGGAAAACAGCGTGAAATCCTTTGGCGAGAAACTGGGCAATAAAGAGGAATGGAAAGACACAGCCACCAATTTCACGGATCGCCTCACCAAAGCAGGCGCACAATTGAGCAAATTTTTGACTGACACGGTGCAAACGGTCGTAGAGAATGTCGATTGGAAGGACACTGATTTCAACATCAAGATTCCTGGATTGATCACCAGCAAATTCCAGCATGAATTCACATTCGATCAAAATACAGCGACGATTCTTGACTTCCAACTGGCAAACGGCAACGTGACGTTGCAGCGTTGGGATAACGAAACCATTTCGGTCGCCGCAGATGTGAAAATCTATGGGAAAACTGAAGAAGCGACAGCGAAGGAAGCATTCGATGCTCGGAGCACGCTGGTGATGGATGAGGATAAATTTACTTTCCGCGTTCCGAACAAAAGAGTGAAATGCGATATCGTCGTCTCCTTGCCGAAACGCGAATACGATTATGTCGCAATCAAGATGTTGAACGGGAATGCAACTTTGAAAAACATTGAAGGAAAAGATTTTTACATCAAATCCACCAATGGCAATATGGTCATCTCAGGTCTCAAGGCCATCATGTTGGAGACGGATGGCGTCAATGGGAATCTGGATGTTTCAGAAAGCACGATCGTTGATGTTCTGGCGAAGACCATAAACGGCAGTCTGACGATCAAGAGTGATGTCATCAGCGCAACTGTTTCCGTTGTGAACGGCGATGTGAAACTTTCCTATCCGGGAACCAACGCAAAACAAATTCAAGCCAGCTCCGTCAACGGTTCCGTCAAACTGTCCTTGCCGGCTGCCAAAAGTGCAGAAGTGAAAGCCAGCAGCTCTTTGGGAAAAATCATGAATCGGATGGAAAACATTGAAATCATCCGTCAAAAAAATGAACACACCAACAAGTACTTGGAATTCAGACGAATGGACGAGGAAGCGCCGGTTATGGTAGAATTAAAGACAACAACAGGAAACATATTCTTAAAAAATAACTAAAAATAGCGACAATAAATGGCCTATATAAGGAGAGAACGAACATGAAAAAATTAACTAAATCTGCTACAGACAGACAAGTCAGCGGTGTTCTGGGAGGTATTTCCGAATACTTCGGCATCGACTCGACGATTGTGCGTGTGATATTTCTGATTTCCGTATTTGCGGGTGTCGGATCGCCTGTATTGCTGTACATCCTGATGGCTGTACTGATGCCTGAACCGGGCCAAAGCGGAGATGGACAATCATTCGGTGGTAAATATGGTTCTTCATCATCCCGTCGCAGTTCCGATGCCTATAGATCTGTAAAAGAAGCAAAACCAGTGGAAAAACAAGAAGAGGACGACTGGAGTGATTTTTGATGGGATTTTGGAAGAAAGCGGCCGTCAATTCGTTAGTGTTCATCGCTCTGGCTTATTTTATGGCACCTTCGTTCTATGTGCATAGCCTTTGGACGGCATTTTGGGCCAGCATCATTTTAGGCATCGTCAACTTTTTGATCAAACCTGTGCTTTCAATCCTCTCGTTCCCGATCACGATCCTTACGTTCGGCTTGTTCAGCTTCGTCATCAATGGATTTATGCTGTATCTTACGTCTTGGTTGGTCGGTCCCGGATTCCACTTCACGAGCTACGGCACAGCGTTCCTAGTGGCTTTGATCATGTCGATCGTGCATATGTTCCTGAACAGGGATGACGCGCGTTAACCAACAGGGTTACGCTGCGGTGCTTAGCACCAAATAACATAAAGTAAGGCAGCTGAAACGATTGTTTCAGCTGCCTTTTTGTTCTTTCGTATGCATGCATAAAATGTTATGATGGATAGGAATACAATAAACCACAAGCGATGCAATCATGGTTTGCGGCAAGACGAAAATGTAAAAAATCCTGCCTGATCGGGGTCAGGAAATTAAATGATAGAGCGAGGGATAAGAATGGCGAATACAGTCACTGTAAAGGAATTAGTGGATTCTTCAGGTTATATTGTACTGAGCGGAGCAGAATTTTTAGAAAACAAAATCACGACCAGCGAAATCTCCAGACCCGGCGTCGAGTTGACAGGTTTCTTTAATTTCTACCCGTCGGCCCGTATCCAGTTGTTGGGGAAAACGGAACTGACATTCATCGAGAGGATGACCGCCGAAGAGCGCCTGATCGTCATGAGGCGACTATGCAGCAAAGAGACACCTTGCTTCGTTATCGGACGCAAGCTGCAGGCGCCAACAGAATTGACGAAAGCCGCTCAGGAAGCCGGCATACCGATTCTTTCGGCGCAGTCCAGAACGACAAGAGTATCCAGTAACATCACCAATTTCCTTGAAGGCAAGTTGGCGGAACGGGTTTCTATGCACGGGGTTTTCGTGGATGTTTTTGGAATGGGCGTCATGATTACAGGGGACAGCGGCGTCGGGAAGTCGGAAACGGCTTTGGAATTGATCCAAAAGGGACACCGTCTGGTTGCTGACGATCGCGTTGATCTGTACCAACATGATGAAAATACACTGATCGGTGAAGCACCGGGAATCCTGCGCCATCTGATCGAAATCCGCGGTATCGGCATCATCGATGTGATGACGCTGTTCGGGGCAGGCGCAGTCAAACAGACAAATGAAGTCAATCTGATCGTCAACCTGGAGCTTTGGAGCAAAGACAAGAAATTCGAGCGTCTGGGCAGCACAGAAGAAATCGTGAACATTCTGGATGTCGGCATCCCTAAAATCACGATTCCGGTAAAGACAGGGCGAAATCTTGCGATCATCATCGAAGTGGCAGCCATGAATTTCCGTGCGAAAACCATGGGCTACAATGCCGCTGAGACTTTCGAAAGAAATTTGGAAGCTTTGATAAAAGAGAATGCCCAAAAAAATGATTAGGCATGAATGAAGGAGTAGATAAATGATTAACTTGATAGCCGCATTGAACCCGGTCGCATTGTCGTTCGGTGGGTTGGAAATCCGTTGGTATGGTGTCATCATCGCGATAGGCATCCTGATTGCCATGACATTGGCGACGAAAGAGGCCGAGAACAAAGGGTTGGATCCGGATTTTATTGTCGATATGATGTTCTGGACGATACCGCTTGGAATCATAGGCGCCCGCATTTACTATGTATTGTTTGAATTGGATTATTATTTGCAGAACCCGGGCGAAATCATTCAGATTTGGAATGGTGGCATCGCCATTTATGGGGCATTGATAGCCGGTATTTTGACAATTTACTGGTACACAAAACGAAAAGGGATTTCTTTTGCATTGACGATGGATATTTTGGCACCCGCAGTCTTGATTGCGCAATCCATCGGCAGATGGGGGAATTTCATGAACCAGGAAGCGCATGGTGAGGAAGTCAGCCGCGCCTTTTTGGAGAATTTGTTCCTGCCCAAATTCATCATTGAACAGATGAACATCAACGGAATATATTACCACCCGACTTTCTTGTACGAATCACTTTGGTCGTTGACCGGTTTTGTGCTGATCCTGTTCCTGCGCAGAAAAGGCCAGCTCTTGCGTGTAGGTGAAGTGATGTTCACTTATGTCATGTGGTACTCGTTCGGCCGCTTCTTCATCGAAGGCATGCGCACGGACAGCCTGTATCTATTCGGACCTATCCGGGTTTCACAGGCGCTGTCCATCCTGCTGTTCCTTGGAGCGATGGGAGTCTGGGCTTACAGACGCAGAAATAATTATCCGCCTGACCCCTATTACGCGGATATCACCAGAAAGGGAGCGTAATAAGGGAATGAATTTTAAAACAGTATTATTTGATTTTGATGGCACGATTGCCGACACAAACCGACTAATCAGCGAAAGCCACTTCGTCGTCATGGAGGAAAATTTTCCGGGCCGGTTCAAAAAAGAGGAAATGGCCCAGTTCAACGGTCCAAGTTTAGAGGAAATATACGGGAATCTTGATCAAGGGCGACAGGATGAACTGGTCGCCCGCTACAGGGAAGTCATGCTTGAGAAGCATGATGAAATGATCGGCATGTTTCCAGGCATCAAAGAAGTGCTTGAGAACCTCAAACAAGAAGGCCTCAGCTTGGGCGTCGTATCGACGAAGCGCAGCGATGTGCTGAAACGCGGTATCGCTATCCTCGGCATCACGGATTATTTTGATACGATCCTCGGCTCAGGCGATTTTTCGCAACCGAAGCCCGATCCCGAATCACTATTCCTGGCTATGGATCGTCTGAACGCCGAAAGGGAAACCAGCGTAATGGTCGGAGACAATCACCACGATATAGTCGCAGGCAATAATGCGGGCATCACAAGCATTTTTGTAGGCTGGTCCGAAAAAACGACTGCCTTCATCCAACCATATCGGCCAACAAAAATAGTCAAAGATCCACAGGAGTTGGAAGAGTACATTCTTTCCGGCGTGAGAGTCTAATCGAGGGGAAGCGAACAAAATGAAACAAAAAGTCGCCGTGTTGGGGGCAGGATCTTGGGGTACAGCCTTATCAATGGTATTGGATGAGAATGGGCATGATGTCCGTCTCTGGGGGAATGACCCGAAGCAAATCAAAGAAATCAACGAACAGCATACGAATGAGCATTACTTGCCAGGTGCCAAGTTGAGTGAAGCGATTGTGGGATACACCAATCTGAAAGCCGCCATAAACGAAGCAGATGCGCTCTTGTTCGTACTGCCGACAAAAGCGATCCGCGTAGTCGCGAAAGAAGTCGCATCGTTATTGGATGGCCAAACAAAGCCGCATCTGATCCACGCCAGCAAAGGTTTGGAGCAGGATACGCATAAACGGATTTCCGTCATCATCCAGGAAGAGATTCCGGCTGAAAAGTACGATAGCTTAGTCGTCCTTTCCGGACCGAGCCATGCGGAAGAAGTGGCCAAAAAAGACATCACAACAATCACTGCCGCATCCGAGAGCGAAGAAGATGCAGGTTATGTGCAAAAACTATTCATGAATCCCTATTTCCGGGTCTACCGGAACACGGATGTCATTGGAGTTGAGTTAGGCGCTGCTTTGAAGAATATCATCGCCGTAGGTGCAGGAGCGCTCCATGGGTTAGGCTATGGCGACAACGCGAAAGCGGCTTTGATGACGCGCGGATTAGCTGAAATCAGCCGACTAGGCACAGCCTTTGGAGCCGATCCAATGACCTTCTTCGGTTTGAGCGGGGTAGGCGATCTGATCGTTACCGGCACAAGCCGCCACTCGCGGAACTGGCGAGCTGGGGACCTGATCGGAAAAGGCCATGATCTGGATGAAGTGCTGAACAACATGGGAATGGTCGTTGAAGGCGTGGCGACAACCAAAGCCGCTTATGAATTGGCTAAAGAAAAAGGCATCGAAATGCCGATCACGGAAGCCATCTATAAAGTGTTGTACGAGAAAGTCGATGTCAAAAAAGCAATCGAGGAATTGATGCTGCGCGAAGGCAAAGCGGAACAATCTTCTCAAAATGTGGAAAAGGGGAGCCAGTCAATATGAAGAAAGTCAGAAAAGCAGTGATTCCTGCTGCAGGATTCGGAACGCGTTTTTTACCGGCAACGAAAGCGATGGCAAAAGAAATGTTGCCGATCGTCGATAAGCCGACCATTCAATTCATTGTCGAAGAAGCGATAGCATCAGGCATTGAAGATATCCTGATCGTAACCGGAAAAAGCAAACGCCCGATCGAAGACCATTTTGATTCAAACATCGAGTTGGAAGCGAATCTGCGCGAAAAAGGCAAAAATGAATTGCTTGAATTGGTGCAGGAAACGACCGGTTTGCGCATCCATTTCGTCCGCCAGTCTTATCCATTGGGATTGGGCCATGCGGTTCTGCAGGCAAAAGCCTTTGTCGGCGATGAGCCTTTTGTGGTCATGCTCGGGGATGATCTGATGGAAGATGAAGTGCCGTTGACCAAACAATTGATGGATGCTTACGAGCGCACACATGCTTCGAACATCGCTGTGATGGAAGTGCCGCATGAAGAAACATCCAAGTACGGCATCATCGATCCCGATCAGGAACTGGAACCAGGCCTGTTCAACGTCCGCAGATTCGTCGAAAAACCGAATCCGGAAGATGCTCCGAGTAATTTGGCGATCATCGGCCGCTACTTGCTGACTCCAGAAATTTTCGAAATTCTGGAAAATCAGAACCCGGGTGCCGGCGGGGAAATCCAATTGACCGACGCCATCGACACGCTGAACCAAACGCAACGCGTCTTTGCAAAACGCTTCGACGGCAAGCGGTTTGATGTCGGAGACAAATTCGGTTTCCTGACGACTAGCATTTCCTACGGTCTGACCCATCCTGAAATAAAAGATAAATTGAAAAATTATCTGGTGGAACTGGGCGAAAAGTTGGCTGCCGAGGACGAAGGCAAGTAGCCATTTAGGTGATCCAAAGCCAATTGATTTTTGAATAAAATAAGAGAGGCCGAGCCATCAATCGTTCTGCGATTCATGGCTCGGCTTCTTCTCCATCAACGTGGCCCCTGAGCAGAATTGTGGCACAAAAAATAAAGTCAGAGTAAACTGAATAAGAACCAGATTTCGGCACCAGACCGGAACAGACTTAACACCAGAAGGAGATACACTAAACATGGAACAAACTGAAAAAATTTATGACGTCATCGTCATCGGAGCCGGACCAGGCGGAATGACTGCGGCGCTTTATGCCTCCCGTTCGAATTTGAGCACCTTATTGTTGGAGCGTGGCATCCCTGGAGGGGAGATGAACAATACAGCCGAAGTCGAAAATTATCCGGGCTTCAAATCGATTTTGGGTCCGGAATTGGCTGAAAGGATGTACGAAAGCACCATGCAATTCGGGGCGGAGCACGTTTATGGCGATGTAAAACGCATTGTTGTCGATGGCGATTACCGCATCGTCGAAGCAGGCAAAAAATCCTATAAAACGCGTGCTGTCATCATCGCGACCGGCTCTTACCACCGCAAGTTGGGTGTTCCTGGTGAGGAGCAGTATAATGGCCGCGGCGTTTCCTATTGTGCCGTCTGTGATGGTGCCTTCTTTAAAGGCAAAAAATTGGCAGTGATCGGCGGCGGAGACTCTGCCGTAGAAGAAGGGGCTTACTTGACGCAATTTGCGGATGTGAACATCGTGCACAGACGCGATGCCTTGCGCGCCCAAAAAATCATCCAAGACCGTGCCTTCAAGAATGAGAAAGTTTCCTTCACTTGGGATTCCTTTGTGGAAGAAATCAAGGGAGACGGACAAAAAGTCACGGGTGTAGTGATCCGGAACAAAAATACCAATGAAATCACCGAAAATGCTGTGGACGGCGTCTTTATCTACGTCGGCATCTTGCCGCAATCGGATGCTTTCCTTGATCTGGGAATCACGGATGAAGAAGGCTGGATCATCACGAATGAGCATATGGAAACGGCCGTACCGGGCATCTTTGCCATCGGTGATGTGCGCCAGAAACTGCTGCGCCAAATCACGACTGCTGTCGGAGATGGTGGGGAAGCCGGGAACCGTGCTTTTTCTTACATCGAAGACTTGCATGACCGTCTGGCAGCTGCTGAAGCTGCTGCCGAGACAGCTGACTGAAAGATCATCAGTGCAACAGTAAATTTGTTGTCACACCGATAAATATCACCAAAGTTCACGCTCTGATTTCAGAGCGTGAACTTTTTTTGTAGATTCCATCTTTTCGCTCAATTGGCATGCAAATAATGTTATAATATGGCTAAACTAATATGGGAAGGATGATGAAAATGTCTTATCAAGAAACCATCGCACAATGGAATAATTTTGCCTTATTAGAACCTACATTAAAAGAAGAATTAAAATCTTTGGAGGGAAATGAAGAAGCACTGAAAGATGCTTTTTTTGCTCCGCTGGAATTCGGGACTGCCGGAATGCGCGGCATCCTGGGAGTCGGCATCAACCGGATGAACATCTACACAGTACGCCAAGCGACCGAAGGATTGGCCCGTTTGATGGAAGCGAAAGGTGAAGAAGAGAAAAAACGTGGCGTCGCGATCGCTTACGATTCCAGACATCAATCTCCGGAGTTCGCGATGGAGGCAGCGAAAACATTGGGTGCGCACGGTATTCCGGCTTTCGTTTTTGAAAGCTTGCGACCAACACCCGAGTTGTCCTTTGCGGTAAGACATTTGAATGCGCTAACGGGGATCATGATCACAGCGAGCCATAATCCGGCTGATTATAACGGCTATAAAGTATATGGAGACGACGGCGGCCAGATGACTCCTGACGATGCAGACGCTTTGACTGAATATGTAAGAGCAATCGAAAATCCACTGACGATCCAAGTGGGTGATGAAGCAGAGCTGAAGGCAGCTGGCTTGATCAAAATGCTAGGGGAAGAGATCGATGCAACTTACCTTGATCTAGTCAAAACAGTGACTGTCGATCCAGCCCTTGTCCATGAAATGAGCAAAGAAATGAAATTGGTCTTCACTCCCCTGCATGGCACCGGGCAGATGATGGGTGAACGTGCCTTGAAGAATGCCGGTTTTGAAGGTATCTACCTCGTGCCGGAACAGGCAGTGGCCGATCCAAACTTCTCCACCGTGAAATCACCGAACCCAGAAGAAGCAGGCGCATTCGAATACGCCATCAAACTGGGTACGGAACTGGATGCTGATATTTTGGTCGCGACCGATCCGGATGCTGACCGCTTGGGTGCGGCCGTCCGTAAAGCAAAGGGCGAGTACGTTGTTTTGACTGGTAACCAAATCGCTGCATTGATGCTGGATTACTTATTGCGCGCGAAAAAAGCAGCCGGCACATTACCCGCCAACGGCACAGCGCTTAAATCGATCGTATCCAGTGAGTTGCCGACCGCAATCGCAAAATCTTACGGTGCGGATATGGTGGATGTTCTGACTGGATTCAAATTCATCGCAGAAAAAATCAAACAGTACGAAGAAGACCACAGCAAGGAATTCTTGTTCGGTTTCGAGGAAAGCTATGGCTATCTGGCAAAACCATTCGTACGCGACAAAGACGCTATCCAAGCCCTAGTGCTGATTGCTGAAGTAGCGGCTTACTATAAGAAAAAAGGCCAAACGTTGTATGACGGTTTGGTTGAAATCTTCGAAACGCACGGCTACTATAAAGAACAGACGATTTCCGTCACGATGTCCGGCATCACCGGAGCAGAAAAGATCAAAGCGCTGATGGCCAAATTCCGGTCGGAAGCACCGGATGACTTCGCAGGCATCGCCGTATCGATTACG
This sequence comes from Trichococcus sp., assembly GCF_049684335.1. Lineage (GTDB taxonomy): Bacteria > Bacillota > Bacilli > Lactobacillales > Aerococcaceae > Trichococcus. Next base: position 13,483 of record NZ_JBAVFV010000058.1, read on the forward strand.
GAAGACTTCGGCAACTCAACGAAGACATTCACAGACGGCTCCACAGAAAGCATTGATATGCCGAGCTCGAATGTGCTGAAATACTTCCTGGAGGATGGCAGCTGGATCGCTATCCGTCCAAGCGGAACAGAACCAAAAATCAAATTCTATATCGGTGCGAAGGCTGAGAGCCAAGCTGCAGTCGACGAAAAAGTCGCTGCTTTCGAGGCAAGCATCCGTACTTTGACAGCTGAATAAGGAATTCAAGAAAAAAAGAAGCCCGCGGGCTTCTTTTTTTGTTTGAAGGTTTATCAGAAAGTTTTGGCCAATTGTTTGGCTTTTTCGATTGCATCCGCAACGATTTCATCGGCACGGTCCGGGTATGTATCCATCCCCTCAACGAACAGTTGCGAGATTTCTTCGACTCCTAGGAAGCGGAAAATGCTCTTAATGTACTGGCTGGCAGGGTCGCTTCCGTCGAAGACTCCTCCGTTAGCTTGGATATGCAATAATTTTTTATCTGGGACCATTCCGACTGCTCCCGATTCCGTGTAACGGAACGTTTGTCCGGCGACCGTGATGGTATCGATCCACGTTTTCAGGCGCCCAGGTACATGCATGTTCCATAGAGGATTGGCGATAATGATCTTGTCCATGGACAAGAAATCATCAGTGTAGTGATTGAATAGCGTCACTTTTTCCTGTTGGCGGGAAGTCAATTGATCAAACAGCACGCCTTTAGACAATTCCTTCCAGGCAGTCAGAAGATCCCGGTCGATTTCTGGGATGGCAACTTCGTAAAGATTCATGTCTTTGATGCGATCGTAAGGATTCACAGCTTTGTATTCCTCCAGAAAAGCATCCAGGACTTTCATGGAACGGGAGACGCTGCTATCGAACGGATGCGCGCGCACAACTAAAACTCTGGCCATAGAATAACCTTCTTTCCAACTTTTTATACCTATATGATACCATTTACATGCCAAGATGAGAAAGCATAACCACTACCTGCAAACGAGAGGAACAGGTGAAAAAAGAGAGTTACCCTTGTCGGGCAACTCTCTTTTGCATTTTCAATCAGCAATCCTAAGCTACGAAAGCTTCCGCGGACAGAGGCGTTTCATCGATGAAGAAACGTTTGTACCAGACGAGGAAGATGTAGGCAGTCCAGATTTGACGGCCGTAATCCAATTTCTTCGTGTAGTTGTCATCGAGAATCTGCACAAGCTTGTCGGTGTCGAAAAATTCTGCTGCATAGTCGGAAGCGAAAGCTTTTCTGACTTCGTTGTAGAATTCTTCTTCACGCAACCAGTGACGGATAGGAGTAGGGAAGCCCAATTTAGGACGTTTCGCCCATTCTTCCGGAAGGACATCGGCAGCCGCTCGACGCAGCACATATTTCGTATCGATTTCGTTGACGCGGTAATCCGATGGGATGCGTTTCGCCAATTCCATGACTTCTTTGTCCAGGAAAGGTACGCGCAGCTCCAACGAGTGGGCCATGCTCATCTTGTCGGCTTTCAACAGGATATCCCCAGGCATCCAAAGGTTCAGATCGAGATACTGCATCTTCGTCACATCATCTTGGCCTTTGACTTCGTCATAGATCGGTTTGGTGATCGAGCGGATATCCGGGCCATTTTTGTATGCTGGCTTCAGGATATCCACAGCTTCTTCTTCGTCCCAGACGATGGCCTGGCCGATGAAGCGTTCTTCCAGTTTTTGGCCGCCTTTGACCAGGAAGGTCGTCAAAGTATTCTTCGGCAGTTTGTGGGCCAAGTTGCCGATGCCTTTTCTTAGGCTGTAAGGGACTTTTTCATAAGTCTCCATTTTCTTGGATGGTTCATACCAAGAGTAGCCGCCAAAAATTTCATCTGCGCCTTCACCCGAAAGTACGACCGTCACGTCTTTCTTCGCCAATTCAGCTAAGAAATACAACGGAACGGAAGACGGATTTGATTGCGGTTCATCCATATGGTATTGGATGGTAGGCAGGGCATGGAAAGCTTCTTCAGGAGAAATGTACTTGCGGACATTCTCGATGCCCAAGATTTCGGAAAGATCGGCAGCCTGGTTGGTTTCGTTGAACATTTTTTCATATTCGGAGAAGCCGACCGAAAAGGATTTTTCTGGTTTCATCAGAGCTGTGATCAGGCTGGAATCGACGCCGCCGGACAGGAAAGCGCCTGTCTTTACATCACTGATTTTGTGGGCGCGGACGGAATCGGCCATTGTTGCTTTGACTTCTTCCACATAGCTCTCCAAAGTGCCGTTTTCGGCATGGAATTTTTTGTCCCAATATTCGACCGTATGGATATCGTTGCCTTTCAGCACCATATAATGCGCCGGTTTCAATTTGTGGACGCCCTTGAAGAAGGTTTCGCCCATCGAAGAATATTGCAGCGTCAAGTAAGGGCGCAAAGCATCTTTGTTCACTTCTTTGATGAAAGCAGGGTGAGCCAAAAATGATTTGATTTCAGAACCGAAAAGCAAGCTGCCGTCAGTTGTGTTTGTCGTATAGTACAACGGTTTGATGCCGAAGCCATCACGGGCGATGAACATCGTATCGTTCACTTTATCCCAGATTGCGAACGCGAACATGCCGCGCAGTTGTTTCACGAAATCATAACCGTATTCTTTGTATCCGTAAATCAAAACTTCACTGTCCGTTTTGGAATGGAAAACATGCCCTTTTTGCTTCAGATCTTCGCGCAACTCCTGGAAGTTGAAGATTTCGCCATTGAACACCAATACCAAATTTCCGTCGGCACTGTACATCGGTTGCTTCCCGTTATCGGAAAGGTCGATGATGCTCAAGCGGCGGAAGCCTAACGTTACCTTGTCATCAGAATACATGCCGCCACTGTCTGGTCCGCGGTGGATGATCCTGTTCATCATACCTTCAATCACAGCCTGATGGTTCCATGCAGTCGATCCATGGATATATCCAACAAAACCACACATTTATATCACTCCTTAAATATCTCTTGCTAGATCAGAATGTCTGTCCGTCTAGAGTCCAATCTATTCTATCACAAATGGAAAATCATTAAAAGAAATTATCCGATCGAGAAGCACGGAGAAATTTCCAAAAATCAAAAAGACAAGGCGATCCATTTTTGCTGGAACCGCCTTGTCCTTCGACTTCACTGCGTATTTTGAGCACTCAACGGGTACGTTTAACTTTACTGGAGGGATCCAGGCGTTTTTCCATCAGACCCAACAACCAATCGGCAAGAACGGCCATCAGGGCGGTTGGGATCGCGCCGGCAAGGATGATTGCTGTCCCGTTCGTCGCATTGACACCGCGGGAAATGATATCCCCCAAACCGCCGGCGCCGATGAAGGTGCCGATGGCGGTGATGCCGATTGCAACCACCAAGGCATTCCGCAAGCCGGCCATAATGACGGAAAGTGACAACGGCAATTCGATCAGATAAGTCAATTGCATCCGTGTCATCCCCATGCCTTTACCCGTATCCAACAGAGCGGCATCCACATTTCGCACACCCGTATAGGTGTTTTTGATGATCGGCAGCAGCGAATACAGGAAGACAGTGGCAATGACGGTGTCCGAACCGAGTCCGAGCCCCAGCATCAAAATGGATAACAGCGCCAGAGAAGGGATGGTCTGGATGACATTGGCCGCGCCGATAATCCAATCCGCCAGTTTTTTATTGCGTGCAATCCAGAAACCGAGCGGGATGGCCACAATTGCAGCGAACAGCACCCCATAAATGGAAATCAGAAAATGGCGGGTGAATTGTTCGAAGACATAGCTGGCATTTTCTCTATAATAGTAGAGCAGCTGCTGGAGCATATTCATTTCACTGAGGTTCATCATTTTCCCTCCTTTAAGGATGTGACTTCTTTATCTTCAAAATAGCTGTTCGCTTCCAGGAAATTTTTGGCGACCGTTTGGGCTTCCACCAAGTCGTTATCGACTTCATAGTTCATCGCCTGCATCATCTCGTCAGTCAGCGTATCCTCCAATTTCAACAGGATGGTCTTCAGTTCAGGATAGGCCTCCAAAATCTCTTTGGTGGCAACCGGGCTGGCGTCATAAGGCGGGAACAACTGCAGATCGTCTTCGAGAACGACCAGGTCATAGCTCGCGATCCGTCCGTCCGTGGAATAGCCCAAAACGATGTCCATTTCGTCCGCTTGCAAAGCATCGTAGACGAGACCGACCTGCATCGGATAGACACGTTGGAAATCAAAGCCATAGGTCTCTTTGAAGGATTCGTAACCGTCACCTTCCCGTTCCATCCAGGAGTTGTCGACGCCGGCTCTCAAATCAGGGGCCAATGCGGCCAGGTCGCTGATGGTCTCCAAATTATTTTCTTCGGCAAATTCACGTGTCACCAAGAAGGCATACGTGTTGGCAAACCCGTAGGATGGGAACCAAACTTGATTGAATTGTTCATCGAAGCCTTCGACGACCGTCTCGAACGCCAATGCGGGATCCGTAAGAGGTTCCATGCCCAATTCACCAGTCAGTGACGTCCCTGTGTAGCGGACAGCCGATATATTCGCATCCCCTCCGATCATAGCTTGATGATTCAGGGTCGATGAGCCGAGATTATTTACCATATCGACAGAAGCATCCGGCAGGTAATGTTCGACCATCCCTCTGACCATATAACTCAATAGTTGCATTTCTGTCGTTGTCCCACCAGTGATGACGATGCCTTCATTGTTCACCGATGCGCCAAGGCCAGGCAAGGAGCAGGCTGCCAATAAAAGTGACGTCAGTGGAAACAGCAACCATTTCTTTATATGTTTCTTCATGCTCAGTTTCCTCCTTTTGCAGATGTTGTCTGTGGAGAAACGAAACGTTCAAGCTTTCCAAGAAGGAAATCAGCCAATAAAGCCAATACGGTCACCGGTAAAGTCCCCCAAATGATCATTTCCTGATCGTATACATTCAATCCGTTAAAAATATAATCACCCAAACCGCCGGCTCCTATATATGAAGCAAGCGTCGCCCAGGCGATGACGTACACTCCCGCCAAGCGGATTCCGGACATGATGACCGGAGCTGCCAAAGGCAATTTCACCTGCAGAATGATTTGACTGTCGGTCAAACCCATCCCTTTTGCTGAGTCGATGATGTTGTTGTCCACATTCGAGATGCCGATGAACGTATTGCGCAGAATCGGCAACAAGGAATAGATGAATAAAGCTACGATCGCAGGAAGTTTTCCGATCCCAAAAAGGGGGATCATCAAGGCAAGTAACGCCAAGGAAGGGACCGTCTGGAGAATCGAAACAAAACTGATGATAAAACCGGAGTAACGCTTGAAGTGGGTCAAGGCAATGCCCAAAGGAACGGCAACCAGAACGCCAAGCATCAGAGCTAAGGCTGAGATGTAGAAATGCTCACCTGTTTTTAAGAGCAGCTCGGAACCGTTCGTTGTCAAAAAGTCCATCATCATCACCCCTTAACCGTTTCAATGTCTGCGGTCGTTTCGATTACTTCTTCAGCCGGCATTTCGGGCTCTATGTCTCCCCATATCGTATCGTATACCATATCTACAATGGAAGTGCGGGTGATCAAGCCAATCAGATGGTTTTTTGCATCCACGACAGGAATGTTTTTGTAACCCAATTTCAGGATACGCTGCAAAGCATCACGTACGAGCGTGCCTTCCCGGACAAAAGAAACTTCACTCAGGATTTCGCCAGCAGTGACTGGTCTGCGTCGGTTCTGGTTGATTGCTTCGACACTCAACATGCCCAACAAGACATCGTCAGCATCGGTCACAAACAAGCTGTCGACACGGCGCGTGCGCATCAGCTTGATGGCTTCTGATAGATTTTGATCAGTCGAAACGGATACCGGGCCACGGATCATGATTTGTTCCACTGTGCGGAAATTTGTGCGCGCTTGGCTGAGGCGTTCCTCGCCGATGAAGTTTTCGACGAATTCGTTCGCAGGGTCCATCAGGATATTGTCGGGAGTATCAAATTGGACGACTTTTCCTTCCTGCATGATAACAATCCGGTCTGCCAGTTTCAAAGCTTCATCCATATCGTGAGTGACGAAGATGACTGTTTTGCCCAATTCCTGCTGCAGCTGTTTGACAAGTTCCTGCAGAGAATCACGGGTGATCGGATCCAATGCTCCGAAAGGTTCATCCATCAAAATGATGTCCTGGTCGGCTGCCAAAGCACGGATAACACCAATACGCTGTTGCTGGCCCCCGGATAGTTCAGATGGGTAGCGTTCCAAAAAATCCAATGGAAGATCGACTTTTTGGATCAGCTCTTCTGCAATTGTTTTTTGTTTTTCCACAGGCCATTTCAGTAATTTTGGAACCATGATGATGTTTTCGAAGATGGTCATGTGTGGCATCAGACCGATTTGCTGGATGACGTAGCCGATTTGGCGGCGCAATTCCACAGCATTCATGTCCTTGATGTTTTTTCCATCGATCAGGATTTCACCGGAGGAAGGTTCAATCATACGATTGATCATCCTCATGGAGGTTGTTTTGCCGCTGCCGCTTGTTCCGATGAATACAATGAACTCTCCATCATTGAATGTCAGGTTAAGGGAGTCCACTGCAATTTTCCCTCCCGGGAATCGCTTGGTTAAATTTTTGAATTCTATCATCGTTCCACCTCTTATTTTTTTTATTTCACAAATTCCTTACTCTACCTTACCGCGCAAGGAAGCCATTTTGCAAATAATAGGGCTGAAACTTTGTGAAATAAGCGCGTGAATGAAAGGGTTTCCATCGTTGGGTTGGCGGTATATTTTCGATAAATTTTTATACTTATAAATTCGTTCAATCTGAATGACATCAAGTTGATAAATACATTGTTCAATATAATTAATATGAGCTCCTGATGCAGCATTGGAGCAAAGAAAAATAATTGGGATTCGTCGAAAAGAGTGCTAGGATAATAGTAGAGGCAAATACGCACAGACGATAAAAAAATGAGAACGGTTTCTTATTTTTGGCCAATGATAAATTTTAATCAGGAAAGAGGCATACAAGTGGAGAAAAAATACATCATGTCGATAGATCAAGGGACAACCAGCACGCGTGCAATCATCTGGGACAAGAAAGGTACAATCATCTCTTCATCGCAACGTGAATTGATGCAATATTATCCTGAACCAGGCTGGGTGGAACACGACGCGAATGAAATCTGGATCAGTGTTCAGTCAGTCATAGCAGATGCTTTGATCAGGGGGGCCATCCGTCCGGAGGAAGTTGCGGCAATTGGGGTAACGAATCAGCGCGAGACAACGGTTGTGTGGGACCGTGTTACTGGGATGCCGATCTATCATGCAATCGTTTGGCAATCCCGCCAGACCTCGGAAATTGCCGACAAACTGAAGCGGGAAGGGCATAAGGACTTCATCCATGATAAAACCGGACTAATCATTGATTCCTACTTTTCTGCCACTAAAATCAAATGGTTGCTGGATTATATCCCGAGTGCTCGTGAGCGGGCTGAAAAGGGCGAACTGCTTTTCGGCACCATTGATACATGGATCGTCTGGAAACTGACAGGAAAAAAGGTGCATGTAACGGATGTTTCCAATGCCAGCCGAACGATGCTGTTCAATATTTACGACTTGAAATGGGATCAGGAAATCCTGGATTTGCTGGATATTCCGCGAACGCTACTGCCAGAAGTCCGTTCTTCATCAGAAATATATGGTTATACCGAAGAAAATGATTTTTACGGTTCGCGCATCCCGATAGCCGGAATCGCCGGCGATCAACAAGCCGCTCTTTTCGGGCAGACCGGATTTGAACAAGGGATGGTGAAAAATACTTACGGTACCGGCGCGTTCATTGTTATGAACACAGGCCTTACCCCAGTGAAATCGGAAAACGGTCTGCTTACGACGATCGCCTACGGTTTGAACGGCGAAGTGACTTATGCCCTTGAGGGAAGCATCTTTGTGGCCGGATCAGCTCTGCAGTGGCTGCGCGATGAAGCCCAGTTGATCCGTACTTCAGCCGAGTCGGAAGAATATGCTGAATTGCTTGAATCGAACGAGAACGTCTATATGGTTCCTGCTTTTGTCGGCTTGGGGGCACCCTATTGGGATCAGGACGTGCGCGGTGCTTTCTTTGGATTGACGAGAGGGACTTCGAAAGCGCACCTGATCCGTGCGACGCTCGAATCGTTGGCTTATCAGACAAAGGATGTCGTGGATACGATGCAGAAGGATTCCGGACTGGCCATCACGAATATGCGGGTCGATGGGGGAGCAGCCCACAATAACTTCCTGATGCAATTCCAAAGCAACATTCTAAACACAACATTGACTCGATCCAAAGTGATGGAGTCAACCGCACTGGGAGCTGCATACTTGGCAGGTTTGGCAGTAGGATTCTGGAAGGATACCGATGACATCATCAAAAATTGGGAACCTGATTGCGAATTCCATCCGAATATGCCTACTGAAGTGCGCGATGACCTCTACGCCGGCTGGCAAAACGCCGTAGCCGCCGCCCGCCACTTCAAGCATAAATCGAAGAGAGCGAGATGAATCCCGGGTAGAAATCGAGCACTAAGAGGATATTACGAGAACGGCCGCTTTTTGGCCGTGACGTAATATCAGCTTAGGCGGAGATTTCTGGGATTCAGAACGCGTTTGCGTAGGGCGAGATGATTCGCGTTTTGGAGAGCGTAATATCCGTTTAGCGGAGCAAATTAAAGCAGCTTTTCTGTTTAAATACCGAAGCTAAAACATAAGAATAGATAAAATATTCAGAAATAGACAAATGATACACCCGGTATGTTATAATGAACATACATATATTTTTGACTGGAGGAATTAGAATGGCAGACACTCTCGAATTGGTAGTCATAACGGGGATGAGCGGCGCCGGGAAAACGGTGGCATTGCAGACATTTGAAGATTTAGGCTATTTCTGTATAGATAATATGCCCCCAAGTTTATTGCCGAAATTTTGGGAGCTTGTAAAGGAATCGGGTAAAATAAGCAGAATCTGCTTGGTGATTGATCTGCGCTCCCGTGCTTTCTTTGAAGAAATCATGTCTGCTGTGGACAGTTTGGACAACACTTCCTTCATCACGACCAAGGTTATCTTCCTTGATTCAAAGGACGATGTGCTCGTTTCCCGATACAAAGAGACAAGAAGAAGTCATCCATTGACCCAATCAGGCGGAACTGTTCTGGAAGGGATCCGCAAAGAGCGGGAACTGCTTGAGGACATCCGCAATCGGTCGCAGTTGGTCATCGATACGAGCGAAACAACACCGCGCCAATTAAGGGAACGTTTGCTGGATACTTTCAAAGTCGACGATAAGGATGTTTTCCATATCGAAGTTGTATCTTTCGGGTTCAAATACGGCTTGCCGATCGATGCCGACATCGTTATGGATGTACGCTTTTTGCCCAATCCGCATTACGTTGATGAATTGCGTCCGCTGACGGGGTTGGATAAGCCTGTCTACGATTATGTCATGATGCAACCGGAGACGGAAATCTTTTACAAAAAATTTATCGATTTGCTGGAATACATCATTCCCGGCTACAAAAAAGAAGGTAAAACCAGCGTAAATATCGCCATCGGCTGCACAGGCGGACAACACCGTTCGGTCGCTTTGGCGGAACGCACTAGCCTGCAATTGAAGAGTGCGGGTTATCAGGTCAATACAACCCATCGTGATCGGAATAAGCGCAAAGAGACGGTGAATCGGTCATGAGTCAAAATCCGAGCAGAACGAAGAAAATCGTCGTTATCGGCGGCGGAACGGGCTTGCCGGTCATTCTGGAAGAACTGAAGAACCACAACACGGATATCACCGCCATCGTAACGGTGGCGGATGATGGTGGCAGCAGTGGTATCATCCGCGACCATGTCAACATTGTGCCTCCCGGGGATATCCGCAACTGCCTGATTGCGCTCTCTGATATGCCGAAATTGGAAAAGGACATTTTTCAGTACCGTTTCGATTCAAAGGATTCCTTCGTTTCCGGGCATGCAATCGGAAACCTCATCATCGTGGCCCTGACTGAAATGAAAGGGAATATTTTTGATGCCATTCGGTTGTTGTCCGTCATGATGGGCGTAAAAGGCAAAATTTACGCCGCAGCTGACGAGCCGCTCTCACTCTATGCAGAGTTCAAGGACGGTACGGTCATCAAGGGCGAGTCGAAAATCGCAAATGGCCGCAAAAAAATCGAACGGGTGTATGTCAAACCGTTGGATGAAACAAGGGAGGCCGTCGCTTCCCGTCACGTCATCAAAAGCATTCTAGAGGCAGATATGGTCGTTATCGGACCGGGAAGCCTTTATACGAGCATTTTGCCTAACCTGATGATCAGTGATCTGGGACAAGCGGTCATCGAGACCAAAGCCGAGAAAGTATACATCTGCAACATCATGACGCAATTGGGCGAAACAGAGGGCTTCACCGATGCTGATCATATCAAGGTTTTACATGACCATCTAAAAGCGAAATTCATCGATACCGTATTGGTGAACACGGAAAAAGTGCCGGATGAATACCTCAATCAACAAGCCGACGAAGAATATCTGCTGCAGGTACGCCATGATTTCAAAGGGTTGCGCGAAGAAAATTGCCGGGTCATCTCAGCGGACTTCCTGGATATGAAGAACGGCGGCGTGTACCATGACGGCAATAAAGTCGTTTCGGAACTGATCAATCTGATTTCTAATATCAAAACTATCTGTTGACCTTTTTTCTGATAGAAAGAAGCTGTCGGAAAGGGGGCATATATGTCTTTTGCATCTGAAGTAAAAAAAGAATTAACAACATTGGAAGTGCACCGCGAACATGCGAAAGCCGAGCTGACCGCGTTGATCAGGATGAGCGGATCGGTCAGCATCTATAACCAGTCATTTGTCCTGAATGTCCAGACAGAAAATGCGGCCATCGCCAGACGGATGTACGTTCTCTTGAAGGATCACTACTCATTCGAAAGCGAATTGTTGGTGCGCCGTAAAATGAAGCTGAAGAAGAATAACGTCTATATTGTGCGCCTGAAACAGGGAGTCACGGAATTGCTGAGTGATCTGAGCATTTTCGACGGCTTGTCATTCAAGACGCAAGTTTCCGAAGACATCATGAATAATAACCAGAAGGAACGCTCTTACCTGCGCGGCGCTTTCCTGGCCGGGGGTTCGGTGAACAGCCCGGAAACAAGCCGTTATCATCTGGAAATCTATTCCAATTATGAGGACCACAATCAGGATATCTGTGATATGATGAATCACTTTGACCTGAACGCGCGGACGATCGAGCGCCGCAACGGCTTCATCACTTATCTCAAGGAAGCTGAGAAAATCGCCGATTTTCTGGCATTGATTGGTGCTCATAACGCGATGATGAAGTTTGAAGATGTGCGGATCATCCGCGATATGCGCAATTCCGTCAATCGCCTAGTGAATTGCGAAAACGCGAATATGAACAAGACGATCGATGCAGCTGCAAAACAGATCGCCAACATCGAATTCATCGAAGCTACTGTAGGGTTGGGGAGATTACCGGACAAACTGAAGGAAATCGCCGTGATCCGGTTGGAGAATCCCGATATCAGCCTGAAAGAACTCGGCGAAATGATCCCGAGTGGAGTCATTTCCAAATCCGGCATCAATCACCGTTTGCGAAAAATCAATGATTATGCAGATTCACTGCGGATGGGGAAAGCCGTCCGATGATACAGACAAATAAACCTGGAGACCAAGAAAAGTCTTCTGGTTTATTTTTTTTATAAAAAATCAATCTTCCTTTTTTGCGGATATTATAGACAGCAAGTCAAGCTGAAGGAGGAATGAGAGGATGAATCAAGTATCATTGATTGGGCGGCTGGTACGGCCCATCCAAGTGCAACAGGTGAATGGAGAAAGGCAAGTATGCAACAATACGCTGGCGGTGCAGCGTTTAAGGAAAGCGGATGAAGGTCAACCGCAGGCAGATTTCATACCTGTCGTATTTTGGGGAGCAACCGCCAATCTGGTTGAACAGTATTGCGCCAAAGGGAACCAGATAGGTGTCAACGGCCATTTGGTTTCGCGTTCCTACGTCAATAAGCAGGAGCAGCACGTCTATGTCATCGAATTAGTCGTGGAAGAATTGTATTTTGTTGAAGCGAAAAGAGAACAGGAAGCAGTCTGATGCTCCCGCACCAAAGCCCCGATTTTCGGGGCTTTTTCTGTCGGAAACGGCGATTTCCTTATTTATTCATAGAAACTTCAAAGGTATGTGGTATCGTAGACGGGAAATGATGCCGCTTGTCGGAAAAAAAGATATAATGAGAGAAATGAAAAGGGGAATCGCTATGGAAATTTTGATGATAGAAGACAATGAAGCCGTCTGCGAAATGATGGCGATGTTTTTTGAGAATGAAGGCTGGGAAGCTGCATTCAAACATGACGGGAAAGAGGGTCTGGAGGCGTTCGCGGCTGCAGACAAAAAATGGGATATGATCATCCTCGATCTGAACCTGCCGAGCATGGATGGGATGCAGGTCTGCCGTGAAATAAGGAAAATCTCCCAGTTTGTGCCGATCATCATGCTGACAGCGCGCGATTCGGAAAGCGACCAAGTCATCGGTCTGGAAATCGGTGCGGATGAATACGTCACGAAGCCATTCAGCCCACTGACCCTGATAGCCCGCATCAAAGCGATGCACCGTCGCGCTAAGGTCGATCACACGCAGGTGCAAGCCGTGGATGATTTCGATGTACTCACCGATCATGTCAAAATCAGCACGATTACGCGCGAAGCCTACCTCGACGGAAAACAGATCGAAAGTTTGACGCCGAAGGAATTCGAACTTTTCGCATTGCTGGCCGAACATCCGAAACAAGTATTTTCGAGGGAACATCTTTTGACCCGAATCTGGGAAGATCCTTATTACGGGGATGAACGGACAATCGATGCCCACATCAAGAAATTGAGACAAAAAATAGAAGCGGTCGGACCGCAAGTGATCCAAACGGTTTGGGGAGTCGGCTACAAATTCGACGACAGCGGAGTAGATGAAAAATGAAGTACGTCTATCAACAAACCCTTGCTTTTTTCGCATTGATTCTAATAACCGTCAGTACGACCGGCATCCTGATCATCCAATACGTCACCAGTAATATCTATGATGAGAAAGAGGCGCAGCTGTACGGGTATGCCGAATCGATCATCGATCAGAACATGACGATCCAGCAACTGGAAAGCGGCTCGATCTTGGTGTCCAACCAGGATGTCTCGTTTGCTATCTTTGATGCAGAAGACCATATGGTTTATCCGCAAGCGACGGATCTATATACGAGCGGAATCAGCACAGAGGATTTTGAGAGGCTCTCAGAAGGGGAAAGGATTTCTTTGACGGAGCGGGATCGCGGCTTCCTGAACGAAAAAAAACGTTTCTTGACGGTCTACCTCCCGCTGTTTAATGCGACTACGGCCGAGTTCACAGGCTTCATAGCGGTTGGCTCGCCGGTAAAAGGCATAGAGGATGAAATCAATGAAATTGAGCACAACCTGCTTGTCGCAGTGCTGACTTCCGGGGGCATCGCGATTGTATTGAGCCTCGGCATCGCCAACTATCTGACCAGACGCATCAAACGGATGCGGAGGGCCACCCATGAGATTGCATCAGGCAATTTTGATATCTCGCTGGAGAATCATCACAAAGATGAATTTGATCAGCTATCGGAGGATTTCAACCAAATGGCAAGGTCTTTGAAAGCCTCCAACGAAGAAGTCGAACGCCAAGAAAATTTGCGGCGTCAGTTCATGATGGATGTTGCCCACGAGATGCGCACGCCGCTCACGACAATCAATGGCATCTTGGAAGGCATCCAGCATCATATGATCCCAGAAGGTAGGAGAGATCGGAGCATGCAACTGATGCAGAAAGAAACCAAAAGGCTGATCCGCTTGGTGAATGAAAACCTGGACTATGAAAAAATCCGCTCCAATCAGATTGTTTTAGTGAAACAGGAATTTTCCGCTAAGGAAGCATTGGAGAATGTCGCGGAACAGATGCGTGCAAAAGCGCAGGCAAAGGATGACCTGATCGTCGTCCATGTGGATGCTGCAGACCGAATCTACGCGGACTATGATCGCTTTATCCAAATCATGGTGAACCTCATACAGAATGCTATTCAGTTCACGAAAAACGGCACCATCACCCTGTCGTCGTTCCCGGATGGCGAGCAGCAGATCATCCAGGTCAAGGACACAGGCATCGGCATCGAGAAGAAGGATATCACGAGCATCTGGGAAAGATTCTATAAAGTGGATGTTTCCAGGAAGAACACGAAATTTGGCGAGTCGGGAATCGGATTGGCTGTTGTCCAATCCTTAGTGATGAACCATAAAGGGACTGTAGACGTGGAGAGCAATCCAGGCGAGGGAACGACTTTCACGATTACATTGCCCACGAAAACTGCACTCGAAAAAAACAGTTAAAAAAAGATCTGCCGGAATTTAAAATTCCGGCAGATCTTTTTTTAACTGTTTCTGTCTGTTATTCTGCTGGGGATTCTTCAGAAGCGGGTTGTTCTTCCGTTACGCTTCCTGCAGCAGCAGCTGCTTGGTTGGCCGGGAACTCAGGGGCATCCGTCTGATAAAGCGGAACGCTTGAGACACCGTTGTTCGTGTAGTACAAGGAAGTGTTCAGGTCGCCTAATTCCGCGATGTCCTTTTCCAGCTCGGCTGGAGAATTCACATAGCTGTGCAGGCTCTTATCGACAGGGGTGAATCCATCCGGAGTATAGAAGCGAAGCAAATCGCCATTTATAATCTGATCGGAAATGGCAAGCTGCAGTTCAGCTTGCGCCCGGATTTCAGCAACTTTTTGGATCACTTCTTCGGTCTGATAAGCAAGTGTACCTGTTTGGGTATGATAAACAGTATTTCCTAGAATAGTATATTCACTCGTCACGATGCTGCCGTTACGGAAAGTAACGATACCCTCATGTTGCGCCGACAACAGATCCTGTCCAAGTTGGACATAGGCTGAAGTATCGACACCGAGAAGGTGCATTACGGTAGGCAAGATATCAATCTGGCCGCCATAGACATCGCTGATCTGTCCGGTACCGGAGCCTGGATTGTGGATGATGAAAGGAACCCGTTGCATCATGGCGTCATCATAGGCACTCCACAAATCTGCATTCGCTCCGAGGAGCGGCGCGACCGTTTCATTGCGAGAGCTGGAAATGCCGAAGTGGTCCCCATACAATACGAAAATTGTATTATCATATAGTCCTGCATCCTTCATATATTGGAAGAATTCAGCCAAGGCTTCGTCGGCATAATGGACGGTATTGAAATAACCGTCAACCGTTTCATCGCCGGTATCCAAAGTGAAGGTGTTGTTCATCTCGTCTTCAGGGAACGGGAAGTGGTTCGAAACGGTTATGAACTTCGCGTAGAAAGGCTGCGGCAATTGTTCCAAGTATTGAGCCGATTCCTGTAAGAACAACTTATCCTTCAAACCGTATTCGACCGAATTCTCATCCGTCAGCGTGTAGCTGCTGTCGGCATCAAAGAAATAATCATAGTCAAAAGATTTGTAAACATTGTCGCGATCCCAGAAAGAGCCGACATTTCCGTGGAAAACGGCTGACGTGTAGCCAAAGGTTTCGCTCAAGATCGCCGGTGCCGATTGGAATGTATTGTCCGCACCAATCTGTGTGAAGGCTGATCCTTGCGGTAATCCGAACAGTGAATTGTCCAGCATCAGTTCGGCATCACTTGTTTTTCCTTGTCCAGTCTGGTGGAAAATGTTGCTGTAACTGTAGGAATCGCTGCTGTGATACAAGCTGTTCAGGAACGGCGTCACTTCCGCAGTTGTGCCTGTTTCATCGGTAAGCGACAAATCGATCAGGAACTGTTGCATACTTTCCAGATGGATGTAGACGACGTTTTTACCTTCCGCTTGTCCGAAGTATGTTTGATTTGGTTCGGCGTAATGCTCACCCAGATAATCAAGGACGCTAGCCATATCCGAACTGTCCGCGCTTGCGCGCACTTGGTTGGCTTGGGCTGTCTTGATTCCGTCATAGAGGGTGTAGACGTTGATTCCCAAGTATTTGACGATGTAGTTGCGGTCAAATGTTCTTGTCAACAATTGCGGGCGGCTGATTTCAGCCAGACCCAGGTTAGCGGCGAAAATCGCAATCGAGGCTGCAACTGTCGCAAATGCCCATCTTTTCTTGAAGATGCGTTCGTCGCGGTTTTTGCTGACGAATTTCTTATAGACGTAGATGAGGACGAAAGCATCGACCCAATAGAACAGGTCGATCGGCTGCATCATGGCGATGACGCCCGAACCCAAGTTTTTGGTTGCGTTGGCTGAACCGAAAATGGTCTTAAGCGTCAAGAAATCCGTGAATTCACGATAATAGACGACATTGGCGAACAGCAGAAAGGAATTGAAAAAATACAGGGCGATAAGACTCCGGTAACCTTTTTTAGGATTCTTTACAAAAAGGGAAATTCCCAGAATCAATAAAGTCGTTGCAATCGGGTTGATAAAAAGAATCAGCTGCTGGAACCAGCCGACTACGCCTAAAGAGAACGCTGTGTGGTAAGCGAAATAGGTCTTCAGCCAGAAAAGGACGACGGCGAACAGGAAAAACCCGAATCGCGTCTGCAACTGTTCAGTTAATTTTTGTTTCAAAA
This sequence comes from Trichococcus sp., assembly GCF_049684335.1. Classification (GTDB taxonomy): domain Bacteria; phylum Bacillota; class Bacilli; order Lactobacillales; family Aerococcaceae; genus Trichococcus. The sequence goes on from NZ_JBAVFV010000058.1 coordinate 30,118, forward strand.
AAGAGACCTCCTATGATATCTTGTGGAACACATGTAAATTTCATGTGAATTTTTAAGGATAATGTGTGTTGTTTGTGAATTTTATGTAAAATGAGCTAGTGTTATTATATTCTGAATGCTTTTGATAGTCAATCGAAGCACCGTAAAGTTTTTCCTAAGTTTTTATCAAGAACGGTTGCTTTTTTCAGGATTTTTCGAGAAAATGGGTCTTTCCATGTATCTGATCAAAGGAACAAAACTGACAAAGGTGAGCATAGATTATGATATTTTTACAAGGGCTGTATGAGTGGGTGGCTGTTTCTCTGGAATCATCCGTCAATCATTTTCCGCTCATACAATTAGTTTTCAACAGCGTGGATAAGACCATACTGTATTATTTGATTTTTCTGGTCCTGCGGGGCGCGTATCTGCTGCACAGACACCGCAAGACGGGCAAAAAAATCCCCTTATATAAGGAAGGGTTGCTGCATGCTCTGTTTATCTACATCGTGCTGCTGCTTCAACTGACGGTTTTCCGCAACGAGGAGACATTCTGGACCGTCGAGTATCACAAGATTGATTGGTCGGCGATCCATTGGGTGCCGCTGGTGGATACGGTTAAGCTCTTTTACGGGGACTCCGGTTTTTCGGCTTGGTATAATTCGTGGGGGAATGTCGTCTGGTTTATGCCGTTGGGCTTCGTGGGTCCGTATCTGTTCAGGGAAAAATGTAGTTTTCTTAAAGTGACGGCTGTCGGCTTTCTTTTTTCCGCCACGATCGAGTTTCTCCAGCTCATCTTTCAGACGGGCGTGACGCATATCGATGATGTCTTCTTCAATACGTTGGGTGCAGCAATCGGCTACGGCATCTGGGTATCTTCAAAAACACACAGCAGTACAGAACGGACAATTGACTATAAAGGAAGAAAACAATGAAAAAAATAATCATTACGCAAATAAGCGAAAAAAAAATTAAGGCAGGGAATCCCTTGTTGCAGTTCGAGGATTTTCCAAATGAACTCAGCTTCGCTGAGGGCGAAATAGTCGAACTGGTTGATTCTCGCCAAGCATTCGTAGCAAGAGCCTATTTGGCCAAGCAGAACAAAGGCGTTGGGTGGATATTTTCGTTGGATAACGCGGATAGTTTCAATGAAGCGTTCTTCAAAAAACAGTTTGAAAAAGCGAAACGCAAGCGCACGGATCTGCAATCGGACCCTGAAACGACTGCCTATCGGATTTTCAATGCGGAGGGTGACGGCATTCCTGGTGTCACTATCGACCTTTATGACGGATTTGCGGTGGTGTCCTGGTACAGCGGAGGTATCTTCCGCTACCAAGCCGCCATCATCGCTGCTTTTCAAGCTGTCTTCCCGGAAACGAAGGGTATCTATGAAAAATTCCGTTTCCAACGAAAAGACAGCCTGATCAGCCGCTTCGTCACGGGTGAAGCAGCCCCGACGCCTTTGATCGTGAAGGAGAACGGCATCAACTATGCCACGTATCTGGATGATGGACTGATGACGGGCATATTCCTGGATCAGCGCGACGTACGCGGCGCTCTGACGGAGCGTTATGCAGCAGGCAAACGGGTATTGAACACCTTCAGCTACACGGGCGCTTTCTCTGTCGCTGCAGCCATGGGCGGAGCAATCGAAACAACAAGTGTCGATGTTGCGAACCGTTCGTTGGAACGGACCAAAGAACAATTCGCCGTCAACAACCTGGATGGTGAGGCGCAAAAAATTTATGTCATGGATGTCTTCGATTTCATCCGCTACGCCATCCGCAAAGAATTACAGTATGATGTGACCATCATCGATCCGCCGAGCTTTGCCCGCACCAAAAAGCGGACTTTCTCGGTTACGAAGGATTACACACAGTTGTTGGAGGAGCTGATCCAGATCACCGCACCGGATGGCACGCTGATCGTTTCTTCCAACGCCGCCAACTACAAGGAAAAGAATTTCAAACAGGACATCGACCAAGCCTTCAAGAACAGTCATTGTGACTACCGTATTCTGGAAACATTCCATCTGCCGAGCGACTTCGCTGTTCCGGCAGGCAGCAAGACGAGCGATTACCTGAAGGTCTTCATCATCAAAAAACTGGCGAGATAGGCCCAGACTACTCAAAAATCAAATGAAAAAAGAGAACGGAGCTGCCTCTAAAATGAGGTGGCTCCGTTCTCTTTTCGCATGGATGTTTTTATTCGTCCCGTTCCGCAGCAGCATGCTGCCCGGCAGTGTGCCCTGTAACAAAGGCCCCGGTGATGTTGTAACCGCCGGTGTAGCCATTGTAGTCAATCAGTTCGCCGCAGAAGTAAAGCCCCCGGGTCAGTTTGCTTTCCATCGTCTTCGGATTGATTTCCTTCGTGGAAACGCCCCCACCGGTGACGAAGGCCTTATCCAATGGATGTGTGCCGTTCACTTCGAAGGAGAAATTTTTGCAGAAGTCGGCGAAAGCTTTGATTTCCTTCGGCGTCAATTCCTTCAGGGATTTCTGCGGGTCGATAGAGGCTTGGTTGCAGCCGAAAAGTAGGTATCGCTCCGGCATCAGGTCTTTCCAGCCATTTTTGACGCTCTTTTCCGGTTGGTCCTTGATGAGCTTTTGCAACTGTTGCTCGGCGGCACCCAATGAAAGTTCCGGCAGGACATCCAAGGACATCGTGACGATCTCGGTTTTATCGCGCTTCATTGTCTGGTGGACAAACATGGAACAACGCAAAGCGGCGGGACCGGAAACGCCGAAGTGGGTGAAAATCATGTCCATCTGGTGGGACACGACTGTTTTGCCTTTTTTATTTTTTATGCTGAGGGCCACATTGCGCAAGGAAAGTCCCTTCAGTTCACTTGAACGGATGAAGTCCGCATCTGATGTGATTGGTGCTTCAGTCGGGTACAATTCCGTGATGGTGTGTCCAGCTGCCTTGGCGAACTTATAGCCATCGCCTTTGGATCCAGTGCGCGGTAGAGCCTTCCCGCCTGTTGCCAGGATGATCCGATCCGCCGGCAGGATTTCGCCATCCTCCAAAAGGACGCCGGTCACCTGTCCATTTTCAATCAGAATGCGCTCGACTTTTATGTTGGTCCGGATCTGGACCTGCAGCCTCTTCAGTTCCTCGATGAATGCTTCGAGGATAGTCCGGGCTTTGTCCGTGACAGGGAACATCCGGCCGTGATCCTCTTCCTTCAGGGCGACGCCGCGATCGATAAAGAAGGTCATGATGTCATATTGACTGAATTGAGTAAAGCTGCTGTGCAGGAATTTTCCGTTTCCGGGAATATGCCGGATGATTTCCTCTTCGGGACGATTGTTGGTGACGTTGCAGCGTCCGCCGCCTGTCAGAAGCAGTTTTTTCCCGAGACTTGGATTTTGTTCGAGGAGCGTCACTTCAGCTCCTGCTTCGGCAGCGGTGCAAGCCGCCATCAGACCGCTCGAACCTCCACCGACAATAATGATGCGTGTTTTCATAGTATTTAATTTCTCCGTTCTTTTGCTGCACTTACTTTATCACAGATATGTCCATCTGAAAACGGCTTTCTTCCCGGGATGGTCATGAAAAAAGATGCTTTCCTTCATTAAATATTCAAAGATCGCAGCTATACTGTATCCATACCCAAAGATAATAGTTTCTTTTTCCTCTTCTGTACCCACAGAAGAAATCCTCCCTCATGGACGGAAACGGGGCTTTGATTGCTGAACAGCTAAGCAGCGATCATGCAGAATGATTTTTTCTGCAGGCCTCGATTTCCGTTCATTTTTTGTGCCCGAAAGGGTATAATAGCCTTAGATTATAGTAATTTTTAAGAAGTGAGGGAAACGAAATGGATTTCATGAAAATAATGCATACGAGACAATCAACACGCAGCTACCAAACGTTCGAGCTGTCCCAAGGGCAAATCGAAATTATATTGCAAGCTGGCCAAAATGCACCGATCAGCCGCGGTCGCTTTGAGGATTACCATATCACGGTCATAAAAAATTCGGAAATATTGGCAGCGATTACATCCACGGCGAAGGAAGTGACGGGCAACAAGGATAAGGATCCATTGTACGGAGCACCTGCTTTTTTCGTTGTTTCCGCTAAGGAACCGGCTAAACCAGGCAGCATCGCCAGTGCGGCCGCAATCGTAGAAAATATGCACTTGCAGGCAACAGCGGAACTATTGGGAAGTTGCTTCCTGATGGGACTGATGGCGAACGGCACATTGGATGCTGAAGGGATCCGCGAAAAAATGCAGATTCCAGACGGTTTCACGCCTGTTGCCGGGATGGTGGCGGGCTATCCGCACGGCTATCTACATGACAGACTGCGCACATTGGAAAAAATCGCCAGCAACATTGTAGAATAGCACGATTCAGAAAATGAAAAACGACCTTAGGAGAAACATTCAGGTTTCCCGGGTCGTTTTTTGCATACTGATCTGTGATTGAAAAAATACAGCAGGAAGGAACCAATTGCATTTCTGCGCTCTTTTGTATACGATTGTACTATTACAATAGGTAAGTATATTGCGGATAATTTTTCCGGAAAGCTTCAGAATTCAAATCAATCAAGAAATGAAGGGATACATAATGGCGTACATTTCCTTAAAGAATGTCAGTAAATTTTATCAGATGGGCGAGACACGGATTACAGCCAACGACAAAATCAGCTTCGACATCAACGAAGGAGAGTTTGTTGTGATATTAGGGCCCAGTGGAGCCGGAAAATCCACTGTTCTGAATATCCTTGGGGGGATGGATGATGCCGATGAAGGGCACATCAGCATCGATGGAGTGGACATCTCCCAGTTCACTTCAAAAGCATTGACGACCTACAGAAGGCGTGATGTCGGTTTTGTCTTCCAATTCTATAACCTGGTGCCTAACCTGACCGCGAAGGAGAACGTGGAGCTTGCCTCGCAAATATCGCCCCATGCCCGCGACGCTGCCGAAGTCATGCGTGAGGTAGGTCTGAGCGAACGCATGGACAACTTTCCGGCGCAACTCTCCGGAGGCGAGCAACAGCGCGTTGCCATCGCTCGCGCTTTGGCGAAGCAGCCCAAGCTGTTGCTTTGCGACGAGCCGACAGGGGCACTGGATTACGAAACGGGTAAACAAGTGCTCAAGTTGCTGCAGGATACGTGCCTCGATACTGGAACGACCGTCATCGTCATCACGCACAACCAAGCCATCGCAGCCATGGCGAACCGAATCATCGAAATCAACAATGCCAAAGTAAGGGCCGTCCATGAAAATCCGAATCCCAAACCAGTATCAGAAATCGAATGGTAGGAGGGGGAGTCTACGATGAAGAAAAAAGCGCTCTGGAAAGACATTTGGATAGAGATAGGCAAAAGTAAGGCGCGCTTCCTCGCGTTATTGGCCATCATCACGTTGGGTGTGGCCTTCTTTGCCGGCATCAAAGCGGCGGGTCCGGATATGCTGGATACCGCCAATCACTATTATGAAGAAAACAACCTGTATGACTTGAAGGTGTTGTCCACGTACGGATTGGAAGAAGCGGATATCGCCATTTTGGCGGAAACGGCCGATACGGCTGTCCATCCGATGCGTACGGTGGATATCGAAATGGAAGGCAGTGACTTTCTCGTAAAAGTCTTCCCGTTGCAAAGCGGTGCGGATCCGGTCAATGAATATGCGGTCGTCGATGGCAGACTGCCGGAGACAAGCGGGGAAATCGCCTTGGATGCGAAACAGAATTTGATGAACACTTATCAGATTGGGGATACCGTCATCTTCCGCCATGAATCCGAAGAAGGGCTGACTGAGGAGGAAAAGGAAAACCGCATTTCCTTGAAAGAACAGGAATACACGGTCGTCGGTTTTGTAGACTCGCCGATGTACATCGAAACGATGATGCGCGGCTCTACGAACGTCGGGAAAGGCAGCTTGGATGCGTTTGTTGTCGTGCCTGATTCGGACATCCTCGGCAACATCTACACGGAGGCTTACCTGACGATCGCTCCTGATGCGGCGGAAACCGGCTATACGGACAGCTATGACGATCAGGTGGACAACTTGGCCAATGACGTGGAACTCGCCTTGAACGGGAGACCGTTGGAACGCATCAACGAAATCCGTGCAGAAGGGCAGCGGAAGATCAAAGACGCGGAAGATGAACTGCAGGAAGGAAAAAACAAGCTTGCGGAAGCCGAGCAGGAACTTCAGGATGCCCGGCAACGATTGGATGATGGAACAGCGGCTTACGAAGAAAATCGCCAGTTGTTTCTGGACAGAATTGCAGCAGCCGAGAACACCTTAACCGCCAGTCAAGTCGAAATCGATGCTGGCATGGCCGAATACCGCGCGGGCTTTTCGACCTATCTTGAAAACAAAGCGCTTTACGACGAGGCGAAGGCAGCTTGGGAAGCGCAGAAAGACTCCCTGCAAGGGCAAACCGGTTCGGATGCCTCATTGGACGTGTTGTTGGCGAGTCTGCCCGATACGCCCGAAGGCCGCGAAATAGCTGAGTTGGCGCAAGCATTACTCGATGGGCAATCCGAAATTGAAGCGACCCAAGCCTCACTGGAAGCCAAAGGTGTAGAGCTGCAGGAACGGGCAACCTCTTTAGCGGCAAAGGGAGAACTCTTGCTGGCCGAGCAGACGAGTCTGGAGACGGATGGTGCTGTCTATCAGAACGGGTTGACCCTCTTCACCGCTGACATGACAGCCTTCCAAATGGAAAAAGCAACCAAGCAAGCTGAGTTCTCCGCAAGGCAAGCCGCCATCGATGCAGAAAGGGACACCTTGGCAGCTTTGGATCCGGAAACGGACCCGAGCGTGGCAGAACGCTTAGCTGCTATGGCTGAGCAGCAGGTGATTTTGGATGCTGAGCAATCTGATCTGGCTCAAGCCGAAGCGGATTTGGCGAGCCGCCAAAGTGATTTGGAACAAACGGGAGCCTCCTTAGCGATCCGGCAAGAAGCCTTAACCGCAGCAGCCGCGGCTTTCCAAACGGAACGGGCCGCTGAAGAGGCCGCTCTCCTAGAAGCGCAGCGCCTGTTGGAGGAAGACGGCGCCGAACTGGCTGCCAAAGGTGCAGAATTGCTGGAGCAGCAACGAGTGCTGGAAGAAAAGATTGCAGTGTTCATGGCTGATGCCAAGGCCCAGATTGCAGCCGCTGATGCTCAATTCGTCGAACAAGCGACAGCGTTGGAAAACGGCAGATTGGAATTGGCGTCTGCCTTCGCGCAACTGGAGGACGGCCAGACACAGATCAACAATGGCTGGTCTGAGTTGGAAAGCCAACGCGCGAGTGGTGAACAGGCCCTTGCGGCGGCTTGGCAGAAAATCCAGCAGGGCGAAGCAGAGTATCAAGAGGGCTTGACCACCTTCACAGCTGAACGCGCCGATGCCGAACTGGAGATAGCTGACGGAAACCGGCAGGTCGAGGAAGCGAAGCAAGCTTTGACCGATCTGATTGAACCGGTCTACTATGTGACGGATCGATCCGGCAATCCAGGTTATCAGGAATTCCGCGATAATGCCGACCGCATCTCGGCCATTGCAGAAATTTTCCCGGTGTTTTTCTTCCTGATTGCGGCCTTAGTGAGCTTTACGACGATGGCTCGGATGGTGGATGAACAGCGCCAGCAGATGGGTACGTTGAAAGGACTCGGTTACAGTGATTTCGATATCGCAAAAAAATATTTGATCTATGCAGCGATCGCTTGCATCGTGGGGACAGCCCTCGGTTTGGTGGCCGGCTATAATATTTTCCCTGCAGTCATTTTTGATGCTTACGGGTCCATGTATAGCCTTCCTTCCGTAAAAATCACCTATTACCTGTCCTACGCACTGATTTCCATAGCTATCGCAATGCTTTGCACTATCGGTCCGGCAGCATGGGCCGCTCATACGTCACTCCGGGAAAATCCTGCTGCGATGATGCGTCCGAAAGCGCCGAAGAACGGCAAACGTGTGCTTTTGGAGCGGCTGACATTCGTTTGGGATCGCCTGAGTTTCAATTCGAAAATCACAGTGCGGAACTTGCTGCGCTACAAAGCGCGCAATATGATGACGATTCTGGGTGTTGCGGGATGTACCGCCTTGATCTTGACCGGATACGGCATCAAGAATTCCATCTCCGGATTGGCGGACACACAATTCAACGACGTGATGCGCTACAACGCAATCACGGTGATGCGTCCGGAAGCAAGCGAGGAAGAAATCACTTCATATGATGAACTGATCGCTGCGACTCCTGAAATAACGGATCATCTCAAAGTGGTCCAGGAGAGCTATAAACTGGATAAAAAAGGTGTGAACCTGCAGAACGTAACGGTTTTTTCTCCGCTGGACACCGAAAATCTGGCGGAGTTTGTCAGCCTGCGTGACCGCGCGACGCAAGAACCGATCGCATTGACAAATGAGGGAGCCGTCATCTCGGAAAAATTGGCGAATTTGGCAGGCGTCGGACCGGGAGATAGCATCGAAATCCGGAATGATGAAATGCAGACCTACCAGGTTCCTATCCAGGCTGTCACCGAAAACTACGTCAACCATTATATTTACTTGACGCCAACCCTTTACGAAGAAGTTTTCATCAAAGCCGCGGAACCGACAACGGATCTGTTGCTGTTTGACGAACCGGAAAGTTGGGAGCGGAGCTTCGGATCCGAAGCGATGGGAGAAAAAGCCGTCGCGCTGGTGACGTTCATCAATTCCGTCGACCGCAGCTTCGCTGAAACCCTAGGGAGTCTCGATATCGTCACCTTGGTATTAATCGTATCAGCAGCCGCCTTGGCGTTTGTTGTCCTTTACAGTCTGACGAACATCAACGTATCGGAGCGAATCAGGGAATTGTCGACCATCAAAGTTTTGGGGTTCTATGATGTTGAAGTGAGCATGTATATCTACAGAGAGTCCTTAATCTTAACCTTGCTGGGCATTTTATTCGGTTTCGTTCTTGGGAAGATCTTGAGTACAGTCGTTCTTAAAATGGTGGAAATCGATTTTATGATGTTCCCGCCGACCATCATGCCGATCAGCTACCTGTATTCAGGCTTGTTGTCATTATTGTTCTCAAGCGTCGTCATGCTGATCATGCACCGCAAACTTAAACAAGTGGACATGATAGAAGCACTCAAATCAGTCGAATAGAACGAAAAAAAACGCGCAAGCGGCCAAAAAGTGGCGGCTTACGCGTTTTTTTCTGCAGTTGATCAATTTTCAGATGGTGCTTGAGGCGCGCCTGGCAGCAGGTAGTTGACCCCGATGGCGATGGAAGTGCCGATTACGGTATCCAGTACCCTTTGGATTGCGTACGTGATCTTTTCGGTATCGTCTATATTGTAGAAGACGACAAGGAAGGTCGCGGTCGCGCCGACGATAGCCGTCGACATGTCCAGGACATTGCAGACCGTAATCAGGATGATGACGGCGATGATCGTACCGAAGAAATCCACAGAAAAATCCAGTCCCAGAAAATCTTTGATGGCAATCAAGGTGACCCCGAGGATACCGGCTACAGAATTGCCTCCGACACGACGGATGCCATGATGGAGTGACTGCGAGCAATCTTCACGCAAAGCAAAGACAGAAGCCAATCCGGCCAGCATAGGAGAACCTCGGTCCAACAGTTTGAACAGCAGGACACACAAACCGACAGCAACGCCGGACTTTATCGTACGCATGCCTACGCGGAACTTCTCCTTATCCAAATGAAACATAGTAAGTACTGCACTTCCTCTCGAAAACAAATAATATCTCAATCATAAGCATTTCAGAATTTATTTCAAGTCATTTTCGTATTATTGTGCAAATAATACACCTGCATTTGCGGTTTTGTTCAGTGTGATTTTTTGGAAAATGAGAAAGAAAGAGTAGTTGTTTTTGGACAAACAATGTCCTTTGTCGGACAAGCTGTTTTGTTGGATTTGTTGCAACAGCGCCTTTTTAAGCTGAGGTAAAAAAAGAACATTCGCTTTTTGCTAAAAAAGGCCAAAATTGGGTTGCTTAAATTGTCAGAATATTCTATACTAATGACATTAAATTTTAAGGAGAAGGATGAGGGCCTTTTCTTTGGATTTGCAACTAATTATTAACATATAGTGAGATGGGGAGGATTATTTAGATGAAAAAGAAATTATTGATGGGTTTGGCATCTGTATTCGTACTTGCAGCATGCGGCAATGGCGCAACAGAAGAGAGCGATACAATCAAATTGGGTGGTAACTTTGAATTATCAGGCGGTGCGAGTGCATACGGCACGCTGATGGACGAAGGAATCAAAATGGCAGTTGCAGAACAGAACGCTGCAGATGGCTTATTGGGCAAAGAGATTGAATACGTATCTTACGATAATAAATCTGAGCCTTCAGAATCTACATCGGTTGCAACTCGTTTAGCCACCGAAGACAATGTTGTCGCAATCTTAGGACCCGCTACAACGGGTGCTGCAAACGCACAATCTCCAGCAGTTACAAGAGCAAAAGTACCAGCGATCCTTCCTGCTGCTACAGGCGATAGCGTAACAATGGATGGCGATTCCGTCTTGGAATACGTTTTCCGTGTATGTTTCCAGGATTCCTTCCAAGGTAAAGCCTTGGCAGAGTTCGCTCAAACAGACTTACAAGCTACAAAAGCTGTCATCTTAGTGGATAACTCTACTGACTATGCAATTGGCTTGGCAGATGCGTTCAAAGAAACTTTCACTGGAGACATCGTTGCTGAAGAAAACTTTACAGCTGGCGATACAGACTTCAAAGCAATCTTGACGAACATTGCGAAAATGGATTATGATGTCATCTTCTTGCCTGGATACTATGAAGAAGGTGGACTGATCATCAAGCAAGCCCGCGAAATGGGTATCATGCAACCGATCCTTGGACCAGATGGCTTCGCTAACTCAACATTGGTTGAATTGGCTGGTGCCGATAATGTCGATAATGTATTCTACGCTAGCCACTTCACTCCGAACAGTGAAGATCCTAAAGTACAAGAATTCTTGGCTGCTTTTGAAGCAGAGTACGGCAAACCTGCAGATTCATTCGCAGCTTTGGCTTACGATGCTGCGCAATTAGTATTCGATGCAATCACGACTGCTGACAGCACAGATCCTCAAGCAATTACAGATGCTTTAGCGGCAACTGAAGATTTCGAAGGTGTAACGGGTACATTCTCATTTGACGAGAACCACAACCCTATCAAATCCGCTTTCGTTATTGAATTACAAGATGGTGTAGAAGTCGGCAACTCTATTGTGAAACCAGCTAAATAAAAATAGTCTGGCGCACAAAAATTGTGGCATTGAAACCTGAATAGGCCGTTTGATTCTAAAGTAACACAATGAGGTGCTGGCAGAATTTGCTTAGCACCTTTCTTTATGTTTAACCTCGCCATTAAGGAATCCCTCATCGTATGTGAATAATAGTAAACTATAGGCGAACAATACAGTATAATGAAAGAAAGATTTCTGTGCAGCAGAAGAAAAGAGAGGTGTAAAATGGAAAATTTAGTTCAACAGCTGATAAACGGTATATCGTTGGGAAGTATCTACGCTTTGATTGCGTTAGGGTACACCATGGTATACGGTGTCATCAAATTGATTAACTTTGCCCACGGGGACATTTATATGGTGGGCGCGTACCTTGGATATGCTTTGATCCAAAACGTTGGCCTTGGCCTTTTCCCAGCCATTCTGATTTCAATGATTTTTTGTGCCATTTTAGGGGTGGTCATCGAGAAAATCGCCTACAAACCATTGCGGGGAGCAACAAGGGTAGCGACGCTGATTACAGCCATCGGGGTTTCTTATTTATTGCAAAATGTCATGATCTATATAATGGGGCCTGAAGTGAAGGCCTTCCCGACAGCATTGGTAGTCCGGAATTGGACGTTCGGCGGTGTGACCATCAACTCGCAGCAGATCCTGATTTTCCTGACGACGGTCATTCTGATGATCGCTCTGCAGGTCATCGTAAAGTACACAAAGATGGGGAAAGCCATGCGGGCAGTAAGTACCGATCCTGAAGCAGCACAATTGATGGGGATCAACGTGGATAACGTCATTTCCTTTACGTTCGTCCTGGGCTCTTCGTTAGCCGGAGCAGCAGGGGTATTGGTCGGTATCTATTATAATTCGATTTCGCCATTGATGGGTGTAACACCAGGTCTGAAAGCTTTCGTTGCGGCAGTATTCGGCGGCATCGGCATTATTCCTGGAGCAATGGTCGGCGGATATGCAATCGGGATCATCGAGACTTTGGTCAGCGCTTATGGCGGATCGATGTTCAAAGATGCGGTTGTTTACTTGATCCTGATCATCATCCTGATCGTTAAACCTTCCGGAATCTTCGGGAAAAATACAAAAGAGAAAGTGTAGGTGATAAAAATGAAACAATTCAATAAAATAAATCTAGGTTGGCTCATTCTTATCGCTGTGATGGCTGTCATACTGTTCATCGGCGTCAGCACAAACATGATTTCTCCCTTCTACCAAATCACTTTAGTGACCATCATGATCAACATCATCCTGGCTATCGGATTGAATCTGGTCATCGGATTTTCCGGCCAGTTCTCTCTGGGGCATGCCGGATTTATGGCAATCGGGGCCTACAGCGGCGCCATCATCGGAGATTCGATGGAAGGCTTGGCGGGCTTCTTTGTCGGCTTGGCCGTGGGTATGATCATCTCCATCATCGTGGCCTTGATCGTCGGGATACCGACGCTCCGTCTGAAAGGCGACTACTTGGCGATTGCGACATTGGGTGTGGCGGAAATCATCCGTATCCTGATTCTGAACATGGGTGAATTGACCAATGGCGCCCGCGGAATCAGCGGCATTTCATTCCCTTTCGAATCGAATACTGGTTTCATCATGGTCTTGTTCGTTATTCTGATTGTAACGACCATCCTTACCGTCAACTACATCAACAGCAGCCCTGGCCGTGCAACCATCGCCATCCGCGAAGATGAGATTGCTGCTGAGTCGATGGGTGTCAATGCAACGACCTACAAAGTTATTGCCTTTATGATCGGGGCAGCAACTGCCAGCATCGCAGGATCCATGTACGGCACTTATTTCAGTGTAATCAATCCGAGCGATTTCACTTTTCAAAAATCGATCGATGTACTGATCATCGTCGTGTTCGGCGGTATCGGCAGTGTAACGGGCACAATCGTTGCAGCAGTTGTGTTGGGTGTCCTGAACACATATCTGCAATCGTTCGGAGAGCTGCGCATGATTTTCTACTCGCTTGCCATCATCGCCATCATGGTATTCCGTCCAGGCGGATTGTTGGGCAACCGTGAATTTACGATGTCCGGTTTATTGAAGCGCTTCGCGAAAAAAGATACTGCTAAGAAGGAGGTCCAATAATGAGCCTATTAGAAGTAAAAGAATTGACCAAAAACTTCGGCGGTTTGGCCGCTGTATCCAATGTCGATTTTACGATCGAAGAAAATGAATTGGTCGGTCTGATCGGCCCCAATGGTGCTGGTAAAACGACCTTCTTCAATCTGCTGACAGGCGTATACGTTCCGACAGAAGGCACGATCGAATTGGAGATTGACAACAAAAAAGTGTTGTTGAACGGAAAAGCGCCTTACAAAATTACGGACCTTGGCTTAGCGCGTACATTCCAGAATATCCGTCTCTTCAAGGAACTGACGGTTATCGATAATGTCTTGATCGCGATGCACAGCACTATGGGTGAGAATACTTTCCACAGCTTGCTGCGTACACCGACTTATTACCGCAAAGAAGCCGAAATGCGTGAAAAAGCTTTGGAATTGTTGGCCATTTTCGAACTGGAAAAGAAATATGATGTTCTGGCGAAAAATCTTCCTTACGGCGAGCAACGTCGTTTGGAAATCGTCCGCGCCTTGGCGACGAATCCAAAAATCCTCTTCTTGGACGAGCCTGCTGCCGGCATGAATCCGCAAGAGACTGCCGAATTGACCGCTTTGATCCGCAAAATACAGAAAGATTTCAAAATCACCGTCGTTTTGATCGAGCATGATATGTCCTTGGTCATGAATGTGTGCGAAAGAATCTATGTGTTGGAATATGGCCGTCTGCTTGCCAAAGGAACCCCGGAAGAAATCCAAAAAAATCCAGCCGTAATCAAGGCTTATCTAGGAGGCGACTAACGTGCTGAAAGTAAAAAATCTATCCGTACACTATGGCATGATCCAAGCCATCAAAGATATCAGCTTTGAAGTGAATGAAGGCGAAATCGTGACTTTGATCGGCGCCAACGGAGCAGGAAAGTCCACCATTTTGCGTACGATTTCTGGCTTGGTGAAGCCGTCTTCAGGAGGAATCGAATATTTTGGGAAACCTATCCATAATATCGCGACCAGAAAAATCGTTGAACAAGGGATTGCCCAAGTACCGGAAGGCCGCCATGTCTTCAAAGGTTTGACCGTTCAAGAAAACCTTGACCTGGGAAGCTTTACCCGCAAAGACAAGCAGAACCTTGCTGGTGATCTCGAAGCGGTATTCGAACGATTCCCGATTCTTCGCGAAAGAAAAAATCAGGATGCAGCCACCTTGTCCGGTGGGGAGCAACAGATGTTGGCAATGGGCCGCGCTTTGATGACGAAGCCAAAGCTGTTGCTTTTGGATGAGCCTTCGATGGGGCTGGCGCCTATTTTCATCAAGGAAATTTTTCATATCATTCAGGATATCCAGAAACAAGGCACAACGATCCTCTTGATTGAACAAAACGCTAACGTTGCGCTTCAGATTGCGAATCGCGGTTATGTATTGGAGACGGGAAATATCGTATTGACCGGAACTGGGGAAGAATTATTAGCAAGTGACGAAGTTCAGAAAGCTTACTTAGGAGGCTAAACAATGGATGTACAAAGCTATATGTCAACGGATTTAGTAACGATTCAACCTTCAACAAAAATTATCGAAGCTTTGGATTTAATGAAAGAGCATAAGATCCACCGTCTACCGGTTGTTCAAGGCGAGACTATCGTGGGTTTGATAACGGAGGGCATCATTGAACGCAATACACCTTCCAGCATGACCAGTTTGGATATGCATGAAGTCAACTATCTGTTGAACAAAACGACAGTGGCCGACATCATGGAAAAACGTGTCGTAACGATTAGCAAGGAAGCTCTTTTGGAAGAAGCTGCCGTAATGATGCGTGAGAATGGCATCAGCGTATTGCCGGTCGTAGAGACAGGCAACCGCCTGATCGGCATCATCACCGAAAAGGATATCTTCTCTGCCTTCATCGATGTGCTGGGTTACTACACACCGGGCGTCCGCGTGGTTGTCAATATTCATGAAGACAAAAAAGGCGTGCTCGAAGACCTGACGGATATCTTCTCCGATGAGAACATCAACATCCAACAGATTGCGACGTACCGCAAAATGGGCTATGTCCAGGTCGTTGTCCAATTGGAAAGCAAAGACATCGACGGCATCCGTTCCAGACTTGAAGAACATGGCTACGAGATTGGATCAATCATCTACAAACCCGAGAGAGTATAGGATGTGATGATTCAGTAACCGACATCATGCAAATGAATAGCCGCCCACTCCAACAAAACGGAGTGGGCGGTTTTTTTACGTAAATGATTTCTTTTATCACGTAATAAGTGTATAATGAGAACATGATAGATTGGAGGTCACATAAATGAATAATGCACTTATAACAATTGTCCTGTTTACGATCAAAGAGCAATATGTCAGTGAAAAAGCTTTTTATGCCAATCAACTAGGGATCTCGCCGCAGAGCTGGGATCGCTGGAAAAAAGGAGAGCATGGTTTAAAACCCGAGAACATGCAGATCATTTCAAAATTGTTCACCGATTATGAGTGGATGCTTGTCCAGAAAGTTTGCCGCAATGCTGAAATTCTTCCCGAAGTGGCAGAGAACCCTGTAAGAGAATATCAATTCCTGAAATATCAAGTCGCCAAAAAATGGATAGCGACGGATTTGGCTGATTTCAAATGGTACACTACCGATGAGACGGTCCATGATTCAGAGATCCACAAACCAGCAATCACGACACTCCGACTGGAGAGCAATTATGATTTCTGGAGTTACAAAGATATCATCGACCTGCGCTTGCCTAGCATCATCCGTCATCAGATCGATTCGGAAAAAATCAATCTGCTTGAATGGTTCAATGAAAATACGCCTGATACCATTACAAAAATTACTGAATAATTTAATATAAACCTAAAAGCCGAGATGATAGTATCTTGGCTTTTCGATTGGATTCGAGCTTAGGCTTACTTTTTGGGTGTGGATTGATGGGCGTGTGTGCTAAAATAGGCATAACAAAAAATTTCAGACCAGAAGAGGGTAGAATATGGAAACGAAAAAAAAATACTCCCATACACCTGAGCGGTACGCACAAAGACTGCGTTTCCTTGCGGGACTCTTGCTGGCGATGCTCTTTTTCACAGGATGCACAACCAATGATGATGAATCAGCAATTAGTCAGCAGAATTCTTCAACAAGCAATCGCTCCGGAGAATCGCAAGCCGCTTCCAAAGCTGCAGTTGACGAAGACGAGCCCAAAGTGATCGTGACTCCTACCGCTTCATCAACTGATTGGAATTTGGTTTTGGTGAACAGGGAAAATCAGCTTGCTGGAGAAATCGCCATGGAGTTATACCTGACAGAAAGCGGCTATCAGATCGACGGCAGAATTAAGGACGCATACTTAGCGCTGATGGAAGCGGGGAAAGCTGCCGGAATGGATTTCACGATGATTTCAGGTTACCGCTCCATCGAGCAACAACAGTCAAACTATGATGTCAACTATCAAAATTATCTAGCCTCAGGTTTTTCGGAAGAAGAGGCACGCGCAAAGACGGAAGAATATATCGCCTTGCCTAATGCCAGTGAACACACTACCGGACTCGCCGTGGATATCACATCGACTGCGTTAGCTAACCAAGAAGGTAATTCAGGCTTATTCCCGGATTTGGAAAACTATCCGGAAGGGCTGTGGCTGAAAGAAAATGCACCCAAATACGGTTTCGTCTTACGTTTCCCAAAATCGAAAGAAGACATCACCGGCATCAATTTTGAACCGTGGCATTTTCGGTATGTGGGCGTAGAGAACGCTGTGTACATGACTGAACAGAATCTGACGTTGGAAGAATACATAGCCATTCTGAAGCAAAATGAAGAACTCGGGATCAGTAAACAATAGCAGGTAAAGCAGCACAACCAAATAGATGGAGGAAAATATGGCACGAAAGAGTAAGCGGGCTCGAAAACAACCGCAATCAGCATCTACTAAGGCCGTTAAGATTTTATTTTTCTTGTCGATCAGTTTTATGGCAAGTCTGTCATTTATCGGCGATTTTGCTCCGATTGTACCGGATATCCCGGCGTACGACAATAATCAGGGAACCGGCTTCATCGCCACTATCGCCCCTGCTGCACAACAGATGCAAGCAGCATACGGTGTTCACGCTAGCATCAGCATCGCTCAAGCGATACTCGAATCAGATTGGGGAGAGAGCGAACTGTCTGCCGTCTACAACAACCTATACGGCATGAAGGGTGAGGATCCGGGAAATACGGTTCTTTTGACGACCAATGAATACTACAACGGCCAGTGGGTCACCATTCAAGCAAAGTTCAGGGTCTACGGCAGTTGGACAGAATCGGTCCAAGACCATGCGTTGTTGTTCGTCAACGGAACCACTTGGGATCCAAATCAATACGCTCCCGTTCTGCAGGCAGCCACTTATCAGGAAGCAGCTCAAGCTCTTCAGGATTGTGGCTATGCGACCGATCCGGATTATGCGACTAAATTGATTGCGGTAATCGAACAGCATGCACTTTATGAATATGATAGTTGAAGCATACAAACAGAAACGCGTGGACAGATGGGGCCCTTTTCAAGAGGCTGCCTGATGTCCGCGCTTTTTTGCCCCATCCCCTCTGATTTCTTACGAAAATTCGACAAATGGAGATTTTTTCCATGGCGACATTCGTTGAATATAGTGATAAAATGATTTGGTAAAGACTTTTTTAACAAATTCTAATGAAAAATCCAAGAGAGTAGTGTGATCACATGCCGAATCAAATTTTACCCGGGAAAACAATCGGTATTATTGGCGGAGGACACGTCGCCCGTATGATTGCTTTGGAAGCCAAAAAAATGGGCTACCAAATAGGCATCTTGGACGCCGACCCTGCCTGTCCGGCTGGGCAAATAGCTGATTGGCAGATAACCAAGAGATATACAGACTTTGATGCGCTGACGGATCTCGCAGCAAAATCTGACGTCCTGACCTTTGAATCCGAAGCCGTGGATACAATGTTGCTGACGCAAATCAATCCTTATATCAGCATACCGCAGGATCCGGACAGCCTTTCCATTACCCAAGATCGATTAATCGAAAAGGCGTTTCTGGAATCATTGAACATAAACGTAACGCCTTATGCGACGATAACCACCATCGAAGACATGGAAGAGGCTGTCAAAAGTATCGGCTTCCCGTGTGTTTTGAAGCCGATACGTATTGAAATGGCTACACCGGTGCAACATCTTTTATACAGTGAAGAAGACTTCGGAAGGGCGTCAGCCTTACTGAAAAAAGGAACGTGCATTTTGGAAGCGTGGATCCCATTTGAGATGGAGTTGGCGATTACAGTCGCACAGGATGTGAACAATGTGTTCACTTCATTCCCAGTCACCGAAACAGTCTACCGGGAGCAAAAACTTGTGAAGACAATCACGCCAGCAAGAGTAGGCGGTAACTTCCAGAAAGAGCTAGAGCATATCGGCAAGCTGGCTGCTAAGGCCATGAATCTGACCGGAATTTTGACGATCGAGACATTCATGACTTCCTCAGGAACGCTGTATGTGAACCGTTTGGTCGTCCGACCGCACCATTCATGCAATTATTCACTGGACGGCTGTAGCATCTCTCAATATGAGGTGCTAGTCCGCTGCATCTGTGGGTTGCCCATTCCGGAAATCCAGTTGTACGATACAAGCGTGACTTTCAATATCATGGAAGAAAAACTTGATGAAGCGCTGATTCTGCTGCTGACCAAACCAGATTGGCATTTCCACTTTTACGGAAAAAAAGAACACCGCGCGAAACGGAAAATGGGACACGTCACATTATTGGGTGACAGCCCAGATATCCTCATCAACGAATTGGAAGAAAATGGCTTGTTGAAATCTACAGAGTAACGGAAACAGGTGTCCGCTCTCTTATATGAAGGAAGGAATCAATTGATGGAGGAAAGGCTATTCAATAAGGCATACGACTACATAAAGGACAAAATCGACAGCAATTGCTGGCCTCCGGGAACCAAAATAACCGAACAACTTATTTCTGAAGCGTTGTTTATGAGCCGGACACCGATTCGCACTGCGCTGCTTTTGCTTGAGGAGGAAGGGATGGTGAAATCCATCCCCTACAAAGGCTATATCGTGGCCGAGAAGAAGATCTCAAACGAGGGTCTATTGGAACGCCTGGAACTGATCGCAGGTCTCATTATGAATTACCTACAATATCTGAAGGAAAACGACATCGCCTTGGATCATAAGAAATTTGAAAAGATTTTGGAAAAACAAGTGGAGTATTTGAATTACCGTGATGCGACGGGTTACTTCAAGAATGAATACCGACTCTTTGAGACATTCATCGAACAAAGCAACAATCAATTCCTGAAGAAATTGATTTTGACGACAGCCCGGGACATCCATCTCACTTATTCCGACAACAGTGACCTGATGGATGAAGCGCGTTATCAAAACGAAGCCAAATTGCTCGCCTTGTATCAAGAAGTGAGCATCTGTATACGTGCTAAAGATTACGATAAGATGGGCGAATACCTTATCTTCTTCTTTGAAACGTTGAAAGACACAAACGATATCCTGGCCCAATAGACTGAGAAAGAAAGTCCTGCCGCTGAATCAAGCAAATGATTCAGCGGCAGGACTTTTATGTTGGATGGCGCAGGGGGAAGTGGATGGCATAATATAGTGAAAGAAACAGAACCGCACTGAGGGGAACAAGGAGTAAAGACTATATAAAATATCAGGGGATTCATTGATAGACAGGCTCTAAAATGATAGACTAAACCATGATGCAAATCAGAATCGATAAGGCTGCACTACAGCCTTGAACCTATCAAAAAAGAACGTACCCATACACACTCCGAAACAAAGGCAACAAAAGAAAGGATGGCAATTGTGCAACAAAAACACGATCTCATAAAAGGAATGAACCCAAGGCAAGCAGAAGCCGTTTTGGCGACGGAAGGCCCATTATTGATCATGGCGGGGGCAGGCAGCGGCAAAACGCGTGTGCTGACCCATCGCATGGCCTACCTACTGGAAGAAAAATCAGTCAACCCTTGGAACATCTTGGCCATCACCTTCACGAATAAAGCGGCAAAAGAAATGAAAGAGCGGGTCATCCGCTTGGTGGGAACAGTCGGCAACGACATGTGGGTATCCACTTTCCACTCCATGTGCGTGCGGATTCTAAGAAGAGAAAGCGAACAGATCGGCTATGCGCGCTCCTTCACCATCTGCGACCAGAGCGAAACGGAAACATTGATGAAACGCATCATCCGCGAGAAGAATCTGGATTCCAAAAAATTCGATCACCGCATGATTCTGGGTCGGATCAGCCAAGCGAAAAATGAGCTGCAGACACCGAAGGAATTCGGCGATTTCGCCGGCGGATACATCGATAATATCGTCTTCGAGTGCTACAAGGATTACCAAAAAGCGCTCGAAAACAGCCAATCGATGGATTTCGACGACCTGATCATGTTGACGGTCAAACTGTTCCAGGAATATCCTGAAACGTTGTCCTACTACCAAAATAAATTCCATTATATCCATGTGGACGAGTACCAGGATACCAACTTTGCCCAATATCAATTGGTGCAGTTGCTGGCCAGCAAGTTCAAAAACATCTGCGTCGTCGGCGATGCGGATCAAAGTATCTACGGTTGGCGCGGGGCTGATATGGAGAATATCCTCAACTTCGAAAAGGATTATCCGGACGCAAAAGTGGTCTTGCTGGAGCAGAACTACCGCTCCACAAAAAAAATACTGCGCGCAGCCAACGATGTGATTCAAAATAACGTCAACCGGAAAGAAAAAGAGTTGTGGACAGACAATCCAGATGGCGAGAACATCGTTTACTACCGAGGCCAATCCGAACACGACGAAGCGCGCTATGTCATCTCGAAGATGCAGCAGGAAGTCCGCGAAAACAAACGCCAGTACGGGGATTTCGCAGTGCTCTACCGGACGAACGCCCAGTCGCGTGTCATCGAGGAGAACCTCCTGAAGTCGAACATCCCTTACAAGATGGTCGGCGGGCGCAAGTTCTACGACCGCAAAGAAATCAAAGACCTTTTGGCTTATCTGCGTCTGATTGTGAACCCATCGGATGACTTGAGCTTCGGCCGGATCGTGAACGTGCCGAAACGCGGAATCGGTGATGCCAGTGTCGAAAAACTGCGCGAATTCGCAAATATGCATGACCTGACCTTATTGCAGGCTTCCCAGGATGTGGCAATGTCCAGCGTATCCGGAAAAGCCGCGAAGGAATTGAAGAAATTCGCTACCATAATGGACAATCTGCATAAAATGCAGGAATTCCTTCCAATCACGGAATTGGTGCAGGAGTTGCTTTCCCAGACGACTTATCTAGAAGCCCTCGAAATGGAGAAGACGCTGGAGTCGGAAGCACGAATCGAAAACATCAATGAATTCCTGTCGGTAACCCAGGAGTTCGATAAAATGAATCAAGACGACTTTGACCTGACCTCTTTCCTGACCGATTTGGCGCTGGTTTCCGATTTGGATCAGATTGAGGAAGAACCGCAGAGCGAAGTGACGCTGATGACGATGCACGCAGCCAAAGGATTGGAATTCCCGATCGTCTTCATCATCGGGATGGAAGACGGTATTTTCCCATCTTCCCGCTCCTTCATGGATGAGGACCAGATGGAAGAAGAACGGCGTCTGGCCTATGTCGGTATCACGCGGGCGGAGCAAAGACTGTTCCTGACAAATGCCTATTCCCGCATGCTGTATGGACGTACGATGTCCAACCCGGCATCACGTTTCCTTGATGAATTGGACGGATCCGTTCTGGACCGCGAGGACAGTTCGGGCTCCACGTCAAGTATGTATTCTTCAAAACCAGCAAGCTCCGGCGGCCGCTGGAAAACAGCAAGCGATACCCGTCAGGAGAAAGCCTTCAGTCAGACGTTTTCGGCCGGACCGCGTGAAAAAACGACGCAGTCTGTCCAGCAAACTGGAAGCAGCGGTGCGGCCAACCTTGGCTGGGCTGTGGGCGACAAAGCCAGCCATAAGAAATGGGGCACAGGTATTGTCGTTCAGACGAGTGGAGAAGGCGATGGGTTGACTTTGGATATCGCCTTCAAAGATATCGGCATCAAACGCTTGTTGGCATCCTTTGCACCGATCGAAAAAGCCTAATTTAGGAGGGGAACCATTCATGGCGAAAGAAAGTCTGACCGAAGCCCAAGCGCGCATCGAGACGTTGAAGACGCTCCTCAACCGCTATAGTTACGAGTATTATGTACTGGACAAGCCCCGTATTTCAGATAAAGAATACGACCAGCAGTATCAAGAACTGGAAAAATTGGAAAAAGCCCATCCTGAGCTGATCACCACGGACTCACCGACGCAACGCATCGGCGGGACCATCCTGCCCGGCTTCACAAAGGTCCAGCATGATTCACCGATGTTGAGTTTGGGGAATGCCTTCAATCAGGAAGAACTGCTGCAATTCCACCAACGGATCAGTAAACTGACCGACCAGCCTTTGCAATACATGTGCGAGCTGAAAATCGACGGTTTGGCCGTGTCATTGAAGTACGAAAATGGCTTGTTCATCCAAGGCGCGACGCGTGGGGACGGAAATTCCGGAGAAGACATCACGCAGAACCTGCGGACGGTCAAATCCATTCCGTTGCGCCTGAATGAACCGCTGACTTTCGAAGTCCGCGGCGAATGCTACATGCCGAAAGCCTCATTCGTCCAATTGAATGCGGACCGCGATGAGAAAGGCTTGGATATTTTTGCGAATCCGCGCAACGCCGCTGCTGGCAGTCTGCGTCAACTGGATTCCAGCATTGCGGCAAGCCGCAACCTGAACATCTATCTATACAGCGCCACAAATTTCGAACAATTGGCTGTGGAAACGCAGGATGCGCTGCTGAACCGATTGGCTCAGGTTGGTTTGCGGACCAATTCGGAACGCAGACTCTTCGATTCAATAGAAGAAGTCTGGGCATTCACGGAAGAAATCGCAGCTAGAAGAAAAGAATTGCCATATGAAATCGATGGCATCGTCATCAAAGTCAACGCATTTTCTGCTCAAGAAGAAATCGGTTATACGGTAAAAGCGCCGCGGTGGGCAATCGCCTATAAATTCAAAGCAGAAGAAGCCGAAACAATCGTGCGCGACATCGAGTGGACTGTTGGCCGTACCGGTGTCGTGACGCCCACAGCCGTGATGGAGCCCGTATTCTTGGCCGGTTCCACCGTGCAGCGCGCCAGCCTGCATAACGTCGATCTCGTCCGTGAGAAGGATGTGCGCATCGGCGACACTGTCGTGATCCATAAGGCCGGCGACATCATCCCGGAAATCCAGCATGTCCTCATCGACCGCAGAAATCCGGAAAGTGAACCTTATGTCATCCCCGAAACGTGCCCAGCCTGCGAGAGCCACCTGGTGCATCTAGAGGAGGAAGTGGCTCTGCGTTGCATCAACCCGAAATGTCCGGCCCAAATCAAGGAAGGCCTATCCCACTTTGTTTCGCGCAACGCGATGAACATCAGCGGTCTGGGCGTTCGCGTCGTCAGCCAAATGTTCGAAAAAGGACTTGTCAAAGACGTAGCCGACCTGTATAAACTGACCGAAGAAGACCTTTATCAATTGGATAAGATCAAAGAAAAATCTGCCAACAATATCGTGACCGCCATCGATCAGAGCAGGGGGAACTCATTCGAACGCTTGTTGTTCGGTTTGGGCATCCGCCATGTCGGATCGAAGGCTGCAGCCAGTTTGGCAGCGGAATTCGAAACCATCGAACGCCTGATGCAGGCGACGAAAGAAGAAATCATGGCCGTCGAAGGCATGGGTGACATCATCGCGGACAGCGTTGTAGCCTATTTTCAATTGCCTGAAGTGAAGGACCTGATTGAAGAATTCCGGTCGAACGGCGTGAATCTGACCTACTTGGGCAAGAAAAAGGCTGAGGTGGCCGCGGTTGATTCTATATGGAACGGCAAAACCGTTGTATTGACGGGCAAACTGACACACTATAACCGAACCGAAGCAACGGAAATGATCGAAGCACTCGGCGGCAAAGTGACTGGCAGTGTCTCCAAAAAGACCGATTGGCTCGTTGCCGGAGAAGAAGCCGGCAGTAAATTGGCAAAAGCCCAATCTTTGGGCATCCCTGTCTGGACAGAAGAAGATATGGTGAAAAACTTGGAAAGAAGTGACAGCAGTGAATAAAGCGAAAAGCATCATCCTTATGACTGTCTCCGGAGCAGCGATGTTCCTGTTGGCCAGTTGCGGACAGCTATCAGAGACGCAAACGACGGAGAATACAACCACTACCGGCCCTGAAAAAGTGACTGTCCAAACGACACAGAATCAGTTGTCGACCGATTATTACCCGGCCTTGATTGTGGACGGCAAGTACCAATTCAGCCAGAATCGCGGCGTCAGCCTATCGCTAAACTCGACAGCTAACATCAAAGACTTTGAGGCGGAGTTGTTGGATGTATCAAAAAATGTTTTTCCGACCGACCAATATTTTTTTCAGGAAGGCCAAGTCATCGATTATGATACGACGAGGTTATGGTTGGGACGATACAGCGACTCTAATCCGGACGGTTTGAATCCGACCGATAACGGCAGTACCGACGCTGCAACCCGAGAGCCGATTTATCTAGAGCAGATTTTGGAACAGGACTATATGATTCAAAATGACAATGGCTTCGAATTGGCCGGGATGACGATCGGACTGGCAATGAATTCGGTCGACTATTACAAGGTGAACGATGTGCCGATGGAACAAGCCATTTCTCGCGATAAACTGGAAGAACAGGCTAAAGCCTATGCAGATACGATCATTACGCGTTTGCGCCAGACCGAAGGATTGGAAAGCATTCCGATCGTCATCGGCATTTATGAACAATCAGCGCAGGACAGCCCGGTCGGCGGCATCTATCTGTTCGAAGGCGTCTCCACAGAAGGAAATGCGATCGGTGAATGGATCACCCGCAATGAAAGCAAAGTCGTCTTCCCTTTGCAAAGCGGAACGCAGACGGAAGAATCTTCCAACTTTGACAACTTCAAAAATGAAGTGCAGAATTTCTTCCCGAATCTGAACGGTGTCGTCGGTGAAGGCAAATACATCGATGGACAGCTGATGTCGCTCGAAATCGACATCACGACGCAGTTCTATGGGGAAACGGAAATCATCGCGTTCACCCAGCACGTAACGGATGCGGCAGGGCGGTTCCTGCCCCAAAATATTCCTGTTGAGATCACAGTTGAATCGATCAACGGCATCGAATCGTTCCTGACAAGAGAGAACGACAGCCAGGGCTTCAGTTACCATATCTTCGATTAGCGGGTAGTTTTTCATAATGAGGGCTGAGCGAACCCGTTCCGCTTTTAATGGTTTTCAGAAAGTGCTGGAAACGTGAGAAAACTCCCACAAACCGATGATTTTTATGCTAAAATGAATAAGTATGTAAAAAAACGATGACTACACAAAACGACAGAAAGAAGGGTATTACATGGCAATCACTGAAGAGCAAGTGCGTCACGTAGCAAAACTGGCCAAGCTGGAATTCGCTCCTAATGAAATCACACATTTTACAGAACAATTGGGCGACATCATTGACATGGTGGAACAATTGGAAGCGGTCGATACAACGGATGTACCCGTGACTTCTCATGGCTATGCATTGAAGAATGTCATGCGTGAAGATGTAGCGGAACCAGGAACGGATCGCGACCTCTTATTCAAAAACGTCAAAACAGCCGAGGACGGCATGATCCAAGTGCCGGCAATTCTAGATAACGAGGTGGAAGGCGCATGAGTATTTTCGATGAAACGCTAACGAGCCTGCATGTAGGTTTAGTCAACAAAGAATTTTCTTCCGTGGAACTGACACAAGCAGCCTTCAAACGCATCGCTGAAACAGACGGAAAAGTGGAAGCATTCTTGGCTTTGAACGAAGAAGGAGCCTTGAAACAAGCGCAAGCAGCTGACGAAAAAGGCTACGCGGATGGCAATGTACTGAACGGTATTCCTTTAGGGATCAAAGACAACATCGTCACTGAAGGCGTGACAACGACAGCAGCGAGTCGCATCTTGGGCGACTTCATGCCGATCTATGACGCAACAGTCGTAACCAAATTGAAGCAAGCCGGCGCAGTCAACGTCGGGAAACTTAACATGGACGAATTTGCCATGGGCGGAAGCACCGAAAACTCTTACTACAAAAAAACCAAAAATGCTTGGGACCTGACAAAAGTTCCCGGCGGCTCATCCGGTGGCTCCGCTGCTGCGGTTGCTAGCGGCGAAGTTGTCGCTTCATTGGGTTCTGACACAGGAGGAAGTATCCGCCAACCGGCTGCCTTCAACGGCATCGTCGGCATGAAACCGACATATGGCCGCGTATCCCGTTACGGCTTGATCGCATTTGCGTCCAGCCTTGACCAAATTGGTCCGATGACACGCAACGTAACCGACAACGCCTTGTTGTTGGAAGCAATCAGCGGCTATGATGCCAAAGATTCCACTAGCATGAAGTTGGAAGTGCCTAAATTCAGTGCAAACCTGAACGGAAATGTAGCAGGTATGAAGATTGCTTTGCCGAAAGAATATTTCCAAGAGGGCGTATCCGCTGAAATCCAAGAGGCTGTAAGAAAAGCAGCTGCCCAATTCGAAGAAATGGGTGCTACCGTAGAAGAAGTCAGCATGCCGACTTTGGCTTACGGAATCCCTGCTTACTACATCATCGCTTCTTCGGAAGCTTCATCCAACCTGCAACGTTTTGACGGTGTGCGTTACGGCTACCGCGCAGAAAATGTCAATTCATTGGATGAATTGTACATCAAGAGCCGTTCCGAAGGCTTCGGGATGGAAGTGAAACGCCGTATCATGTTGGGATCCTTCTCGTTGAGCGCCGGTTTCTATGATGCTTACTTCAAAAAAGCGGGACAAGTCCGCACGCTTATCAAACGCGACTTCGCGAACATCTTCGCAGGCTACGACCTGATTCTGGGGCCTACCACTACAACAACTGCTTTCGGAATCGGCGAAAAGAACGACGATCCATTGGCTATGTACATGGATGACTTGTTGACCGTAACGATCAACTTAGCGGGCGTTCCGGCCATTTCCGTTCCTGGCGGTTTCTCGGCTGACGGCATGCCGATCGGTATCCAATTGATCGGTAACTACTTCGAAGAAGCAAAAATCTATCAAGCCGCTTTTGCCTTGGAACAAGCGAACGACTATCTTGACCAACACCCAAACCTGTAGGAGGCTTTTAACTGTCAATAATAATCTCCTCAAATGCATGCAAATCTTTTGTTTTTGATCCTGTTTCCTCTATACTTTGCGTATAGAAAGGGATGATCCGAGATGATGCTGACTAGAAAGGTCCGCTTGATTCTGATTGACGAAACTTCCAAACTCTACCAAGCGGCTGGCGCTGGTCGCTGGGCCTACAACTACACGATCCGCATGCAGGAAATGAATAATCGCTTCGGCGGGACATTCATCAGCGACAGGGACCTGCGCAAGCACATCACCAAGATGAAGAAACGTAAAAAATACGCCTGGCTGAACGATGTTTCCAACAATGTCGTCAAGCAAGCGGTCAAGGATGCCTGTAAAGCCTACAAAACCTTCTTCAATGGGCAAACGCAGCATCCCCGATTCAAGACAAAGCGTCGCTCCACACCGAGCTTCTACAATGACTGCGTCAAGCTGAAAGTGAAAGGCAACCGCGTCCTGCTGGAAAAAATCGGTTGGGTCAAAACCAACGAGCCGTTGCCCGTGGATTGCAAATACTACAACCCGCGCATCAAGTTCGACGGTAAATATTGGTACCTGACGGTCGGTGTCGAAGTGAACCCCAATATCGTCGAATTAGACGATCGAATTGTCGGGGTGGATATCGGCATCAAGGAGTTGGCTGTCACCTCTGATGGTGTTTTCTATGAAAACATCAACAAAACAGCCTCCGTGAGGAAAGCGGAGAAGCGCCTTAAGAGATTACAGCGGCGTGCAAGCAGAAAATACAAGAAAGGAACGCCTAAATCTAACCATCTCCTAAAACTAGAAGGTGAAATCCGAAAACAGCACCGACGCTTAGCCAACATCCGAACCAATCATGTCCATCAAGCAACAGCGGAGATCGTGAAATCCAAACCCTCCCGCATTGTGATGGAAACGCTGAACATCAGCGGCATGATGAAGAATAAGCATTTGGCTAAGGCAATAGCAAATCAGAAACTCTATTTCTTCAAGCAATGCCTGCAATACAAATGCGAACTGCATGGCATTGTCTTTGTTGAGGTGGATCAGTGGTTCCCGAGTTCCAAGTTGTGCAACAACTGCGGAACGCTCAAAAAGGACCTGAAACGCAGCGACAGGGTCTACCACTGTTCCTGCGGCCACCATTGTGATAGGGATCTGAATGCAAGCTACAATCTGAGGGATTACCAAGCAGTCTAGCGGTAGCTCGGATATGTACGATTCGTTGCATCGGAATTTACGCCCTCGGAGTGCTGCATCAAACGAAAGTAGTCCGTCAGGACCAAATCGGGCACGAAGAACAGGGAAGCAAACATAAACTAGATTTAGTTAG
>NZ_JBAVFV010000059.1:0-7703 GCF_049684335.1 Trichococcus sp.
GGTAAGAGCTGGAATGATTACGAATGGGTTCATAATGACGCCTCCTAATTTTTCAGTTCGGCCAACCGTTGCTCCTTTTCTTGTTCTGATTTCATTTTAAAAGAACGCGCCCCCTCATTTCCTCGAAATCCATACGAAGAATTGCGGAAAAAAAGTAGCGAAACATACACAAATAAAAGCCGTCACCAAATCTGGCACACAAAAAAAGTGCCCCAACTACAGGAACCGCTCCTGCTGTGGTTGGGGCACTTTCATTATTCTATATGATGCTTAATTTTGAAACACTGGTGTGGAAAGGTATCTTTCGCCGTTGTCCGGTGCAATGGTGACTACCGACTTGCCTGCACCAAGTTGACCGGCCAAGGCGATGGCTCCTGCCACTGCCGCACCACTGGAGATGCCCACAAGAATGCCTTCTTCTTTGGCAAGTCTGCGTGTCATCTCGAAAGCTTCTTCACTGGAAACCTGGAACACGCCGTCGAATACAGCTGTATCCAAAACTTGCGGAATGAAGCCGGTACCGATTCCTTGGATCTTATGCGGACCTTTTTGGCCGCCGCTCAATACCGCTGATTCGGAAGGTTCCAGGGCATATATGCCGACATCCGGATTTGCTTTTCGTAAAGCTCTTCCTACCCCTGTGATCGTACCGCCCGTTCCGACAGCCGATAGGAAGGCATCAGGACCGATGCCGTCGAAAGCTGCGATGATTTCCGGGCCGGTAGTCGTTTCATGGATAGCCGGATTGGCTGGGTTTTCGAATTGCAGAGGCAGAAAATGGCCAGGTTGGGCTGCAATTTCTCTGGCTTTCGCAATCGCTGTAGGCATCCCCTCAGCACCTGGAGTCAACACGAGTTCGGCACCATAAGCCGAAAGCAACAAACGCCTCTCGATGCTCATCGTATCCGGCATTACAAAGATGGATTTATAGCCTTTAGCTGCTGCCAACATAGCCAAGCCTACGCCCGTGTTGCCGCTGGTCGGCTCAACGATCGTATCGCCCGGTTTCAAGATTCCTTCTGCTTCAGCTGTCGCGATCATGTTCAAGGCGATGCGATCTTTTATGCTGCCGCCAACATTGAACGCCTCCAATTTTAAATAGACATCGGCGAATCCTTCCGGTACGACTTTGCTTAATTTAATGATTGGTGTATCTCCGATCAACTCTGCTACTGACGATACGATTTTAGCCATGTTAATTCCCCCATTAAGTTTGTTATGTACGATTGTATGTGCCAAAATTCGAGAATGACCTTACTTCTCGGACTTTGGGTGATAAGGATAGCATAACACGCGAATGCTTCTGTGAAAATCAGACATAAACGAACAAGAGTGATCGGTTTTACCGAACACCCTTCGAATTCAATTATCGCTGGTATCTTGTTTATGCCCCATCAATCGATCTATCGCTTCTTTTGCTTGTTTGTAACGGGCATAATAACTGAATTCGTCCTTATCGCCAATTCCTTTCGCATCCAACATGACGACTTTATTCAGGTTTCCGCTTCTTGAGATTTCCTCCAGCATCATCTCGTGGATGGTCATCAAAAAGGCATCCTCAGAAAATTCCATATTGCGGTAACCATCGTCGACATATTTCAGAGTCGGTGGTACAACCAGGATCAAATCCCACAATTGGCGGGCAATGAAGGCGTTGGCCGACTGCTCCACTATCGCATATTCTTCCGAAGTGATCGCATAGTCCTCATCATCCGCTCCAAGGCGTGCGTAGACTTTTGTAACCATCACATCCGTGTCCAAAATTGCCATCCCCTGGCTGGCGGGGTCCGCGATTGTGTCCCGGTTCAGCTGGAACTGACCCGTGACCAACCGCTGGTAATCCATGCCATCCAGTTCGAAATCATTCACATTCGACTCCTCTTGGTACTGGCGTGAATATTCGAAACTGTAGGGACAGGAATAAAGTTTCGCCAAGTCCTTGACCAATGTCGTTTTTCCGCCGCTCGGCGCGCCCAAAACCAACACTTTTTTCGTGAATGCACGACGGAAGGGTAAGGCGATGGCATTAAAATAGCGCAAGGCATCAGTGCGGATATTCAGGCCGGTGACCGGGTACAGGCTGGTGTCCACCAAATGGACTTCATCAGCGGACTCTTTTCCCAATACCTCAGCCTGCGCTGTTTTCCCGGTATACCAGATTTTTTGCGCATCGCTGTGCTGAAGCGAATCAGCTATCTTGAGGTTGATGATTTCCAACCAGGACTCCCACTCGGTTTCCTTTTGCGGAATGCCTTGGCCGGCCGCCATCACGACATAAATCTGGTTATCATCCGCAAATAATTCGCGCATATAGCGGAATCTTCTGTAGACATCCAGACCGAACGGCTCGCCGAAATCGCCCTCCTGGCCGCAGACGATCACGACACAACCGTCATTCTCCTTCTTGGCCTCCAAGATGACTTCCAAATGGCCGATATGGCATGGCGCGAAGGCTCCGAAAACGATTCCGATTCGGCTGCCACTTAATTTATCCTTGTACAGATTCCCCATCTCGATTCTCCCTTCTGCAGAACGTATTCTATACGGTACGAAACCTATCTTTTACATACATTCTACAACTTACTTACCGCAGCGTATAGCACGAAGGCCTTTTTCAAGATAAGGTATTCGGATATCGGGTTGAGTCGACAAAAAAGCAAGCGCTCAGATCATGTGATCTTTGTGCCTGTTTGCTTATCGTCGGTCTTGTAATAGACCGAAAGAAATCTCATCCACGCCGATGGACTGGCGAAGTAAAACGCGGATAATTCGCTCTAAACAGCGCTGCGCCGTAAGCCATAGAAGTATTGCACAATTGGATGCTTCATTTTCACTGATTTTTCCATGTCCATGATCCGCTTTTTGCCGACGCGCCTGTCCAGCAAGGCCAAGCAGTTCAACAAAATGTCCGTGCTGGCAAGGCTGGCTTCGATGGGTTGGCTCAGAAACACGTCTGCGGTTTTGTAGAAATCGGATTTGCTTAAGGCTACCTGGGCGGCCATCGTTTCCTTCGCGTAGGCCAACAGTTTGCGGTCCCCCGCGATCACTGCCAAGCGTTCTTCCGGCACTTTCCCACCGGTTTCATTCCTGATTTTCTCAATTTCGGCATCGTTGAGCGGAATCACGACGGCGGGATCATTTTTGATATCCTGTTCCGACTGGTACCACTTCATGCCAGTCGTCCCGTCCTTCATGTTGAAGATTTTTTTATTGTCCACGGCTATGCAGCACTGGCCGTTTTTATCGGGTGAATAGCGGTAGCTGGTGGATAGGTACCCCACTCTGCCCGCCAACGCAGGCGCGAGGAAGTTCTCCAGCAGCGGCTTCATCTTACTCCAGATCATAATATCCTCCATCAGACAACTTTATTGTTGTCCATTTATTCTTCAATCTGACTTCTATCATTATGGACAACAAAGATAGGGTAGGTCAATCCTTTTTAACCATCCGGATCGTCTTTTTTATTCCTATCCCATCCTGTGATCGACTAGCACGATACCATTGACCATAACATTGTGCATCGGGACATTTCAATCGTCCTGCATTGTGGAATATGTTAAAATGTAAGCGTAAAGCATATACTTAAGCGCACCCAGTCATGCCGGATAAGGAGGATCATGATGAAAAGGGGCAGGCTCAACATAACACTGTTTTCTGGCATCTTACTCAGTCTGATACCGCTGAGTCTCTTTCGCATGAAACCCGATGAAACCGAACAAGCGACGGCAGAATCCGGCATGATTTTGCAACCCGGATCTACCGTTGCTGTGCTATTGGATGTGCCGCTCCTGAATCAGTTGGATTCGCCTGCCCTGCTGCTCGGCTGCGAAGTCACGGCCCTGGCCATGATCCTGCAGTACAATGGGATACCAGTCACAAAAAACGAGCTCGCCGATGAGCTCCCAGTCGTTCCGATCTACTATGAAAACGGGCTACACGGAAATCCAAATGAGGGTTTTGTCGGCGATGTGACCGGGGCTGACTACGGTTTTTGCGTCTACCATGGCCCCATTGCAGACTTGGCATCCGAATACATCCCATCCGATCGCGTGGAGGATATCAGCGGGCAGGATTTTGATTTTGTCATCACTGCCTTGGACCAAGGCTATCCCGTTTGGGTCGTCACGACGACCACATTCATGACCGATGACGCATTGGAGGTATGGCAAACGCCTACGGGTCCGGTAAACATCAGCTATATCATGCATAGTGTTGCGGTTGTCGGTTACGACTCCAATAATCTTTATATCAACAATCCCTACGGGCAAAAGAACCAGAAAGTCGATCGGCAGAACTTTATCCTGGCATGGGAACAGATGGGCAAACAAGCCATCTACATCGCAGCAAGGATGCCCAATCAAACGGAAATGCAGACAAAAGAATAGGATTCCGGTTTTATCCCGGAACCCTATTCTTTTTATTTTTTCAATAAGTAGAATCAATAATCGACCTCAAAGCGTTTGGAAGCCTTCGAAAGCGTGTGGCAAATGACCCAGTACAGGAAAGCCATGATGACATACATCGGCAATACATAGGCTGAATCCATCGAATAAATGATCTTAGAGCGATAAGTCAGCTCCGAAAACGAGATGATCGTCGTCAGGGAGGTGTCCTTGATCAAAGAAATGAATTGAGACACCAAAGACGGAACCATGGAACGGACGCCTTGCGGTATGATGATGTGCCGCATCGTCTCGGCAAAAGTGAACCCAGTCGAAAGCCCCGCTTCCATTTGCCCCACTGCGACTGATTTCAGTCCGGCACGTACGATTTCTGCGATCATGCATGACTCGAATACCACAAAAGCGATCAAGGCCGCTCCAAAAGCACTGAAACGATAGCCTAACTGCGGAAAACCAAAATAGAAGACCACGATAATCAAGAGCAAAGGCACACTGCGGATGACGTCCATAAGGAAGCCGAGCGCA
Source organism: Trichococcus sp. (assembly GCF_049684335.1). Lineage (GTDB taxonomy): Bacteria > Bacillota > Bacilli > Lactobacillales > Aerococcaceae > Trichococcus. The sequence continues at coordinate 4,929 of NZ_JBAVFV010000059.1, forward strand.
TTCGACGCAACCGGAACCTTCATGTAACGGATGACCCCGAGTCCTAAACCGATGATGAAGCTGATGGCAATCGCCAGCACAGAGAAAGACAGTGTGCTGCCCACGCCTTTCATCAGATAAATAAAATTGCCATTTGACAAGGCACCTGTAATATCAAACATCTTCATTGTCCCCCTATGCCATTTCCATTTTTCGTTCAATATGCGCCATCAGATAATTCAAAGGCAGCGTGATGATCACATAGAACATGCTGATAACCAGATAGGAGCCCATCATATTGAATGTTTCGCCTGCGATCAGGTCTCCGTAGTACATCAAATCCATCCCAGCCACGAATCCTAAAACCGAGGAATCCTTCACCAAAGTAATGAATTGATTCCCTAATGGCGGGATGACGATTTTGAAAGCTTGCGGCAGCACAATATGGTACATCGTTTCCCAATAGGAGAAGCCTGAAGCCAGACCCGCTTCCAACTGGCCGGACGGTACCGTTTGGATGCCTGTCCTCACGATTTCCGCGATGAACGAGGTCGAGTAGATGACCAAGCCGAACGCACCTGCAATCATTCCGTTCACTTGGATGTCCAACGCCATCGGAATGGCAATGTAGAAAAACATGGTGATGACAAGTAGCGGAATATTTTTGAAGCATTCCACGTAATAGCCGCTGATTTTGTTCAAAGTCTTGTTTTTGGCAACATGGAACATGGCCAAAATGGTTCCGAAAAGCAAACTCAGCAGCATCGAAACCATGCTGATGGCCAAAGTGTGCCAAAAAGCTGTTAGTAATGTACTATAATGCTCCGTTAATATTTCAATCATTTCCCGCACTCCTTAGTAATAGTCGCCGAACCACTTATCTTCGATTTCCGCTAAAGTGCCGTTTTCTCGAATGGTTGCGATTGCTTCGTTTAATGCTTCCCGGAATGCGTCCTCATCCTCGTTGAGCGCGATTCCGTATGGTTCATCGGTGATTCTTCCGCCGGCAAATCGGAAACCGGATGTTTTCGACATCATCCCCATCAAAACGACATTGTCGGATGTGTAGGCATCCGCTTGGCCGGCAATCAAAGTCGTAAAAGCTTCGGATTCCGTGTCATATTCCCTTGTCGGTGCTTGCGGCGCAATCGTCTTCATGTTGATCATCATCGTTGTTCCTTTGGCTCCTGCGACAATCGTGTCGGCAGTCAAATCCTCAATCGCTTGGATTTCGCTGTCTTCCGGCACGATCAACGCTTGACCGCCGATATAGTAGGAATCCGTAAAATCCACTTGCTTTTCTCTTTCATCTGTAATCGTCATCGTGCTGATGACGGCATCCGCTATGTTGTTCTTCACAAAAGCCACCCGATTCTGACTCGATACCTCTACAAAAACCGCATTTTCAGCAGATCCCGTAATCACTTCTGTCAACGCGCGCGCAACATCCGAATCATACCCGGCTACTTCACCAGTTTCTACATTCAATTGACCGACTAAGGGTGTGGTAACATTGGTTGCCCAGACAATTTTCTTGTCCCCGCTTTCGATGCGCTCCATCACGCTTTTTTCCGAAACCTTTGTGCAGCCACTCATCAGAAGCATCGCTGACAGCGCACTTGTCACGAACATTTTTTTCTTCGTCACTTTCATCATCCCATTGCTCCTTACTTTCGACTTTGATTAGTGGTTGATAACCTTGCTGAGGAACTGCTTGGCCCTTTCATCTTGAGGATCCAGGAAAAAGGACTCGCTCGGGCGGTCTTCCAGGATTTCCCCATCTGACATGAACAGCGTACGGTCGGAAACCTCGCGCGCAAAGCCCATTTCATGGGTTACTACAATCATCGTCATCCCCTCTTTTGCAAGGTCCGACATGACCTTCAATACCTCGCCTATCGTTTCAGGGTCGAGTGCAGAAGTCGGCTCATCAAACAGCAGCACCTTCGGATTCATTGCCAAACCGCGCGCAATCGCGACACGTTGTTTCTGCCCTCCGGACAATTGATTCGGATACATGTCCTTCTTATCCAACAGCTGCACTTTATCCAAAAGCTTTTCGGCCTGCTCGATAGCCTCAGCTTTCGACTTCTTCAACTTGAAAATCGGAGCCAAAGTGATATTTTCCAAAACTGTTTTATGCGGATACAAATTGAAATGCTGGAACACCATGCCGACTTCCTGTCGGATCAGGTTGATGTTGGTGTTTTTATCGTGGATGTTAACCCCTTCGATCAACAATTCGCCTTCGGATATTTCCTCCAGTCCATTGATGCAGCGGATCAAGGTGCTTTTACCTGAACCGGATGGACCTAGTATGACGGTCACTTCTCCTTGATTGAACCTGACATTGATATTTTTCAAAGCGTGAAAACTGCCGTAAAACTTGTTGACATTCTTAAATTCAATCATTTTTTGGATCTCCCCATTGTGTAATATTTAACTTTTATTAAAGCAAAGTTAGAAACAAATTACAATAGCAATTCCTTAATGTTAATTCGATTATTCACAAAATAATTCGCATATAGCGCTTCCATTTTTTATTTACAGTATTTTAACCTCCCATCATTCGTAATTCGCTCGATTCTTTAGGGTAAATCGAATAAGTGGATAACTGGCGAACAGTTGGCTTTATGGCAGTTTCACCACTTAATGATTAAAAAATCCCAACCAATAAGATGGGTTCCCGCAATCAGGAGCTGTCCAGAATATTTTTTTTAATTTTTCCATATCATTCTTTTGCATTTTCCAATATATGGCATTTCGGTTAGGATAGATTGGACCAAACTCTAAAAC
>NZ_JBAVFV010000060.1:0-38399 GCF_049684335.1 Trichococcus sp.
ATATTAAGGCTCGCACCCCCTGCTGTCTTCGGTAGCATATATTAACCTCAACGACTATACCAAAGATAGTCGTTCAGGTCAAGGTTTTTTTATAAAGAGCTTGCGTCCACTTTAACGCCAGGTCCAAATGTAGTTGTTACACTTACATTTTTAACGTATTGGCCTTTAGCAGTTGCTGGTTTAGCTTTAACGATTACATCGTTGATCGTACGGAAGTTTTCCAACAATTTAGCATCGTCGAATGATACTTTACCGATAGGAACGTGGATGTTACCAGCTTTGTCAGCACGGTATGTAACTTTACCAGCTTTGATTTCGTCAATAGCTTTCGTTACGTCCATTGTTACAGTACCTGTTTTAGGGTTTGGCATCAAGCCTTTAGGTCCCAATACACGACCCAAACGTCCAACTTCACCCATCATGTCAGGAGTTGCAACGACAACATCAAAGTCAAACCATCCGCCTTGGATTTTTTGAACCATGTCTGCGTCGCCTACGTAGTCTGCACCAGCAGCTTCAGCTTCTTTAGCTTTTTCGCCTTTAGCGAACACTAAAACGCGTTGTGTTTTACCAGTTCCGTTTGGAAGCACGACTGCTCCACGGATTTGTTGATCATTTTTACGAGTGTCGATCCCTAAACGGTAAGCGACCTCAACAGTTGCGTCGAATTTTGCAAAATCGACTTCTTTCGCTAATGCTACTGCTTCTTCTACTGAATATGATTTAGTAGAATCCACTTTTTTGGCAGCATCTTGGAATTTTTTACTTTTTTTAGCCATTGAATTTTCCTCCTAGATTGTGGTTTTAACGGATTAACCTCCCACGTGTGGCCAAAAACGTCTAACGAGCGTTCGGAAGGCCACATGAGAAGCTGCCTTTTGAATTAGTCTTGAACTGTAATACCCATTGAACGGGCAGTACCTTCGACCATACGCATAGCAGCTTCTACGTCTGCTGCATTTAAGTCTACCATTTTTGTTTCAGCGATTTCTTTAACTTGGTCACGTGTTACGGTACCAACTTTTTTCTTGTTCGGTTCGCCTGAACCTGATTCGATACCTGCAGCTTTTTTCAGTAATACTGGAGCTGGAGGAGTTTTAGTAATGAAGGTGAATGAACGATCTTCATATACAGAAATGACAACGGGAATGATCATACCTGCTTGGTCAGCTGTACGTGCATTGAATTCTTTACAGAATCCCATGATGTTTACTTGTGCTTGACCCAAAGCTGGACCTACTGGTGGAGCAGGAGATGCTTTACCTGCAGGAATTTGTAACTTAACTAATTTAACAACTTTTTTAGCCACGAGACATACCTCCTTGATTGTTCGTGATGTGGTTTAATGGGGTTAAGATTTCCCCTCCCACTCAATCCATACGCCTGAACGTACCGATATATTATATCAGTACACCCAAATAAATGCAATAGTTTTTAATGCTAATAACTAAATTTGTCTAACCGGTATTAGCGCATCACCTTAGGTGATCTAAAAGTTTGAAAAATAGTATACCCTCTTAAAGCGATGGCTAGCTTCACGGGTTAGCCCTTCGGAAATTAGATAAATCGCACCTATTGCGCTCTACGATGCTCAGTCGGCACGATTTCCTAAATTTCTTTCAGGGCTGAACAAACCCGTTCCGCTTTTCTTAGCCTTTATCGACTTGGTCGTAATCCAACTCGGCAATTGTTTCGCGGCCGAACATTTCGATCATGACCTTCAACTTGCCTTTTTCGCTGTCCACTTCTTCAACGAACCCTGACAAGCCATTGAATGCGCCATCGGTGATGGTGACAGGCTCGCCTTTTTCGAATTTCACGTCGTGCATGCGCGTGCTCATACCCATGCGCTTCAGAATGACTTCGATTTCTTCATTCAATAAAGGAGACGGCTTGCTTCCCGCTCCATGCGATCCGACGAAACCGGTGACGCCCGGAGTATTACGGACAACGAACCACGCTTCATCAGACATGATCATTTCAACCAATACATACCCAGGGAAGGTTTTTTGCGTAGTCGCCTTCTCTTTGCCGTCCTTCACTTCCACTTGCTCTTCTTCCGGGATGACGACGCGGAAGATGTGGTCTTCCATGTTCATGCTTTGCGCACGCGATTCGATGTTCAGTTTCACTTTGTTCTCATAACCTGAATAAGTGTGCAACACATACCATTGTTTTTCGTTTTCGATCGTTTCCATTTGTGCATCTTCTTTCTTGGTGGATTTTTATTTGACTTCGTTTTTTGTAAACAAAAAAACCTTCCTGTCGTTGAAAGGTTCCTTCTGTACGGCGTTAACATTATAGCATCACGAAGACCGTATGGCTACAAATCTTCTTTTAATTTAAGATTAAAGCCATTGCCTCTGTGATCCCAAAATCTACTGCGGCAAAAAATATTCCGAATAGAATGGTTGTAACGACTACCGTATTTGTATATTTTGCTAATTCCTTACCAGTCGGCCAAGTCACTTGCTTCATTTCATCCGCTACGCTCTTCAGAAATTTCATGCTTATCCTCCTACTATATGTTGCCAGTTTCGTCTTTATTTCGTTTCTTTGTGCAAGGTATGCTTTCCGCAGTACCGGCAAAATTTCTTGACTTCCAAACGTTCTGTACGACCTTTTTCAGTAGGTGTGATGGTGTAGTTCCTTGATCCACATACGGTACAGGCTAATGCGGCTTTTCTGATAGCCATGTCGCTCACCTATTTTCTCTCTATTTGTGTACACAATACAAGCTAATATTAGAGCGCCTGCCCCAAATAGTCAACTCTTTTATTTTTATGGATACGCCCAAAAATACAAAAAGGCCTCCGGATCTGAGACCGGAAACCCTTTTGTTGCGCTATTCATTTCTGCATTACCTTATCCGCGTTGAATCTTACTTCTTATTGAACTGTAACGATTGCATCGCCAAGATCCACAGTACCTTCTGCAACAACTTCAATATTTTTGTAATTGAAAGTGTTTGTGATTACGATAGGAGTCGTTGTCTTGTAACCGGAAGCTTTGATGAAGTCGATATCGAAATCAACCAATTTGTCTCCTATTTCAACAAAATCCCCAGCCTTAACATAAGTAGTGAAACCTTCACCTTTCAGATTGACTGTATCCAATCCGATATGGATCAAAATTTCAACGCCTTCGTCCGATTCCAGACCGATAGCATGCTTCGTGTCGAAAACCATCACGACTTTACCGTTGATCGGCGAAACAACTTCACCGACTGCAGGTTCGATTGCGATCCCTTTACCCAATGCTTCACTAGCGAAGGCAGCATCATCCACTTGCGTCAATGGAATGGCGATACCAGCGATAGGCGAACGCAAAGTAGTGGCAACTGTCGCTTTTTCTTCAGCAGCAGGTGCTGTTGGTGTTACTGTTGCTTTTTCTTCTGTTTTTTCAACAGCCTTCAGACCATAGTAGTCTTCTTTGGAAGGCAACTTAGCAGCACTGCCGCTGTCGATGAATTCTTCCAGGTTTGATTTGATGTTAGAAACTTTCGGTCCGTAAACAACTTGAACGCCATTTCCTTTATGGATGACGCCAGATGCTCCCGTGCCCTTCAACAATTCTGCATCAACCAAATCTCCGTTTGCTACAGTTGTACGCAGACGTGTCGCACAGCTGTCGACGTCCACGATGTTCGCTGCGCCACCCAGACCATAAATGATGGAAGCAGACATTTCATCCGTTTCATTTTTCACGACTGACGAAAGGTCTACAGCGCCTTCTTGCGCTTTCGCATTCATGTCAGCACGTGTATACAATTTCACTTCAGTCGAATCATCTTCACGACCCGGAGTCTTGTAGTTGAACTTCTTGATCAAGAACGAGAACAGGAAGTAGTAGACTACGAAGTAAACAAGACCGATGATGACGATCCAGATCCAGTTTGTTTTGGCATTTCCTTGCAGGATACCGTACAAGAACATATCGATGAATCCGCCTGAGAAAGTCATGCCGACACCTACGTTGAACATATGCATCAACATGTAAGCAACACCGGCTAAAGCAGCGTGGATGATATATAGTGGTGTAGCAACAAATAAGAATGTGAATTCCAACGGCTCAGTGATACCTGTAAGCATGGAAGTTAATGCAGCAGACAACAAAAGTCCGCCGGCTTCTTTTCTTTTTTCTGGTTTAGCTGTGCGATACATAGCTAAAGCAGCACCAGGCAACCCGAAGATCATCAACGGGAATTTACCTGACATGAAGCGGGTAGCCGCAACGCTGAAGACAGTTGTGTCCGGATCAGCCAATTGCGCGAAGAAGATGTTTTGCGCACCTTCGACCATTTTTCCGCCGACTTCCATCGTTCCGCCCACTGCCGTTTGCCAGAAAGGCAAGTAGAACACGTGGTGCAGACCGAAAGGAATCAACGCACGCTCCATGAAACCATAGAGCCATGTTCCCGCATATCCGGAACCTTGAACCAAAGCGCCGATCGCATTGATGCCTTCTTGCACTGGCGGCCAGATGAAGATCATCAGGATACCTACGAACAAGTAAACGATCGATGAAATGATCGGAACAAAACGAGTGCCTTCAAAAAATGAAAGAGCAGCTGGTAATTGAATTTTATAAAAGCGATTATGAAGTGCAGCAACACCCAAACCGACGATCATACCTCCAAAAACACCCATTTGTAATGACTCTATACCCAACACATTTGTGATTGATCCTTCGATGAACTGATCTGCGCCGCCACGGGCTACGATCATAGCTCCGATGGATGAATGCATGATCAGGAAGGCGATGACAGCCGCCAAAGATGCAGTCGCTTTTTCAGCTTTCGCCATACCGATGGCACAGCCGACAGCGAAGATCAATGGCAAGTTCCCAAAGACGACCGATCCGGCCTGGTTCATTACGTTCAATACATCATAAATGAACGTCCCTTGACCCATAAGTTCCGTTAAACCATATGTTTCTAGTGTCGTAGCATTAGTAAATGACCCACCGATACCCAAAAAGAGTCCGGCTACTGGTAAAATGGCGATTGGCAGCATGAACGAACGGCCAACACGCTGTAAAACACCAAAAAGTTTGTCCTTCATTTTTAATCCTCCAAATACGGACAAGGAAAGTTACGCTGCAGAACATGCTGACACGCTCCGATTGCAACTGACCTCGTTCTCTTTATTTAAGCGGACGGAAAATGCAGGGGATGAATATAGCGCTTTCTTGATCAATAAATGAAGATTCTGAAAGATAAGACACTCCGAATCCATAGCCATTATAACGTAACTGGCTTTTCATTAAAAGCAAGAAGTAACATTTTGGACACATATTTAAAAGCTTTTTTGAAAACGCCATTATGAAAACGTTTCATCGTATAGGTATGTTAATTCAAGCAACATTGTGCAAGAATTCCGCTGTTTTTTCAACACGCGGAATCCGTAGCGTTCATAAAGGCCGCGCGCCGGGTTGGAGCGGGCCACACTCAGCGAAACAGCCGCCAAGCCCGTTGCCCGCAACTGCGTCAGCATCCGCTCGAGCAGCGCCGTCCCGATGCCGCGCCCGCGGAAAGCCGGCAGCACCGCAAGCATGAGTTCCGGCACGCCTGCGCGGACGAAGCCGTAGCCTTTTGGGGCAGCCATCGCAAAACGGATCCACACCGCTCCGACCGCTTCACCATCGGACAATGCCACGAATGCCAAATCGCCTTCTCGGCCGAAGTCCGCATAGTAGCGTTGGATTGCCGGCTCTTCCAATACCTTCCGCGGCAAAAAGCCCCCGCCTTTGGGCGAATAGATCGCCTGATAAGTCATTTCCTTCAGAAATAACTCATCCGCAGGGGCTCCGTGTCTGATTGTGATCATTTCAGGATAAGCGACACAATTAGCAGGATGATTTCCAACCCGTGATAAAGGATCAGATTTTTGATTGCCAGATTGAATGTCGTTGCTTTGTCCTGTTTGGCTTTGAAGCGGTTGATATTGCGCTGGATGATCGGGAAGATCGCCCAAATGAACAGCATCCAAACCGGATAGATCCCGAACAACACCGAAATTGTCGTTGCAGCGAATGCCCCGTAGTACAACCAAGCATACAGGCGTACAGCAACCGGCTTCCCGATGTAGAAAGTCAAAGTATAGCGGTGATTGGAAATATCCGTTTCATAGTCGCAGATATTGTTTGCCAGCATGATGTTGGCGATGCTGAACACAAGCGGAGCCGACTGCAGCAAGATAATCAACAGCGTTACGATGTTTCCCGCCAACATAAAGTTCGGCCACTGCAACAAGAGCGACGCCAGCGTCCCAGCAGGCACGTTCACGAAAACAGCAATGAAAAAGATGCCGAAACCCATTGTCAACCCCGAGGCAACTTCTCCAAGAGGCATCCGGGAAATCGGAAACGGACCGAACGTATACAGGATCCCGATTGCGAAACAGAGCGCTCCGATCACCAACAGCAACAGATTGGTCCGCGCTGTCAGGATCAAGCCAAGCAATGCCGCGAACGCAATCATCGAAACGATGATTGTCGCAGCTTTCTTGACAGAAATCGAAGCTTTGCCGAGGATATTTTCCTCATCGCGGTAAATCAGATTTTTCGCCTTCACGTAGTCCATCGTGTTGTTGATGGCTGTCGTCGCCATGTCAAAAACGACCATTGCTATGAAGAATAAAATAGTGTTCAGCGCATTGATGCTGCCGAAATGGTAGAGCGTAAACAAGGTTCCAAGCACAAACGGAAACAGGCTGGCCAATTTGGTCTTGATTTCCACAAATTCCAAAAATACAGGTACATTCATCTCATTCACTCCTACTCATTTTCCCAAATGTAATCGTCGTTCGTCAGTTCAAAATTATCCGCCAAACCGTCCGAAACGTAGACTTTTTTGTCCTTTGTGACAAAAACGGCTTCGATATCCTCGCGTTCGTTGACGTAGGCCAGACCCGCTTCCATCCCGAGACCGAAGACAAGCGTCGAGAGGGCATCCCCATCGATCGATTTATCAGAAATGATCGAAACGCCGGCGATATCATTATCGAATGGATAGCCGGTCTCCGGATCCATCAGATGATGATAGCTGACGCCGTCCACTTCGATGTAGCGTTCATAGATGCCCGAAGTCACAATCGAACGGTCTTTTTGTTTGGTCTTGCCGATTGTCTCCCCGCGCGCCGCCAAAGGATCCTGGATCCCCACGTTCCAAGCTTCCCCTTCACGCAACGGCGAACCCCCCAGCACATAGATATTGCCGCCAAGGTCGATGATGGCGGTCGTCACGCCTTCCTCCACCAGCAGTTCCTTCACTTCATCGGTAATGTAGCCTTTGGCGATGGCACCCAGATCCAACCGCATGCCCGCATCTGCCAACTGAACAGTCTGTTCCTTATCGTCCAGCGCGACGCGCTCGTAATCGACCAAAGTCAGTGCTGCATCGATTTCGATCTGTTCGGGCTTTCTGGCGTCATCGAAGCCGATATGCCACAGTTCCGTGATTGGTCCGATCGACAAGTCAAAATCTCCGTCGGATGCCTCGCTGTAATCCCACGCACTCCGCACCAATGGGTAGACATCGTCCGACAGCTCCACCGCCGCCGTACCTGCAGCGGCATTGACTGCATCGATTTCCGATCCGGCTTCATTCACGGTGATTTTATCCGCCAACGCCTCGACACGGTCGAACGCTTTTTCCAAAACGGCCTCTTTGCCTTCGTCATAGACGCGCACCGTCACGTAGGTCCCCATCAGAAATTCTGTTTTCTCATACGGTTCTTTCCGTACAGTCGTTTCTTCCGGTGTGTCGCTATTGCCGCACCCCCCGAAGAAGAGCGCCAGCAGCATTACACCCGAAAGCCCGGCCTTATTCATATATTTTTTCATCCGTTCACCCCATATCTACATTTAAAAAAGACAGGCAGGAACAAGAACGCTGTCCCTACCTGTCTATGATAATCTTTTATCTTTTCGAAATACACCAAAAAAGCGGAAACCTGGTTTATTCTTCGACTACGTTGTCGACTTCGATTGCGGCTGTTTCGCCGACTACTGCTGCATCAACTAACTGTTGTGCATATTTCTTGAATGTGTCAGAAGAATTCGTAGCACCTGTTACGACTTCCACAGCATCTGGATCTTGTTTTTCAACCAACTGGTTGTTCAAATTCGGGAAGTAATCAGCAGGACCCACGCCAACTTTACCTGTCATGTTCGCTTGATATTCTGCATCTTCAGATTTCTTTTCGCCGGCTTCATTCACGTTCTCATATGTTGAGGCAGTTATTTTCCCGTCCACGACAGTGATCGAGAATTCAGTTTTCCAGCCACGTGTATCGAAGTTCTTTTCGACCAATGTGTAAGTGCCGTCTTGCAATTCAGCTGCTGTTGAAGAAGCTTCAGAAGAAGACTCAACCACAACTTCAGATGAAGCTGCTGCTGACGATTCTTTGTCCGTGTCTGTATCGGCACCACCGCAAGCTGCTAATACGAAAGTTGATGCCAGCAAAAGAGTTGCCGTAGATAACGTTTTCTTAAATTCCATAATCTATCCCACCCTGTTCTTTTTATGATAGCGGTCAGATATGTGACACCAATCACAAGCCCCCTATATCTTTCCACTTACTTATCATACCATTTGTTACATCTTTAGCCAAATAAAATCTATATATTTAACAAAAAAAACCATTATTTTCTAATGTTTTATCTCGAAATGAAAAACTACCCATCCGTATAACGCGGATGGGTAGTTTTGCTACATATTGCGATAAAGCAATTGCTCAGTTAATTTCGTTAGCGTTTCCTTTACGGGATGGTGCGGCATTTTTTGGATCATCTTCAGCGCTTTCGTCGTGTACTTCTTGGCCAAGGCCTGTGCAGCGCGATTGCCGCCATAGCGTTCCACCAAACCATGAATTTCAGCGAGTTCCTCAGCGGTCACATCCGCCCCTTTGGCGATATAGGCAGCGAACGCTTTGCGGTCGACCTGCATCGCATACAGCACAGGCGCTGTGTAGATGCCGTTGCGGAAGTCGCTCAGAGCCGGTTTGCCCAAAGTTTTATCGTCCTGCGTGTAGTCCAATACGTCATCCATGACCTGGAAGGCCATGCCGATGTCGTGGCCAATCCGATAGGCCATCTGGGCCAACTTCTCGTCTTCAGCCGATCCATAAGCACCAGCATAGCAGCTCAACGCGAACAGCTGAGCCGTTTTACCTTGGATCTGGCGCAAGTAATCGCGCATACGCATGTTCGGATTGTAGCGCATATCCATCTGGTTCAGTTCGCCGATCAGGATGCTTTCCATCCCGTTCGTGTCGATCTTCAGCACAGCAGCATCGCCGGCATAAGCGGACAGCAAGCGGAAGCAGACCGTGAAGAGGTAATCCCCCGAATAGACGGCAATCTGATTGCCGAATACCCGGTTCATCGTAGCCTGGCCGCGGCGGGTGCCGGCTTCATCGATGACGTCATCGTGCATCAACGTTGCCGTATGCAACAACTCCACTGCCGCAGCGATCGCCTGCGCCCGTTCCGCATCCCGTTGCGGGGAATAGTAGGAAAACAGCAGGCAATAGGCTGGCCGCAGCATTTTTCCGCCTGAAAGCAGCCGGGCGAGGATCGCTTCCCTGACCGCCGGGTTCTTGAGCGTTATGTTTTTTTCCAACAGCTCATTGGTGGCGACCAATTCCGCCTGCAACAGCGGATACTGGTCCCACATCGAATGAATTTTCATACTGAAACTCCTTTTGTTCTGCCCTTAAGTATTTGTCAGGAGATGATGTCGAGGGCCTCTTCATCGTCAGCGGTCGTCCCTTGCGCACCTCGCACCTCAATAAGCACACGGTTCGGCAGACACATGATCGTCTCCCCGATGCCATCCTTTGCGCCCATGCGTACGCACAACTGGTCGCCGCAATCGGCGGAAGCAATCCGGATTTGGGCCCCTTCCCGCACGATCACGTTCTCATGCCCATGGTCGTCCCGATAGACGTACGTCTCCGTTTTGCCGTCCTCTTTCAGGACAAATTCCTTCACCACATTGCCGTCCACGCTGATGACTGCGATATTATCCGCGCTCTCCGCGTTTGCTTGATGATAGGAGAAGACCCCCAACGGCAGGAAGGAAGCCGCCATCAAAAAAAGGATGATGAGCAGATCACCTCTGCGGATCATTTTCAGGTATTTTCTCATTTCCCGTCCCTCTCTTCTGAAAAGAAAAGGGCTAAGGCAAGTCTCCCCACCTTAACCCTGTTAGATCGTTATTATTGACCGACACCCGGTCTATAGATTGATTTTGTCTTACCATACCACCAGTTGTCAAGTTTCTTCTGGATCCACGGAATCACGTAGTAGTCCAAACCGAAGGCTCTGCCTGAACCGTTCATCAAAGCAATGGCCACAGGAACGAACCACATGTTCACCCAGTAGAACATACCGGATAAGGCGAACGAGATCACCAATGCGATCGTTGCGGCATTCGCCAAGAAAGTGAACAAGCCCGCGATGATCGCCAAACCGATCAGCAACTCGACGATCGTCATGAATTTTTGGAAGAACAAAGCCATTTCAGGATTCGGGATCATGATTTTCATGATGCTGTTGAACCACTCAGGTGCTTCTTTAAAGATCATCATCGGCTCTTCACCGTAGGCATAGCTCAAACCGAACACCGGATGGCTGACTGCTGCAGCCGTGTCGGTTACCGCTTGGGATGCTCCGGTTGTCGCTTCCTTCAGCCAAGCAAACGGCAGGACGATCTCATCGCCGAACCAAGAAGTCGTGCCGTACAGGCCGTAGATCTTCTTGATTGCTTCCCATGTCCACATGCTGCCGTAGAAGACGCGCAATGGCAGTGCCCAGAGCACATTGCCCAAACGGGACAAGTGACCACGGAAGATGTTGCGTTTTTCTTTGATATGGAAGAATTCATGATAAATGTATTGCACGAAATAATAACCTGAACCAATCGTCATGAAGTAGAACAAGTTCACCATGTGTTTCACCAACATTGCTATGAAGCCGCTCAAATGGATTTTATCCATCAAGTAGGCAACACCATAACGGGAACCGATCGAAATCATGAAGCCTTGATACGTGCCTTTGTGTTCCGTCTTCTCTGTGCCTTCGATAGAAGCGATGATGTTGGCGGCCGCTGTATGTCCCGTTTGTTCTGCGGATTGCACAATCTGCGGTACTGGTGCATTGTTTTTGTCAGGCTCTTCGTAGTAGACCAAGTCCCCTGCCAGATATACGCCTTCGGAATCTTTCGCTTCCATGTATTTATTGGCTACCAAACGGCCCGCTCTTGCTTGCTCGATGCCGTAAGCAGCTGCATCCGTGTTGGCTTTTACCCCTGCCGTCCAGATCAGTGTATGTGTCGGAATGACCGTTCCATCTGACAACTCCACGCTATCCTTTTGAACGTTCGCGACGCCATTGCCTTTGATGATCTGGATACCTTGCTTGCGCATGTATTTCTCAGCTTTTTGTTGTTCCTTTTCGGTAACGACACCCAGAATCTGCGGTGCAGCTTCAACCAGATAAAGACTGAATTCAGCCGGATCCAATTTGTTGGCTCTAGCCAGTTGGTCTTTCCATTCCATCAAGTCGCCGACAAGTTCCACACCGGTAAAACCAGCTCCGCTGACTACAGCAGTCAGCATTGCTTTGCGCTTCTCGTCATTGTGTTCATTTGAGGCTGCTTCGACTGTATCCTGGATATGACGGCGAATTTTGTTCGCATCTTCCCATGACCACATCGTGAAGCCATTCTCATCGACGCCCGGTACGTTGAACGTATTCGGCTCGCCACCCATTGCCAGAATCAGATAGTCATAGTTGAAGCTGTGGCTGCTTGTCGTGACCACTTTCGCTTCACGGTCCACATGGGTCACTTCATCCGTAATGATATCCACGTTTCTGTTACGGCTGAACAGACGTTGTAGATCATATTGGATCGCGTCGGGCTGCACACGTCCCGCTGCCACCTCATGCAACTCGGTCATATATGTCTGGTAGGAATGTTTGTCGATCAAGGTGATCAAGACATCCGGATTTTTCTTGAAATGTCGGGATAATTTCTTCGCGGCGGCCACACCGGCGAAACCTGCTCCCACAACCACAATATTCTTTTTACTCATTAGGTAGTCTCCTTTTTTTCTATGTCCAGCGCCTTACAGCGCCTATTCACTTATTTAAAATAACCACATTTATAAGTATAGTGTATTTGTGAATAATTGTCCATGCAAAAAGTGGAAGTAGCAGGAAAAGTTTCTGTATGAGTGTTTCCCCATCTTTCCCACCCTGTTTTCTTCCTCACGCGTCGGATTAAAACCTTTCGCATTGGAGAGGTTACCGCAATAAACCACTAGCCTTTCTTATCCCGGTAGACCAATGAAGCCTCGTACCACGCTTTCGTCAATTTACTTTTAGTGGCCTCTTCAAGTTGGAATTGGCGGATCGTCGAGACGTGCTCCAACAAGTAATTCGCCGCCACACCGACCGCGATTCCCGAGAAGATGCCGGTAATGGAAAGAATCGGCAAGTAGAGCATCACGCTGAACGATTGCGCGATCAGACTCGCCATCGCCAACTGGCCGACATTGTGCAGAATCCCGCCGGCAGCGCTGATTCCGATCATGCTGACCCGCTTCGGACCCAAAAGCCGGACCAAAAGCATCCCGCCATAACTCAAAAAAGCCCCCGCAAAACTGTACAGGAAGGTAGATAATGTCCCGCCCAACAACGTTGAGATCAACAACCGCATCCACACGACCTTGAAACTATCTTTGTACGGCAACGTAAAGATCGCCAACAAGGTGATGATGTTCGCCAAACCCAGCTTCGCACCCGGCGCAAACGCGAACGGAAACGGAATCGCCCGCTCCAGCATCGTGATGACCACCCCCTGCGCAGCCAATAATGAAATATAGATCAACCGTTTATTTTTATTCATAGTTAGGTCCTTGCTTATTAAAATTCGTACTTAAAGTGTAGCACAAATTCGCACAAGAAATGAACTATGAATAACCTTTTCGATATTAACATTAATGATTACGAATGAAACTCTGAATTCACAGAAAAACATTTGTACAAGAATATAGAAAATCTGACATTTATTAAGCATTTAAATCTCTCATATATCAAAAGGCGAACAAACGTTTGACATCAATTGATAATTAGGATATATTATAGAATGTCGAGAATGCGAATAATCATTCGATATAAGGACTTTTTCGGAAAAGGTGGGGTGGATTGTAATGAAGGTTAGTTATAAACCTTTATGGAAATTATTAATTGATAGAGAAATCAAACAAAAAACACTCCGAGAATCAGCTAAAATAAGTTCTAGTACATTTCATAAGTTGAGAAACAATGAAAATGTAACAATTGATATTTTAATCAGAATTTGTACGGAGTTACACTGTAATTTTTCTGATATTGTGGAGTGCGTGGAGGAATAAAAATGAATAATAACGTAGTAGCTGTAAGTCTGTTTTCTGGTGCAGGAGGTTTAGATATTGCTAGTAAACTTGCTGGAGTCCCAGTGATATCAAGTACTGATTTTGACTCCGATTGTATTGAAACATTAAAACTGAATGATCTTTACTTCGGAGATACTACAATTATCCCTGGAGATTTACACACTATAGATAGTAGTATATTCAAAAATGTTGTAAAAGAAAAAGCTAATGACGCAAAATTCATTGTCATCGGCGGAGCACCTTGTCAGCCCTTCTCAAAAGCAGGATATTGGGTAGGTAACCAATCGCGTCGTGGGATTAATGATCCCCGCGCAAATTTAGTAAATGAATATCTCCGTGTAGTAACCGATCTTGAACCTGATGGATTTGTTTTTGAGAATGTTGAAAGTTTACTTCATCCTACCCATAAAATTATTGTGGAAAAATTTATTGAAATAATAGAAGAAGCAGGATATTCCTACAAGATAATAAAGGCTAATGCATTAGACTATGGAGTATCTCAAAAGAGAAAACGAATATTTATCATCGGGACAAAGGGTACTTTTAAATCTGATATCCCAGAAAAAACTCATGGGGCTCCTGATAAAATAGACGGAACTTCTCTCAGACCATACGTAAACGTTGGCGATGCAATTCGTGGATTTGATGGAGATGAATTTTTTGAACCATACGAAGTAGTTGATGGTGGAACATATGCGGCAGACTTGAAAGAAGTACCCCCTGGGATGAATTACAAAGCATTAACAGCTTGGGCTGGATATCCTAACCCTAAGTTCGTCGCGGATAAACGCTTTTGGAATTTTTTATTAAAACTTTCTCCAGATTTACCTTCTTGGACTATAACAGCTCAACCAGGACCATGGGTAGGTCCTTTCCATTGGGACAACCGCAGATTGCGGGTACCAGAAGCTGCTGCAATTCAGTCTTTCCCTACAGGATACAAATTTCATGGATCTCGTCGTTCAATTCAAAAGCAAATCGGAAATGCCGTTCCTCCTCTAATGGGAAAATCCATGATTACATTTTTGAAGGAGAGTCTAATTTAATGAAACCAAAAGTGGTAAGTATTTTCTCTGGTGGGGGAGGAATTGATATTGGATTCAATCAAGCTAATTATGATATTTTATTCTCTACAGATTTTTGGCAACCTGCAGTTGATACGTTGATTAAAAATAAATCTGCAAAAAATATTCAATGTACCGATATACGCAACGTTAATTATGCTGAAGAGTTAGATAAGGTAGGCTTTGCTACCAGTGACATCGATGTGCTAGTTGGTGGTCCTCCTTGCCCTGCCTACTCTAAATCTCGTTTTTATAGAACTGATAAAAAGCGAGCTCTTGAAGATGAAAATTCTTTTACGCTGTTTGAATATTTTCGAGCTCTTGAAGAGTTGAGACCTAAGACTTTCTTTTTTGAAAATGTATTTGGATTTGTATATAAACCCCATAGGGCTGCATTTGATTCCTTAATAGATGTTGCGGAACAATTTGGCTATCACATTACATATAAGGTGATAAATTCAGCAAACTATGGTATTCCCCAAATGCGTGAACGTTTTATATGTGTCGGGGTCCGCAAAGATGTTGGTTCACCGTTTACATTCCCTCCAGAGACTCATTTTAATTCTGAAAAAGAACAAACAATTGATTTATTTACCAATAAACAACCTTGGGTGAATTGCGGTGAAGCTATTGGTGATTTAGATTATGATTTACCTGAGGATGAGAATATGCAAGCGGGATCTAAGCATAAAGATTTACTAAAACTCATCCCTCCAGGAGATAATTATTTATATTTTACCGAAAAAAGAGGCTATCCAAACCCCATTTTTGAATGGCGTTCCCGTTACTGGTCATTTTTATTGAAGCTATCTCCTGAGAAACCATCATGGACAATTCAAGCCAGTTTTTCAAACAATCAAGGACCCTTTCATTGGAAAAATCGCTTCTTGAGAATATCAGAGATCAAACGCATACAAACATTTCCTGATGATTATGCAATTTCTGGTACATTTAAAGATCAATGGAGGCAAATTGGGAATGCTGTCCCTCCCTTATTAGTAAAGCAAATTGCAGAAGAGATGAGAGCACAGTTTTTTCCAGAAACACCATAATAATTACTTAGGTTAGGAATTGCTACTATCCCAAAAATTAGATTTGCACTCTATTTTTTGGATAATACAATTTTCTAACCTTTTTTATACCAATTTCCTATATTATTTTATATCAATTTCCTATATTATTATAGTAAGGAAAATAGGAGGTTTTATTATGGAATATCAATGGGCATATCCGGACGGAAGTATTGTATTGGGAAACTATAACTCTAGTGTAGATAGTATAAGTGAGGCACAGATACTAGTGAGTTTAACTAGGGCCTTTTCTCAACACAACCACCAAATCAATGTTGTAAAAAAACTCAATTATAGAGAATTATACGAAGTCAGTTTTAGTAACGACTCAGATTTTCAGTCTCTACTATTATGTGTGAAAGCTTCCACCCCAGGCGGAAGAGGAAATAATAATCTGAAAAACGAACAACGAATCCAATTCACTCCTGAAAGTGTTAATGCAGTCGCAAATGAAAATGGTCCTCTATTTGGTATTTACCATAGACAAGGAACGGACATTATAATTGCTTATAAACCAAGATTATCCGCTTCAACCACCACCAGTTCAAAACAAGTAAAGATTGAAACAATTGCTAAAGCGATGAAAATTGGTTTTTCTCAACAACAAATGATGGGCGGCAGCAGAGACTATGTTTGTGCATTTAGAGAAGAATTCTTATACTTCTATTTACAAAACAAGGATTGGATCCACGAGTCTCCAATAACGGCACTCAATTTACACTCACAACCTGTACCTGATTATACAAGAGATAGGGACGATTTTTTAACAGGGGCAATTAATAAAATCTATTATGGAGCTCCAGGAACAGGGAAATCGTATAAAGTTTCTCAAGAATATCCTCAATACAAACGAATAACATTTCATCCTGAATATACTTATTTTGACTTTGTTGGTGGCTTAAAACCCCAAGAAGTAACTGAAGGTAGCGAAAAGCGAATTGCATATCCCTTCGTTCCAGGTCCTTTTGCAGAGACTTTAGTATCTGCATTTAAAAATCCTGAAGATAATGTCGGATTAATTATTGAGGAAATTAATCGTGCAAATACAGCTGCAGTTTTTGGAGATATTTTCCAACTTCTTGATAGAGATTCCAGTGGATGGAGTCAGTACTCCATTACTAACCCCGATTTGCTTAACTTCATCAAAGCAGAAGTTCAAGACTTTCAAGATGAGGAAATTACCATACCTTCAAACTTCTCATTAATTGCAACCATGAATAGTAGCGATCAAGGCGTTTATATCATGGATGCTGCTTTTAAACGTCGTTGGGAATTTGAGTATCTTCCTATCACTTTCGAAAGTTCAGACTTTGATGATGTATGTATTTCTGGTTTTAACATACCTTGGAAAGAATTTGGGCTTACATTAAATAATTTCCTTTCATCCATTATCCATGAAGAGGACAAGTTAATTGGGCAGCGTTTTATTTCCATTTCAGATATGCAAAATATTGACAAAGTCGCTTCAAAGCTACTGATTTATCTTTGGGACAATGTCTTAAGATATAAACGTGATTCCGTATTTATTGAAACAACTCAATTTTCAAAAGTCGTAGAAAGTTTCAAAGAAAATGGGACAGCAATATTTGTCCCAGAATTAAAAAATCAGTTGGATTCCTTTATTATTCAGACGCCTAATGACACAGCTAATATACCAGAACCAACTTCGGATAATACGACAATTACAGAAGTACCAGAAGAAGGGGTAACTGATCTTGGTTAAATTTTATTCATTTATTGAAGGTAAAAGTTACTTAAAAAAAGATATACCGATTTCTTTTATAGAAAATGGTGCTTTTTCAATTAATAAAAATGGAACACTTAAACTTCAGGTTTGCGGATTAGCCAATATTCAAGGGAAAAATTATTTTTTCTTTCCAAAGGGCTATAACGATCAATCATCTTCATCTCAAAAAAAAGAGACTGCAAAACTTTTGTTCCATTCAATTCTTAAATATAAAAATACCGTTACCTTATCCGAAGACGAGTTAGATTGGCTAGGAAAAGATTCGAATGATTCAAGTTATTTAAATCTAGTTGATTGGCTTATCTCTGATTATCTTTCGTATGGTTTCTTTTTCGAATCCCTGAAATCTCAAGACGTAAATGGCAAGGGGAAAATTAATTGGTCAAAAACAATAAAAACTAAACTCCCCTTTGTTGAGAAAAATCGATTCCATTATCTAGAGGTCTTAACTGCAAAAAATGAAAATAATTCAAATAATTTAATTACTCAAATCCATAAAAAAGTAGTTTATGAATGTCTAGAAAAATACGGTTGGCTTTATAGTATTCCCAATTCAACAATGCATATTGAACTACCTCTAAGTGTGGAAGAACAGGTTTTGCTCCTACAAAAAAGATTGAGAGACACTTATGCTGGCCATGACATAAAATTACTGACTTCATTAATCCAATATCTTCAGAGTGTGAAAGGTAGTATTCATGACTACAGCTTAGTAACGCCATACTTCTACAATATTTGGGAAGAGATGTTGCAACACTCATTCCAACATGATCCATTCCTGCAAAATCATGTCCCTAAGCCTTATTGGGTAGTGGATTCAAATAAGATGTATACCCGGCAGATTCCTGATATTCTTGTAAAAATTGAGGATGGATTAGTGATTTTAGATGCAAAATACTATTCAACATCAACCGGCGAATTATCTCGATTCCCCGGATGGGAGAGTATTGTGAAACAACTTTACTATAGCAAATCATTAGAGGACAAGTACAAGAATATTAAAAATATATTCGTACTTCCGGATACAATAAGATGTAATTCCGGATTTAAGAAAATAGGTTACACCTCAGTAGAAGGTAAGGAGAGTGATTTTGGATATGTCTTCGCTTTTGGTATTGATATTGATTTAGTATTGAAAAATTATACTAGACACACATATCTCACTAATATATTTTTTGAAATAATTGCGCTGGCTGATCTCAAAGAATTTTAATTTAATGGAATTTGTCACAGTTGTACTCCCTGAGCATTGAGAATAATCAATATTACAAAAGTATACAGACTTAGAATTATTCTTTGGCGAAAATGTTCAATACTTATTCATCGAAAACTATTCTATTTAGTTTAGCACCGACAAGTGTACTCCATAAAAAAATTATTCTTTCAAAAGTCACAGAATAAGATCAGAGGATAAAATGTTTATTAACGAATGCTAAAGACATCATTTTTTTAGAAGTATGACTTATTCAGGACAAGTTTTGTAACACAAACAAAAACAGGCCTTAGAGACTCCTTGTCTATAAAGCCTGTTTATTGCTCTGACCACGAATGTCAGCGGTAAAGCTTCCTCAACTTTTCTAACAGCCCAGTATAATCTACTTTAGAAAAATCAGAAACATCATACTCATAAAGTTGCCCCAACGAAAACTCATTGTATTGCCGCGTTTCAATAATATTTCTGAATTCTTCCTCCGTAATCAGACTATCTGCTTTTGAACGATCCTCCAGAACATCTCCAAAATGATAGTGCGACATGATATGACTCAAATGCCTGTCCTTTTCGATATCACGCACTTTCCTTCTGGCCCACAAAGCGTTAAAGTCGGCCACTAGTCTGATTGTTATCACTTTATATGAATATTTGTTTGCTAAACTTTCTAGGTTAGAGCGTTGCTTATTGGAGAACGGATATTCCGATAAAATGAATCGTTTGCCTGCGCTCATGTACAGATCCAATGCCCCGTAATAGAATTCCCAAACCCTTTTCTCTAGCTGCACCTTCTCTTCCAGGCTATCAAACCCTACTGAGTCTGCGAATATCTCCTTGCCTTCATCCGGAGTGAGGATGAACATATCCGGTAGCACTTCTTTTATCAAATTGATTAAGTAACTTTTTCCTGTTGCTGGACTCCCTGCTATTAAAATAAGATACTTATCCATTTGAAGCCTAGCCTATCTTTAATGGACTATCTACATTCATAAATAATCCGATTTTATGTTTTACAATCTCTTTCACTTTCATGTTCGCAGGGATGACATTGTGTCTGAGTGATTTGTTCAGTTCAGTGGTGCTAAAGCAGTCTTTTGCCTCTTTGTTCCAATTCACTAATAATTCAGTACCTACGTTAAATTTGCGGATGCCATTGTTGATCAGTTCAGGATAATCTTCTTCTTTCACACCAGTTCCGCCGTGGATTACTAATGGCACATCAACTACGGCATTGATTTCTTTAAGCAATGGGATATTTACCTCTGTTTTGGATTTGAATTGGCCGTGGTTAGTCCCAATCGCAATCGCTAAAGCATCCACACCCGTTTTCTCAACGAACTCAACAGCATCCTCTGGTTTAGTGTAAACCTTGTCATTTTCCGCAACTGAAATACCTTCTTCTGTTCCGCCGATTGTACCGAGTTCACCTTCTACAGAAACGCCATGGGCATGGGCATATTCAACGACAGCTCTTGTTTTCGCGATGTTCTCTTTGAATGGCAAATGCGAACCGTCATACATCACGCTTGAAAAACCTGCATCAATTGCTGCCTTGATTTCATTGAAATCTCTTGCGTGATCCAAATGCAAAGCTACATCAACCATCTCGTCTTCTGCAATTTCTTTGACTACAGCAACAATGAGTTTATAGCCAATATATTTTGCGGTATCGATACTCGTTTGGATAATGATTGGGCTGCCCATTTCTTTTGCTGCACGAATCATTTCTGGTAACATCTCTAGATTGTGCGTATTAAACGCCCCGATTGTCATATTCAGTTCATCTGCCATAGCGGTAACTTCTTTTAAGTTTTTATACATATTCGCATCATTTCCTTTGCTGTATATTATTTTGATCCTGATATGGTTACTTTCTTAGCAATCTGTCTCATGTTATCCATTTTCCCCATGTATTCTTCGATGCCTGCATCACTGCCATTTCTTGCTGCTTCAGCTCGTTTCGCATTGTAGATGCTCATTAATTTTTTGTAGCCATCGCCAATAGTCAACTTGTAATCCAAACTCTTCTCTAAAGTGGCAAGCGCCTGATCATCCTCACCCAATTCAGCATAAGCCAATCCTAATTTTTCATGCAGCGAAGCCAACAACACGTTTTTTTGTGTATCGGCGGGATCAAGTCCCTGAATTTCCGTAGTGGTTTTTTCGATTACATCCCGTAATTCAGATATGCGCTCATCAGATAATTGAATTTTTTCTTGTACTTCTTGCACTTTTTCCTTCTTTTTTCCAAAAAAGTTAAACATTGATTTCCCCTCCAATCCTTACTGATTAGAATGCCTTTAAGATTGGGCTCAAGATCCATGCGTACAACATTGCAGCTGCAACTGTATCAACGTCTGTTGCTGTAGCGTTTATGAATCCCATACTATTGAAGATTGTCACTAGAAGTGCCGGCAATAATGTAATGAAGAATCCATGGGCAATACCGCCAATGATTGCTCCTCTGCGGCCGCCTACAGCATTACCGAAGATACCTGCTGTACCGCCAGCGAAGAAGTTTGTCAGCATTCCTGGCAGGATCATTGCTAGTCCGAATGCTGGGAGTGTGAACATAGCGATAATTGTACCGATTGTTGTTGTGATGAATCCCAAAATTACCGCGTTTGGAGAATATGGGAAGAATACTGGACAATCCAATGCAGGGATAGCATCAGGAACTAATTTCATGGCAATACCTCTGAAAGCTGGTACGATTTCGCCTAGCAATAAGCGTACGCCGGCTAACAATACATATACACCAACAACAAATTGGATTGCTTGCAGGAATGCGAACATCAAGTAATGTTGTGCTCCAGGATCGCCTACACCAGGACCAGCAAAGGCTGCTGTGATGACATATAAAGGAACCATAACTACCATTACGGAAAGATAAGTGTCTTGCAGGAATTCAAATGATTCAGGTAATTTGATATCCTCAATCGATTTTTTGTTTTCGCCTTTTTCGCCAAAAATCTTAGCAACGCCGGCTTCGAACAAATAACCAATGGTACAGAAGTGACCCAAAGCGATGTCATTTGATCCAGTGACGATGCGAATGATAGGCTGGGCAATTGCTGGCATTGCTACTGCAAAGATACCACCGACTAGACCACCGACCAGAACTAACGTAATACCTCTTAAGCCTGCAAAGAATCCGAATACAGTGGTCATTGTTGCCATCCATAGAATAGCTTGACCGGTTAAGAAGATATATTTCCATTTGGTGAAACGAGCAATCAGAATATTAAATACAAAGATAGCTAAGAAGGTAAGGGCAATATCTCGGCCTAGCCCCAATTCATTCATGGCTTGACCGTTTATGGCTTCAATCGATGGGATAATACCCTGCATATGGAAACCTGCTGTGAATATCTCCCCAAAGTAAACCAAGCTGCCTACAATGATGCTGGAACCGGCACTTAACACTTGGAATCCCAGCAACGTTTTTAAAGTCCCTGATATAACTTGTCCGGTCGCCTTTTTCTGAAGCAATAAACCCATCATAGCAATTAAAGCAATCGTAATTGAAGCTTGCGTGAGAACGTTATCAATAATAAAATTTACAACACCCATTAATATCACCTCTTATGATTTTTTAATTATAGTGCGCCTTTAGCTGCCAGAACCGGTAAAAGTTTTTCTTCAATTTCAGCTTTGGATACGATATTTTTCAAGTAAACAATGGCTGTCTTTGTTTCATCAATACTGAACTTTTCGAACTGTGACTTGAAATTTTGGGCTGTGATAATAATGTCCGGCTGCATGGATGCAGCACTGGATATATCTACGTGATCCAATTTCGCTTTTACATTGTGGAGATTCAATACATCCTCGGCTGCCATTTGTGCCGCAAAGCTACTACCCAGCCCTGCTCCACATACGAATAGAATATTTACTTTTTTACCCATAAAAATCACGCTCCTATTTCATTTTTTATATTATGGAAATAATTACCATTTCCTAATTACCGAAAAGCAGTTGCTTGAATTCCTCTTCAGATGTCACTTCAGCCAATTGATCGATTTTTTCCTCGTCATTAATCAGATCAATCAGGTTCTTCATAATATTCAAATGGGAAAATGAGTCGACGGCTGATAAGCAGAAAATAATCTTAACCGGATCATTCGTCTCGTGCCCAAAACTTACCGGCTCTTCTAAAGTTGCTACACTCAGTCCAAGCCTGGTAGCTCCCTCTTCCGGTCGCGCATGTGCTAACGCAAGATGTGGACCAATTACAATATAGGGGCCAAACTCCTTAACTGTGTCAATCATTGCCGTTACGTACTGATCTGTTATTGTCCCATCATCAAGCAATGGTTGGGAAACAAGTTTTATCGAATCTTCCCATCCACTCGCTTTAGCGTGGATTATAATACCCGTATCCTTCAAAATGTCTTTGATCATAGGCTGAATCTCCCTTGTATTGAATGACAAACGATTGTTCCTAAAAATTTCTTCCACATCTCCATAAATCTCTTTGGTAATCTTAATATCCTGCTTCTCCATCAGGTTAAGTATGGACGAGAACATCTGCGTCGCATTTTCATGGCGACTTATTAACCTTTTACAATCAGAATTTTGATTTAAGAAGCTGTATATCACTTCCTTACTCTCCCGCTTGATTATTGGGTCGATTACCAACAGCGGTTTTGACACATCTGATATAGGTACAGTGGCAAACACCAAATCCACATCTAGCTTATTGATCAATTCTGTTTCTCTAGAACTAAGGACGGCAAGGACTTCAATATTAAACAGCTCTTTCAGGTTCTCAGCCAAGAGTTTCCCGGTAGCAACACCATGGTTGCAAATGACCACCGCCCGATAACAATATTCAATCTCCTGGTTCAATTCACTTAGCGATGTTGAAAAGTGAATAGTCAGAAATGCGACTTCATCATCAGTAATTTCTTTATTCAAGGTTGTGCTCATTATTTTCGAAAAACTTTCGACTGCTTTGTAAATTTCGCCATAATTGCTCTTGATGTTGTCTTTCATCGGATTAGAGAATTGAGTGTCATAGCGGAGCCGATTCAACAAACCTCCGATATGTTTATACAACCCTTCCTGTAAAGCCGCTTCCTTCTTGGAGAATGGTATTTTTGTTGCATTCTCGACGTATTGAATCAGCTGTATGGACAGAATTTGAGCTTGTGCCCACTCTACGGAGTTGTTCATGTCCTTAGAATTGAATGTATTCAGCATGAATACCAAGTAGTTGAATTCATTTTTATCCGGCGATAATCCGAACCTTTCGAAAATAGCGGTTACAAAAACATGTAAGCCATTGGGCGCATTTTCCGTAGTTCTTACCCAATCTGTATTCTTAACATAAAATCCCATGTTGTACCTGACCATCCAAATGCCAGTAAACAGGATCCGATTTTTTCGGTACAAAGTTTCTTCACTAGAAGAAATAGATTGATCATATAATGCATTGATTTCATTTATGATTCCCATAGGAATATATTTGAAAATAATCTGCTGTACTGTAGATTGATTCTTTATGTTATCTATCAGAGCAACGTTATCGATAGCCTTGTTGACCAGAGAGTACAGCATGGTTCGGATAATTCTTTCCTTCGCTTCAAAAACTAACCCTTGTTTCGGTATGCTCAATACCTCAACGCCGTATTCTTTTAATAACGTTCTTAACCTCCTCATGTCTTCATCTAACGTGCTTTTAGATATTTGGTATTCCTCTTCCTTTTGGTACAGAAAGACTTTATTCTTCCCTAGTGCTATGTCCAGAACTAAGTCGAGTATCCTTTCATCCTTGCTGTAAAATTCGTCTTTTAAATCACTCCCAACAAGGGCCGTTAAATCAATCGTTTGACTTTTACTTAACGTCAACAGAAATCCCTTTCCTCGAATGGTCTCTATGATAGGAAATTGATTATCCACCAAGTAATCATTCAGGTTCTTTATCTCACTCCTCAAAGTCCTCTGACTTAACTTGAACTCCTCGCATAATGTCTCTATGCTAACCGGAAAATCAGATATAACAAATTTTCTCAATAGTTCTAATGATCTATCTCTCATATTCTTTATCTCCTTGTCTGATTGAAGTATACTTTCCCTCCAATAAATTTGTTAGTAGATATTGTTGCCATCTAATTTTGCAAAAATGTAAACGCTATCTTGTTTTCGGGTATATGCAGGTTGAACCCCTTCATCCAGAAGTTGTTCTTCATATGCATTTTATTCATTACAATTAATCATAAAGTATTGATTATACCATCTTCGCAACGAGGGATAAATCATCCTTACAACCAAGATTATCCTCTCGGCAGTTACCACCTCATTTGATCCCTTATTAGATGTTGTAGGACTGGAAATGTTATCAGTTGGCTCCATAATTGTTTCTTTGGTTATGTAAAAAACCTTATCATTAGACTCCAATTGATATGCAAAAAGGACTGCATTAAACCATTTTTGGTTTAGGGCAGTCCTTCTTGTGTTTGATTTTTTATTCTAAGTTATCCGTTGGCAACCCGTTCCTGGATCACATACACATTCTTGCTGTATCTGCCGTTTGCCGACGCATCTTTTCGGATCGTCAGATATCCTCTCTCAACTAATTGTTTCTTATGCTTCCGGAATCGGTTCCTTCCCATATTCAGATCTTCGCAGATAACGGGCACTGAGGGCAATCGCGTGTCTCCCGCTCCGATGCACGCAACGATGTAAGAATAAATTGCCTTCGCCTCAACCGTCAGATTCCCATCAAAAAGACATCTACCTGATTTTCCGTCATATTCATTATTCTCCCTGCTTGTAAAGACGATATGTAACCCTCAACAAGTTACTCTTTCAAAAATTTCGAAATAACAGTATGAATAGTTCTGTAGAATATTAATTTACATCTCTGTTTAATCATTCCAAAAAGATTGTGTTTAAAAATAGATAAAAAGACTACATCAAAACCAGAGTTATACCCCCTCGTTTTGATGTAGCCTCTTGCATTTCATTTAGAGAATCATTGATAAAATAACCATCTTAGCAAACGTTTAGTAAATAGCCTAGTCTCCTCCAGCCGCAACTTTCGCTTTGTTATATATAGAAACTTTATTCTTTAGATCCTCTATAGTTCCTACTTTAGAACCTTTCGAGTAGAATCCATCCATAATTCCTAGCGCTTGGAATATTGCTTGCTTATATGCAATTTCTGCATTCCATTCCACTGTATCTAAAATTTGAAGGGCTTTGTGAATTGCTTCACTCCCAGTCTTACCTTTCGCATTAATTAAAACACCATGACTATCCAAAAGCAGCATATGCGGCAACGACAAGTCATTCGCTCTAATAAATCCACTAGTTAAATCAGCTAATTCTTCTGAACAATTCGGCTCAAAATCCATAACGTAAACAGGTCCAATTTTTTGTGTCGCTTCCGTTAAGTTAGGCATGGGAATGCCACTCGTAGCCCAAAACATTGCATTTGGGGCATGAGCATGTAGCACTGCTTTAATTTCTGGATTTGCATCATAGACCGCTTCATGCATGTTTATTTCACGTGTTAAGCTACCCACACCATCTATTATTTTCCGTGTATGCGGCTCTACAACTAGCACCTGTGCTGCTGAAACTTCTCCAAGATATGCTTCCGACATCATCGTTGGTGTCATAATTATGTATTCTTTACCAAACTCATCTGTTGTTTTAAATGAGAAGTTTCCACCTGCAACATTTGTATTTTTACGTTGAAAGATCACCTTAATAATTTTCGCCATATCTTGGCGCTCTCTCTCAAATAACATACGTCCATCAGACATTTTCATTCCCCCGTTTTTTAAATATTTTGTTAGATTCTAAAACAGTTTGAGTAGCTTCCCGAACTAATTTGACATCTTCTAACTTTTTAATTTGTCTTTCTTCGTACTCTCTGAATAAAATCGAACTCCCATTTCTATAGATATGAAGAGACAACCCTATAACGATTATATTTATTGCATACAACTGTGTTGAAAGTGACACTAAAAATAGAGCACCTGCTAAAAATAATAGTACAGTCCATTTTAGTTTCTCTTTTTCGCTACTTTTATAACCCAATCGAATTGCCCCCACCTCTATATTTTATTAACCTCAGGAATTACTACTTACCGCTTCACTTAATGTTTCAGTTTCTTCAACGTAGCGTTCACTAGGAACTTTCGCATTGTTCATATATCTGTTTAATAAGAAGAATAGTCCAAGGAAAAGAACACATCCAGCTATTGCAAGTACATTCCTATTGAATGCCTCCGCAAACAGGATACGGAACTCAGGCCCTTCAATTGATGACCATGTAATCAATTGTCCTTTTTTAAAGCCTTCAACCGCCCCAGTTTCTTCTGCTAATCCACTTAAAACAGGAGCTAGATAAGTAGCGCTATACAAATAGATCGGCATTGAAATGACACCTAGAACGAGCATACGCGCCAAGTTACCACCAGTTAGCAATAATCCACCTACAGCAATGGAATAGTTGATGATTCCCGCTAACGGCAATACTTGATTTCCAGGTAGAATGATTGAATATCCGATGAAAACAGGAACCAAAAGAATTGCTGTCACCCACACTTCTGATCTACCCGCTAATATCGGCCAGTCTAATCCAATGTATACTTCACGATCCTTAAATCTCTTTTTAATAAACTCAGACATTGCATCCGCCAATGGAGAAAGCGACTGCATAAATAATTTTGAAATCATTGGGAACAGCGCTAAAGCGGTAGCCACTTGGATTGCCAAGTTTAGAGAACCAGAGACCCCATATGCCGCTGCAAAACCAAGACCTAATCCGATAATAAAGCCCATTACAGAGTTTTCAGAGAATATACCAATCTTTTTCTTCAATGCATTAGTGTCTGCACGTTTATTGAAGAATGGAATTTTATCCATCAACATATTCAGCGGCAACAACAATACTGCAGCTGAAGTCATAAAGTGAGTTACAGTTACTAAAGGAATGCCCGTTAAATCTTGAATATGTTTTTGGAACATATCCCCTAGTTTAAGTTCAAGAACTACTTGGATCCCTGCTGTAATGAATCCAGCTACAAGGCTTCCCGAAATATAATAAACCAGATAAGCAGTCAACGCTTTGCCCCATACATTCCACATATCTACGTTCAGAGTTTTCGTCCAGTTAAGGGCCAGCATCACAAAGTTAACACCGATAGTGACTGCGAAAAATACAAATGCATATGCCCATGACCAAGTAATACTCGCAGCACCGGTCCAACCCAAATCAAGAGCTGGGAGATTAATTCCGGTATTCGTAGCCAAGGCTGCTGAGGCAGGGCTAACCGCGTTAGACATGTAGCCAATAACCATTGACATCCCACTGAATGCGATACCTAAAGTCAAAGCTGAGACAAAGGCTTTCTTAAATTTCATACCTGCGAGTAAGCCTAGTAATAAGATAATGAGTGGCACAAAAACCGCCGAACCTAAACCTAAAATATAATTAACAACATCTTGAAAGATTTGCATTTCCAAATACCCTCTTTCCATTTTCTTAGTTTATAACTATCTTTTATTTTACTAACTCACAAATCTGCGAATATACGTTCTCAACACCCATACCCGTTAAAAATGGAATTCCCGGAAAAACCGCTATTCCTAATTCCTTTGCTTTCTCTAATACGTCTTCATCTGGTTGAGCCACATATACATAGATACCTGTCGACGGTAATTCACTTTGAATAGATTTATAATCTACTGCGTCGACTGAAAAACTAATCCCATCATCCTCAAACATACTTGCAATCTTGCTTGCTATTGTCTGACTCGTAGCTACTCCACTACCACATGCTACAATTAATCTTTTTTTCATAATAACAACCTCCTATTAGCTAGATATTTCCAACAAATAATTTATACACTGCTTCAGGTGATTCCGCTAATCGATATTGTTCCACAAATGTCTCGTTCATAAATAAGTTCATAATTGCCTGCAGCAGCCCGACTTGCTCTTTTCCATTTTTGATTCCTAAAAAGAATAAATCCCTAACCGACATCTCTTGGCTATCACCCATTTGCTTGCATGTAACGTCATTTTCCAAACGTGCAATGAAAATGAATGGCTTATTAACATATTCTGGATCAGAATGGGGTAATGCAATGTTTAAGTGCTGAGTAATTAACCCAGTAGGAAATTCCTTTTCTCGTGTGGTTATCCCTTTCAAATAATTATCATTTACCATACCCAATCCGCTTAACCGATTTGCAACAATTTCAAATGCCTCTTCTTCAGTAAAAACATTTACATTTAAATCTACCAAATCCAAACTAAACATGTCCTTGTAACTCATTTCGTCACCTCTCGTACTTTTGATGGCCTTTTTGTTTTACAATGTTATTCTTTAGTTCTATAAAGTTTAACTTTGTTTACTCGCTTAGTATATACCGCTTGCAAAACCTTTGTCAACGTTTTCTTTTAATTTATTCCATTTTTTTGATTATCTTTTTTTCGATTTGTTATTCTCTTGATCATCTTTCCTCTTGATTCCTACGAGTTTAACATTAACTCACAACAAAAACGCTCTTAAATGTTAAAAAGAACAAAAAATCTTTAAGTTTACTATTGAAAAAGGAAAGGAGTATCTATATAATAAGTTAAAACGAACTTTTAGAACAAAGTCGAACACGCATTACTTAGAAAGAAGGGACCCTAATGTTAAAAAAAGAACGACAAAGTAGAATTCTAGATCTCCTTGATGAACATTCATACTTAAGTATTGTAGAAATTGCGGCTCCATTAGACGTTTCAGAGATGACAATTCGACGAGATATCACTGAGTTGGCTAAGGAAAATAAACTAAAAAAATTGTATGGCGGTGCTGAAAAACTTAGTGCCGAAAAAAAAGAGCTCAGTACTCAAGAAAAAATATACGCTAATATAGATGAAAAAAAATATATCGGAAAAGTAATGAATGAAATCATTAAAGACAATTCAACGATTTTTGTTGGAGCTGGTACTACTATCTTATATGCCCTTCAATTGATTAATCGTAAGAATTTATTTTTTATAACAAACAGTCTCATTGCCTTTATGTATTTAAAAGAAAACACCGATTACCGGATTATTCTTACAGGTGGAGAATTTTCGCATGTTACTGAGGAATTTGTCGGTGAGGTTGCAGTGAAATCATTTGAGAACTTAAACATCGATATCGCATTCGCTGCAACTAACGGGATAATAGATAACAATGTCACCACCGCGCAATTTGTTGAAGGCGCTGTTCAAAATGCTGCTTTAGCAAAAGCAAAAATTAAATGTATCGTTGCTGATAGTTCCAAACTCGATGTCTCTGACGTCTACACATTTTGTAATTTAAATGAATTTGATTATCTTATCACTGATGAAAAAATTTCAAAAGAAACTTTAAATCACTATAGCCAATACACTACTATTTTAAAGGAGCATGCAAAATGATTATTACAGTAACGATGAACCCCTCACTTGATCACGCTTATTTTATTGACCACTTCTCCCTGGGAAGAGTCAATAGATTCCTAACGCCAAAGAAATCTATTGGCGGTAAAGGTATCAACGCTGGTAGAACAGCATCTCTCTCTGGTTCAAAAGTAATATTGTCAGGATTTCTTGGCGGGGATCTCGGGGATTTAGTAGGAAGAGACCTAAAAGCAGAAAACTTATTTGAATTAATGATGCTATCTGTCCCCGAAGAAACAAGACGAGCCATTACTGTTATGCATGATGGTAATGTGCATACCGAACT
Source organism: Trichococcus sp. (assembly GCF_049684335.1). Lineage (GTDB taxonomy): Bacteria > Bacillota > Bacilli > Lactobacillales > Aerococcaceae > Trichococcus. Next base: position 30,266 of record NZ_JBAVFV010000060.1, read on the forward strand.
CATTGAAAGCGGTCCCAAGGTCAGCGACGAATTAGCCTTTAACCTTATGAACGAAATTAAAGACAAACTAGAAAAAGAAAACGCATCAGTGATCACTATCAATGGTTCTGTAAATTCCAGCAACAAACATCTATATAAAGACCTTTTGAAATATATTAGATCCGAAATAAATCCCACTATCCCAGTGCTTATGGATATCTCTGGTGAGCAGTTGCTGTCGTTACTGGAAAGTCACGATTTTAAGCCGACTTTTATTAAGCCAAATATCCATGAGCTAGGGGAACTATTGGGTAAATCAATTTCTTCGAAAGAAGTCGCTATTAAGGAACTGTCTAATGAACTATTCGATGGAATTGAGTACATAATGATTTCATGTGGTTCTGAAGGTGCTCTTTTCAAAGCCGGTGATAAATACTACGATGTTACTATTCCAAAAATTAAAATTATTAATCCTACAGGTTCTGGGGATGCTACGGTAGGCGGTTTTGCATACGCTCTTGAACAGAAGTATTCAATTGTCGATACATTAAAGTATTCCATGGCTTGCGGAATGTCTAATGCTCAACATGCTGAAGTAGGTGTAATCAATAAAAAAGACGTTGAAATTTTCATGACTCAGATTGAAGTAAAACAACTTTGATGAATTTAAATTGCTGAAAAAAGATAACCACAAAAAACGACGAAAATCATTTATGGATTCTCGTCGTTTTTCTATATTATATTTTTTCATAATTATTTTCTAACTGTAGTCTGTACATTTTAACGTTTCAGCAACTCCACCATCATCTTCGCCCTTTCCCAGGCGTGCTTTCAACGGTGATTGATCCCTCCACAGATTCACGAAGCAGCCAGTGTCGGTGATATGGAAGTAGACTTGATTCTGTTCGATGATAATTTTGTATTTGAGGATAGACTCCTCCAATTGTCTGAAACATATTTCAGATGGAAACACACTCCTTTCTTTAGATATGTGAAAATCCTTACCACCAGGCTCCAATTGATATGCAAAAAGGACTGCATTAAACCATTTTTGGTTTAGGGCAGTCCTTCTTGTGTTTGATTTTTTATTCTAAGTTATCCGTTAGCAACCCGTTCCTGAATCACATACACATTCGTGCTGTATCTGCCGTTTACTGACACATCTTTTCGGATCGTCAGATACCCGTGCTCAACCAATTGTTTCTTGTGCTTCCGGAATCGGTCCCTTCCCATATTCAGATCTTCGCAGATGACAGCCACCGATGGTAACCGCTCCGATGCACGCAGCGATGTAACAATAAATTGCCTTCGCCTCAACCGTCAGATTCCGGTCACTCATCACCATTCTCGGAATCTTGCCACGTCCCATCGAAAATACATCTATTTCGTTTTCCGTCTTATTCATTACTCTTCCGGCTTTCCTTTTATGTGCTTAGACCTCATCGTTGCCGTGAAAGCAAATCGCTATCCTGGTCTCTACTTATAAAGACGGTGAGGAGGTTGAATGTGTACCCTCAAAAAAATAATTCCGGCAAAAGTTTTTAATTATCTTTAAAATCCAGGGCAAGTAAAATACTTGCTATGGTCTTAACTCCACGGTTTAGAATAGGCTTATCAATACAATCAAGAATACATGCAACTCTTGATTCCTGATTATACTTATCAATGATAAGGGAGAATTATTATGACAACACACGCTATTCAACGCAGTTGCAGGATTCATTGCTGAACACGCACGCTTTGTTCATATGGGCATCACTTTTGACAAGTCCGGGGAGCTGGAATTGTTTAATGACAAAACCTTCATTTTCAAAGCGGTTGATATTTCAGAGGAATAAGTTGAGGACTACGGTAGCACCGCTATTAATTTCAAAAAACTTCTCTTAACAGCGGTTATTGGGGGAAATGAAGTACAGAATCCTTTTGTAATCTCAGAAGTCTTCACAAAGACTGAAGATGGCTGGAAATTAGCTGCCGAAACCTATACACGAGTAGCCACTGATTTTGATACATATAAAATGTGAGGAACTCGGATAGGCTTACGATGCTGTTCGTTACTGCGAAAGTGTTAAACTATGTGAAGGAGATGCGCAAAAGATCAATTTTTACTTTCAAGAATACATTTACAATATTCTCCCGCTTTTTTTGAAAAATAGCGGCGCTTTTACTAAATAAGGAGGAAACAATGAGATATACAACTTTAAATAATAATGAGATTATTCCTAACCTCGGGATCGGGACTTATCGGATCCGTCCAACAGATGCCGAACGTTCCGTGGAACATGCCTTGAAAAACGGGTATCAATTGATTGATACGGCAAATATTTACATGAATGAAAAAGCTGTGGGTCGTGCCATCAAAAAAACAGGCATCAATCGAAGCGAGATTTTCCTGACCTCCAAAATCTGGCCGACAGAATATAAATATGAAAAAGCGAAGCAAGCCATTGAGGATACCCTAAACCGTTTAGGCGTGGATTACCTTGATCTCATGCTTTTACACCAACCAGTAGGCGATTATCTAGGCGCTTGGAAAGCTATGGAAGAGGCTGTTAGTACTGGGAAAATTAAGGTTATTGGCCTTTCTAACTTTACAGGACATGAATTGGACAAGGTGCTGGCTGAAGGAACCATCAAACCTGCTGTTGTGCAGGTGGAATGCCACCCATATTTCCAACAAAAAGATTTGAAAGCAAAACTTGCTAAGGACAATATTGCGCTTGAAGCTTGGTATCCACTTGGTTCAGCTGACAAAGCCTTGCTTGCCGAACCAATCTTTACAGAATTGGCAAGTAAATACAATAAATCCGTTGTACAGATCATCTTGCATTGGCATGTCCAAACAGGAAATATTGTCATTCCAGGCTCTAAAAATCCGGCTCACATAGACAGTAATCTGGATATTTTTGATTTTGAACTGACAGCGGCTGACTTGGAGCAAATCGCCCAAATGGACAAAGGTAAACGTTTCTTAAATCTGCCAAAATGGATGCACCGTCTGTTTTTGCTGGCACACATCAACTACGATAAGCAAGCTTAAAAAAGTTTTCAAAAAACGGAATCAAAATGCCTATGGTTGGTTTTGGCGTTTTCCAAATTCCAGACCCAGTAGTTTGTCAAGAAGTCGTCGAAGAAGCTATCAAAACAGGTTCCCACCTCATTGATACAGCGCAAGCCTATGGTAACGAAGAAGCAGTAGGCAAAGCCATCAAGGCCTCAGGTGTGCCCCGCGAGGAACTCTTCATCACGACAAAACTTTGGATTTCAGACATGAGTTATGAAGGCGCCAAAAAAGCTTTCGCTGAATCCCTTGCAAAACTTGATCTGGAATATGTTGATCTCTATCTTCTTCATCAACCTGTCGGTGATACTTTTGGCGCTTGGCGTGCGCTGGAAGAACTTTACAGTGAAGGCAAAATCAAAGCTATCTGTGTGTCTAATTTCAAGAACGATCAATTAGCTAACTTGTCGATTTTTAATAAGGTAACGCCAGCTGTGAACCAAGTTGAGTTGCATGTCTTCCACCAAAAGCAAGCTGCCCAAGACTACATGGCGTCAAAAGGTATCCAAATTGAAAGTTGGGGCGCTTTTGCTGAAGGCAAATTCGACGTCTTCACCAACCCAGTTCTGAAGGAAATCGCTGGCAATTACAACGTGGTGTCGTTTCCCTTTCCAAATCAGCAAATCCAGAACGTGTGCGCCAAAACTTCAACATCTTTGATTTCGAACTACCTGCTGATGATATGGAAAAAATTGCTACAATCAACACGGATACAACCGTTTATGCTGACCACCACGATGCGCAAACAATTGAAACCTTAGCTGGTTATATCGGAAAATCATATTAATTTGAAATAAAGTCATCAACTTAGTGAAAAGGGGAGAGAAATCTCACCTTTTTTTATTGCCTACCCTCTCGGCATCGGCATGAACTCGGACGAAATAGCCAACATCTTTAACAGTATTATCAAAGCGATCCCAACGATAACGGCCGCGGCTTGGGGCTTGGGCTGGCTATCGTGAGCCGGATTATTTCCCTGGCGAAGGGGCAGATTGCGGTCAAAAGCGAAAAAGATGGAGGGAGTGCATTTACGGTAATTTTGCCTGACGAAATGGATCGTAAGCCAAGTTTACAAAATCCCGTCATTCATTCAGCTATAATATGACAGAAAGTAGTCGTCTATCCATGCAGCATAATTTTACTTTAGATTTCCTATCCTTTTAAAATATTCATGTACTTATCAAAAAAGAACGCAAATGAACGATGTCATTTGCGTTCTTGAAAGTAACCTGTAGAGACAGTTGATGACTCCTCCTACATATTTACAAACAATATACGTTCCTATGCTGTTTTATTTAAATTTAACAGCGGTTCCATATGCGATCACTTCAGCTGCGCCTTGCATAATTGCAGAGGAAGCATACCGAATATTTACAACTGCATCCGCCTCTAACGCAGTCTCTTCGTCAACCATCCGCTTTGTTGCTATAGCCCTGGCCTCATTCATCAAATGTACCGGTCCCGCTGGGAGATCGAACTGTTTTTCAAGCAATTGAAGCAACAGACGACCATCAAAAAAATTTTCAGTCGTGATGAAGATGGCTTAAAAACCAGGTCTATCTTGCTTTAATTTCACAACTTCTCACCTTTCTGGTCAAACTGGAAACACAATCTGTTCTTTCTAGCTTGAAAATCCAACGATACCTATTTGCTTCCCTATGGTAAGCTAATGAGCTTTGGGAGACAACCTAGATTCCCTGGAACACCTAACTAGGATTGAATAAGAATACCGTCAAATCAATGTTTCAACGGTATTTTTAGGTCCGATACCTAGTTAGGTGTATCGTAACACATAACTAGGTTTACCTTAACTTGAAAATGCTTGAGAACCAATTAAATCAATGCTTTATGGTGATTTTTAGCTTTTTCATAGTTAGGCGTTCCGGGAATCCAGGAGACAAGGATCCGAGGGAAACCGACCAAGTCAAGATGAACGGAAGCTTGACGCTAGAAAAGGGAATAAATACAAATTGATATAGTTGATCATTATTATAATCTGGAGAAAGTCATCTTTCTGCGTGAGCATAAGAATTTTTTTGTTTTTTTTCAAAAAACAATTTAGAAGAAGTCTTTCAAGTGTTTATGCAACACTAGTGAATTCAGGTCTATATATATTTTCAAACAAAAATCTTACCATACTAAATAAATTTCTTTGACTATATGCTTTGCCATAGGCTTTTTTAATTAATCTATAGGTTTACCATCCTTTGTATAATCTTCTTTAAACGAATCATATTTCATAGGATTTTTAGCCACTAATATAATACAATATGCCATAGCTAATTCAAGAAACATTGATGGGAACCCTCCAAGATTAGATAACATCTTCATACCATCTATTCCTGCAAATGATAACATTATCCATGATACAACACAAAGAAGTACTCCCCAGAATGTTTTCATTACTATTGAAGGTTCTGGACTTTCTGGTGATATACCAGTTGTACTCATTCCACCCATGGAAGAAGTCATTGCATCTGCTCCTGTAACATAAGATAAGAATCCAGTAAATATAAAAATAGGTATAATTATAGAGGCCAGTGGATAATTTGATAAGAAAAGGTAAACAGCTGCTTCGGGTCCTTGTTTCGTTACTGCTTCAGCTATTGGAACTCCCTGAAATTGAGAAAATATTGCTCCTCCACCGAATATAGACATCCAAATCATCCCAAAAACTGATGGAAGAAAGAAGTTTGTCATAATAAGGTCCTTAACTTTGTATCCGTAAGAAATTCTACCAAGAAATAATCCAGCTATGGGAGCCCAAGCAAGCCAATTTGCCCAGTAGAACATTGTCCATCCTTGTGGCCATGGATCCCCTTCAACAATACCAGTAAATAAACTTTTTTCAAAAAAATGAGATATAAAGTTAGCAAAAGATTCTACACCTAAATTAAGTATATATACTGTTGGACCTACAACAAATACAAATATTGCAAGCCCAATAAAAATCCATGTGTTTATCTGAGAAAGATTCTTAACCCCATTCATAAGTCCCGTTACAGCTGAAATTACGAAGGCTGCAACTATAGCTATATCAACGAAAAGCCACAATGTAGAATTACTCTGAATTCCAAACAAATAATTAAGTCCTCCAGAAACTGTAAGTACCCCTGTTCCAAGTGAAGCTGCCATACCTGCTACTAATGCAAAAAGGCATATAGCATCAATTGCCTGCCCTGCGATTCCATAGGATTTTTCTCCAATCAAAGGATATAATGTGGATCCTATACTATAAGGCTTTTTCATATTGTAATATACAAAAGCAAAAATAATTGTAGGAATAGTATATATAGCATATGGTGTAAAAGTCCAATGCAACATTAATGTTGACAATGAGAATATGGCTGCCTGTGGTGAATTTGGTGCAATACCTAATGATTGTGGCGGTGCTACTAAATGATACATTGGCTCCGCAGTCGCCCAAAAGAGAATTCCAATAGCAATACCTGTAGTTAAAGTGATTGAGAACCACTCAAATTTACCTAGCATTGGCCTCGCTTTAGAACCTCCAATTTTTACTTTTCCAAAAGGAGAAAAATATAATCCTACAACAATTATTAAAAAAAAGATTCCACTTAGACTAAATAGCCAACCAAAATTCACTAAAATCCATGTATTTGCATCATTTACTATTTTTTCGAAAGCATCTTTATTAGCAAAATTCATAATTACTGCTGCTAATAATAGAATAACCGGTGGGAAAAACACTAAAGGTTTTATCTTTTTCATTATACAACCCCTCCTACTCATTTTTATTAATCAGATCATAACTGTTTAACATATACTTCACTTAATTATTGGCATTAAAACTATGTATTTTTATATTTCCAATCTGTGTTTACAGACAAATTCCATGTAAATGGTGTAATAGAAATTATTTTATAAAAGTAAATTGCATACCATCACTATTTCTATCCTGAATAATGCATACATTTTCAAGTAACTTCTTTTAGCGTTGCTATGGCAACATTTTTCCTTTGTTCAATTGACACCCTTTGGGCGTACAAAAAGAACCCCAATCTGATATGGTTAAGTTCCACAACACAACCATATCAGATTGGGGTCTCTCAATGGCTACATTACATGAAAAAACATGAATTTCAACTCTAAAATCACGGTTTCAAACACTGGTGGAAATTTATCTACCGATTCTGGGCTAATCCTCGTTAAAGAATTTATGGATTCCCTTTATTTTTCGGATCTGTCTCAACAATTTCTAGAAATAGAATACACGCGACTTTATCATACCCATGATAATTTTTCTTTGATGGAACAGCTGATTTATCAAAATATCGCTGGCTATTCAACCGATTCTTCCGCAAACGTCTCTCTTCAGAGATTCTGATTGAAATCAATGAACTTATTCTCAATCCAGCAGAGGACTTAGAAAAAGATTCCCAAGCTGACGACAATGACGATGATGACAACGATTCGCCAAGATCTGCGAATGAAGGAACATTACTGCTTGATGCCACTTGCGCGCCTTCAGAAATCAAGTTCCCGCAAGATACAGAGCTGTTGAACGAATACCGGGAAAAGCCAAGAATCCGGTGGATTTTGGAGCCAAACTGGACATGAGCATAACCAATGGTTACGCTAGAATCGAGTAGAGATCGAAAGAGGCTTCAGCCTGGCGAAAAGAAAATACGGGCTCAGGCTTATTCGAACGCGCCTTGAAGAGACCAGTCTATGTGTGATTGCTTTATCCATAGTTACAATGAACCTGTCTAAAGTTTCATTGCGCATTTTTTTGAATATCATCCGATGGATGATATTACCAAGAATTGAACCCTTGATAAACCCGTATGCTAAAAATTAGGGATTTATTCAGCAGGCATTACTTACTTTTATTTTTGTATGATTTTCCTAGTGCGTCAGCTACCTTGATCGCTGCTTTTACTTGTTCAACATCAACTGGGAAGGGCATAGAATGAATTGATTCTTCTGGAATGCAAGATTTCTCAGCTACTTCAGTTAATTGCTCATCAGTGATGCTCTTAACGCCGATATCCTCTAGACAAACTGGTAATCCAATCGATAAAGAGAAGTCTAGTACTTCGTACAACTCTTCCGAGGGAGCGTTTTCAAGAA
>NZ_JBAVFV010000061.1:0-205723 GCF_049684335.1 Trichococcus sp.
ATGGCTAGCTAACCACGTCCGTCGGACGAACAAAAAAAGACTTGTATGATGAGTAAAATCATACAAGTCTAAAATCAAAACTCATTTTTACTTTTTTATACTGTCTACTTGACAGGTAGCTGTTCAAAACATAGATTCCAAGGGCTTTTAGCATTTGTAGTTTTTTATTCAATCTTCAATCGCAGTTTCCCCCTGCACTTCCCGCAGACATACTTCTTCAAATCGATCCTGCGTTTGCGCGGGTAAGACTGCCCGCATGCGCTGCAACTGTAGAGCCATTTCGGAGGCGCTATAGTTCCAGCTTGGCGCAGATCCTTCACAAACCTACTCCCCCCGCTCTCCTTCAAAAGGTTCCGGAAATCGGCATCCCGATGCTTGTACCCCCGCCCTTCCAGATGCAGATGATAGTGGCAGAGTTCGTGCTTCACGACCTTTTCCAGTTCGTCCATTCCGTGCAGTTCCAGCACCAGCGGATTGAAATCCAGATTGTGGCTTCCCAGATGGTAGCGCCCGCCTGTCGTTTTCAGGCGGCGGTTGAAAGTTGCTCGGTGGCGGAACGGCCGTTGGAAAACAGTAAGCGAGATGTCCACCACCAATCGCTGCAGTTCTTGTTCATTCATCGCTTGGTCCTCATTATTTTTGCGGCAACATGGTAAGGGCAACACGGCCTTTGTTTGTGTCGACATTATCGACCCAAACGGTCACGATGTCGCCGACAGCGACCACATCAGATGGATGCTTGACGAAGCGGTTGCTGAGTTTTGAGATGTGGACCATGCCGTCTTGTTTAACACCGATGTCAACGAAGGCGCCAAAATCGACAACGTTGCGGACGGTTCCCTGCAGCTCCATCCCCGGCTTCAAATCTTCCATCGAGAGCACATCCTGGCGCAGCAATGGTTGGGCGATGTCGTCGCGCGGATCGCGGCCCGGTTTGGTCAGGCCGGCGATGATGTCCTGCAGCGTTTCTTTCCCTAGGCCTGTCACTTCACGGGCTTTGGTCCGATCCAAGGCGCCCAGCGCTTCGCGGGCTTCGTCAGTACCGATGTCCTTCAGGCTGAGCCCGGCCAGTGCCAGCACTTCTTTAGCGGCCGGATAGGATTCCGGATGGATGTCTGTATTGTCAAGGATGTTCTTGCCACCGGCGATGCGCATGAATCCGACCGATTGCTCAAAAGCTTTCGGGCCGAGGCGCGGCACTTTCTTCAATTGTTGGCGGCTGTCGAAGGCGCCGTTCTCCTCGCGGAAGGCGACGATGTTGTTCGCGATCGTTTTGTTCAGTCCGGCGACGTGCTGCAACAATGGTGCGCTAGCTGTGTTCAAGTTGACGCCGACTTGGTTGACTGCGGTTTCGACGACAAAGTCCAGGCGTTCGCCCAGTTGTTTCTGGGAAACGTCATGCTGGTATTGACCGACACCAACCGATTTCGGATCGATTTTCACCAATTCGGCAAGCGGATCCTGCAGGCGGCGCGCGATGCTGACGGCGCTGCGTTCTTCGACTTGGAAATCCGGGAATTCTTCTCGGGCAATGTCGCTGGCGGAATAGACCGAAGCGCCCGCTTCGTTGACGATGACGTAATAAACGGTTTCGGCGACTTGTTTGATCTGGTCGGAGACGAACAGTTCCGATTCACGGCTGGCGGTTCCGTTCCCGATGGCGACCATCTCCACTTTGTAGTCCGAAAGCATTTTTCGGAAAGCCGGACCGGCAGCGGCACGTTTTTCTTGGTTGGCCGGTTTGTGCGGATAGATCACGCTCTTCGCCAACACTTTCCCGGTTGCATCGACGATCGCCAATTTGCAGCCGGTGCGGTAGGCCGGATCCAAACCGAGCACAACTTTGCCTTTCAATGGCGGCTGCAACAAGAGGTTGCGCAGGTTGTCGCCGAAGACATCGATCGCTTGCGCATCGGCGGCTTCGGTCAATTCGTTGCGCAATTCGCGCTCGATAGCGGGTCCTATGAAGCGGCGGTAGCTGTCTTCGTAAGCGGCTTGCAGATAAGGCACGGCAATGCTTTTCGGATTCTTCACTACCTTTTTCGCCAAATAAGCGAAGATTTTCTCTTCATCGATCAGAACGGCGACCTTGAGGATGCCTGTTTTTTCGCCGCGGTTCATGGCCAGCACGCGATGCGAAACCATAGATGAAATGCCTTGGGAAAATTCGTAGTACATTTCATAGACGCCTTTTTCATCCTTATCAGCATCCTTGGCGGTGCTCACAATCTGGCCGTTTTTGCGCGTGAACTCGCGGATATGTTCGCGGTAGGCCGGTTCGTCGCTGACGATTTCGGCGATGATTTCATGTGCTCCGGCCAAAACGTCTTCTATAGTAGAAAGTTCCATTTCCTCGTTCAGGTATTCCTTGGCCTTCGCTTCGACGGATCCGTTCATGGGACCGTTCAACAGCCACTCGGCAAACGGCGCTAGCCCTTTTTCGCGGGCGATGGCTGCTTTCGTGCGGCGTTTCTGTTTGTAAGGACGGTACAAGTCTTCGACGCGCTGCATTTTTTCGGCGCGTTCGATATCCGCTTTGAGTTTCGGCGTCAGTTTGCCCTGTTCCTCGATGATGCGGATGACTTCTTCCTTGCGTTTATGTAGATTTGTTGCGTACTGGTGGCGTTCCTCGATTTGACGGATTTCAACCTCATCAAGCGAGCCTGTCGCTTCCTTCCGGTAACGCGCGATAAAAGGGACGGTGTTGCCCTCTTCCAATAGTTGCAGTACTTTCTCGATCTGTGCGGGTCTGAATTGGTTCAGCTCGGCTTTCACCAAGCCCAAAACGATTTGTTGTGCGGTTTCTGTCATAGTTTTGTTTATTCCTGCCTTTCAAAATAAAACTGCCCTTTCGGCACCTTCATTATTTCTGTATAATATGGTCCTCTTTCAGACCGTTTTTGTCAAACACGACACCATGCAACGATCCGCCGTAGACGGCTCCGCCATCGATGCCGATCTTATCGTCCGAAGTCCAAAGGTCCGAACGGTCATTGTCGCCGTAGAGGTAAAAGGTCGGGGTATGCCCGAACACGATCGTTTTACCGGTGCGGTTCTTCTTTTTGTGGAACGGTTCGCGGATCCAAAGGAAGTCCTCTTCGGTGCTGTCGTGCCAATCCTTTTTGTCCAGATCGACGCCGGCATGGACGAATACGTACTGTTCCCATTCATAATACAGAGGGAGCTCCGCCAAAAAATCCAGCAGATCTTTGTAGTAGTGTTTCATCATCAGCGCGATTTCGGTAGGCGAATACTCCTCGTTGATGTGCTCATGCAGAAAACTTTCCAGCGAGCCTAAACCGCCGTTCAGGAAATAGTTGCCTGCAAATTCCTCTGGCTTGGCGATAAAATTCAGCAAGATAGCCTCATGATTGCCCTTCAGATAGATGGCACCGTGCTTTTCCACCAACTCCTTCGCCAGCAGAAAACAAGCCTTCGAATTTTCGCCGCGGTCCCCCAGATCGCCGATAAAAATCAGCTGTTGCTTCTCTCGGTCCCACTTTTCCAATAATTTCTTCAGTAAAGTGATCTCCCCATGGACATCGCCCACCACAAACACTTCATCTTTCACGCTCATCACCTTCTTACTTTCAGACTGTTTCACTCCTTCTCATTTTAGCATACCGACTGCTTTCTTGCTCAGACAGATTTCTTCAAAAAAAGAACATGTTTTCCTGAAATACTAACGTTAAGATGTAAGGATAGCTTTTTTGATGCGCTTTCATTATCGATTCGGGCAAATTCCGAACATTAAAGTGATAAATTGATTAAATCATTCACTTATTTATTGCAAGCTTTTGTGGGATTGGTTATAATAGTCGAGTGGTAAGCAAGGAAAGCATCTGAAATCATTTATTGTTACTGTTTCCTGTCGCTGCCGAAAAAAATTCAGATGGGAGATCTTTTCAAAATGGAAAATTTCTTTAAACTCAAAGAACACGGAACAACAGTTTCCACAGAAGTCGTTGCCGGGATCACAACTTTCTTCGCAATGTCTTATATCATTTTCGTCAACCCTGCAATCCTTTCTTTATCAGGGATGCCTAGCCAAGCAGTCTTCTTGGCGACAATCATTTCCGCTGCTGTCAGCACATTGGTGATGGGCCTATTTGCCAACGTACCTTATGCTTTGGCACCGGGTATGGGCCTGAACGCCTTCTTCACTTTCACAGTCGTCTTCTCGCTTGGCTTCACTTGGCAACAAGCTTTGGCCATGGTATTCATCTGCGGGATGCTCAACGTTTTCATCACTGTCACTAAAGTCAGAAAAATGATCATCAAATCGATCCCTGAAAGTCTGCAGCATGCAATCAGCGGCGGTATCGGCATCTTCATCGCTTATATCGGCATCAAAAACGCCGGCTTTTTGCAATTCACTTCCGACGCCAGCTCCATCACGGCCATCAACGGCGCGCCTTATGACGCAACAGCCGAAACTTTCACTGGCGGTGTAGGATCAGTCATTACCGGCGGCGGCATCGTCCCTGCTTTGGTTGATTTCACGCAAATGCCTGCTTTATTGGCTTTGATCGGTTTGGTTATTACGGCTATACTGATGGTCAAAAATGTACGTGGCGCTATCCTGATCGGTATCGTTGCGACAACCTTGTTGGGTATCCCGATGGGTGTCGTTGATATCTCAACAGCTAGCCTGCAAGCAAACTCACTTGCAACTGCTGTTTCAGAATTAGGTGTAACATTCGGTGCAGCATTCGGTTCAGAAGGTCTTTTGTCTCTTTTCTCCGACCCTTCCCAATTGCCTTTAGTACTGATGACCATCTTCGCATTCAGCCTTTCCGACACTTTCGACACAATCGGTACATTCATCGGAACTGGCCGTCGCACAGGCATCTTCTCTGCAGAAGATGAAAAAGCGCTTGAAGAAGGATCCGGATTCAGCTCAAAAATGGACAAAGCTTTGTTCGCCGATTCAGTCGGTACTGTCATCGGTTCGATCTTCGGTACTTCCAACACAACTACCTACGTAGAGAGTGCTGCTGGTATCGGTGCTGGCGGACGTACAGGTTTGACTGCGGTTGTTGTTGCCGGCATGTTCATCATCAGCGCGTTCTTCGCACCTCTGATCGGTGTCGTTCCCGCTGCTGCAACGGCTCCAGCTTTGATCCTTGTCGGTATTTTGATGATGGGTTCGTTCACGGAAATCAACTGGCATGATTTGGAAGATGCGATCCCTGCTTTCTTCGCATCCATCTTTATGGGTCTTTCTTACAGCATTTCCTACGGTATCGCAGCTGGATTCTTCTTCTACTGCATCGTTAAAGTCGTAAAAGGAAAAGCGTACGAAATCCACCCGATCGTGTGGTTCTCTTCGGCTTTATTCCTGGCTAACTTCATCATCTTGGCACTGATTTAATGTTTATGGACACATTTCCGATTGATGCGGAAATGTGTCCATTTTTTTAAATGTTTTCATTTTCGGTAATAAATTGTTGCGATTACATGATTTTGTCGATATAATAAATTCGAGTGTTAAACTGAATATCTCCATAGGGGAGTAACTAGCAGTACAAGGCTGTGGTAACGTCAACAATAAGTAGAGTAATCCTATCTGCTGGTGTTACCTTAAATAGTGAGACTTATGCATACAGTGTTGTCTGAAAGACAATTTTATGCATAGGTCTCTTTTCATTTTAACACTACTATATTCAGGTCAAGAGAGGGGAAATACTGTGTCAAAAGAACAACTGAATAAAGCGTTCTTCGCGCAAACGGAAGAGGAAGTCTTAGCTGAACTTAATTCAACTAGAAACGGACTTTCCAAAGAAGAAGCGGCGAAGAGATTGGCCGAGTATGGCGAGAACGTACTAGAAGCAGGTGAAAAACGCACCACTTTACAAAAATTCTTGGATCAATTCAAGGACTTCATGATTCTCGTTCTATTGGCTGCAGCTATCATTTCTGGTACTATCGGTCATGAAATCGCTGATGCTATCATCATCTTGGCTGTTGTTATCATCAACGCATTCTTAGGTGTCTTCCAAGAGAACAAGGCAGAAGAAGCAATCGAAGCTTTGAAGAAAATGGCTTCCCCACTTGCTAACGTTAAACGTGGCGGAGAAGTCATCCAAGTCAAATCCGAATTACTTGTGCCTGGTGACATCATCGTTTTGGAAGCTGGAGATGTTGTTCCTGCAGATATCCGCCTTTACGATGTAAATTCACTTAAAGTTGAAGAAGCTGCCTTGACTGGTGAGTCTGTTCCGGTTGAAAAAGACTTGCGCGACGTTGAAACCGATGCCGCTTTGGGTGACCGCAAGAATATGGCATTCGCAACCACAAACGTTACTTATGGCCGTGCGGAAGGTGTTGTCGTCCTTACAGGGATGAATACCGAAGTTGGACATATCGCTAACATGCTGCAAAATGCTGAAGATAAGAAAACGCCTTTACAGATCAACCAAGATCAAATGGGTAAATCATTGACTATTCTGATTTTGGTCATCGCTATATTGATGTTCATCATCGGATTCGGCTTCAACGGCCGCCCTTGGTTGGACATGTTGATGGTTTCCATCTCCGTAGCCGTAGCCGCTATTCCTGAAGGATTGCCTGCCATCACGACGATCATCTTGGCGTTGGGTACGCAAAAAATGGCAAGCAGAAATGCGCTTGTCCGTAAATTGCCTGCTGTTGAAACATTGGGTGGTACTGAAGTCATCTGTTCCGACAAAACTGGTACATTGACTCAAAATAAAATGACGATCGAAAAAGTTTACTACGATGGCCAAGTCCACAATGCTGATGAAAACATCGACTTGGAATTGCCTGTCATGAAGATTATGAACTTCGCGAATGATACAAAAATCGCCAATGACAAATCATTGATCGGTGACCCTACTGAAACAGCAATGGTTCAATATGGTTTGGAAAAAGGTTTCGACCTTTCCGCTAAATTGGTTGACATGCCGCGTGTTGCTGAGGTTCCTTTTGAATCAGACCGTAAATTGATGTCAACGATCCATCCTGAAGGCAACCAATTCATGATCGCTACAAAAGGTGCTCCTGATGAATTGTTGAAACGTTGTACGCACATCATTAAAGCCGGCGTCATTTCACCAATCACTGATGCTGACAGAATCGCAATTCTGGACACTAACCACAGCTTGGCTATCCAAGCATTGCGCGTATTGGCAATGGCATTCAAAAACGTCGCTGCTATACCTGCACAAATGACAACTGAAGCAGTCGAAACGGACTTAGTCTTTGCCGGTCTGATCGGTATGATCGACCCTGAGCGTCCGGAAGCTAAACAAGCGATCGCTCAAGCCAAAAAAGCTGGTATCCGTACTGTCATGATCACGGGTGACCACAGAGACACTGCTTCTGCTATTGCGACTCGTTTAGGTATCCTGGATGAGAACTCTTCTGCTAAGGCAGTCATCACTGGTGCTGAATTGAATGATATCTCTGATGATGATTTCTTGCGTACGGTTCAAAATTACTCTGTATACGCTCGTGTTTCACCTGAGCACAAAGTACGTATCGTTAAAGCATGGCAAGACCAAGGTAAAGTTGTTGCCATGACTGGTGACGGCGTAAACGATGCACCATCATTGAAACAAGCTGACATCGGTATCGGTATGGGTATCACAGGTACGGAAGTATCTAAAGGCGCTTCCGATATGGTATTGGCTGATGATAACTTTGCTACAATCGTTCACGCGGTTGAAGAAGGACGTAAAGTTTTCGCAAACATCCAAAAAGCGGTCCAATACTTGCTTTCCGCTAACTTGGGTGAAGTATTGACCTTGTTCATCGCTACTGTATTGGGATGGCAGATCCTTGAACCAATCCACTTGCTGTGGATCAACTTGGTGACGGACGTATTCCCTGCCATCGCATTAGGTTTGGAAGAAGCTGAGAAAGATGTTATGGAACAAGCGCCGCGTGGCCGTTCTTCCAACTTCTTCTCGAATGGCGTATTCACCAGCATGATCTACCAAGGTATCTACGAAGGTGGGATTACCTTGTTCGTGTTCTGGTTAGCGACTGGTTACTATGGTTATGAACTGCACATCGGTGAAGCAATGGCCTTCTTGACATTAGGATTCATCCAATTGTCGCATGCCTTCAACTGTAAGTCAGTGTTCAAATCATTGTTCTCTGTCAACCCGTTCGGCAATAAAATGTTCAACTACGCTATCCTGCTTTCCTTAGCATTGATGCTGATGGTTGCATTCACGCCTGGATTGAACACAATCTTCGGTATCTACGACATGACGGGCCAACAATGGATGATCGTTGTCGCAGCTGCATTGTCAGTAATCCCATTCGTAGAGATTATGAAAGCAATCTTGCGCGGTATCGGATACGACAAAAAAGTGAATCAAATCAAAGAATAATAAATGAATGTTTGAAAACCCCGTTGCAACTTGGTTGCGGCGGGGTTTTCTTTTTTTGCGATCTGGTTGTATGGGTTTCCGGGCTTGGGGATGTGGGTTCGGTGCGAGATCCCCCGCCAAAATGGTTTCGACGGGGTATATCATGTTGTCCGGGTGCGTTTTTCCCCGCCAAAGTCGTTTTGGCGGGTTTTCTCTTGGGTTTTAGGACTGTTTTTCCCCTCCAAATTGATTTTGGCGGGTTATTTTTGACCGCCCAAACTCAATTCGCATAAAGAATAAATGCGAGGCTTCGCCCATAAAATAGCTATACGAATCAAATTATCCCATCCAAATAAAGATTACCCGCAATACTATACGTAATAGCGCATATTTCCGCTTCCTTTAACAGTATATTCCTCCCTCAAAACCCGAAAAATTCGGTCCCTTCGTCCTATTCCGCACCAATCCGTCATACGAGCCGAGGTCACTGGTTCATTCGGGAACAACAAGCGAAAATCCGAAATGCTGGTCTTGATTGCGTTTTTGACATTTACTCTCTTTCCGCACTTCGCGCATGATTGACGATGGCCGCTGAATGTTTCCAGAAGAGCCCCGCATGTAGTGCAAGGGATTCCTTTTATTAGTTGGTCGTAGCGATACTCCGGCATTTTGCTTGGATAATCTAGTTTGTGGAGTTTTACAAGTGCATCCGCCAACTTCTTCTGTTCCGTAGTTGGTTTAGCGCCCAAAAGCAGATTTCCAAAATATCTGGAAATCTGGCTTGGCAGCAGCAGCCGCTCATCGGCTGGAGCACCCAACAACGTAAATTCTGGATTGATATAGACAACAAAGGCTTCTACTTCAATCTTGCAGCCTAACTCCTGAAGCAGCAATTCCAGCCGAACCCGTGTCTTTTGCAGTTGCAAAGCAGGATTCTCCATAGCCACTCCGTTGAGTTTGGTGAATTTATCTTTCCCCCAATAGTGCACCCCTTCATAATTTTTTATTTCGTACAATACTATTCTGTCGAAAAAAATCAGTAAGGAATCGATTTGGAAAGAAGATCGCCTGTTTTCCAATTGCAGATCATTCAGAATCAGGCAAAACTCTTTCAGTTTTTCCGTGAATTCATCAAAACGCATCTCCCCTTCGAATCCCTTTAGCAAATTAAGATAATAATAGTAGTCATCGCTTGCCAAATGCATACGTGAAGACAATATCTGATAGATGTTCAAAAGCTTCGTCTTCGTCCGTTCCTTGTACGCCACAGAATCACCTCTAATTTTATTTTCAAATATACTATGCGCGGAGCATCCGGGGTTGCTTTTCGCTTTCATGAACTTTTGTCGGGATCCTGAGGTGGTTCCGATTAATTTATTGGGCGGTACGTCATTTACCCCGCCAAAAGGGATTTGGCGGGGTAAATGACCTCGGTATCATCTGAAATAGCCCGCCAAAATGTGTTTGGCGGGCTATCTCACTGTGAAGTGTATTCAGTTTGCCCGCCGAAATGGTTTTGGCGGGTTATCTTGCGCGTTCAGCGTCGCGAATCATCGCGCGCTCTATCTCATAGTCACGAACTCTTCCGCTCCAGTCGGATGGATGGCTACGGTGTTGTCGAAGTCGGCTTTGGTGGCGCCCATTTTGATGGCAACCGCAAAACCTTGAATCATTTCATCGACTCCGTAGCCGATGCCGTGGAGGCCGACGACTTTTTCATTTTCGCCTGCGCAGACCAGTTTCATCTTCACAAGCTGGCGATGGGCTGTAACGGCCGTGTACATCGATGCAAACGTAGACTTATATACTTTAACCTGATCGACACCAAACTTCTCCATGGCTTCTTTTTCGCTCAATCCGATGCTGCCGATTGGTGGGTGACTGAAGATCACGGTTGGGATGTTGTCGTAGTCCAATTTCTCATTCGGCTTATTGTTGAACAACCGTTCCGAAAGTCTGCGGCCGGCCGCAATCGCTACCGGAGTCAGCATGATCTTGCCGGTTACGTCCCCGACTGCATAGATGCCATCGACAGAGCTGTTCTCAAACTCGTCGACGATGATGAATTTTTTATCGCTGACTTTTACATCCGTTGCTTCGATGTTCAGACCGTCGATGTTGGCGGTCCGGCCGATTGCCCAGATGATTTTGTCGAAGACTTCCGATCTGCCGTCCTCGAGATGCAGCGTCAAAGTACTGTCCGCATTCTTTTCGACAGATTTTGAAACAGCGTGAGTATGCAACGTCGGTCCATCATTTTCGATTTCCTGCATCAGGCCTTCGATGATGATGTCATCGTATTTCCGCAGCGGTGTGTCGTAGCGGACATACAGATGCGTGTCCACGCCCAGATTGTGCAGCACGCCGGCCAATTCGATGGCGATGTAGCCCGCACCGACGACAGCTACCTTTTCCGGCAATTCAGTCCATTCGAAGAACGTATCGGAAACGTCTCCGAGTTTTGCGCCAGGAATCCGTGGGCGGATCGGTTTTGCGCCTGTCGCGATCAGGATATTTTGGGAGCGGATCAGCTCCCCGTTCACTTCAACAGTATGGTTGTCGACGAATTTGGCGAATCCCTCGATCACATCGACATTACGGCGTTCGAAGCCCGCTTGATAGGAGTTGCGGGAGCGCTCGACATAGGCATCCCGGTTCTTCAATAAGGTCGGAAAGTCGATTTTATGCGCGCCTGTATCGAATCCGTAATCTGGTCCGTATTTGTGGATCGCCTCGGATATTTGGGATGCATACCACATGATTTTTTTCGGTACGCAACCAATGTTCACGCAGGTTCCTCCCAATAAATTCCCTTCAATAACAGCTGTTTTGGCACCATACTCTGCCGCACGGTTCATCGTGGCGATGCCCCCGCTGCCTCCTCCGATGGCAATAAAATCATATTCCCTCATCATGTTCCTCCCAATAATATCTATGTATTTTTATTTATTTTTTTGTCTTTCTTCCAACCAGACACAACCGATCGTCTGCGAAGCCGGCAAAATGGCCTGATAACGGCCGTGGTTATCGTAAGCTTTATAGTACAGCTTACCGTCTTCGTTGTAGCCATAAGCATAGACGACTACCCAATGGTTTTTGTACTTGCTGTTGAACAGCCGCGTCGTCCCCACTATGACAGGGACCGGATCCGGGCGATCCAACAGGGTCGGAACGATTTTTTCCGTGATGAGACCCGATTTCACGGTCCAATCCGGAATATCCGCCAGCAAGGTTTTCAGTCCGTGCTGCACATCCCAAAAAAAGGTCCCTTTGTAGGGCAGAAATTCGTCAACGACCGTCAGGAGACCCGCCAACAAAGTATCTTTATCAAGGGAATGCTTGTATTTATGCAGAACCGCATCATGAACGAGTACGGCGCTGCAGTAGGTTCCGCAGATTCCCGGGCTGCCGCTGTTAATCCAACTGCGGTACTTCGCGAAGCGTGAAGGTTTCAGACCGTGCCACTTCTTCGGCACATTCTTTTTGGCCTGAAGCTCTTTATATGTATGATTTGACGTCATGACAAATTCCTTTCTGTTTCTGAATGAAGCGAATAAGCTATCTTTTGATTATACACCCAGTCAGCTGAATAAATGGAAGAGGATGCTCACGGCTCCTGAAACCAGAATCAGCCAGATCGAATCGATTTTCGTGGTCCGTAGTGCATACAGTGCCGCAAGGAAGATGGCCACCGCAAGGAAATTGATTGTAAATCCGGCGATTGCAGTCCCCCCGGATTGGAATAAGGCAGCCATAAAGAGCGCCAGCCCTGCCGCAGCAATCAAAGCCACGACTGCCGGACGGAGCCCGCCAAGGATTCCCTGCATGATTTTAATGTCACGGTACTTATAGTAGGCCCATGCCAAAATCAGCGAAAGGATGATCGAAGGCGTGACCGTACCGAGCGTCGCGATGATCGCTCCTGCAAAACCACCCACTTTTGTGCCGACGAAAGTCGCTGAATTGATGGCGATCGGCCCCGGAGTGATCTGTGAAATCGTGATGATATCCGTGTATTCCTGCATCGTCAACCAGCCTTTATTCACGACGATTTCATTCCGGATCAGCGGCAAGGATGCATATCCGCCGCCTATCGTGAACAATCCGATTTGGAAGAAGGACCAAAATAATTGCAAATAAATCATTTAATCGCCCCTTTCTTATCTTGGTAGCTCAGATTGATGAAACCAATCAGTCCAGCCAGGAAAATGATTAGGACGACATGGACATCGAAAAAGTAAGAAGCTATGAATGCCGCAATCAACAACAATATGTTGATTATGTCCCTTTGTTTGACGATTCCGCTGACCATGCCGATAACGACATTGACGATGACTGCCGCCACACCGGCCTGCATCCCGATCATCAAAGCATCCACAATCGGATTTTCCCGGAAATTCATGTAAAAATAGGAAATGAGCGTGATGATGGCAAGAGGCGGCGTAACCGTCCCCAAAACTGTCACCAAAGCCCCCAACAGTCCCGCCATGCGGTAGCCGACCAAAATGGACGTGTTGACTGCGATTGCGCCCGGCGCGGACTGCCCCAGAGCGACCAGATCCAACATCTCATCCGCTTCGATCCACTTGAGTTCTTCCACGAACTTTTTTTGCATCAACGGCACGATGACATACCCGCCGCCGAAAGTAAACGCGCTCAGAACAAACGTCGATTTGAACAGCAACCAAAACAACTGGGCTGATTTTTCTTTATTAGCCAAAGTTTCTCTCCACCTCTTCTTCAATTTCAGTTCATCTACTTTTGATTCTACCAAAGTTAGCTATCGATGTAAAAAGAACGAATCGCCAATTGCGCGCCGGAACGGGTCATGGGCATGATTGGGCAGCAGTCATTCCAATAGGATTTTCTTAAGAATATTCAAAATAAATTGAAAATACTGATGCTTCGTGTATAGTTAGATTAGAACATTAGAATAATATAGAACTATTTTTGGAGGAGTGAATCACTATCGAAGCTTGGATTCAAAGTATTATGGAGCAATTTGGCTACTTCGGTGTAGCATTTTTGATTATGATCGAAAATCTTTTTCCGCCTATCCCTTCTGAAGTCATCTTGACTTTCGGCGGCTTTATGACAACCACAACAGATCTCAACATTCCCTTGATGATCGTTGCCGCAACAATTGGTGCAGTAGTAGGTGCTGCGGTTCTTTATGGTGTCGGTACGCTTTTGGATGTCGAACGATTGGATAAGATTGTCGACAAGTACGGCAACATCCTGCGCATCTCGCATGAGGATATCCACAAAGCGGATTCGTGGTTCGATCGCTACGGTTTTTGGACAGTCTTCTTTTGCCGCTTCGTACCGTTGATCAGAAGCTTGATTTCTTTACCAGCCGGAATGGCGAACATGAACTTTGGCCTTTTCCTTCTGTTCACGACTGTCGGTACCGTCATCTGGAATACCGTCCTGATCTACTTGGGTGCGGCGGTCGGCTCGCAATGGGAAACGATCGTCCATTACATGGACATCTATTCCAACATCGCCTATGTCATCATCGCTATTCTTGGGATTGCCGGCATCATTTGGTATATCCGCAAAAGAAAACAAACCGTTAAAGCAGATTAATTAGTCTGGCCATCCTCCACTCGGAAGATGGCTTTTCTTGTTTTTCGGGTGATATATCGTATACTATATGTAAGAAAGTACAACCGAAAAGTTAGTTTCCCCGAACAGTCACTTACGGTTAATTATATAGAAAGAAAGGGATCAAATAATGAAATTCACTTTTACCGATTCCGCCATCGCGGAAATCCAAAAACGTTACGACCTTAAGGATATCAGCCTGTTCTATGCGGTCGGCGATGATTGCGGCTGCCCGAGCACCGGCATCTTTATGCTGAAGGTCAATGATGCCGGAATGGCGGAATACGATGCCATAATCGAAACGAACATTGGCCCAGTTCCTGCCCAAAAATGGGCATTGGTTTTCCTCGACAGCGACAATGTTGTTGACTTCAACGCCACCAAGCATGCTTTCCAACTGAAAAGCGAGCGTGGCTTCCTGAACATGAACCTGTTGTTGGAGCAGACTATCGCACAATAAGCCAACTATACACAAAGAACAGCCCCCGCTCATCCATTAAAACGGATAGTCGGGGGCTGTTCTTTTTATGGAATCAAATCAGTATTTCACCTTGATCATCCTCGCGGCGCGCACTTCATCCAGTCGTCTGACGGATGTGTGATGCGGTGCCTGTGTAACGGTTTCCGGTGATTCGGCCGCTTCGCGTGCAATGGCGATCAGCGCGTCCGCGAAGTCATCGAGTGTTTCCTTGCTTTCGGTTTCCGTCGGTTCGATCATCAAGGCTTCCTCAACGATCAGCGGGAAATAGACGGTCGGAGCGTAGTAGCCGTAGTCCAACAAGCGTTTGGCCATATCTAAAGTCCGCACGCCGCCCTTCTTCTGGCGGTTGCCGGAAAGGACGAATTCGTGCTTGCAGATGCCCGGGTAGGGCGTGTCAAAATCATTTTCGAGAAGCTTACGCAGGTAATTGGCATGCAGCACGGCGCTCTCGGAAACTTTCCGCAAACCGACCGGACCCATCGTGCGGATGTAGGTGTACGCCCGCACTAACACGCCGAAGTTGCCGTAATAGCCTTTGACCGGCCCGATTGAAGCGGGATGATTGCTGTTCAGCACATAGCCCTCTTCCGTCTTTTCCACTCTCGGGATCGGCAGAAACTCTTTCAAGTAGGCTTTTACGCCTACCGGACCGGCTCCCGGCCCGCCGCCGCCATGCGGCGTGCTGAAGGTCTTGTGCAAATTCAGGTGGACGATATCGAAGCCCATCATGCCCGGTGTCGTTTTGCTGAGGATGGCGTTCAGGTTCGCACCGTCGTAATACAGCAACCCACCGGCTCCATGGATGATTTCGGCGATCTGAACGATGTCGCGCTCAAAAAGACCCAATGTATTCGGATTCGTCAGCATCAAAGCGGCAGTCTGGTCGTCGACTGCATTGCGCAAGGCCTCAAGATCGACCAAACCTTCAGCTGTCGACGGGATGCTCACAACATCGAAGCCAGCGATATGCGCACTGGATGGATTGGTCCCATGGGCGCTGTCCGGCACAAAGACTTTCGTGCGCTGCAGGTTCCCGTTCTTTTCATGGTAGGAACGCACCATCATCAACCCTGTCCATTCGCCGTGCGCTCCGGCTGCCGGTTGTAAGGATACACCATCCATGCCGGTGATGACCGCCAGATCTTCCTGCAGTTCATGCATCAATTGCAGTGCGCCCTGCACAGTCTCCAACGGTTGATAAGGATGGATGTTGGCGAAACCGTCCAAGCGGGCGGTCACCTCATTGATCTTCGGGTTGTACTTCATCGTGCAGGATCCTAGCGGATAAAAGCCGTTTTCCACGCCGAAGTTGTCCTGAGAAAGGTTGGTGTAATGGCGCATCAGCTGCAGTTCGCTGATTTCCGGCAGTTCGGCCGGCTGTTTGCGGATGAGATGCTCCGGCAGTTTGGCTTTGAAGTCCGTTATTGGGACATCGCTCTTCGGCAGGCTGTAGCCCACACGCCCCGGACGGCTTAATTCAAAGATCACATTTTTCGTTTTACGCATGGTTCACACCCTCCAATACCGCAATGAATCGGTCGATTTCTTCCTTCGTGCGTTTTTCGGTGGCGCAGACCAACAACTGGTTCGGCTTGTTATAGGTTTCCGCCAAGCTGTAGCCGCCGATGATGCCCGCATCCAACAAAGCCTGATTCGCTTCTGCGGCCGGGAAAGGCAGATCGATGACGAATTCATTAAAGAACGGCGACTGGTTCAGGATTGCGAAGCCTTTTCCCTGCAAAGCCTGGGCAAAATAAGCCGCTTTGTCGACGTTCAGATGCGCCATTTCCTGGACGCCTTGTTTCCCGAGGGCCGCCATGCAGACCGCAGAGGCCAACGCATTCAAGGCTTGGTTCGAACTCATGTAGGAAGTCGCTTTTTCGCGTCGAATATGCTGCTCCCTGCTTTGGAGCGTCAGGACAAAAGCGCGCTCTCCGTCTGCATCCAGCGTTTCCCCGACGATTCTACCGGGAACTTTGCGGATATGCTTTTGGTTGACGGAAAAGTAGCCGCAGTGCGGGCCACCGAAAGACATCGGCAAACCGAACGGCTGCGTGTCGCCGACAACGATATCCGCACCCAGCTTGCCGGGCGCTTCAAGTATCCCGAGCGCCAATGGATTGGCCATCACGATCAACAACGCACCTTTGTCTTCGGCGATCTTTTTGACGACACCTAAATCTTCGACCGATCCGAAGAAATTCGGGTACTGGACAACGATCGCCGCCGTATCCGGTGTCGTCAGGCATCTTGTGACATTGAAGTTGGTGACATCCTTATCCGTCAACACTTCGATGACATCCAGGCCGCGACCTTTTGCGGCAGCGTGGATGACGGCTCGGGCGTTCGGATGGACCGCCTGTGAAAGCACAATTTCGTTCCGCTTCGTGACTGCCGCTGCCAAACCGACTGCTTCGCTCAAAGAAGCGAACCCATCATATAAGGAAGAGTTTGTCGCTTCCATTCCGGTCAATTCGCTGATCATCGATTGGAATTCAAAAATCGCCTGCAGCTCCCCTTGACTGGCTTCCGCTTGATAGGGCGTATAGGCTGTATAGAATTCGGAGCGCGAAATCACTGCATCGACCACGCTCGGAATGTAATGATCGTAAGTACCGGCGCCCATGAAGATCGGCATCTGCCCAGCGCTGACGTTCTTTTCTGCCAAAGCTTTCATTTGCTTCAATAATTCCGATTCGGAAACGGCAGCCGGAATCGACAATTCTTCCTGCAGACGAATTTCTTCAGGGATATCAGTGAACAGGTCCTCCATGTTTTCAACCCCGATGACAGCCAGCATCTCTTTTTCGTCTTCGGCTGTATCCGGTAAATAACGGAATTGCTCTTCAGTCATCTTATGCTTCCTCCTCAGCCACGAATGCTTCGTATTCCTCGTAACTCAACAACTCGTCCAATTCTCTGGCATCGCTCAAGCGCATTTCGTACATCCATCCGCCTGCAAAAGCTTCCGCATTGACGGTTTCTGGCGCATCAGCCAAAGCTTCATTTTGTTTGATCACTGTTCCGGAAACCGGCGCATAGACTTCCGAGACGGATTTTACGGATTCGACCGTCACAGCTTCGTCCCCTTTGGCCAATTCCGCATCCAGATCGGCCACGAAATCGACGAACACGATGTCGCCCAATTGTTCCGCCGCATGCTCCGTGATGCCGATGCGAACCGTATCATCCGTGATTTTTTCTACCCATTCATGCTCTTTTGTGTAATAAAAATTTTTGTGGTCTGCCATTTTGATCATCCTTCCGCGCCTTGCGCTGGTTTATTGTTGTAGAGAAGTATAAAAATTTATCTTTATTCAATAATGATGGCTAGCTGAACGGGTTCGTTCAGCTTTTCGTTCTTTTGTAAAATGGTTTGGGTATGATTGTCGCTTGGATGCGTTTGTTGCGTATTTCGATCTGGATTTCTGTGCCGATGGCGGCCGCTTCCGACTTCACCAAGGCCATCCCGATGCTTTTCTTCAGAGTCGGCGATTGCGTTCCGGAAGTTACGATCCCGATTTCTTCCCCTTTCAACGAAAAGACTTTGTAGCCTTCGCGGGGGATTCCTCTTTCGGTTGCCTCGAAACCGACGATCTTTTCGGTTGGTCCGTTTTCGCGGATTGCCGTCAAAGCCGCTTTACCTATAAAATCGCTCGCTTTTTTCACCTTGACCGCAAATCCCAGCCCGGCCGCCAATGGATTGATATCCTCGGACAATTCATGCCCGTAGAGCGGCATCCCTGCTTCCAGACGAAGCGTATCCCGCGATCCGAGTCCGCAAGGCAACAACCCGTAAGCTTGACCGGCTGCCAACAGTTTTTCCCACAGTAGCGCGGTCTGCCCGCTCGCCAGATATAATTCAAAGCCGTCTTCGCCGGTATAGCCCGTCCTTGAGATCAGGACATGCGGAATGCCCGCGACTTCTTGGTCCTCGATGAAATGGTAATTTCCGATGGTATCCAGATCGGCGTCCGTCAGTTCCTTGAGAATTTTGATGGCTACTGGGCCCTGCAAGGCAAGCAAGCCTATGCTGTCGGAAATATTTTTTAGGATCGCTTTCAATCCATTGTTCTCTTGCATCCATGCATAGACTTTATCCGTATTTGATGCATTGCAGACCAACAAATAACTTTCCTTGTCCATTTTGAAGAGGATGACATCATCTACTGCCCCGCCATCCGGATAACACATGATATTGTATTGAGCTTGTCCGATGGTCATCACGCTGACATCATTCGTCAGCAATCCATTCAGGTAGCTTTCTGCTTCCTCACCGGATATTTCGATTTCTCCCATATGCGAACAATCGAACAGTCCGGCGCGTTCACGGACGGCTTCATGTTCGGCAAGAATTCCGGAAAACTGGATCGGCATCTCCCATCCCCCGAAATCAATCAGCTTCACACCATTCGCTTTATAATATTCAAATAATGGCGTGCGCTTTCCTATCGTTGGTTCACTCACGTACAAATCCCCCTTTTCTTTCCTGGATTCCGCATTTTTTACAACTATTTTTCAGCATTCCGTCACATTAACGTGTAACCGCTTCATATCCCTTTGTTATCTATTTTAGCATAGAAAACAGTCAAAGCACTCTCATAAAAGATTGTTCGCATTAAACACAAAGCCACTCTCATAATAGTATGTTTTTTTTAAAAATTAAAAAAATATGCTTACATTTTCAATATCATAATTATAAATAGTTCGTATTTTGCCCAAAATACGACATTTCATTCAATTATTAACAGATTCTTAAAAAGGTAGTTGTAAACACGCAGAATAATGTGTAAAATGAATAATTAAAAAGATATAATTGATTTCTCTCGCCAAATTTTCATCTTTGGCGGAAATCACGAATCATTTTTAATCATTGTATAAGAAATGTTTCTGAATTTAATAAACTGGCGAGGTGGAAATATTGAAAAAAGTTTTAGTTGCAAATCGCGGCGAAATAGCGATACGTGTATTTCGTGCACTGACTGAACTGGGAATCCCTACTGTTGGCGTCTATGCGCAAGAGGATGAAGGTTCTGTGCACCGTTTTAAAGCAGATGAAGCCTATTTGGTCGGAAAAGGCAAAAAGCCTATCGACGCCTATCTGGACATCGAAGACCTGATCCGCATCGCTAAAGATTCCGGTGCAGACGGCATTCATCCTGGATATGGTTTCTTATCTGAAAATATCGACTTCGCTAGACGTTGCCAAGAAGAAGGCATCAAATTCATCGGCCCTTCTTTGGAACACCTGGACATTTTTGGCGATAAAATCAAAGCAAAAGTTGCAGCTGTGGAAGCCGGCATCCAGTCTATCCCTGGATCGGATGGCCCCGTCGCAAACATCGACGAAGTAATTCAGTTTGCGGAAACCTACTCTTATCCGATCATGATCAAAGCGGCTTTAGGCGGCGGCGGACGTGGTATGCGTATGGCCTTCAACGAGCAAGAAGCCCGCGAAGGTTTCGAAAGAGCCCGCAGTGAAGCTTTGGCCGCATTCGGCAGCGATGAGATTTATGTCGAAAAATATATCCAAGATCCTAAACACATCGAAATTCAGATTTTAGGGGATGAGCATGGTAACATCGTTCACCTTTACGAGCGCGACTGCTCCGTGCAACGCCGCCATCAAAAAGTTGTCGAAGTGGCACCCTGCGTTTCCATGTCGGATCAAGTCCGCCATGAAATCTGCAACTCTGCGCTCCAATTGATGAAACATGTCGGCTATGTGAATGCCGGAACTGTTGAATTCCTTTTGGAAGGCGATCAATTCTACTTCATTGAAGTGAATCCGCGTGTCCAAGTAGAGCATACAATCACAGAATTGATCACAGGAATCGATATCGTGCAATCACAGATCCTGATCGCCCAAGGTCAAGATCTGCATAAAGAAATCGGTATCCCGCAACAGGCCAACATCCCGTTGATTGGCGCTGCTATCCAATGCCGGATCACAACGGAAGATCCGTTGAACAATTTCTTCCCTGATACTGGAAAAATCAACACTTACCGTTCTCCAGGTGGCTTCGGTATCCGATTGGATGCTGGTAACGGATTCCAAGGTACGGTCGTAACACCGTTCTTCGACTCCTTATTGGTTAAATTATGCGTACATGCTTCGACATTCGATCAAGCCGTCCGCAAAATGGAACGTTCTCTGATCGAATTCCGTATCCGTGGCGTTAAAACGAACATTCCGTTCATGTTCAACGTAATCACGCACCCGATCTTCGTATCAGGCGATGCGAAAACGACGTTCATCGACACGACTCCGGAATTGTTCGAATTCCCTAAAACACGTGACCGTGGTAACAAAACGATGCAGTACATCGGAAACATTACCGTTAATGGCTTCCCGGGCATTCAAAAAGGTCACAAGAAATTCTATGACAAGCCTAGAATCCCGACTGACATTGTCGTGCCCGAACAAAAAATCATTACCGCCAAAAATATTTTGGATGAAAAAGGCCCTGTAGCCGTGAGCCAATGGATCAAGGAACAAAACCGTGTGCTCTTGACGGATACGACTTTCCGTGACGCGCACCAAAGCTTGTTGGCTACCCGTATCCGCACAAACGAGATGCAAGCCATCGCAGCCGAAACACAAGCAGCGATTCCGCAACTGTTCTCTTCAGAAATGTGGGGAGGAGCTACCTTCGACGTGGCCTACCGCTTCCTGAGCGAAGACCCTTGGAAACGACTGAAGAAACTGCGCTCACAAATGCCGGATACGCTATTGCAGATGTTGTTCCGTGGATCGAATGCCGTCGGATACCAAAATTATCCCGACAATGGTTTGGAAGAGTTCATCAGACTTGCCGCTAAAAACGGGATCGACGTTTTCCGTATCTTCGACAGCTTGAACTGGACGAAGCAGATGGAAAGAAGCATCCAGTACGTACGCGACAACAACAAAATCGCTGAAGCAGCCATCTGTTACACAGGCGATATCAATGATCCTTCACAAACGAAATACACGATCCAATACTACAAAGAGATGGCCAAAGAGCTGGAATCATTAGGCGCACACATCATCGCGATCAAGGATATGG
Source organism: Trichococcus sp. (assembly GCF_049684335.1). GTDB lineage: Bacteria > Bacillota > Bacilli > Lactobacillales > Aerococcaceae > Trichococcus. The sequence goes on from NZ_JBAVFV010000061.1 coordinate 21,480, forward strand.
CCGGCCTTTTGAAACCGCAAGCGGCTTACCGTCTGATCAGTGAGTTGAAGGATACAGTCGATCTTCCGATCCATCTGCATACGCATGATACAAGCGGAAACGGCATCTACACGTACTCAGAAGCGATCAAAGCCGGCGTCGATATCGTAGACGTAGCGATGAGTGCGATGAGCGGTACGACCAGCCAACCGAGCATCAGCAGCCTGTACTATGCATTGGAAGGTTCTGAGCACGAGCCGGACATCAACATCCACAACGTGCACAAAATCAACCGTTATTGGGAAGATATCCGTGACTACTACGAAGAATTCGAAGGCGGCATCCAAACGACTTCAACAGAAGTCTACGACCACCAAATGCCGGGCGGACAATACACGAACCTACAACAACAGGCGAATGCTGTCGGCTTGAACGACGAGTGGGATAAAGTCAAAGAAATGTACGCTGACGTAAACAAAATGTTCGGCGACATCGTCAAAGTGACACCATCCTCTAAAGTTGTCGGCGATATGGCCCTCTTCATGGTCCAAAATAAATTGAATGAAGAAGATGTCTACGCAAAAGGCGAAACCATCGACTTCCCTGAATCAGTGATCAGCTTCTTCAAAGGCGATTTAGGCCAGCCGACAGGCGGATTCCCTGAAAGATTGCAGGAAATCATCCTGAAAGGCAAACAAGCCATCACAGTAAGACCGGGCAGCCTGCGTGAGCCGATTGACTTCGTTGCTTTGAAAGCTGAGTTGGAGGAAAAAATCCAACGTCCAGCCAGCGATGAAGATGTCATCAGCTACTTGATGTACCCGCAAATCTTCTTGGATTATGTCGCAATCTATGATAAGTTCGGCGATGTCACAAAACTTGACACCCCTACTTTCTTCCACGGCATGCGCATGGGTGAACAGATCGAAGTTCAGATCGAAAAAGGCAAAACCTTGATCATCAAACTGAATTCAATCGGTGAACCTGATTCGGACGGGATGCGTATCCTTTACTTCGATCTGAATGGCCAAGGCCGTGAGATTCAGGTCAAAGACATGTCCATCACCAGCACGAAAGCAATCCGCAAAAAAGCGGAACCTACCAACAAAGAACACGTCGGCGCAACAATGCCAGGTTCTGTATTGGAAGTTCTCGTCAAACGCGGCGATCGCGTATCGCAAGGCGATCCAGTCGTGATCACTGAAGCGATGAAGATGGAAACGATGATCCGTTCCACAATCAACGGTGTCGTCGATCAGATTTATGTCATCGACGGCGATCAAATCGAAGCCGGGGACCTCCTGATCGAGATCGAAGCAAAATAATATGCACAAGAAAGGCTGTCTCGAAAAACGAGGCAGCCTCTTCTTACTGTTTAGCAGTGGCATTCCCCGCCAAATAGGATTTGACGGGGTAGCTCTGAGTATAAATTGAATTCCAAAATAAGTAAGCTGGCACAAGGAGGAACCTTTTTTGAAAAATGAATTAAAACCCTATATCCACGTCGCTCAATATTACGAAACGGATCAGATGAAGATCATCCACCACTCCAATTACATCCGTTGGTTCGAAGAAGCCCGCGTGGACTTTCTTGACCAGATCGGCGCGAATTATGCGAAATTGGAACAAGCTGGCATCATCAGCCCGGTACTTTCCGTCGAAGCGCAGTACAAAACGATGGTCCGCTTTGGAGACTCTGTATACGTGCTGACCGAAATCGATTCTTACAGCGGAGTGAAATTAGGCCTAGCCTACCGTGTCATCGATGTCAAAACTGGCGAGTTGCGCACGACCGGCAAAAGCAAGCATTGCTTCCTGAACGAAGAAGGCCGACCTGTTTCGTTGAAAAAAGTCCAACCGTATGTGCATGCTAGCTTCGAAACCTATCGGGATCATATTTTCAGCGTTTGAGTAAGTGAAATAGACTCTCTGCCAAGAAACAACCTGACAAAAGCATCAGCCTGCCTCTCAGCTCCGCAAAAGCAGCCTTTAAGGAAGAAAACTGTTGTGGATGCGTCAAAGTACTCCGTCCCCCGAACAGGCAAGCAAGGTGCCTTTATGTACCGAAAAAAGCATGAGCCCTTGAATGATTGGGCTCATGCTTTTTATTCTGTAGTCATATTTTCATTTTGTTCCAATATGCTCACGAAGCGGTCAGTCAGGTTCGCGGTGAATCCCCAGAGTCGATAGTTCTCCAAATGATAGAACGGCACACAATGGACGCCGATTCTGAATTTGTAGTCCTTGCCGTTCGGAATCAATTCGAACGGGAAGTCGTCTGGGTGCTCCAGCCTGACCGTTGAAGAGTAATAGGTCGGCCGGTTATCCATGAAATACTGAAGAGGAACCGTAAAGATTTCCTGTACTTCTTTATTGAAGCAGATATCATCCTTGTCCACGCCAATGATCTCCCCGACGAAACAATGGATAATTGCACGCTCATTCATGATATAGTCCATTTCTCCCAAAACTTTGATATTGTCCCTTTTTATGTTCAACTCTTCCATTGTTTCCCGGATGGCCGTCGCTTCAAAACTTTCTCCCGGCTCCACTGCGCCGCCCGGGAATGACGTGTCGCCCGGTTGGGAGATATGCTCGCCACGCACTTCATAAAGCACATGAAGCGCCCCGTCTACCTTGATTAAAGGAAGCAGAACGGAAAAGTAGCGCTGTTCCCCGATTGGCTCAGGTTCGTGTTCCGCTAATATTTTTTTGATGTCTTCCAGCATCGTGTCCTCACCTACCGCTTGTTTTTCTTACATTATACCCGTTATTATCTCGAATTCGAAATAATATGCTCGAGCCATTCTTTAAACTTATCCGGCGATTATTTTGACATGGAATTTACGGTTGCGTGGGCCATCGTAATCCCAGAAATAGATACTTTGCCAAATACCCAGCAGCATCCGACCATCCGACACGATGATCGTTTCGCTGACGCCGGTCAAGGATGACTTGATGTGGGCATCGGAATTGCCTTCGTAAACAAATTTTGGCTCAATTGCTTCCCCTCAATTCTGCAATATCAGACAATTTCCTTAAGAGCAGAATCTAAACTGCGTCCACGGAAATCTGCCACTCGATTCCGTAGCGGTCAATCAGGCTGCCGTACAGCGGGCTCCAGAAAGTCTGTTGGAGTTCCATGCCGATGGAGCCGCCATCAGCCAAGCGGTTGAATACAACCCGGGCTTCCTCCACATCATCGTAGGTCAGCGTCAACGACAGATTGTTGCCGGTATGGAATTCCCTTCCCGGAAACACATCGGAAATCATCAGCATAGCGCCATTTTTCAGTCTGATCTGCGCATTCATGATCAGATTCTCAACACCTGGCGGCAAGGAAAATTCTTCCGCCGCCTCGGAATCGTCCTTTGGAGCCTCCCCGAATGTAGTGATGCCGAGCAGTTCGCCATCAAGGGTCGCAACATAATAATGCGTTGCCTCTTTGGCGTTGCCGTCGAAATTCAGATAAGGAAATAAGCTTGTCAACATACGGATTCCTTCTTTCAATTTAATTATTTTTTCAACAACTAGCGCACGACTTCAATGCCGGCTACATTCCCTACATCGTGATAATTTTTCCCGGTTTTCTTGTCGGTGAAGTCAACCGTGACGATGCCGGAAAGTCCTTCTTTGACGATTTTGTTCATTCCCTGTTCTGTCGGCGCCAGCAAAGCCCCTCCATGGAGCACTTCCGCACAGATGGTAAGGGAGGCAGAGGCATGGGAAACTTCGATTTCAATCCGGTCATCGATCAACAATCCCAAAGTGAATTTGCTGTGGTTATAGGTCGCAAAACGGTACTCCTCTCCATACACGATAAAATTGCAGATGAAGCCCTCGAATGAGGAACCCCGGAAAGGGATTTTCGCCACCGAGAAGAAGAGGCTAGTCCTATCGTCCCGGAAATGGTTGCACTGGATCCAGACGTACTCCTGCGGGAAAGACGTTCCCCAGTCCTTTTCGAGGTAGCCTTTGCCGCTCGTAAAATCACTGGTTTTATTTCCGATTGAAACCGTTCCGTCGATGGCGTGATTCATGCTGATGACGCCGTGGTAACATTCCATGTTCGGGATGTAGGCGAAGAAACCCATGATGGATGGCGACACCGGTGTGCGTTTGACCGCTTGGAATGGCCCCAGTTTCAGAATGCCTTCTATCCGGAAATCATCCTCTTCGAGATGCACACTGACGAGCGTTTCCGAAAAGACGCTGTTGCCGACTTTCAGCACAAATGGCGTTTGGTTGTATTGAAACGCAGACAATGGATAGCGGATGTAGCCGGTCCGCAGCTCTTTTTCGAGCGCTTCTCCGACATGGACATAGGAATATTGGATGAAACAGTGCGGGTCTTCCTCGGTGATCGAAATGCCGGGAATCAGACTAAGGACGGTCTTTTCATCTGCCGAAACACTCTTGAAATACCACCCTTCAAAATAGGGACCTTGCTTTTTCAGGTCGCCTTGAAACAGGATCGGATGGGTCACTTTGTTTGCCATGGCGCAGCGCTTCCTTTCGCATGCTTTCTTATCTTTACTATGCAACAACATCCCTTGCTCCGTCAATTTTTTGCATTTGCAAGGAAGTCATTTTTTCGGTTTATCCGGTTAGACAAGAAATGATTATTTATGGAACGTTAACTCCGATATGGATGCGCTCCATCGGAGAACAGCATTGCGCCAGACAGCTCAACTACGACGAGCGAATGTAGGCCGGAGGAGGTTGTGTTGCGGAAGACTGAATTCCGGCAAAGCCGCCGTGGTCGGAGGTAATGATCTTTTCGTATCTCTTTTCCTCCGGCAAAGCAACCAAGTAATCATCAGCAGCCAAACACCAAAAAAAGCCACTCCAGCATTATTGCCGGAGTAGCCCTGTTCATTTATAAAATGTTACTGTTTGATGATGGATACAACGCGAGAGCCATCCACTTCGATCGTCACGCTGTCGCCGGCTTTGATGAACGGCAATTGCTTGTCGATGGATACTTTAGCGATATAGATGGTTTCTGCATCGCCTTCCAACGTGAAGTAATAAGTCGTTTCGCCGTCAATGACGACTGATTCCATGGCGGTGATGGCACCGCTGATGGTTTCGGTCTCGACGACCTCTTCTTCCTCATCGGTTGTCGTGGAAACGACACCGCCAGTATAAGCGTTCCACGCAGCAGCCAAGGAATTGCCGGTCCCGACTTTCTGATAGTTCGTCGCATTCACAAAGGCATACATTTTTATCAAACCGGCATCATCCTTCAAGGACAATTGATAGACCGGCTTGTTTTCCATGTTGAACAAAAGCGGGAATGTGCTGATGTAGCCTTTTTCCTGCACCGATCCCTGGGCGCTCTCCATGGCACTCCATTCTGTCGCTGTGCTGATGTTGTAGCGTTTCGATTCCTTGGTCCTGGAATTGACCAGCACAAAACCGATATTCGATTCATCTGCCGCAACGGAAGTCAAACCGGTGTACAGATACAAATCATCATTCAGCACGATGTAGTTGTAGCCATCCGCATTTTGGATGACACCCTTCTTGCTGATGACGCTGTTCAGGTAACCGCCTTGATATTGCCCGTTGTAATTGATTTGCGTCATCACCATGTTCGCCGGGAACACGCGATCTACCCAATCAGGTACATCGGCAACACTATAGCGCGTGATGTCGCCGGAGGAAGCATCCACGACGAATACTCCGACGACTTCCTTAGGCCCCATGAAGCTGAATTTCTTTTCAACGATAGGCGCAATGTAATAAGGATTGCCTTCTTCATCCAATTCAAAGACCGGATTTTCGAACATCACTGTCGGATAGTTGAAAAAGATATGGCGCGTGATGTCATCCCCGAAATAGCCGGAATGGGAATAATGGATGTTCTTATCCAAACTCACTAATTCAGAATCTCCCGTCACCATATCGACGGTCACATAATGCGGAATGCCATCGGCGCGGTTGTTCAACCAACGGAAAAAGCTGACGTATTCCAATGGTGAAACGCGGACTGAATCGCCTTTATAAGCAATCTGCGTGTATTCCGTGCTGACGTCGAATTGCGAAACCAAATTGAGGACTTCGCCAAGTTTGCGGCTCCCCAGACGTTCCGCCATATCACGGTCGATCGTCGGTATCTGTGAAGGGTCCGTGATGGTCAGGTCCTCCTCAAAATTACCTTCCGTATGCGTAATCAAACTGGCATAGTCTTTGGCCCTGAAAATTTGGGAACCAAACAGCATCCCTCCGATGATGAAGACGATACTGATTCCGATGATAGCTCCGGTAACTTTGTTGACGCGATCGGCTTTCGTCCGATCCAAGATGTTCATCAATGCTGCACTTGCAACCAAATACAAAAACATATTCGTCCAAAACTCCGGTGACTGGATCGACACCGGGGTCAACGCCGAATACCAATATCCTAAAAGACCGACTGCCGGCAGGCCATAGGCAATCGCCACACTTTTCCAATTTTTCACAACTCTGCACCCTTTCTTTTCCTTCGAATCTTCCCTCATAAATCACTTAAGGATTTGATGCTAGTATTATACCATTTTTTTGAGTTATATTTCGAATTTCAATATATGGGATTATTTAGGCTACCTGAACAGATTGGCACGCTCGATCAGCGCTGCGGTCGAATGTAGGGAATGCGGCTTCACCGGAGTTCACAGCCCAGGCCGATCCGATCCCCTCCTCCTGGCAGACGCGCCCTGACCGGAGCTGGCGATCCCAACATACCCACACCAATAGAAAAAAAAACCGAAGCAGCGATTTTCCGCTGCTTCGGTTTTTTTAAACTGATTAATAAATAGCTGTGTCGCCTGACAAGAAACGATCGACTTCGCCTGCGGCTAGTTTTCCTTCTTGCAAAGCCCACACGACCAAGCTTTGTCCGCGGCGCATGTCGCCGCAGGTAAAGACTTTTTCCACATTCGTTTTGTAGTCGGTTTCTGCTGCTTGAATATTGCTGCGCAGATCGCGTTTCAAAGCTAATTCATCCGGAATGGTATCTTCAGGACCGGTGAAGCCCATCGCCAGCAAGACTAAGTCCGCTTTCCAGACTTTTTCGGTTCCTTCGACAGGAACTGGATTCATTCTGCCTAACGCATCACGTTTCCATTCGATCTGTACAGTATGGACAGCCGTAACTTCGCCTGCCTCATTCTTTTCGACTTTCGTCGTGTTGATCTCATAGTTGCGCGGATCGGAGCCGGTCAAGTAGATTGCTTCTTCTTGGCCGTAGTCCGTTTTCAGCTTTTTAGGCCATTCTGGCCAAGGGTTCGTATCTGCATCACGTTTATCCGGAGCTTGCGGCATGATTTCGAATTGATGCACGCTCTTCGCACCATGACGGATGGAGGTACCGACACAGTCGGTACCGGTATCCCCACCACCGATTACGATAACGTGTTTGTCTTTGGCAGTGATTTTGCTTTCCTGCGGTTCGCCTGCAAGAATATTTTGTGTGTTGGCAGTCAGGAAGTCCATGGCCATGTGTACGCCTTTTGCGTCATTGCCTTCAACATTGATGCCGCGGGCGCGGGTTGCGCCGCCGCATAGGACGACTGCATCATACGTATCAACCAATTCCTGCGCAGTGATGTCTTTGCCGATTTCAGTGTTGCAGACAAATGCCACGCCAGCTTCTTCCAGGATATCCAGTCTTCTTTGGATGATGTCCTTGTCCAATTTCATGTTCGGGATACCGTACATCAATAAACCACCCGGACGATCGCTTCTTTCGAAGACAGTGACCGCATGACCGACTGAAGTCAGGTAGTGCGCAGTCGCAAGACCGGCAGGACCGGAGCCGACAACCGCAACGCGTTTGCCGGTTGCTGGAGCTTTAGCCGGTTTTACCCAACCATTTTGGAAAGCATGTTCGATGATTTCGTATTCGATGCTACTGATCGTGACGGGTTCACCGATTAGTCCAACTGTACAAGATCCTTCGCAAGGAGCAGGACAGACACGTCCTGTAAATTCCGGAAACGGATTGGTCAAGGATAAACGTTCGTACGCTTCCTTCCATTGACCGCGATACACCATGTCATTCCACTCGGGGATGAGATTGTGCAGAGGGCAACCGGACGCCCCGTTCGGCAACATGATGCCTGCTGAACAGAACGGAATGCCACAGCTCATACAACGGGACGCTTGAGTCCGAATTTTTTCTTCTGATGTTTCTTCACGCATCTCGCCCCAATTTTTGATGCGGACTTCCGGAGAAATCTTTTCATAATTGGAACGGCTATATTCCTTAAATCCAGTAACTTTTCCCATCTTATCCCTCCTCCTTAGTTTGTCACAACTGGTTTGTAGCGCTCATCAAAGGCATAACGCATTGCGTCTTGACCGGTGATGCCCATCTGGTTCGCTATTTCGATATTTTCCAGTATGAACTTGTAGTCGTTGGAGATGACCTTAGTGAAGCGGGATTTCATTTGATCCCAGTTAGCCAAGATATTTTGCGCTTTTGGACTTCCCGTAAAGATCATATGCTCCTGCAGCATGCGCTTGATTGTGTCATGCTCTGTGTCATTCAAATCTGTCGTTGCGCTGACCATTTCCATGTTCAGGTTATTTTCGTCGAAATCAAGGATATAAGCTACCCCGCCCGACATCCCGGCAGCGAAGTTACGACCGGTTTTTCCGATGATCAGAACCGTTCCGCCAGTCATGTACTCACAACCGTGGTCGCCGATTCCTTCAACAACAGTATCCACGCCACTGTTACGGACGCAGAAACGTTCTCCAGCGATTCCATTGATGTATGCTTTACCACTGGTTGCGCCATAGAAAGCGACGTTACCGGTGATGATGTTTTCTTCAGGTGCGAATGTAGCCTCATTCGGTACGCGTACGATGATTTTACCACCGGACAAGCCTTTACCGATGTAGTCATTCGAATCGCCTTCCAGCGTCAATGTCATCCCTTTCGGAATGAATGCGCCGAAACTTTGTCCTGCCGAACCCACGAAAGTTAATTGGATTGTATCTTCCGGCAAGCCTTCAGCACCATATTTTTTCGATATTTCGCTGCCGATGATGGTTCCGACAACGCGATCGATGTTTTGGATTGCTGATTTAGCTACGATGCGTTTCTTAGAGTCGATTGCCGGTTTCACGATTCTCAACAGACGACGCATATCCAATGTTTTCTCTAATTCATGGTCTTGCTCCGTCATGTTGTATCTGCCGACATTCGGTGCTGCATATGGTTGGTACAATACGCTGGACAGATCAACTGTCTTCGCTTTCCAATGCTTCACATTTTCTTTCATCTTCAGCTTGTCGCTGCGTCCGACCATTTCATTGATTGTGCGGAAGCCTAATTTCGCCATGATTTCACGCAATTCTTCGGCAACGAACATCATGAAGTTCACGACGTATTCCGGTTTGCCTTGGAAGTTCTTGCGCAATGTTTCATCCTGCGTTGCGATACCCACTGGACATGTGTTCAGGTGGCAGACACGCATCATGATGCAGCCGATAGCCACAAGCGGTGTTGTCGCAAAACCGAATTCTTCAGCTCCCAACATGCAGGCGATCGCAACATCGCGACCAGTCAATAATTTACCATCCGTTTCGACGCGGACACGGTCACGCAATTTGTTCAACACTAAAGTTTGGTGCGCTTCAGCCAAGCCCAGTTCCCATGGCAAGCCGGTATTACGGATGCTGGTTCTTGGTGCTGCCCCTGTACCGCCGTCATAACCGCTGATCAGGATCGTATCGGCATTTGCTTTCGCAACACCGGCAGCGATCGTACCAACGCCGGCTTCAGAAACCAACTTCACGTTGATGCGCGCATGACGGTTGGCATTCTTCAAGTCGAAGATCAATTCTTTCAAATCTTCGATGGAGTAGATGTCATGATGCGGAGGCGGTGAAATCAAGCCTACACCCGCGATGGAGCCACGTGTTTTGGCGATTTCAGGATACACTTTCTGTCCTGGCAATTGTCCGCCTTCACCCGGTTTTGCACCTTGGGCCATCTTGATCTGGATTTCCTTTGCGTTCACCAAGTAGTGGCTCGTAACGCCGAAACGTCCGGAAGCGACTTGTTTGATGGCACTGTTGCGGGAATCCCCGTTTTCATCCAATTCGTAACGGCTTGGATCTTCTCCACCCTCACCAGAGTTGCTCATTCCGCCGAGACGGTTCATAGCGATTGCTAACGTTTGGTGCGCTTCGATACTGATTGATCCGTAAGACATTGCTCCGGTCTTGAAGCGTTTCACGATGTTTTCAGCCGATTCGACTTCTTCGATCGGAATCGCGTCTTGTGCGTTTGGCTTGAATTGCATCAGTTGACGCAGCGTGTACGCCTTCGTTTCAGCATTGATTTCGCGAGAGAACTCTTTGTATTGCTCATAGTCCCCTTGGCGAGTCGCTTGCTGCAGTCGGTAAATCGTGCTCGGATTGTACAAGTGTTCTTCACCCATAGCCGAGTATTGGAAATGACCGCCCACTCCCAGCGTTTCGCTGTAAGGAGCTGTAGCTTTGTAGGCACTGTCATGACGCATTCTGTTTTCTGTCGCAATTTCCTGAAGACCGATACCCTCGATGCGGGTAGGCGTGCCTGTGAAGTATTTAGCGACAACTTCGCTGTTGACTCCCAGTGCTTCAAAAATTTGTGCACCATGATAGCTGCGCATTGTTGAAATACCCATCTTAGTCAATACTTTGGACATACCGTGGACAGCTGCGTGGATGTAGTTCGCTTCCGCTGCCTCAGCATCCAGTCCGTCCAACAAGCCTTCTTCAGCAAGTTCGCGGATAGTCGCATAAGTCAAGTAAGGATTGACCGCGTTACAGCCGTATCCGACCAATGTGCAGTAATGATGCACTTCTCTTGGTTCACCGGATTCCAGCACAAGGCCGACGCTCGTGCGTGTTTCTTCGCGGATCAAGTGATGATGCAGACCGGAAACAGCCAATAAAGCCGGAATGGCTGCCCATTCAGCGTTCACACCACGGTCGGAAAGGACCAAAATGTTGGCGCCTGAAGCAATGGCTTTGTCCGCTGCATTGAAAAGACGTTCCAAAGCTTTTTCCATCCCTTTCACATCTTCTTCGACGCGGTAAAGAAGGGAAAGAGTGACCGTTTTGAATTTGTCGTCCTGCAACGCTTTGATTTTCGCTAATTCAGAATCCGTCAAAATCGGGCTATCCAAGTAGATGGCATGCGTATCAGCCTTATCCGGATCTAACAGGTTACCGCAATTTCCGACAAGCATCGTATCGGAAGTAACGATTTCCTCACGGATTCCATCAATCGGAGGGTTCGTAACTTGCGCAAATAATTGTTTGAAGTACAGATAAAGCATCTGTGGTTTGTCTGATAAAACTGCCAACGGAGAATCGATCCCCATTGCTCCGATTGAATCCCCACCTGTAACAGCCATCGGTTTAATCAATAACTGGATGTCCTCGAACGTATAACCGAAAGCTTTCTGTTGGTGCAACAATTCTTCAGGCTCAACAATTGTGGTCAATGGAGCAGGCGCAAGGTCCTTCATTTTGGACAAATGCTTTTCAGCCCATTCTCCGTAAGGTTGTTTAGCAGCTACTGTTTCTTTGATTTCTTCATCCGAGATGATACGTTTTTGCTTCGTATCGATCAACAGCATCTTACCTGGCTCCAGACGACCCTTGTAGGCTACATCTTCCGGACGCACATCTACGACACCTACTTCGGATGAAAGGATTACGCGATCATCTTTCGTCACATAGTAACGGGACGGACGCAAACCGTTTCTGTCCAACACCGCTCCGACGATTTCCCCATCCGTGAAGCCCATTGCTGCAGGGCCATCCCATGGTTCCATCAGGAAGTTGTTGAAATTATAGAAATCCTTTTTGGATTTCGACATCGTTTTGTTCTTTTCCCAAGGCTCAGGAACCATCATCATGACGGCTTCCGGCAAGGAACGGCCGTTCAGATATAAGAATTCCAGATTGTTGTCGAATTGGGAAGAGTCACTCCCAGTTTCGTCGACGATCGGATAGATTTTTTCACTGGCATCCAACAGATCCTGGGACATGCTGCCTTGACGGGCGCGCATCCAATTGATATTTCCGCGGATTGTGTTGATTTCGCCATTGTGGATCAAGTAACGGTTTGGATGAGCTCTTTCCCAACTCGGGAAAGTATTCGTACTGAAACGGGAATGGACCATCGCCAAAGCGGATGTGAAGTCCAAATCCGTCAGATCAAGATAGAAGCTACGCAATTGTTCTGCAGTCAACATCCCTTTGTAGACGATTGTTTTCGAAGAGAAACTGGCAAAATAAAACGAGCCGCCTCTTTTTTCGCTCATCGGTACGATTAGTTTTTCAGATAATTTACGGATGACGAACAATTTACGTTCGAAATCCATTTCAGTCATCTCAGGATTTCCTTTACCGACAAAGACTTGGATAAAACGCGGGATAGCTGCTTTTGCAGTCACACCGATTTCAGAGCTGTCGATCGGAACCTCACGCCAACCCAACACTTTTTGACCTTCGGAAGTGACAATCTCTTCCACCATTCTCATTTGTTCGTGACGTAGATCGTCATATTTATGGGCAAAGAGCATCCCTACTCCATAATCGCCTTTTTTAGGCAAATGGATTCCTAGGACGTCGCACTCCCTGCTGAAAAAATGATGAGGAATCTGCACCATGATACCTGCTCCGTCACCTGTTTTGGCATCAGCGCCGGAAGCACCCCTATGCTCCATGTTTTCCAATAAATCCAACGCATCAGAGACTAATTTATAAGAGCCATTACCATTGATATCAACGACAAATCCCATACCGCATGCATCATGCTCGTAGGCGGGATCATACATTCCTTGTTTTTTTGGAGGAGTGTAACTATTCATTTCGGCGTCCCTACTTTCTATTATGTTATTCTGATATTATAATCAAACTCTAATTTAAATACAATCCATTTTCATTCATTTTTTCACAATTAGTTGCATCTTTTTTTTGATAGTAACAATATTAACTTTGGAAAAAACATTTGATATAACACAATTATACAACCTGATAGCCGTCCACTGACTTGTGATAGATTTCATAACATCACCATGTAAACAATTACCGTTTTCATGACTTTTTAATGCAAGTTGGTTTCATTCTGTCATTTTGACCTGCAGATGCTATTTTTTATTAAAAAATACCCGACCTTGATTAATTTTAAGGTCGGGTAATTGATTTTTGTTCTATTTAGTAAGTGTCAAAAGCATTTCTCTGACGGTCTTGCAGGCCATAGCAGTCGAAGCGCCTGACGGATCGTATTGCGGAGAAAGTTCAACGACGTCGGCTGCAACGATCTGGTTCAAGTCCTGCAGCGCAGCGATACCCGCCAACAATTCCTTGTAGGTGATGCCACCTGGCTCAGGTGTGCCGGTTCCAGGGAAAGTTCCTGGGTCCAGTACGTCCAAATCGATCGTAACATAAACGGGAACATCCTTCAATTGCTGCACGATCTGAGGCAACGTATCGATGGTAAATTTCTCCATATAAGTATGCTCTTTCGCCCATTCGAACTCTTCCTTCAAACCGGAACGGATACCGAATTGGAAAATGCGGCTATCTCCCAGAAAGTCGAAGCAGCGGCGGATGACCGAGGCATGCGACAACTGTTCTCCCATATAGTCTTCACGTAGATCTGTGTGGGCATCGATATGGATGACATGCAGATTTGGGTATTTCTCATAGGCAGCTTCGATAGTAGGCAAGCTGACGAGATGTTCGCCGCCGACCATCAGAAATTTCTTGCCGCTGTCCAGTACTTCTTTTGTATAGGTTGCAATATCGCTCAATACACGTTCTGTGTTGCCGAAAGGCAGATCCAGATCTCCGCCATCATGGATGGCCTCTTCTTCAAGATCACGATCCAAATAAGGGGAATAACTTTCCAAGCCGAATGAATCTTGGCGGATCGCTTGCATCGCAAAGCGCGTGCCTGGTCTGAAGCTGGTTGTTCCATCGAATGGGATTCCGAATAATACGGTAGATGCTTCTTCAAATGAAGATTCGCAACCGATAAAGGTCTGGATGTTCATGTTATTTTTCACTTTCTGCCGTCCTCCAACTGTATGCTATTTGATGAGTGTTACGATTGATTAGTCTTTAAGGACTTTGATCTGATGAGGCATTTTTTCCTCAGTCAGGACGTTGCCTAATGTTTCATTGTAGTAGTGGTAATGCTGCACGACTGCCTCAGAAATCACTTCACCAGGGATGATCAAAGGAATTCCTGGCGGGTAGATCATGATCGAGTCGGCACTGATGCGGCCGATCGCGTCGTCAATGCTGACCACTTCATTGTCGGCATAGAAGGCGTCACGCGGGCTGCAGGCCAATTTGTTGATGCTGCAAGTCATCACATGCGCATCGAAATGTTGGCTTGCTTTTTTGAAGCGTCTGCGGACATCCATCAAGGCATCAACCAGTCTTCCGATTGATTCGCGCGTATCGGCTGTACTGATGACTGCCATCACGACATAGCCTTCAGCCAACTCCATTTGGATGCCGTATTCTTCCTTCAAGATTGTGTATACTTCGAAGCCTGTCAGGCCGATATCATTCACGCGGATCACCAATTTTGTCCAGTCATAAGTCTGGTCAAATTTATCTTTAATGTAGTCGGCTTTCAATACTTCATAGTCGCCGAATGCTTCGATTGCTTCAATCGCTTCGCTGACGATCGGTCGTAGTTTTTTGTAGCGGTCTTTGCCGTACATCGCCAATTCGCTGCGTGCGGCATCGATCGAGCTCATCAACAAGTAGTTCGCGCTTGTCGATTGCAGCATGTTCAGCACTTTTTGTAATTTTGTTGCAGAAATGCGTTCCCCTTGCATCACCATCAAGGAACTCTGTGTCAAAGATCCGCCGGTTTTGTGCATGGAATACGTCACCGCATCGGCTCCGGCTTTCATCGGATCCTTCATTTTTCCGGGCATGAACGGCAAATGCGCGCCGTGCGCACTGTCGACGATGACAACAACACCGCGTTCATGTGCGATATCACAGATTGTTTCCAGATCGTTCAAAGATCCGAAATAAGTCGGATAAGTGACCAAAAGTGCTTTCGCTTTAGGATTTTCATCCAAGCCTTTGATAATGCGTTCCACGGAGATACCGTGTGAAATTCCGAAGGCCAAATCCATTTCGGGCTGGATGAAGATCGGCTTTGCGCCGCTCAAAATCAACCCGCTCATTACTGACTTATGGCAGTTGCGGGGAACCAAGATCGAATCGTTCGGCCCCACTACGCTCATGATCATAGCTTGGATGCCTACAGTCGTACCGTTCACCAAGAAAAAGGCCTGATCGGCATTGTATGCTTTTGCAGCCAATTCCTGTGCTTCTTTTATGACGGATTGTGGATGGCTCAACAAGTCCAATTCTTTCATGGAGTTGACATCCATCTGCATCGTCATATCACCGACTGCCATTTTAAATGGCGTCATCTGCGCACCCATTTTATGTCCAGGGACATCGAAAGGCGTAACGTCCTGCTTCGCATTTTTAACAAGCGCTTCGAAAAGCGGCATTTTGATATGTGTAATATTTTTTGCTTTAACGTTAGAAATTTGGTAAGTAATTTTATCAGAATGACCTTCCAAATAAGTGTCTGAATTGAATAAAACCTTTTCAGCCAAATAGATTTCCCCCTTTGATATAAAAAATGGGCATAAAAAAAGCTCTCCAACCAAAGGAAAGCTTCGATATCTATCAGCTGCTTTTCCTCTTATTGCTCATAGGACTTGGATAATCCTACGCTCAGGTTGGGCACCCAATATCAATCTGTACTGCAAAATAATTAGATTGATTGGTTTGCCACCGTATCTTCGACCCCTCGTCTCAACGGCTATTAATAAGAGATATTCAATTTATGCAAGCTAAATTCTATACAAATATACCGTATATGTCAATGATTTTGAATAGAAAATTATAATTTTTTTCACGCGGCTTTCCCGAACGATGTTTTGACATTTGTTTATGAATATTCATGAAATCGGCGGATTTTCCGTCCTATAGCCTTTAATCCGTTCGTGAAGGTGTTTCCTGGCGCTTATGATACTTATGGGCCAATTTCAGTTCCTTCTGGTACATGCCCATAGCGAATGATATCAATGCAGCCCCGGCAAAGCCGACGATGCTGCCCAGCACCAATCCGTAAAAACGGAATCCGATCAAGTCCATTTCGAATGCGCTGCTCGACAAGTTGGAAAGCAGCAACGCCAACGGATTCGTAAAGAAGTTCGCCAAGCCGTAATTCCGCACCATCGCATATTCTACAAAAAAGTTCAAAACGATCAACACCAAGACCGTTTCCACCTTGCTGAAATGCAAACTGAAAAGAAATATTCCGATGCCCAAACCCACCAAACCGCCGACTATCCGCTGCACATGGCGATGGAAAATGACTTTCAGTTCGCGCCCTTGAAGCACTGCCGCACACGACACGGCAACCCAATAGAAGTTCCCTATCCCCAAGGAATGCGCCAGATAGGTCGCAAGGAACAGGATGCCCGCATGATGCACGGAGGAAAGCAACAATTCCGAATCATTTTCGACTGCATCATAAAGGTGCTCCCGGTAACTCCGGGTGTCGTTCCGGTAAGGTCGGTTCAGCACGCGGTTGTTGAAGCTGACCGCCAAAACCGCCCAGAAGATGGATGCCGCAACCCCGATGCCCACGAAGGAGACTGCTTGAAGTATGCCCGGTATGTCCAAACTCACACCAGCCCCCATGGATGTCACCATGATGACGAAGAAGGCGCCTGGATTCGGGATATGCAGGATGCGCACAACCAGGAAACCGATCAGGCTGACAAGACTGATCGTGATCGGTATCATCCAAGGTACGAAGGTGGATAGCGCCCCAGCCAAGAACCCCGCCATGATGGCAAGCCCTGCCTTAAGGATGCGTGTCGCCAGCTTCGTGGGCGTAAACGGCTGGAAAGAAAGGAACGCGAAAGCTCCCAACGCCCCGAATGTCCCAATGCGCATATTCCCCGCCATCAGTCCAATGATCAGCGGAACCGCTGTGCTCAGTCCTGAACCGATAACCCGCGTCAAAGTATCGTCCGTTTGTCTGATATGCAGCATCTCTTTGATGTGTCCTTTGATAGTTAACCACTCCCTTATTTGATTGATTCTTCCAACTTTGCAAAACAAAAAGCAGCCTTATATAAAATAAACGCTGCTCCAAATCTGTCTCATTGATATTTCGAGCGCCACTTCCACTTACCTTTTCGAAAATGACTTTTGTTTACAGAAAATTTCCCTGACGTCCCCTATTTCAGCTTATCACAAATAACTGGACCATTCGCACCGATTTTGTGACAACTTTTCGAAAATTCCCTGTAAATCAAAAAAACAACCCAAATGGATTGTTTTTTGATTCATACTTTATTTTTAGGCTTTCGACTGGCTTTTCACCATTTCAAATTCCTCTTCCATCGCAGCGGATGGTTTTTCCCCGATCAAGGAGAAGATCACGATTGCCAAACAGGAAAGGATGAATGCCGGCAACAGTTCGTAGATGCCGAATACGCCGCCGATCGGTTTGATGAGAAGTTTCCAGATAAAAACAGCAATCCCGCCTGTCAACATTCCGGCTATAGCACCTTGACGCGTTGTTTTTTTCCAGAACAAGGAAAACAGCATCAACGGTCCGAATGTCGCACCGAAGCCCGCCCAGGCGAAGGATACGATCGTGAAGATGACGGAGTTCTCATCCAAAGCGATGATGATGCCTAGGATCGCCAAAACGATCAAAATCATCCGCGTCATTGCCATGATTTGCTGATCGGAGGCATCCTTGCGCAAAACACCTTTGTAGATGTTTTTCGAAAAAGCACTTGCAGCAATCAACAGATACGAATCCGCGGAACTGATCGTCGCCGCCAAAATGCCTGACATGACGATTCCGGCCAATAGCGGCGGGAACAATAACGTCGCCATTTCGATGAAGATCGTTTCTGAAGTGGAAGCAGTCGTCAACGCCATCGGGAACATCGAACGTCCGATCAGACCGATCAGGACGGCAGCGCCCAATGAAAGTGTCGCCCAAATAATCCCGATGCGGCGTGATTGCTTGATATCATCAGCCGAACGAATCGCCATAAAGCGCAACAGCACTTGCGGCATACCGAAGTATCCGAGGCCCCAAGCCATACTGGACGCAATTGTAATCAGTCCGTATTTTCCTGCAGGTCCAAAGGCAGCCATCGCGCCATCAGCTTGTTGCACGCCATCAACCAATGTCGGTGTAGCGATTCCGAAGAAATCCAAAAATCCTGGGATGCCTTTTAGGTTATCGATGACCGCTCCGGGACCACCGGCATGCACGACACCACCTACCAAAACAACAGCCAAAGCCGCAATCATGATGATGCCCTGCATGAAGTCGGAAACACTCTCTGCCAAAAATCCGCCGATGAACGTGTAGAACACGACGAACACCGCTCCGGCGATCATCACCGGAATGTAAGGCACTTCGAACAAAGTTGCGAAGAGCTTCCCTACCGTCACGAAACAGCTGGCTGCATAGACGGAAAAGAAAACGAAGATGAACGTGGAAGAAACGGTCAAGATGACACGTTTATCCTCATGGAATCGATTGCTGAAGAATTCCGGCAAGGTGATGGCTTCCGCCGATTCAGAATAGTGACGCAACCGTTTCGAGACGATGATCCAGTTCAAAGATGTTCCCAATGCCAAGCCAATCGCGGTCCAGAATGCGTCGGACAAGCCTGACCAATAAGCAACGCCTGGAAGACCCATCAGGAGCCAACCGCTCATGTCCGAAGCTCCCGCACTGATTGCGGCAACCCAAGGACCAAGGCTGCGTCCCCCCAAGAAGAAATTATCGGAGCTTTCATTTGAACGCTTGTAGTAATAAAAACCGATACCGATGATGATCGACATATAGCCGGCCATCGCCATAAAAATTAATGCTTTATCCATAAGTTACCTCCAAAATAAATAATGACATGTTTCTTCATTCAAATTTAATTTAATTAAAATTCAATGAATTCACTACGCCATCATAGCACAAGATGAAAATTGGAAGCAACCTTATTTTCAGGAAAAGCCAGCGTTAGCGTATGTCAAACCGTTTTAAGTCATTTTTTGGAGCTCGTCGATTTTCTTGCTGCATGCCAAAGCCTGCTTCAGGAAAACCAGTGCAATAATTGTCAAAATCAAAGACATCAAGATGAGTACCGGCTCCTTTATTTGGATTGCATTGTACCACTGAGGGATTGAAAGTAGGAATTCCACAATGGCCAATCGGATAAATATCTTACGGATACGTCTGAATTGTTTGATTTGGCTTTCCGGATCCGTATACAGTTCAAAGTACCCTTTTTTCCGGAAGATTGCCCAGATGCCCCAAGTCTGCACGAGTTCCCCACCAGAGTCACGTATCAGATCGTACAATTCATTGCGTTGCTCCGTCGTTTTGTCGCTGATTAAATCAACCCGATAGGTATATTCACCCGGCTGACTTTTTTCAAAAGTGTACAATCCCAAGAAAAAACGTTTCATGGCATAGCCTTTTGCTGACATATCATTCAGGAATGCTTCTTCCTTATCTTTGTCGTAGTAAAGCCTAAATTTTCTCATTATTTTCCATCGCCTTTCTGCCGTTTTCGAGAAGTTCGCCCAGTCTGGCGATTTCCCCATTCAGAATTTCTTTTCCGAGTGCCGTGATCAGATATTCCTTCTTTTTGCGGGATTGGTCGTCCTGGCTGTGCAGCATGATCCATTTTTTCTCCAATAGCGTGTTCAATGCGCCATAAAGCGTACCGGCTCCCAGAGCGACCCTGCCCTTCGTCCGCTCCTCTACCTGTTGCATGATGCCGTATCCGTGGTTCGGCTGCAGCAAAGAAAGCAGAATATAAAACATCGATTCCGTTAGTGGTGCTCCCATCACATACCTCTCCTTCTGATATATCGTGTATCGTTATATATAATATATCGCCTAACGATGTATTTGTCAATTGAGAATTCATGCACACTTACCAAACAAAAAAAGCTTGCCTGATTTCTCCGTTTTCTGGAAAAATCAGGTAAGCTTAAAATTTTTATGCCAATCAAAGGGATTCCAGATGAGCATTTATCCACTCGATAACATCCTGTGTTACTGCATCTTTGTTCGTCTCATTGAGCAGTTCATGACGGGCACCCTCATATAGTTTGTAGCTTACGTCTTGAAGGCCAGCTTGTTGATAAGCCCTGCAGGTTTGGACGATGCCTCTTCCGGCCTTGCCTCCAACCGGATCGGCGGTGCCTGAGATGAACTGAAGCGGCAAGTCTTTCGGTATCGATTGGATATTCACAGCATCATTCATGGCCAGCAAGCCGCTGAAGAAATCATGGAAATAACCAGCCGAGCCGATTTTCCCACGCAACGGATCCGCCAAGAATCTGTCGACTTCTGCCCCGTCACGGCTGAGCCAATCCAAATCCGTCCGAGCGGGCTTTAAACCTCGGTTGAAGTTCTGGAAGACCAGTTTGTCGAGCAAACGACTTGGATGGGCACGGCCATTTCTTTTGATTTCCGATGCTGCCACGACTGTCCCCAGTTTCAGCAAAGCATTCGAAAACACCCCGGAACCGGACAGAACTGCACCAGCAAGATCATCCCCATACAACTGGATGTAGCGTCTGGTCAACATGGAGCCCATGCTGTGACCGAACAAGAACAGCGGAAGGTCAGGATATTCCGCTTGGATGATCTCTGTCAATGCGCGCATATCCGCGACGACCTTGTCGAATCCGGCCTCATCCGCAAAACAGATCGCTTCGCCGACATTCCCGTTCGTTTTGCCGTGGCCCCGATGATCGTTTCCGTAGACGACGATCCCCGCTTCCGCCAGCTTGCCAGTAAAAGCATTGTAGCGTCCGATATGTTCTGCGTAGCCATGCGCGATTTGGACGGCGGCTTTCGGTTTCTGGGAATTTTCCGGCGACCATTTCATCGCGAAGATTTCTGTCCCGTCGCTTGATTGGAAAGTGAATAATGCTGTTGTCATGAGTGGTCCCCTTTTCTGGTATCAGGTTCAAAAATAGGTTAATAAGTATTGATAATGCTATACTTTCCTCCAATTTAGCGACACCAGTCGAAAATGTCAAGCACCACAACAGCAGGGTAACGAATCGCTTCTACTGACTCAATCCTTCATGAATCTTTTCTAGATTCCATTTCATCATATCGTAATAGCTGTCGCCGTCTTCCCCTTCTTTCGCGATAGAATCCGTGAACAGATTGCTGTAAACAGGAAGATCCACCTCATTTGCTAATCGTTCCATGCTTCTGTGATCGACGCTCGTTTCCACAAAGAGAACCGGAACTTGAGAATCTCGGACTTTTTCAATGATTTGCTTCATCTGATCAGGCGTACCTTGACCTTCAGTATTGATTTCCCAAATATAGGCAGCTTGTAATTCATAAGCTTTTGAGAAATACTTGAAAGCTCCTTCGCTGGTCACCAACAGCTTTTTTTCCTCTGGGATATCAGCAAATTCTTTTTTTGCCTCGCTGTCCAGTTCCGTTAAATGGGCAATGTATGCATCCGCATTTTTTTCATACGCTGCTTTATTTTCAGGATCTTTTTCGCTCATGACGCGCGTGATTTCGGTGATGTACCGAATGCCGTTGGAAATATCTAACCAGGCATGAGGATCTTGCTGTGAGCTGTTACCCGTCAGATAAATTGGTTCGACATCTCTGCTGACAACGAAGTAATCCTCATCTTCAATTTTACCAGCTGTTTCCATCAATTTATCAAACCAGCCATTGCCAGTTTCCAAATTCAATCCGTTGTAGAACACGACATCGGCTTCGCTGGCTTTTCGAATGTCTTCCGGCAAGGGTTCGTATTCGTGCGGGTCGGTCCCGACAGGCACGATACTGTGCGCATCAATCAGATCCCCTCCAATTTTTTCTACCATGTCGCCGATAATGGAGTTGGTTGAGACAACTTTTAGCTTGGTGTCAGTTGCATCTGTACTGCCTTTATCATCATCCGGAGAATTTCCGCATCCTCCCAACATACCTACAAAAAGCACTGCAGCAAGCAGCAATAATTTATTCTTCATTTTGTAAATTCTCCTTTCTTAGTTGACCGATAAGGCCCTTCTTCGGTGCAAAAATAAATGCCACAATGAAAAATATAGCTGCTGCCATGACAATCGTCGCCCCAGACGGCAAGTTGTAACTGTAGCTGAAGTAAAGCCCTATGATAGAACTGAGGGTTCCAAACACTGTCGAAAGGACAATCATAACAATCAATTTATCGGTCAGTTGATAGGCTGTCGCAGCCGGGGTGATCAGCATTGCGATCACCAGAATCGTCCCGACTGTTTGCAGCGAAGTCACCGCCACAAGCGTCAGTAAAAACATCAAGCCATAGTTGATTGCACTGATGTTCCAACCATACGATTTTGCAATCGTCGGCGCAAAAGAAGTCAGTTTGAGTTGTTTATAGAAAAGCGGCACTGAGATCAAGACGATAATAAGCACAGCGGCAGTCAACAACATGTCTGAATCCCGGACAGCGAGAACATTTCCGAAGAGGATATGATACAAATCCGTGGAGCTTCTGGCGAAGGAAATCAAGATGATCCCTAGAGCAAAAAATGCGCTGAAGACGATTCCGATTGCCGTATCGTTTTTTAAACGACTGTGTTTCGTGACAAAACCAATGAGAGCGGCCGACGCCATCCCAAAAACCGTGGCGCCGATGACATAGCTGCTCCCCAGCATATAAGAAATCGCCACCCCGGGTAATACTGCATGCGAGATGGCGTCACCCATCAAAGACATTCCCCGCAGGATGATGAAGGAACCGATGATTCCAGCAGATATCCCGACCATAACGGAAGTGATCAAAGCGTTCTGCAGAAATTGGAAGTCGAAGAGTCCTTGAATGAATTCATTTAACATTTGTTCCACCCCCTAGGCTTATCATTTCAGAAATTGCTTCCCCATAAGCCTTTCCCATATTATTGGCAGTGAACACCTCAGATACAGGACCATTGGCAACCACTTCTTTATTGATCAGAACAATATTGTCGAAATAAGACTGCACTTTATGCAAATCATGATGCACGATCACGATTGATTTGCCTTCATCGCGGAGTTGTTTCAACAAATCAATGATGATTTTCTCACTGGTAGCATCAATCCCGGCAAAAGGTTCGTCAAGCAGCAACCATTCCGCTTCCTGTGCCAACGCTCGCGCAATGAAAACGCGCTGCAACTGCCCACCGGATAATTCACTGATATGCCGATCTTTAAAAGCTACCATTCCGACTTTCTCTAAAGCTTTTAAAGCCAAATCCTTTTCTTTTTGCTTTGGTCTCTGGAAAAAACCTAATTTGGCGTAGGTGCCAAAAAGTACGGTTCCGAAAACATCTATCGGAAATGAGAGATCGATTTCTTGTCTCTGTTCGACATAGGCTACCTTGTTTATCATTTCCTTCAGTGGTTTGCCGTAAAGACTTACTTCTCCTGTATTTAACGGCGTCAAGCCCATGATCCCTTTCAATAAGGTTGATTTCCCTGCTCCATTAGGTCCAACGATTCCTGATAATTTGTTGGACTCAAACGCAAGCGTTACATTTTTGATTGCAGACTGCCCTTGATAGGCTATATTCATATTCTGGATTATTAAATTTTCCATTATGTGTTGTTCCTTTCTCGTTTATATTCTCTGGTCTCTTAATTTTTGCTGAGCAGCCCATAATACATAAGGTTAAATTAAACATATCGTTAGGTCTGCCTAACTTTTTATTTAAGTTTAACTTATTTAATCCAAGTAAGCAAGCAGTTTGCATTTATCGCAGAGACTTTCTGTAGCTGTTTACTATGAATGCAAAAAAAATCACCCTTTTAGGTCGTATATATGAATCAAGTTCATTCATATAACAACTCAAAAAGGTGATTTTATGTTTTATAACATCATAGATCCCTTTAAATCGATATTTGCAGGGGTGTTTATGATAGGCTTATTCCCACTCGATGGTCGATGGTGGCTTGCTCGTAATGTCGTACACTATGCGGTTAACGTGCTTCACTTCATTTACGATGCGTCGGGAAATCTTGTCCAACACTTCGTAAGGGATGCGTGCCCAATCGGACGTCATGCCATCGATGGATGTCACGGCGCGGATACCGATTGTGTAGTCATACGTACGGCCGTCGCCCATTACGCCTACGCTGCGGAAGCCTGGCAGGACTGTGAAGTATTGCCATACATCGCGGTCCAAACCAGCATTCGCGATTTCTTCGCGCAGGATGTAGTCTGATTCGCGGACGATTTCTAATTTTTCTTCAGTGATTTCGCCGATGACGCGGATACCCAAACCAGGGCCTGGGAAAGGTTGACGCCAAACGATGCTGTCAGGCATGCCAAGTTGTGTTCCCAATTCGCGGACTTCATCTTTGAACAATGTGTTCAATGGTTCGATCAATTTGAATTGCATATCTTCAGGCAGTCCGCCTACGTTGTGGTGAGACTTGATTGTTTGGGCAGTCTCTGTTCCACTTTCAATCACGTCTGTGTAAAGCGTTCCTTGCGCCAAGAAGTCGATGCCTTGCAATTTCGTAGCTTCATCGTCGAATACGTAAACGAATTCGTTACCGATGATTTTACGTTTTTGTTCCGGATCGCTGACGCCTGTCAGTTTGTCCATGAAACGTTTTTTCGCATCAACGCGGATGATGTTCAAGCCGAATTTGCCTACAAGGCTTTCCATAACCTGATCGCCTTCGCCTTTGCGCAACAGGCCGTGGTCAACAAAGATACATGTCAATTGCGAGCCGATCGCTTTGTGCAGCAACACGCCGACTACGCTTGAATCAACCCCGCCGGACAGTCCCAATAAGACTTTTTTGTCGCCGACAGTTTCTCTGATTTTTTTGGTTTCGATTTCGATGAAGTTGGCGATCGACCAGTTACCTGAACAGTCGCAGACTTCGAAGGCGAAGTTCTTCAGCATTTCGTTTCCGTGTACAGAGTGCTGTACTTCCGGGTGGAACTGGACGCCATAGAATTTTTCTGCTGTATTGGCGAAAGCTGCAACAGGACAGTTGTCGTTTGTGGCAGTCACTTTGAAGCCAGCAGGAATTTCAGTGATTTTGTCACCATGGCTCATCCAGACAGTCTCGATGTCGGAAAGGCCTTTGAACATTGGCGTATCCAAATCAAGGATTTGGATGTCGGAACGTCCGTATTCTCTTTCATCAGCAGGAATGACTTTTCCACCGAAATGGTCGGTCATCAGTTGCATGCCGTAGCAAATACCCAATACAGGGATGCCCAAAGTAAAAATGGCCGGATCGACTTTGAAAGCATCGTCTTCGTAGACGCTGTTCGGGCCGCCAGAGAAAATGACCCCTTTGACGTTCCCCATCGCTTTGATATCTTCAGCTGTTGTGCGGTGTGAAACCAACTCTGAGAATACGCCGAATTCGCGGATGCGTCGTGTAATCAATTGGTTATATTGACTGCCGAAATCCAGTACGACGATTTTTTCCAACTCGGTAAATTGCTCTATCATCTAATAATCTCTCCAATTTTTTTAATATTTTTTTATGTACAATTCATCAATAAAGTGATTCGTTGTTTTATGAATCACTAAATTTGCCCGTGTGATCGTGGGATAGATATACTCCCGAAGGTTCTTGAGGTTGACTCTTTTCCAGACGCCTCTGGCCATCTCGATGGCATGCTCGCGTTTGCCGATTGCATAATTGTAGTAATAATTGTCCGGTTGATCGATCGCCAGATCCATCAGCATTTCGAAACGTTCGATGTACCATTTTTCGATCATCTCTTCTTCAGCATCCACATAGATGGAAAAGTCAAAGAAATCGCTGACGTAAATCTGTTGATTGCTCGGCAACTGCAACACATTGATCCCTTCCACAATCAGGATATCCGGATGATTCACTTCTTCATAATCGCCAGGGACAATATCATAAATACGGTGGGAATAGACTGGAAACCGGACATTCGGCTTACCTGTCTTCACATCCAACAAGAATTGCACCAAATTCTCCATATCGTAGCTTTCCGGGAATCCTTTGCGATCCATGATGTTGCGTTCCCTCAATATCCGGTTCGGATACAGGAAACCATCTGTTGTCATCAATTCGACAGCTTTTGTCGGATAAGCCCGCTTCAAAAGGTTCTGCAGGACACGTGCTGTCGTACTTTTACCCACTGCGACACTACCCGTTACGCCAATGATGAGCGGAGACGGTTCATAGGATCTGCCAAGAAATCTGCTTTTATCCCGCTGAAGATTCCGGTACTGCTGCAAGTAAATATCGAACATATGCACCAACGGCACATAGACATCCTTAACATCTTCCAATGAAAGCCTATCATTCAACGATGTCAATTCCTTCAGTTCCTCTTCCGTGATTGTCGGAATGGAATCTTGATGAAAAGTTTGCCATTCTTCACGATGGATTTCGTAGTAGTTTCTATCTTCTATCATAGCTTTTCCCTTCTGGAAATAATCAAACTTTTGGTAATTGTATCATACTTTTCTGAAAATTTAACCCCCATCAAATACGAACATTTAATTTTAATTGAAACCTAATCTTTGCTTTCTGCGGGGGGAAAGCTTTTTAAGTTTCCGTAAAATCCCAAAGATTTGATTTACTTTGTATTTTTGCTCCGATACAATGAAAATGATGAAAGAAAATAGCGAAAAATATGTGCCGAATCTGTCGGAATTTCATAAGCATCGCCTGCACAGATCGGAAGGCTTCGGCAAAATCATGCCGATTTGCAAAATCCATGTACAGCAAGCATAATAGAAGACGCGCCAGAATCAGTGGCAGTACGACTTTTCCGCTTGATTCATAACCAGTAAAGGACGACTCTATATGATAAAAACACGTTGCTCAACCGGCAAGTCGCACGGCAAAATCATCCTGATGGGTGAACACGCCGTGGTCCACGGGGAGCCATCCATCGCATTGCCCTTCCCGGCAGTCGAAATGACCGCGACCGTTTGCGAAGCGGAAGGTCCCTTGACCATTGATTGTTCCTATTACAACGGCATCGCTGCAGAAATGCCTGAAATCCTTGAAAGCATGCGGACAGCCATCCAATCGGCATTGACCGAACTGCAGGTTTCGGACGAAAACTTAGCGATCTCGCTCGCGAGCACCATCCCGGCTGAAAGAGGCATGGGTTCCAGCGCTGCCGTTTCGGTGGCCTTAACTCGCGCCCTTTTCGCCTACTTCGATAAACCGCTGGACCAAGCGACCTTGCTCCGGCTCGTCAACATATCCGAGATGGTCGCACACGGAAACCCCAGCGGTCTGGATGCCGCCACGGCAAGCGGTGAGGCACCGCTCTTTTACATCAAAGGCCAGCCCTTCGAAGCTTTTCCTTTGAACCTGAAGGCTTACATGATTGTCGGGGATACCGGCGTGACTGGCCAAACAAAGGAAGCAGTAGCCAGCATCGCCACAAAACTGAACGGAAAAAATCCGCAACAATACCGAGACGCCATCACCTGTTTGGGCAGCCTTGCCCAAACAGCGAAGTCCGCCATCGAGGCAAATAACCCGCAACAATTGGGGCAATTGATGAACCAAGCCCATGAAGTCTTGTCTTTTCTGGATGTATCCAGCCCCGATCTGGACAGGCTCGTGTCAGCGGCCCGGTCTGCAGGAGCGCTGGGCGCCAAATTGACGGGTGGCGGACGCGGCGGTTGCATGATTGCATTGGCGAGTACCCGATCCGAAGCGGAAAAAGTGGAAGAATCTTTACGCCAAGCCGGGGGAATCCGGACTTGGATCTATCAAATGGGAGGAACTGAAGATGCCTAAGAAAGCTTGTGTCCGAGCGCATACTAACATCGCGCTAATCAAATATTGGGGGAAGCGGGACGAAACCGACTTTCTTCCTATGAACAGCAGCCTTTCCATGACCTTGGACAAACTCTATACGGATACGATGGTCGTCTTCGATGAAGCCCTCCCGCAAGATTCCTTCTATCTGAACGGCGAGAAACAAGGTGAAAAAGAGACGCAAAAAATCTCCAAATTCCTTGATCTGTTCCGCGCAGAAAAAAAGACAGCCATGCGTGCACGCGTTGAAAGCATCAACCATGTCCCTACCGCAGCGGGCTTGGCCTCATCAGCCTCCGCCTTCGCTGCTTTGGCAGGAGCTACCAATTTGGCCTTGAGTCTTGATTTGGATCCGCAGCGATTGTCGACCTTCGCAAGACGCGGCAGCGGCAGTGCAACGCGCAGCATCTACGGCGGTTTTGTGGAATGGGATATGGGGACTTGTTCCGACGATTCCTTCGCGGTACCGGTCGACGATGCCGGCTGGGATATCGGTATGGTCATTGTGGCTGTCAACCAGAAAGCAAAGGAAGTGTCCAGCCGCATCGGCATGAAACGAACGGTCGAGACTTCGCCCTTCTATCCGGCTTGGGTTGAATCGGCGAAAAGAGATATCCTGGACATCAAAGCAGCCATCGCTGCGAAAGATTTCATCCGCTTGGGCGAAATCACCGAAGCGAACGGCATGAAGATGCACGGAACCATGCTGGGTGCGGAACCACCTTTTTCCTATTGGGAACCGGACAGCATCGTCGCCATCAAGACAGCACAGGCTTTGCGAAAAAAAGGCATCCCTTGCTATATCACGATGGACGCCGGTCCGAATGTGAAAGTGCTGTGCCGACTTTCGCAAGCCGAAACGATAAAACAAGCGTTGTTGGAACATTTTACAGAAGATAAATTGATCATTACCAAGCCCGGAAAAGGAATCCGGGAATTGACTGCAGCCGAACGTGCTGTCTACAACTGGAACGATTAATTGGAATAGAGAGGGTTGAATTCATGACTGTAACAGAAGCAAGTGCTCCGGGTAAATTGTTCATTGCCGGAGAATATGCGGTAGTGACGCCTGGCCACCCGTCGATTTTGGTCGCGTTGGATCAGTTCATTACGGTATCCTTGGAGGAAGCCGATACGACCGGAACGATCCGATCGGCGCAGTATGGCGGTTTGCCGATTCCTTGGACCCGCGAAGAGGATCAGTTGGTCATCGACCAGCGCGAAAATCCTTTCCTCTACATTACCGAAGCGGTAAAAGTGACGGAACGCTACATCAAAGAAGCCGGTATTCCGTTGTCCTATTTCCACCTCTCCGTGAAGAGCGAGTTGGACAATGCCAGCGGAAAAAAATACGGACTGGGATCGAGCGGTGCGGTGACGGTCGCGACGATCAAAGCTTTGCTCAAATTTTATGCGATTGATCCGGAATTCGAATTGGTATACAAATTGGCCGCTTTGGCGCATCTATCCGTCAAAAGCAACGGTTCCTTCGGCGACATTGCCGCAAGTACCTACGGCGGCTGGATCGCTTATGCTTGTTTTGACAGGGAATGGGTGATGAAAAAGGCAGCCGAGCTGACACTCACCGAGTTGTTGGAATCAGCTTGGCCGCAATTGATGATCCGGCCTTTGACACCCCCAGCCAATCTGCGGTTGGTAATCGGCTGGACCGGCTCGCCGGCTTCCACCACCCATCTTGTTGATCGCGTCAATGATGTCCGCGGAGGCATCGATGATTTTTACAAAACTTTTCTGGAAGCCAGTAAAACATGCGTGAACGCTATGATCACCGCTTTTGAACAAGGCGATCTGGGGGCGATTCAGGCAGGCATCCGGGAGAACCGCTTGCTGTTGAAGCAATTGACTGCGCACACCAGTGTCGTCATTGAGACACCCCCATTGACGCAATTATGCGATTTGGCCGAGAAGAATCTGGGCGCAGCAAAATCATCCGGTGCCGGCGGTGGAGACTGCGGAATCGTCATCATCGACAGGCAATCGGGCATCATCCCCTTGATTTCGGAATGGGAAAAAGTCGGAATCATGAACTTGCCGCTGCATGTCTTTAGTTATGTCCGAAGTGCCGCAGCGATCGATTGGAAAGGAGCTTCCGAATGACACTTGATTCAAACAGAAAAGACCAGCATGTCGATCTGGCCGAAAAGCAATATCAGCCAGCCAATCTGTCTGATTTCGGGAAGATGCGCTTTGTTCATCATTCTTTGCCCAACCTGAAAGTGGCGGATGTTTCGCTGCAGACGGAGCTGGCCGGTATGAAACTGGCCGCGCCCTTCTACATCAATGGCATGACCGGCGGCAGCGAACGGACCAAACAGATCAATACGGATCTTGCAATGGTCGCAAAAATGACCGGCTTGGCAATGGCTTCCGGATCCGTCAGCGCGGCGTTGAAGGACCCCAGCGTAAGCGACAGCTTTGCGGTCATCCGCAAAGTGAACCCGAACGGCCAGATAATGGCGAATATTGGAGCGCACCATTCGCTCGAAAATGCCAAACGCGCCGTGGATATTCTCGAGGCTGATGCTCTGCAGATTCACATCAACGCGCCGCAGGAAATGATCATGCCCGAAGGCGACCGCGATTTCACGATGTGGCTGCGCCAGATTGAAGAGATCACGACGCATGTCGGCGTCCCAGTCATCGTGAAGGAAGTGGGTTTCGGCATGAGCCGGGAAACGATTGGGCAATTGATTGCGGTCGGTGTCCGGACAATCGATGTCTCAGGTAAAGGCGGCACAAATTTTGCAGCGATCGAAAACGCAAGGCGGACTGCAATAGCCTACGATGACTTGGAAAACTGGGGCCAATCGACTTTGATTTCGCTGTTGGAAGCTGATGTGCATCGTGGAAAAGCAGATTTCCTCGCATCCGGCGGCATCAAAACGCCGTTGGACATCGTCAAAGCGCTGAGCTTGGGCGCGAAGGCTGTCGGACTTTCGGGCCAGTTCCTGCATATGGTACTGAGCGATGGACCGGAAAAGACGTCGGAAACTGTTAATGCTTGGAAAGAACAGATAACGACGGTGATGGCTATGCTTGGCAAAACCTCTGTTGCCGATCTGGTTCGGACGGATCTTATTTTCCAACGGGATATCCTTGATTGGTGCGACATGCGCGGGATCGATTTCCGTCAGTACGCCAATCGTTCAGCGAAGTAACCTACTTTAAATAAAAATGAAACGCGCTAGCGAACGGGAGAATGATACCGTTCGCTAGCGCGTTTTTGTTTGGTGGGTGTAGTTTCGATGTCGGCTGTTCCCACTTACACCTCATCTGTTCGACCAACCTATCCGCAATTGGAAAAGTCTCCCAGAATCATTAATAATGAGCGAGAGAAATCAGAGTGCCCACACCATCAGGCTGATGCCCGCGATGCCGACGATGACGGAAAGGATCATGTTTTTCGAGTAATAGGCTACCAGAGCCGTCACAAGCGACGGCAACAGTTTGGCGTTCTCCAATACATTCAAGGAAACAGTGCCCTCCCAGAAAAAGATATCCGAAGCGATCAAAGCGGCAAAAATCGATACTGGCAGGAAGCTCATCCATTTCTGGAACCAGATCGGAATCCGCGCATTCTTCAGGGCAACGATCGGGAGCCATCTTGGTAAAAAAGTCACCAATCCGCCTCCAAAAATGAGCCATAACGCTTTATCATCCACGCAAAATCCCCTCCTTTTCGTCTTTCTTGTTCTGCAGGTAGAGCCCGAATCCGGAAGCTAAAATCGAAGTCAGGACGATGGCGATATTATGATGCAGCAGGCTCATCAACAGGACCGCCGTGATGCTGGAAAATACAGCTGTCCAGAATACGATGCGGTTTTCGATCTGGGAAATGAGCAGGAAGATGAACATCGCAATGAGGATGTAGTTCATCACGACCGGCGACAAAGCGATGCTCTTTCCGGCCATCGCCCCAATCCCGGTGCTCAAAATCCAGGTAGCATAGGCAGTCACATTCGCGGCCATTGCTTTTGCTGGATTCCACATGCCATCGGTTTTGAAATACAGTGTGTTAACGGCAAACGATTCATCCGTGATGGTCTGCGCAAAGAACATGCTGAAAGCTGTTTTCTTCTTGCGGATCCTGTGGGCCAAGCTGGAACTCATCAAAAGGTGCCTCAGATTGATGAAAAAAATCATGATTACCATTTCCAGCAGACCCGCTCCTGCAACCGTCATCGAGGCGATCATGAACTGCGAAGCGCCCCCGTAGATGATTAG
The DNA here is from genome assembly GCF_049684335.1 of Trichococcus sp. GTDB lineage: Bacteria > Bacillota > Bacilli > Lactobacillales > Aerococcaceae > Trichococcus. The sequence continues at coordinate 53,593 of NZ_JBAVFV010000061.1, forward strand.
GCTCATCAGCATGACCGCTAGCCAATGATAGCCGGCTTGCTGCAACAGGACTCCGCAGGCCAATCCCATCGGAATATAGCCGAAACAAACCGGATAGATGGCTTTCATCCCAGCCAGCCACTCTTTTTTCGACATATTGTCCCTCCTCTAATCAAAAAATAATGTTATATTCCATTTTATCATAAGCCAGCTGAAGAAACGGCGTGATTCCGCATATTTTCAGAAAATCTTTATTTCCTTTTACAGAATACAGCCGGTGCTTTAGAATAGAGGAAATGCACTATTTTGAAAGGGGGGACTGCAGTGTACACAATCAGCACATTGGAAATAACGATGCGCTTGCTAGCGGCGGTTTTTGTCGGCGGCGTCATCGGCTATGAACGCGAAGAGAACCGCCAAGCGGCTGGTCTGCGGACGAACATCATCGTTTCCGTTTCAGCTTGCCTCATCACTTTGATTCAGCTCGAAATCGCTTTTTACAGCCTGAACCTGGCGATTGCGAATCCGGACATCGCATCCAGCATCACCGTCGACTTCACCCGCATCATCGCACAAATCGTCAGCGGGATTGGGTTTCTAGGAGCCGGTACGATCCTTATCACCAAACGGGATACGGTCACCGGCTTGACATCGGCTGCAACCATCTGGACGGTTGCAGGTCTCGGGATTGCCGTCGGGATGGGCTATTATTTCCTATCTTTCATCGGCTGTCTGATTCTTTATGTCGTTCTGCACATCATCAAAAAACTCAGGACTTCCATAGGCGGGCTGCATATGGAGGTCCACTACCGGCACCAGGATCTGAAAAAAGCGATCGAATTGTTCCTTTCCGAAAACAACATCGAGACTTCGGACATGAAGTTTCTGATCGAGAATCCGGAGAGCGAGCACCCGAAATACATCGTCATCTACGGGATCGGTTTGCCGCATTACTACAAGAAAAAGGATCTGGTGAACGATCTGCTGAACATGAGCAAGGACATCACGAACGTGTCCTTCGACCAATGATAAAAGCATCCGAACTGCACACATTTAATCGTGTGCGGCTCGGATGCTTTTGTTATCAGTCCGTGATGACGCTGTGGATCAGCGTGATTTCTTTTCGTTCTTCACCTATGGAATAGGCTTCCTGGATCAGCTTTTCGGCCTGACCGAAATCTGCTTTGTTGGCGAACATCCTGACGATTGCTTCGCCTTTTTGGACCGGATCGCCGACTTTTTTCAGGATCTTCAGTCCGGCAGCCAGATCGATCGTGCTTTCTTTCGTGGCGCGCCCGGCACCAAGCAACATCGCAGCCACGCCAATATCATCTGCAACGATTTCCGTCACATAACCGGATGCTTCAGCCAAAACATCCTGTTGACGCGTCGCTTGCGGCATCAATGAATAATCATCCACGACTGCCGGATTCCCGCCTTGGGAAGCAACAAAAACTTTGAATTTCTCTAACGCTTTGCCGTTGCGGAGGTTTTCGGTCACCAGTTCGCGGGCTTCAGCCAAATCAGCCGATTTTCCGCCCAAGTAGACCATCTGGCTTCCCAATTCGATGCAGAGCGCCTCCAGGTCTTTCGGCCCGTTGCCCTTCAACGTTTCAATCGCCACTTCAACTTCCAGAGCATTGCCGACCGCCACACCCAAAGGTTGGCTCATGTCGGAAATGATCGCCATCGTTTTGCGGCCGGCCAGATTGCCGATTTTGACCATCGCATGGGCAAGTGCTCGCGCATCTTCTTCCGTCTTCATGAACGCACCGGCGCCAATTTTCACATCGAGTACAATCGCATCCGCACCGGCTGCAATTTTTTTGCACATGATCGAACTTGCGATCAGCGGTAACGAGTTCACGGTTCCGGTCACATCCCGCAGCGCATACAATTTCTTGTCGGCCGGGCAGAGATTGCCGGATTGTCCGATGACAGCGACTTTATTTTCATTCACGATGGATGCGAATGTCGCCTCGTCGATCTCCACATGGAAGCCTGGAATCGATTCCAGTTTATCCAGCGTGCCGCCTGTATGCCCCAATCCGCGTCCACTCATCTTCGCCACCGGTACGCCGCAGCTGGCGACCAATGGAGCGAGCACAAGCGTCGTCGTGTCGCCAACTCCTCCGGTTGAATGTTTGTCGACTTTTATGCCTGCGATAGCAGAAAGATCGATCTGATCGCCGGACTCAGCCATGGCCATCGTCAACTCCATCCGTTCCTCATCAGTCATGTCCTGAAAAAAGACGGCCATCGCCCAGGCACTCATCTGGTAATCGGGAATCGACCCATCCGTGTAGCCGTCAATGATGAAACGGATCTCTTCTTTCGTCAATGCTTTGCCTTCTTGTTTCTTGATAATTAAATCTACCATTCTCATAGGCTCTTCCTCCATCTGAATCTGACTTTTCGAATATCAAGCACAGCGCAAAACGTTTTTGTGCATCTAAGTTGAAGCTTATCTTTTCGCTTCGATCACTTTCACGCCGTCTTTTGTACCGACCAAAACGGTATCCACACAATCAAGGAACAAACCATGCTCCACGACACCGGTCAGATGGATCAGGTATTCGGCGAGTGCCTTCGGTTCCAAAATTTCACCCAGATGCAGATCGATGATGTTGTTCTTCTCATCAGTCAAATAATAATCCCCGTTTGCTGTCTTGCGGAATTCCGGATTGTAGCCTTTTTCGTTGAATTTATTGAACAGTTGGACCGATCCGTAGCAGACGACTTCCACCGGCAACGGGAAGGCGCCCAGATGTTTCACCATTTTGCTTTCATCGACGATCCAGATGACCTTCTTGGAATTGTCAGCAACGATTTTTTCGAACAGCAAAGCGCCACCGCCACCCTTGATCCCTTGGAAATCTTCGCTGATTTCATCGGCTCCGTCCACTGTGATGTCGATGCAAGTCACTTCATCCACACTCTTTAACGGAATCCCTAATGACTCAGCCAATTCCTTCGTTTGGATTGAAGTCGTCACCCCAGTGATCTTCAATCCTTCCTCATTCACACGTCTCCCGATTTCCTTCACAAAATAATAGGCAGTCGAGCCTGTCCCCAGACCCACTGTCATACCGTCTTTGATGTATTCTGCTGCTTTTAATCCAACCAGTTCTTTTAGTTCCATTTGCTCACGCGTTCCTTTCAGGATGATGAAATCATTATATCATACGGAAAGGAAGCGTTACTATGCTGGAATGCCGATAATGAGAGAGCTTTTTTGTTCCCACATGAAAATTTCATTTTATGGATGAATCAAAAACAGGGCACACATTATTCAGGTGATTTACTTGCTAGATATTTTCTCGCATACCATTAGAATCTGCTAAAAAGCGTGTTGGTGTTCTGTCATTTCGACAGCCTTTTCGCTATAATGAGAGGCAAGCTTTCATGAACCAATAAGGAAAGGGGATCGGTATGAGCCATACATTCAGAAGCATTTTCGATATCATCGGTCCGATAATGGTCGGCCCTTCCAGTTCGCATACTGCAGGCGCTCTGGCATTGGGGAAAGCGGCGGCGCAGCTGTTCGAGGTCAAGCCGAAAAAAGTCACAATCCATTACTACGAATCGTTCGCGGATACCCATCTCGGTCACGGCACCGATTTTGCGATCCTTGGCGGAATACTCGGTTTTGCGGCGGATGATCCGCTGATCCCGCAATCCCTCAAAATGGCCGAATCCCAAAAGATAGCCGTGACATTCATCGAAGAGATCGGCGACTCTCCCGTCGGCCATCCAAACACAGCCACCATGGTGTTGGAACGGGATAAGAAAAAAATATCCATCACGGGCAGTTCCATCGGGGGCGGTTCGATTGTTCTGAACCAAGTCGACATCGACAACTTCTCGATGCGATTGGATGCGCAACTGCCTATTTATTTTATCCATCAGAATACGCTCCAATACCATCTTTACAGCGAAGCGGAATGGCAGAATTATTTTGCATTCAAAGGCTACCCGCTGAATGATATCCGTATTTTTAGGGAAAGTGATACCGAATGGGTCGTCCTCTATCTGGATACGGTTCCCACTAAAGAAATAATCTACGAAATCAACGAGATGCCTTTCATTGAAAAGGCAATACTGATCAGTTAGGAAAGAAGGAATACCGCTTTGTACAACAAGATTGCAGAACTGGTTACTGCCGCGGAGGAAAGCGGCAAGCCGATTTCCGAATTGATGCTGCTGCAGGAAATGGCCAAGAGCCACCGGACGCGCACGGAAATTTGGGAACAGATGCGCAACAATTACCATGTCATGAAAGCCGCAATCGAAAAAGGATTAGCTGGGGATGGCGTGTTTTCCCCCACTGGATTGACCGGCGGCGAAGCCGTGAAACTGCGGAACTATCGTCAACGCGGCCATACGCTTTCCGGAGACGACCTGCTGATTGCTGTGGAGAGCGCCATCGCAACGAATGAAGTCAACGCTTCGTTGGGGATCATCTGCGCAACACCGACTGCCGGCTCATCGGGGACTTTGCCCGGTTTGATGTTCGCAATCAAGGATAAACTGGGATTGACGGAGGAACAGATGGTCCAGATGCTGTTCTGCGCCAGCGGCTTTGGCATGGTGATTGCCAACAACGCGATGATCTCCGGTGCCGCCGGAGGATGCCAAGCCGAAGTCGGGAGCGCATCCGGAATGGCGGCCGCTGCGGCTGTCGAAATCGCAGGTGGCACACCGGAGCAGGCTTCGGAAGCGATGGCAATGGCGATCAGCAATCTGCTCGGCCTTGTCTGCGATCCGGTTGCCGGACTGGTCGAGATTCCCTGCGTCAAGCGCAATGCGATCGGTGCAGTCAATGCCCTAATCAGCGCAGATATGGCCTTGGCCGGGCTGACGAACAAAATCCCCGCCGACGATGTGATTGAAGCGATGCGCAAGGTCGGGAAAAACCTTCCTGCCTCCCTGCGCGAAACCGGATTGGGCGGCCTCGCAGCCACTCGTGAAGGTGTCCGCCTGAAAATGATGATCTTCGGTCAGCAGCTGGAAATCAAGCCGGAATGGGTGGATGACCAGCCCCTGGCTAAAGCGAATCCGTTCGAATAACGGTTTCAGGTTGTTGCTTTAAATGACTAAATAAACCGCAAATAAGATGCTGCCTAGTAAAGAGGCAGCATCTTATTTGTGGTTTGGTAGCGGGATTCCCCGCGAAATGGGTTTTGGCGGGGAATCTCGTATTGTCCGTTGACGTTTTACCCCACCAAATAGGTTTTGACGGGGAATCTCATGTTGCCCTTGGACATTTTACCCCGCCAAATGGATTTTGACGGGGAATCTCCGAGCGTAAATTCAATTCCCAAACAAAAGAGGCCGTATCTAAGCCAGAAAATCCTATTCTGGTTCAGATACAGCCTCATTTTTTAGTCTTTTGCTGCGATGGCTTCTATTTCGATGACGGCATCTTTCGGTAAAGCGGCAACCTGCACCAAAGAACGAGCTGGTTTATGTTCGCCGAAGAATGCAGTGTACGCGCCGTTGATGGCGTCAAAATCATTGATGTCCTTTACGAACACGTTGACTTTCACGATTGATTCCAACGAGCCGCCGCCCGCTTTGACAATCGTCAACACGTTGTTTAAGCTTGCTGTTGTCGCTGCAGCAGGGTCAGAAACAAGTTCCTTCGTTTCCATATCGATCGGTAATTGTCCGGATGAAAAAATGAAGCCATTTTTTCTGGTTCCTTGCGAATAAGGACCGATTGCTGCGGGCGCTTTGTCTGAACTGATGAATTTAGTCAAGAGATTCCCTTCTTTCTTTTAATCTTATTTTAATGATAGCACAACCTTGCGCGGATTGTGAAGCGGAATTTCTTCGACAGACTTTTTGAGTATAAAGTGAATGCGGCTGCCAAACCAATACAATCCAACTGATTTCAATCAGAAACCTTGGTGACAGATATTTCCCCTGTCAATTCTTTGATATCTTCTCCCCCTGAGATAGCTGTTCCCAAATCATACAATCCCCGATAACGTCCAAAGCTGCCATAATACATGACGACATTTCCCCATGTTTCGAAATAGGCAAGTGTGCCCGCAGGACCTTCTGCACTTGGAGTGTTACTGGTATTAAGTTTTGTTGGCGGATAAAATATTTTTTCGTTGTTCCCATAAGTCTCCACCATTATTTTCAAGGGAAGCTGATTATAGAGCGATTCTGCTGCAACACTATTATTTAACATAAATACAACAGTATGCGTGTTATCTTGAACTTGTATCTCCATTTTGTCTTCTCCTGTCTCAATACCATTTTCTGATGATTGACTAACCTGTAGTCCTGCCTTCATACCTGTTTCAACGATTTCAGACGTTTGTCTAAAGCAAGCGGCTAATAGACTAATAGCAACGGTTATGAAAGTTAGCAAGATTCTCTTTCTCATTATGCCGCCTCGCTTAAATGAAATTCTTGTATGTCTCTATGCAATCTTACCTCTTAACCTTAAGATTAAGTCAATGTTTTTCTCTACAAAAAAAACGACCTTTCAGTCGTCTTTGGTAGATAAAATCGCCAATTCATTTAATTGTGAGATTATTGGTTTTCCGTATTTTCTAGTTATTTCTTTATTATTTTCTGAACATTTTAATTTCAAGAAATAAATCATTATACGTCCCCAGAGTTTTAGCTCCCAAGTTTTCGTAGACTTCGAGTTTGTCCATGATTTCATCGGACGGATAAAACTGTTCATCGCTAGTGATTTCGGGATCCATCAGCTCGATGGCGGTTTTATTCGGTGTGGCGTAGCCGACGTATTCCGCATTGATGGCCGCATTCTCAGGTTCCAGCATGAAATTGATGAAAGCATAAGCGCCTTCGATATTTCTGGCGGTCTTCGGGATGACGATATTGTCGAACCAGAGATTGGAACCCTCCTCAGGGATCACATAATGAAGATTTTCGTTTTCCCAAAGCATCTCGCTGGCTTCACCTGAGAAAGTCACGGCGATGGCCGCTTCTTCCTGGATCATGTACATCTTGATTTCATCGGCAACAATCGCCTTAACGTTCGGCGTGATGTCCTTCAGTTTCTCAGCGATCTCCATCAAGATCATCGGGTCCGTTTCGTTCAGCGAGTAGCCTTCGCTCTGGAGGCCCAACCCCATCACTTCACGCGCCCCGTCGATCAGAAGCAGACTGTTCACATAGCGAGGATCCCACAAATCGGACCAGGAAGTGATCTCTTCCGAAACCATTTTATCGTTGTAGATGATTCCCAAAGTTCCCCAGAAATAAGGGATGGAGTATTTGTTGCCTTCGTCGAACGGCAAATTCAGGAAGCGCGGATCGATATTCTCCAGACCTTCAATCTTCGAATGGTCCAGTTCAATCAGCAAGCCCTCTTCAGCCATTTTGTCTATCATGTACTCTGAAGGGATGCTCAGATCGTAGGCCGTCCCGCCCTGTTTGACTTTAGTGTACATCGCCTCGTTCGAATCGAACGTTTCATAAGAAACTTTATATCCGGATTCCTCTTCGAATTTTGTGATCAACTCCGGTTCAATATAGTCGCCCCAGTTGTAGATCGTCAGCGTATTCTCGTCCGAAAAACCTTGCGCTCTATTCAAAGAGATTATTCCAAGAGCGATGGCCGCACAAGTAAGCAACACAGCAACCGCCATTCCCATTAATTTTTTCATCCGTGTTTCACCGCCCTATCCGAACCGGCGCGTTTCCCGATCGCCTTTAATTGCTGCGCACGTTTATTATGCCCGTATTGTTGAATGAAATAGTAGCCCAAGACCAAAAGCAGCGTGAACAGGAACATCAGCGCACTGAGCGCATTGATTTCCAGGCTGACACCGCGTCTGGCCCGCGAGTAAATTTCCACCGCCAAAGTGGTGAAGCCGTTCCCGGTCACGAAAAAGGTCACCGCAAAATCATCCAAGGAATATGTGAAGGCCATGAAGAAACCGCTCAGTATTCCCGGAGTGATGCTCGGGATCAGTATTCTGCTAAAAACCTGGCCGCTGCTTGCGCCCAAGTCCTGGGCCGCACTGATCATCGAATCGTTCATTTCATAAAGCTTCGGCAGCACCATCAACACCACGATAGGGATTGAAAAAGCGATGTGCGACAGCAGCACCGAGGAGAAGCCCAACGAAAAGCCAAGCATGGTGAAAAGGATCAAAAGGCTTGCCCCGATGATGACGTCAGGAGAAACCATCAGCACATTGTTCAGACTCAAGAGCGTATTCTTGGTGCTGCGTTTTTTTGAGTAATAAATATAGATTGCACCCATTGTGCCAATCACAGTTGCGATGAGGGCCGAAAGCAAAGCTACCAAAAATGTGTTCATTACGATTCCGATCAAGCGCGTGTCCTCAAACACGGTTTGGTAATGCTCCCACGTGAAGCCAGTAAAGGCATTCATGGTCCCGCCGGCATTGAATGAATAAAAAATCAGATAAAAGATCGGCAGGTACATCAAGGCGAAAACAAGCGCAAGGAACGCATTGTTCCATTTGGTATTGGTTGTTGCCTTCATTTGACTCCCCTGCCTTTCTTCTTTTTGTCACTTGTCAGGGACATGATGGCAATCATGCTGATGATCAGGATTACGCCGATTGTGGAGCCCATTCCCCAGTTCTGTGTGACGAGAAAATGCTGCTCCACAGCAGTTCCCAAAGTGATGACCCGGTTTCCACCGATCAGACGCGTCAGCATGAACAGCGACAACGACGGGATGAAGACTGCCTGAAAGCCGCTGCGTACGCCGCTCAGTGTCAAAGGAAAGATGACCCGCGTCAAAGTCTGCATCCTTGTCGCACCCAAGTCTTCGCTGGCTATGATAAGGGACGGTTTCAGTTCTTCAATCGAATTGAAGATCGGCAGGATCATGAAAGGCAGCTCGATGTAAGCCGCCACGAAAATGAAACTGAAGTCCGTGAACAGAATCTGTTGGGGACTTATGCCCATGAAGCCAAGGAACTGATTGACCGTCCCACTCTGACTGAACAAACCGATAAAGGCATAAGCTTTCAGTAAAAGATTGATCCAGGTCGGCAGAATGATCAAGGACAGCCAAAGTTGCTTGTGTTTCGTCCGACTCAGGATCAGCGCCGTCGGATAACTGATCAGGAAAGTCACGAGGGTAATGATGAACGCATAAAGGAACGAATTAAACGTCATCCGCAAATAATTGCCCGAGCTGAAATAGGTCGCGTAGTTGGAAAATGTGAAATCCCCGGTGATATCGAAAAACGATTGGTACAGAATCAACAACATCGGGGAGATTACAAACAACCCCAGCCACAGCACGTAAGGAATCGAATAGAATGCTCTAGAATTTTTCGTCATATCTCTTTCCCCCTACTCTTCATAGCTCTCGAGGCGGGCATCGAACTCTTCTTCGGATTCACCCAGACGCATGACATGGATATCCTGCGGACCGAAATGGAGCCCGACATCTTTGCCGATTTCCGCGCGCTTGGTGGAATGGATCATCCACTCGTTTCCATCCTTGTCGTAGCCGATAATTTCGTAGTGGACGCCGCGGAACAGCTGCGTGTCAATAGTCACGACCAATTTCCCATTTTCGACAGTCGTCAGTTCCAAATCTTCCGGTCGGATGACGATTTCGATTTTTTCACCCGGCGTGATCCCGGCATCGGAACATTCAAACTCCTTGCCGACGAAGCTGACTTTATAGTCCTCAACCATCGTCCCCGGAACGATATTGCTTTCGCCAATGAAATCCGCGACGAAACGGTCTATCGGCTCGTCATAAATATCCACAGGTGTGCCGCTCTGAACAATCGCGCCTTTGTTCATGACGAAAATCCAATCGCTCATGGCCAACGCCTCTTCCTGATCGTGCGTAACAAAAATAAAGGTGATGCCAAGGCGCTGCTGTAGCTCCCTCAGCTCATACTGCATGTCCGTGCGCAGCTTCAAGTCCAAAGCCGACAAAGGCTCGTCCAACAGCAACACATCCGGTTCGTTGACGATTGCCCGCGCAATTGCGACACGCTGTTGCTGTCCGCCTGACATTTCGCTGATTTCACGGTTTTCATAGCCCTCAAGTTGAACCATTTTTAGGGCTTCCTCCACTTTCAGCTTGACCTGATCCTTAGGCATTTTCTTGATCGTCAGCCCGAATGCGATATTATCGAAAACATTCATGTGGGGGAACAACGCGTAGTCCTGGAAAACGGTATTGACCTTGCGTCGGTTCGCCGGTATATCATTGACAGTTTCGCCATTGATTTTGATGATGCCTTCCGTTGCGTCCGCAAACCCCGCGATCAAACGCAGAATCGTCGTTTTTCCGCATCCGGATGGTCCCAAAAGGGTATAGAATTTGCCTTTTTCAAGCTCAAAGTTAATATCGTGCAATACAGTTTCATCATCGTATACTTTTTTTACATTCTCCAAAGTAATGATTGGTTTTTCAGTCATTTTCTCCCGCCTTTATCGTTTATTTATGGGCACCGAACGTTCACTCCGACTGCGGATAGGCAATCGGATATTCACACATCACTATCATGTTAGCACAAAACACTATTATTATATAAGAAGTCGCACCTTTTCCAGAAAAAAACCGAACAAAAAACGCCAGAAATGATCCTTCTGACGTTTGGAACTTATATGGATTTCATCAGAACAGACGCGCAGCCCGATCGTAGTAGACGAATTTTTCCGTAAAGGAATACGGATCAGTCATTCCGATCTGATTGGCGAAGGTGAACAAGGTGGTCTCTTTCAATGAGGCGATCTGGATCAGCCTCGGATTGATGAGGACAAAAGCGGAACTCGTGTCAGCCACGATTTTTCCTTTGGCCATAACTACTGCTCTGCGGGTGTATTCCAGCATCAGATGCATGTCATGCGTTACGATCACGACGGTCACACCGTTCTGGTGGATCCGCTGGAGGAAATGCATGATGTCTTTGTAATGGCTGAAATCCTGCCCCGCTGCCGGCTCATCCAAGATGATCAATTCCGGATTCAGCGCCAAGACGGCTGCGATTGACACCCGTTTCAGTTGGCCGAAACTCAGCATCGATAACGGCAAGTCTTTGATGTATTGCAGTCCGCAGACTTTCGCAACTTCATCGACTTTCCTTTGGATCTCTTCTTTTGGCATGTTGCGCTGTTTCATTTTTAGGGCTATCTCTTCATAAACGGTTTCCTGTGAGAGACTGTCTTTCGGGTTCTGCGGGACGTAGCCGACATAGTTTTCCGCTTCATCCGCATCGATGTCGCTGATTTCATTGCCCTTCCAATAGATGTGGCCACTCTGCGGTTTCTCTTCACCGGTCATCAAACGGGAAAGCGTTGATTTCCCGGCGCCGTTCGCACCGACAAGGCTGATCATTTCCCCTTTGTAGATGCGCAGAAAGGCACCGTCGACGATGTCCTTGTCGTTCCAAGGATATTTGAAAGATAAGCCATCCAGCTCCAGAAGTACTTCATCATAATCGGGATACCGGAATTGCGGCAGATAATTCAGCCAGCTTTCCATCTGTTCCTTTAATTGCGGTCCGTTCACTTTCTTTGCGTTCGCCAGTTCCCGTACATTATCCAGATCGACTCCGGCATAACGCATAGCCGTGATGTACAGTGGCTCCCGGATGCCGATGTCGCTCAGAATTTCGCTACGGAGGATTTCCTCCGGCGTCGCGTCCGCGATGATCCGCCCACCGGAAAAAAGCAGGATGCGATCGATCGGTTGCGCCAAAACATCTTCCAATCTGTGTTCAATGATAAGGACGGTCGTGTCGCTGACGCGATGCAGATCATCGATGAATTTCATGGCCAAATCCCCGGAACTCGGGTCCAGATTCGCCAATGGCTCATCGAATAAAATCACAGGTTTGCCATCCAAGGAAATACCGGCCATCGTGATATCACCTAACTGCTGTTCCGACAATTTCATGAAACTGCGCTTCAAATACGGGCGTTTCTTCAAAAAATCATGCCAATTATCCATTTTTTTCACATCATCCGCTGTACGGAACGGGACGTGTTGCTTCACTCCAAATTTGCCCATCTGTTCCGCGTGGGGAATCAGACTATTTTTGACTAGTTTCATTTCATTCGGAAGAAAATCTTCAAAGGGGGCAAGGGTTTGATCGACCTGATGGTGAAAGAGGATGTTTCCACTCGCATCGCCGTTCGCTTCACTCGGCAATACGCCTGTAAGGCAGCGGGCAAAGGTCGTTTTCCCGGAGCCGCTAGGACCGAGCACAAGTATTTTTTCTCCTTCGTAGATGGTGACATTCAGTTCTTCTAAAGTCGGTTCCTTTTGATCTGAATAGGTGAAACTAAAGTTCTGAAAAGATATCAGTGGTCTTCGCATGGGCTGTCCTCCTTCATTATTTTGTTACAGAACAGCTTCATACCAGTAGGCAGTAGCTGTGCTGGTTACTGCAGCTACCACATCCTGGACGGCCGTTCTTCCTCTATTTCAAAAAATAATAATTAAGTGCTATCCAAAAAAAGAGCTGAATGTTCACACCCAGCCTTCTTTTCACCTATACGCTTGCCACTGTATCTTCCCCGATGATCCGGACTTCCGTTTCCAATGGCACAGCATAATGTTCCATTATGACATCTTTGATATGTGCAATCAGTTCAATGTAATCGGTCGCTGTGGCACTGTTGATGTTCACGATAAAGCCTGCATGCTTCATCGACACCTGTGCCCCGCCCCAAGTCAATCCTTGCAGGCCGGCTTCTTGTATCAATTTACCTGTGAAATACCCGGTCGGCCGTTTGAAGACGCTGCCGCATGAAGGATATTCCAATGGTTGTTTCGATTCGCGCAAAGCCGTCAATTCATCCATTCGGGCTTTGATTGTTTCCTGCTTGCCTTTTTCCAGGTGGAAGACAACTTCCAGAACGATTTCGTTCGTTTCCTGCAGCTTGCTGTGGCGATAGGAAAACTCAAGTTCATTCTTCTCGTAGGTTTTGATTTTGCCTTCGCGAGTGATCACCACTACGGATTCGATGACTTCTTCGACTTCACCGTCATATGCTCCGGCATTCATGTAGACCGCTCCGCCGACGCTGCCGGGAATGCCGCATGCGAATTCTAAGCCGCTCAACCGCTCAGCCAAGGCCATCCGGGAAGCATCAATCAGGCGTGCGCCACTCTGGACGATCAACCGTTGGCGTTTCACTTCCATGTGGTCCATTTCCGTCAGTATCATCACGATGCCACGGATCCCACCATCCTTGATGATGACATTGCTGGAATTACCCAAAACGGTCAAAGGCACCTGTTTTTCATTTACCCATGCGACAATTGCCGCAACTTCATCTTTGGTTTTCGGAAAGACCAGCACATCTGCCGGGCCACCTGTTTTTGTGTATGTATAATATGATAAGTTTTCATTCTCTTTAACGATCGTTTCAGGAAACTGTTGTTTTATTTCCGTCCCCAACATGCATTTCACCCACTAATTTTATTTATGTAGTCCATTCTAACATCACTTGATGCGGATTTGTATCAAATAAGTAAGCGGCAGCAATTAATTATATTATTCTAATCATTTATTAATCATATTTTAACTAAAAGCGAATCCGCACCTGTTCATGCTATTTTAACACAAGTTTATGAAAAAATTTACAATTTAATGAATTTGAAATACCTTTGTTAGATAGAAGGAAACCATTTTCGTTTTTGAGCGCGAATTCAGTCTTCTTCCTTGCGATCCGAAAGCACAGATATGGTAAAATATTACAGATAACAGAAAAAGGAGGCTGCTCCATGCAACCGAAACAAACAAGAAACGGAATCACATTCACAATATTGTCCATTCTTTACCCTCTTTACCTCTTCACTACCAAGGACCCCGGCTCCGTATCTACGACCTCGTTGATATTGTCGCTGTTTTTGCCGATCGTCGGAACGATTTTTGCGCTGAACATCCCAGAGCCGAAAATGAAGTGGACACTGGCCGCCATCAATCTTCTCCTCTTCATCCTGTTCCTTTACTATATGATCGCGTTGCGTTAGGGCAGGTGAACATAAAATGGATCTAAAATTTGTCTCATGGAACGTCAACGGCTTGCGGGCCATAGTAAACAAGAATTTTACGGATATTTTTTCGGACTTCGATGCCGATTTCTTCTGTCTGCAAGAAACGAAATTGCAGGAAGGTCAGATTGATCTTGCGTTCCCCGGGTATGAGTCCTATTGGAATTATGCGGATCGCAAAGGCTATTCCGGTACGGCCATCTTCACAAAGCACACACCGCTTTCTGTCAAGTTGGGCATAGGCGCTGCCGCACACGATTCGGAAGGCCGCGTCATCACCTTGGAGTATGCCGACTTCTACTTGGTCACTGTCTACACACCCAACTCACAGGAACAACTGAAGCGATTGGATTACCGGATGGATTGGGAGATATCCTTTCTGGCTTTTCTGAAAGGCCTTGAAACAGAAAAACCAGTCATCGTCTGCGGCGATCTGAACGTTGCCCACGAAAATATCGATCTGAAGAATTGGAAAACAAACCGTAAGAATGCAGGCTTTTCAGACGAAGAACGCGCCAAGTTCAGCGAAGTGATCGCCAACGGTTTCATCGATACTTTCCGCTATTTCCATCCGGAGGCGGAAGGAAGATATTCGTGGTGGAGTTACCGATTCAACGCCCGAAAAAACAATGCCGGTTGGCGGATCGACTACTTCCTAGTGTCGGACGCTTTGAAGGATGCCTTGGCAGACGCGGATATCCATGAAAATATCTTCGGCAGCGACCATTGCCCGGTATCGCTAAAGCTTTCGCTATAGTACGCGGGATAATTGAATCATCAATCAGTCAGGAGGAATGGCATATGGATTTTCAAAATCGTGTGGTCGTGGTGACCGGCGGAGCGAACGGCATCGGCCGTGCCACCGTAGAATCATTTTTAAATGCAGGTGCCGCTGTCGCATTCGTGGACACGGATCAGGAAGCCAGCGAAAAAATCGTTTCCCGTTTCGAAGCGAACGACGTTTATTTCCATCACGGGGACATTGCGGAGGAAGCTGCCCTTCACGTTTTCGCGGAAGCCGTCAAGCAACGCTTCGGAAAAGTCGATTATCTGGTGAACAACGCCTGCATCAGCAAAAAGGGGATCCTTTCAGAATGTTCCTATCAGGACTTCAATTATGTCTTGGCTTTGGGCGTCACGGCGCCATACTTATTGACGAGTTTGCTTTTGCCGGTGTTCACAGCTGATGCTTCTGTCGTAAACATCGCATCCAGCCGCGGTTTCATGTCGCAGCAGGACACCGAAAGTTATTCGGCAGCTAAAGGTGGAATCTTGGCATTGACGCATGCGCTCAGCATTTCATTGGCCGGAAAAGCCCGCGTCAATTCCATCAGTCCTGGTTGGATCGACACGGGTTCCTTCCATAAAGATGAGGATTATCAGCCGGACTACGATGCCGCTGATCTTTTGCAACATCCAGTCGGCCGAGTCGGCGTGCCCGACGACATTGTGCAGACAATCCGTTTCCTCTGCAGTGACGCAACCGGCTTCATAACCGGACAGAATTTCACTGTCGACGGCGGGATGTCCAAGCTGATGATTTACCACAACGATCACGGCTGGACCTATGATCCTGAATCCAAGTGATCGACATTATTGAGAGCAAGCACAAGCTGAAGTTTTCATAAAAAATAAGCAGGACACCTTTCAGCTGAAGGGTGTCCTGCTTATTTTTGTTATCCGGCCTGAACTTACAGCTACCGGTCTTATTTTTCCGGAAGCTGCTTCACAAACCATTGCGCAGCCAACTCGGCGACCTGTTCAAGGGTACCAGCTTCTTCAAAAAGATGGGTTGCCCCCGGAATGATGACCATTTCCTTCTCGCAGTTCAACAAAGCATAGGCTTGCTCATTCAATTCAATCACTTCGTCATCATAGCCGCCCAACAACAACAGCGTCGGGGCTCTGACCTTAGCCAGATGCTCTCTGGCCAAATCCGGACGTCCGCCCCGCGATACGACGGCCTTGATTTCATCACCTAGCACTGCAGCTGATTGCAAAGCAGCAGCCGCGCCGGTGCTGGATCCGAAATACCCGATTGGTAACTGTTTTGTTTCATCCTGCTGCTTTACCCAGTTTTCCGCAAGCGTCAACCGCTGGGCTAACAAATCGATGTCGAAACGTTTGTCGGTCCATTCGCTCTCCGCTTCCGTCAACAGATCCAGCAACAATGTAGCTAAACCGTGCGCTCGCAGCACACTGGCCACATATTTGTTGCGAACGCTGTGTCGACTGCTCCCACTGCCATGGGCAAAAATGACGAGCCCTTTCGCGTCTTTGTGCAAAACCAGATCACCGTTCAATAGGACGCCAGCGCCAGTTATCTGCACTGCCTTTTCTGGATCACTCATCTGCCTTCCCCTCCTTCACATGCATGCTTCGCAGTAAAGAGACGACTTCCGCGTCGTCGAGCTGATCGAAATGGACATAATAGGCACCCACAGCGCCGAGATAGTCATCCGTCCGCTCCAAAGCAACGACTGCATCCACCATTTGGTCCATCTTTTTCGCGGTATCCTCCGGTGTGACCGGGATGGCCACAATGATGCGTTTCGGATTCCGCTTTTTAAGTGCTGCTATTGAGGCGAACATCGTGAAGCCGGTCGCG
Organism: Trichococcus sp.; assembly: GCF_049684335.1. Lineage (GTDB taxonomy): Bacteria > Bacillota > Bacilli > Lactobacillales > Aerococcaceae > Trichococcus. Next base: position 70,182 of record NZ_JBAVFV010000061.1, read on the forward strand.
ATGCCGTCATCCACGATGATGGCCGTTTTGCCTTCCAACGATTGGATGTTCGCTGCACCGACATACGTTTCCCTGCGCCGTTTGATTTCCTGGCGAAGCCGCTTCAGCTCCCATTCCAACCAATTCTGGTCCAATACCCCATGCTCGCCCGGATTGAAGATTGGGTCCGCATCCTCTGTGATGGCCCCGATGGCATATTCAGGATTGAACGGGTGCCCGATTTTTTTCGTGATGAGCAGATCAAGCGGTGCCGCCAATTTTTTTGCGATCTCCACACCCAAAGGCACTCCCCCTCGCGGCAATGCAAATACGACGATATCTTCTCCGCGGTACTTCTCCAAAGCTTCGGCCAGCAGAATGCCGGCTTCTTTCCGATCGTTAAAAAGCATAACGTTTCCTCCTTGTCCGACAATATCTTCCCATTGACTGAAACAAGTGCATGTTGTTCGACTGTTTTCCGATTTTCATTGTAAGCTTTTTCTGCAGTCTTTTCTCACCCAAATCATAACACGCCAAATGCCACAACGAGGAATGATAACACTTCTGCATCTGTTGATGTTATCAGTTATTCGGATTAACTGCGCCGGCCGCTGGAAAGAAAGGATCAGTTGATGCTTTGCTTCAATGCTTCAAGATTTTCCAGCATGACCGAAATATAATCCGAACCATTTTTCTGATCTTCTTCGGTAATGCCTTCCAGAGGACTCAATACAGCCAATTCCACACCAACCTCTTCGGCAAGTGTCTCCGCAGTATGTGAAGAAGCATTTTTTTCAAAATAGATGTGCGAAATATTGTTCGCTTTCACGTAATCGGAAAGTGTCGCCAAAGCTGCCGCGCTTGGCTCACTTTCGGCATTCAGACCCGTTACAGAGATCTGATTAAGTTCATAGCGGGCCGCCAAGTAAGCGAAGGCCGCATGCTGTGTCACGAAAGTGCGGTTTTCCGCTCCCTCAAAAGCAGCACGGTAGGCTTCATCCAATTCGTTCAATTGTCCGATATACGTTTCGGCATTCTTTAGATAATTTTCAGCATGGTCCGCATCTGCATCTGCCAATCCTTCCGCAATCGTCGTTACCTCAGTCTGCGCCAGCACAGGATCCAACCACACGTGAGGATCGACAGTATGGGTATGCCCAGTCTCCGCATCTTCTTCCTCGGATTCGTGATCATGCGCGTGGGCCTCGCCTTCGTATTCCAACAACGTGATTGCATCACTTGCACAAATAACCACTATATCCGAAGTGTCGATAGAAGCCAGAACATCCGGTACCCATGTCTCCATCTCAGGACTGTTGTAAATGAAAACATCTGCATCCTGGATTTCGGCGATCATCTGGCTCGATGGCTCAAAGGAATGGACCTCCATTCCGGCTTCCAATAGCAGACTCACCTCGGCATCGTCCTGCGTGACCTGTTTCGTAAAATCGTACATCGGATAAAAGGTCGTGACGACTTGCAGCTTGTCCGACTTTGTATTTTCTGTTGTGCTCTCGGCTGCTCCGCAACCAGCCAATAGTGCTGCTGTCCCCAATAGCGACAACGCCCACTTCATACTCTTTTTTTGATTCATTTATTTTCCCCTCCGCCTTCTCTTTGATGACTATCCGAAATCGGATAATTATTGCTCGCCACAAATCGTAACGATTACGTTTTAAAGGATAGCGTAAAGAGCGACCGGATGCAAGTCATTTGTGTGCAATAACTTGTTTCCTCATATATGCAAATTTCGTACGCAACAAAATACGGTGGCTGCTAAACTCCAAAATAAAAAGGAAGTGCTCCAACAATCGGAACACTTCCTCCTAAATCAGTAGCCTCATCTTTGCTTCATTGATTGTTCAATCTTAATGATCTACGAACTTTTCAATACTAGTTATGCTTGTCTTTCAGGCAAGTCATGTAAGCTTTCGCTTCTAGCTGCTCAAATGAAATCTACTGTTTATTAATCTTAGAATGGTTCAAGTTTTCATGTCTTAGAAATGCATCTAGAACACAAATTCCGAACCATCTAAGATTTTGCATTAACAGCTTAACTGAAAAGCTGTTAACCGGAAAATCTTTTTGAAGGATTTTCCTGAAAGAGTCGCATACTCTTTTGTGTTTCTTTGTTTAACTTAGTATGTCTCTCTTTGTATATTTACAATAACATGTAAGCGTTATCATGTCAAGCGAAAAATGACGATTTAAGCAAAAAGTTTTTGCCGAACTTTTCACCGAAACCGTCATTCTTTGCTTGCATATTAGTCGACCATCAGACTCATCAATACGCCATCAATGAATTCCCCATCAATCAGCATAGCACGCGGCATCACGGCTTCTTGTTGGTAACCCATTTTTTCATAGAGGTGGATGGCCCGTTCGTTTTCACCGTGGACTGTCAACTCCAAACGGCGGATGACGCCGCTCTCTGTTGCCCAAATTTCGATTTCCTCCATCAGAACCGATCCGATCCCGAATCCCCAATAATCCTTCTCGACGGTGATACCGACTTCCCCTATGTGTCTAAGTTTCGGTTTATCCACTGCCCCGACGGACGCCAAGCCAATCAATTGTTTGTTGTTTATCGTCGCAATCAGCATCACATTGTTGTCTTTCTCCATCAAATCTTCCAGATACAATTCTTCGAAGGCTTCGGATAATTCCAAGCCTTCAGCCCCATATGCCAGATAGGGCGTTTCGGCGCCGGTTTTTCTGCTGAAAGCAATGATGTCCTTCGCATCTGCAGGGATGGCTTCCCGGATCATGATTTCGACTTTTTCTCTTTTGCGCATGCTATTTTCCTTCTTTCGTGAGTATTGCCTGTAGTGTTTCGACTAAAGTGGCGTATCGTTCTCCAGTAGGGAGAAAAGTGATTTCCCGGTTTTCAAAAAATTCCCCGGTAGGAACCAAACGGATCGTCAAATACGCATCCGGCAATTCTTCTTCGATGAACTTTGCCCACTCGATCACCGAAACACCATTCCCGTAGAGATATTCTTCGAAGCCAAGTTCATCCCCGCCGATATCCTCCAAACGATAGACGTCCATATGGTAAAGCGGTAACCTGCCCTTTGTGTACTCTCTTATCAAAGTATAAGTGGGGCTTTTTATAACTGTGTCAATGCCAAGACCCTTTGCTAAGCCTTTTGTAAAGGTGGTTTTGCCTGCACCTAAATTCCCTTCAAGGAGGATGACATCTTTGGGTTCCAATAGCTGCGCCAGTTGTGCGGCTATCAACATCGTTTCTTCTTCATTCTTTGCTTGTAAGGTGAACATCCTGAATTTGCCCCCATCTTCACCGATTTATTTTATTCCATTCCTTATTATAGGAATATTCACTCCGGAATGCACCTTTTTTTTACGGATGGCCGATTTTCAAGCACAACAAAAAAAGGAAAGCCCGATTTGATTCAGGCTTTCCATTGTTTTATTAATCAAGTAATGTTTGATTTGCTGTGATGATGGCTGTTTTGTAGACATCTTCTTCGTTACAACCGCGTGACAAATCGGAAATCGGTTTGTTCAAGCCTTGCAAGATCGGGCCTACTGCTTCGAACCCGCCGAAACGTTGTGCGATCTTGTAGCCGATGTTTCCTGATTGGATTTCAGGGAAAATGAATACTTTAGCTTGACCAGCTACAGTTGAGCCAGGTGCTTTTTGTTTAGCTACTATTTCAGAGAAAGCAGCATCGAATTGCAATTCGCCGTCGATGTTATATTGAGGTGCCAATTCTTTTGCGATTCTTGTAGCTTCCACGACTTTGTCGACTTCCGGTGATGCTGCTGAGCCTTTTGTTGAGAAGCTCATCAAAGCAACGTTTGGTTGAATTTCAAACATTTCAGCCGTCTTAGCACTTTCCACTGCGATTTCAGCAAGTTCTTGTGCATTTGGATTGATGTTGATTGCGCAGTCAGCAAACAGGAATCTTTCAGTACCACGGAGCATGATGAAAGCACCGCTTGTGCGGCTTACGCCTGGTTTTGTTTTGATGATTTGAAGCGCAGGACGGACAGTATCACCTGTAGAGTGAACAGCACCGCTCACCAGACCATCGGCTAAGCCCATGTGTACCATCATTGTTCCGAAATAATTCTCATCCAACAACAACTGTCTAGCTTGTTCTTCAGTGATTTTACCGTTACGGCGAGTGACAAAAGATGCAACCATTTCATCGAGTTCAGCATAATCAGCTGGGTCGATGATTTTGATGCCATTCAGTCTGAATCCGCGGCCTTTTGCAGCTTCTTTAACTGCATCCACATTTCCGATAACGATTGGTTCAACTAAATCTTCCGCTTTAAGACGAACGACTGCCCCTAAAATTCTTGGTTCTAAGCCTTCCGGGAAAACGATTTTTATTTTTTTTCCTACGATTTTTTGGCTTAAGCCTTCAAACATGTCCAAAAAAAATCCCTCCAGATTCGATTTATAATACTCAACTATCATACAGCAAACAAGAATAAAAAAACAGTCATTTATAGAAATTACTGTTACAATTTCATCATTTCTCATCAAACTGTCATATCTCCTTCAATTTTGACGCGGGCATTTATTTTGCAATCCTTTACATTGTTGTTTATACTATGTTTCAGCACCTATAAGTAGCATAACAAAAGGAGTCCTTCATTATGTCCATTTATGAATATTCAGCAACTAAAACAGATCAGTCATCTGTATCATTGGAACAATACAAAGGCAAAGTCATCTGCATCGTCAATACAGCTTCTAAGTGCGGGTTAGTGGGTCAATTGGATGAACTGGAAGAACTTTACGAAAAATACAAAGACCAAAATTTTATCATTTTGGGATTTCCATCCAACCAATTCAATAACCAAGAACCATTGAACGGCACTGAAGCAGCTGAATTCTGCCGACTCAATTACGGCGTCACTTTTCCGATTTTCGATAAGATAGAAGTGAACGGAGACAATGCAGATCCGGTCTACAAATATTTGGTCGAGCAGACCGGTGGCGGCGCTATCAAATGGAATTTCACGAAATTCTTGATCGGCCGCGATGGCGAAATCATCAAACGTTTTGCCCCGATCACTTCACCAAAGAAAATGACAAAGCTAATCGAAAGCGCCTTAGAGCAACCAGTAAACAGTAACGAGTAGACAAAAAAAAGACAAAGCCACTGAAAATTTGTGGCTTTGTCTTTTCTTTTGATTCCGATTTATTTTTGTGTATAGAACTCCTGCAAAAGCTTACTCATCTCTTGGTAACGTGGGAACATCGCTGCATAGATAGACTTACTCTCTTCATTCGGTTGATGCTCGATTGAGGCGCCCATCATTTCCTCCGCATCATCCACGGATTCCACCAAACCCAAACTCTTCAGCGTGATTAAAGCGGCACCTGTACAGGAACTTTCGAATGTTTCCGGGAATTCGATCGGCATGCCGATCACATCCGTCAAGATTTGACGCCAAACCTGGGCGCGCGAAAAGCCTCCGCTGGCCATAATTTTTGTTGGCTCGCCGTTCATCGGGATGACTGCCGCAAGCACATCCTTCAGGTTCAGGCAGATGCCCTCCAAAACGGAGCGCAAAAAATGTTCTTTCGTATGCAGCATGTTGATGCCGCTGAAATTCCCTCTGGCATCCGCATTCCATAAAGGCGCCCTTTCTCCATTCAGATAAGGATGAAAAACCAACCCATCCGCTCCCGGCGCAACATTTGCGATTATCTCCATCGCTTTGTCATAGAGATCTTCATCAGCAATGTTCATCGGCATAAATTGTTTGATGGCCCAGTCAAAAATGTTTCCGCCATTGTTGACGGCGCCCCCGTTCACATAATGGTTTTCGTCCAAGATATAACTGAAAGTCCGTCCTTCCGGGCTTACATAAGGTTTATCGCTCGTCATCCGGACCGCACCACTCGTACCGATTGTGATTGTCGCCGTACCCGCGCGAATCGCTCCCATTCCCAAATTGGCTAAACAACCGTCATTGCCTCCAACGATAAAAGGAGTATCTGCAGCAAGCCCCAGCAAATCTGCCACTTCTTCCGAGAGTCCGCTCAGTTGATAGCTAGGACTTACCGGCAACGGTAGCATTTGACTCGTGATGCCGCAGAATTCCAGAATTTCCTCATCCCAGCGAAATTCCCGGATATTGAACAACCCGGTAGCTGATGCAACGGAATAATCCACAATGAATTCACCGAAAAGGCGCCAAAAAATGTATTCCTTGATGCCGATGAACCAGCGTGCTGCTTGGAACAACTCGGGGTTTTCCGCCCTCAGCCAGAGAATCTTGTTCAATGGGGACATTGGGTGCAATGGTGTCCCTGTTTTTTCATAAAAACGCTGGCCCACTTCGGAATGTTTCAGCATGCTTGCGTATTTTTTTGAACGATTATCGGCCCAAGTGATACTCCTCGTCAACGGCATTCCTTCCGCATCCATGAGGATCAAGCTGTGCATAGCACTAGAAAAGCCGATGCCGGCAATATCCGTTGGGCCCAAGTCCGCCTTCGCTATGACAGCTTTTATCGTTTTCAATACGGCAGAAAAGATCTCATCCAAGTCTTGTTCCGCCATTTCGGGATTTTCTTTAATCAATGGATAATGCGCATACGCTGATTCATAAGCAGAGCCATCCGTTTCGTACAGTACGGCTTTTGTGCTTGTGGTACCGACATCCACTCCCATGACATATCGTGCTGCCAAATTAATAACCACCAATCCAAAAAAATTTAACTTATTTTCACGACCTTCATCATTATAGCAAAATTCCACTAGTATAGGGGCAAATTTTTTGATAACCTTTTTTATTTCGCCTTCGATTGTTTACATTTTCTTCACGCAAACTTTTCTTGATATCCATCGCTGTCTGCTATACTGATGACATCTATACACGAGGAGGAACGATTTTGGGATATTATGATCAACATTTGCACACGCAATTTTCGCCCGATTCTGCTGAATCATTTGAGAATTATCTCGAGCAAACAGACGATCTGATCGTCACAACCGAACACCTGGATTTTCATGATGCCTACAACGGCGGAGTGGACACCGTCTTGGATTATGCAGCCTACAGCGATAAAATAGACGCACTGAACAGGATCCATGGCGGGCGCATCCGCAGGGGGATCGAAGTCGGTTACACACCGGAAGCCCATACACAGATTGTGTCCTATCTGGAAGGCAAAACGTTTGATGTCATCCTGTTGAGCGTCCATCAAAATGGTCACTTTGATTACTTGCAGCCGATCATCGACGAAATGGATCCCAAAGCTGTCATGCGGGAATACTTCGGACTCTGCACGAAAGCCGTTCGCAAATTGGATGGCGCAAATATTTTCGCGCACTTTGATTACGGAATCCGTCGTCTGTCGGTCACACTAGACGACTTGCGGGAATTTGAGCCTCAGCTGAAGGAACTGCTCAATGCAATCCTTGCGAAAGAAATGGCGCTGGAATTGAACACCCGCAGTATGTATGAATACCAAAATGCAGACTTGTACCGCTACCTGATTGGCCTCTATCTTGAAATGGGAGGAACCCGCTTCAGTCTTGGTTCGGATGCGCACAGCATCCACAAATACCGTTACCATTTCGACGATGCCATCGCCCTGTTGCGCGAGTTCGGAGTAACAGGATTGACTCAATTCAAAAACCGAGTTGCCTACATTGAACCTATCTGATCATCATGGGAGGCTTCATCAGGTGGTTGGTTACAACGTTTTGAACGCAGCACCCACACAAAAAAACCTCTACACTGCCCTTTTTTAGGCGGTGTAGAGGTTTTTTTCAAAACTCCAAAACATTTCGCTTTTCTACTTTCAGAAAGACCTGTTCGCCTTTATCAAGCAAATTGAAGGTGCGGTAAAGATGATCTGCGCGCAGCGTGACACCTTGGTCCGTTTGGATCACATAGGATAAAATATTTCCGCTGATTGTTTCATCGATTACAGTCCCTTTGAAATAAAGATGGTCTTCTGTCTGTAGCTGCGGTTCCTTGAAATACTCGATTGCCTCCGGACGGATAGCCACTTGTCTTGCCTGCGTTTTTTGCCGGGTCAATTTTGAAAAATCCGAGCTGTTCAACAAATTGTAGTTGCCGATGAACGAAGCTACGAAATGCGTTTCGGGATGCGTATATATTTCGGTTGGTGTACCCGACTGCTCTATTTTTCCGGAAGCCATGACATGGATCACATCCGACATCAGCATCGCTTCATCCTGATCATGCGTGACAAAGATTGTCGTGATATGCAAAGCCTTCTGGATACGGCGGATCTGCTTTTGAAGATTCTTCCGCAGCAAGGCATCAATGGCAGACAGAGGCTCATCCAGCAACAACACTTTTGGCTCGGTCACGATGGCGCGTGCCAGGGCAACCCGTTGTTTTTGCCCGCCGGACAATTGCGCCGGATAATAGTTCTCTTTACCGGATAGGTCCACGAGTTCAATGATGCGGGCGACTTTTTCATTGATGACACTCTGGTTCATTTTCTGCATCTTCAAACCGAATGCGATATTTTCCGCTACATTCATGTTGGGGAACAACGAGTATTGTTGAAAAACCATCCCGATATTTCGTTTTCCCGGCGGAAAATCCGTCACATCCTGGCCGTTGATGTGAATGCTTCCCCCATCAATACTTTCAAATCCAGCGAGCGAACGCAGCAACGTTGATTTCCCGCAACCGGATGGCCCTAGTAAGGTTACCAAATCACCTTCGTTCACCTGCAGATTGAGATCTTTCAACACTAAATTTTCACCATCATATGATTTTCTGATATTTCTGAATTCTATATACGCCATTATTTCTCCTCTATACTTAACAAAAAGTGGAGCTGTCACTCCATTTTTGTGTTTGTATTTGTTTTTGCTTTTTTGGTCTCTTTCGATCCCAGATAACCCGCCAAGTTCGTCAAAATCAGCATGATGCAGAAGATGACCACGGAAATTGCGCTAGCTGCATGCCCTGACACACTTCTGGTTTTATCCAGGAAGATGCTAGTTGTTTCATAGTAGCTGCCTGCAATGATATTCACCAATACAAAATCGCTGAAAAGAATGCCTATCGAGAGCAGAATCGTCGCAACCAACCCTTTCAATGCGCTGGGTACGATGATCCGGAAATAGGCATAAAGCTTACTGGCGCCCAACGTTTCTGCAGCCTCCAAAATCGGCATGACTTCCAGCATGGTTAAAGCATTTTTGATGCCTTGGTACATGTAGGGCAGGATGACGATTCCGTAGGCACAGCTCAGTAAAAAAATACGGTTCGATAGAAAGGTGCTGGAAGAGGCATAAAGCGAAATGATCGATACAGCAAGGATGACACCTTGAATGCCGTATGGGATTTTTGACAATAGGTCCAAATACTTATCCCATTTCGGGTAATGAATCTGTACGACGTACATCGCCAACAAAAGGAACACCAACAGGGCAAGCGTCGGTATGACCGCAATCAGTAGCGACCTGCCTATCGCGCCTGCCATCCCGCCTGCCCCCGCAAAAATGCCGGCATAGAAATCAAAGGTGAATCCTTCCGGGATGATATTGCTCAAATCCCTGAACATAGAATTCAACAGCGTCACAAACAGCGGCAGCAGCAAAATCACGGATAGGATAACGATGATGAATGAAGAAAAGGGAGTGCTTCGTTTCTTCATTTTTACACGCCCTTTCTGAATTTCTTTAACAGGCTGTTGCTTAAGACTGTCATCATACTCATCAATACGAGCATCACAATCGACAAGGCACTTCCTAGCTCCACTTGTTGGACGACATCACCCGTAAACATGGAGGAAATCCGGATCGGCAATAAAGCATAATTGTTCCCGAGCAGGGCATAGGGTGTCGCATAGGCTGCCAGCGCATTTGAAAAGAGAACGGAAAAGGTTCCGAAAATGCTCGGCAACACCAATGGGAGACCAATTTTTGACCAGAATTGCCAAGTCGTCGCGTTCATCAGACTTGCAGCTTCCTTGTATTCGGCCTTGATGCCATCAAATGACGGATAGAGCAATAAGGTAGCCAATGGAATCTGGAAGTAGATGAAAGTGATAAGAATCCCCGACGTAGTATATAAATCGTAGTTGTTCAGTCCCACCAGATTCCATCTTTCCCCCAATGTTGTCAGGATGCCTGAATTCCCTAGCAACAGAATGAAGGCAAAAGCCAACACGATGCCTTGGAAGTTTGAGGTCATGTTCAATGTCGCAATGTAGAACTTTTTCATTCTGTCGCCCGCAGTATGGATGGCATAGGCACCCAGGAGCGCAATCGCAATCCCGATGAATGCGGATAGCAAGGAAACGAACAAGCTGTTCTGGATTGACATTAAGTAATAATCACTCGTAAAAATGGTCGTAAAATTAGCAAGCGTGATGCCGCCCGTTCCGGGGTCCATGAAACTATTTATGAAGATGTTGGATAACGGCATCAATTCGAATAGGAGGATCAACAGCGCGAACGGCAACAACAATATGAGGTACTTGCGTTTTTCATTCTGCAGCATCGCCGGAACCTCTTTTCATAAGGATTCCCTGAACCGCTTGCATGCGATCTCCAGCAGGAATGCCCAATAAATTGCATAAAAATGGCGCTATTTCCAGTTGAGGCACAACGGCTCCTTCTTTGCGGAAGTCCTTGATGATCACTTTGTCCGAAAATAAATAAAGCGGAACAAGCCGATCTTCATTTGAAATACCATTATGGGTATGATAGTCATTCATTCCATGATCGGAAGTGACTACAACTTGGTAGCCTTCGCTCATCCATCTCCAGATGTACTGGGAAAGTTCAGCATCAACGCGGACAGTCGCTTGTACATACTCTTTACTGCCGGCACCGAATTTATGGCCTGCATCATCGATGTTCATCGAATGGATCAGCGTATAATCCGTCGTCTTCTTCCTGATCAAGTAATCGCCATCCGCAATCAGATGACTGTCCGGGTAATGATCTTCATGATAAAAAATGCCATGCTCGATGAGAGCATTCGTATCCAACTGGATTCTGTCCTCCATCACTTGAAATGGCGCATGATTGTAGAGCTCGCTCACCCAGTAGTAACTGGCCGCACCCGTCTTGAGCCCATTTTCTTTCGCAATCTCAAAAATGCTCCGCTCTTTTGAACGACGAACAGTGCGATTCGAGGTGATGCCGTTTTCGGCAGCTGGTACTCCCGTCTGCAAAACTTCATACAAGGGTCTTGATTGTGCGGGCATTTCTGATTTGACGGTATAAGCCGCCATTATTCCTTTTTCGACCAGATGCTCCAAGAAGCCCATATGGTTATGGGCTGTCTTGGCATTCAATCCGTCCAACACTACAAAAATAACTTTATCCACTGTATTCAACCTCAATTATTTTACTTTCGTCAATACTTCTTCTTGCCATCTTTGACCCAGACCAGCTGCAGCCGCTTCCCATGCATCGTAATCTGAGACCGGTTGCGCCTCAACATACTGCTCTTCCGGAAGCAAGATATCCTGCACTTCTTGCGGCAATTCAACATTATCGCGAATTGGACGTGCATATCCTTTTGCCAAATTGATCTGACCTTCATCAGAAAGGATGTACTCTCGGGCTAACGCTGCGGCATGCGGGTTAGGAGCTGTCGCGTTGATGACTGTTGCGTACCCGCTTTGAATCGTTCCATCCTGTGGAATAGTCACTTCAAAACTGGCATTTGGATTCGTTTCGGCAACTTGATTCGCATAATTCAGTGCATTGAAGTCCCAGAACAAGCCGACTTCGATTTCACCTGACTCCAAACGGGCCAATGACGTATCGCCCAAGTCCAATCTTCCTTGTTCAGCCAGTTGTGCAAAGAAAGCAATACCGGGATCCAAGTTGGTTTCATTTCCGCCGTTTGCTATGGCTGCAGCCAATACCGCATTTTGTGCTTGTGTAGCTGCATTTACGTCACCGATCGTAACTTTATAATCACCTGCCAGGATATCGGCAAAACTGGTTGGTGCATCCGTCACTTTTTCGGAATTGGTGATGAACGCCAATGTTCCATAATAACCGACTATCCAATCGCCATCATCGTCCTTGGCCCACTCCGGGATATCGTCCCAATACGAAGTTTTGTAAGCCATAGTCAAACCGTCCGCTTCTGCAACAGGCCCGAATGATTGGCCGACATCGCCGATATCCTTCGTTGGGTTATTCTGTTCTGCTTTGAATAAAGCCAATTCTTCTGCTGAACTCATATCGGTATCTGCATGCGTCAAGCCATATGTCGTTTCGAGTTCTTCCCAGGTCTCTCCCCAGTTCGCCCATGTATCCGGCATCCCTACTGATTCCACATGGCCTTCTTCTTTGGCTTGTGTTTCAATTTCACTCAATGACATTGCGTTCAGATCGACTTCCGCCTCAGCAGTCGTCGCTGCTTCTGTTCCGCACGCGCTCAAAATTAGCACACTGCTTAAGGCCAAACTTGCAAACAATCTTTTGTTGGACAATCTCATTTTATTCTCTCCTTTATTTGTGAACAATGGTTTCATTGTTTTTCATTACGTATTTGACTACAAATAAATACTAACAAATGGTTGTAAAGAACAGTTTGATTCGTTGTTAACCTTTTGTAAATGACAATGAAACCATGTGGCTGCAGCATTTTTTAAAATCGTCTATTTACGCTAAGGATGGATAACCAATTGTTATCCATCCTTATGGGGCCACTTACAAGCTAAAATGATGAATATCCAAAAGTTATCCATCATTGCGGTCGCAGTCACAAGCTAAAACATGAATAAAAAAAGTTATCCATGTTTTCTGACCCAATCACAAGCAAAATGATGGATAACACAAAGTTATCCATCATTTTGCCCGGAAGTCAGCGCCAAAAAAGCAAGGAGAGCAGCGAATCAATCCGCTGCTCTCCTTGCTTTTTATGTCAGTCAATCCATTTAACGTAATCTTCGTCTTCCATCGCTTCGACGGCACCCAACAGGTAGCCGTTCCCGACTTGCGAGAAGAAATCATGGTTGCTGGTTCCGGTCGAAATACCGTTCATGACGATCGGATTCACATCGTCAGCCGTGTCCGGGAACAACGGATCGAAGCCCAGATTCTGTAGCGCTTTGTTCGCGTTGTAGCGGATGAACACTTTGACGCGCTCCGTCCAGCCCAGCTCGTCATAGATGTATTGCGTGTATTTCACTTCATTGTTGTACAGTTCGTACGTCAGCATATAGACCCAATTCTTCATTTCTTCCTGTTCCGTTTCGGACATTTGATTGTATGCGATCTGGAATTTGTAGCCGATATATGTGCCGTGGACCGATTCGTCGCGCAGGATCAGTTTGATGATTTCCGCAACGTTCGGCAATTTGTTGTTGCCGAGATACCAAAGCGGTGCGTAGAATCCGGAATAGAAAAGGAAAGACTCCAGCAGCACGCTGGCCGCTTTCTTTTCCAGCTGATTCCCGCTCTTGTAGATGTCGTTGATCAGACTGGCTTTGCGTTGGATGAATTCGTTGCTGTTGGTCCAGTTGAAGATGTCATCGATCTCAGTCTTTGTGTTCAACGTGCTGAAGATCGATGAGTAGCTTTTCGCGTGCACCGATTCCATGAACTGGATATTGTTCAATACCGCTTCCTCGTGTTGTGTGCGCATATCTTCCTTCATGGCTGCGATACCGTCCTGCGATTGCAGCGTGTCCAGAAGCGTCAATCCGCCGAACACTTTCCCCAACATATCCTGCTCAGGTTTGCTGAGGGTGCGCCAGTCGTCCAAATCATTGGACAACGGGATACGCGTATCCAGCCAAAATTGTTCCGTCAGTTTTTCCCATGTCAACTTGTCAAGCATGTCTTCGATGCTATTCCAGTTGATTGCTATATAAGGCTTATTTGCCATCCTTCATTCCTCCGTTAGACTTTCCGATTATTGCATGACGGGTAATCAAATACAGTGGCGCTGCGTCATCAGATGGTGCATGATTCGCAAGCGTTCGCTCCGATTTCGTCATTGTTTTCCGTAAAGGTACGCACATAATAAATCGATTTTGCGCCTTTTCTCCATGCGTAATTGCGCAGGATGTTCAGATCGCGTGTCGTCATTTTGTTTGTGCGCCCTTCTTTCCATTCGTACATACCTTCCGGCAATTCGGAGCGCATGAACAACGTCAGACTCATGCCTTGGTCGATGTGCTTTTGGGCAGCGACATAAATATCGATGACACGACGCATATCGATGTCATAGGCTGAGCGATAATAAGGCATCGTTTCGTTGGAAAGCTGCGGAGCCGGATAATAAGTCTTCCCGGTTTTCTTCTCTTGACGTTCTTCAATCAGACGCGTGATTGGGTGCAGACTCGCACTCGTTTCATTTACATAACTGATAGAACCTGTCGGCGCGATTGCCAAACGATTTTGGTGATACAAGCCGGATTCACGGACGGATTTTTTCAGATCAGACCAATCTTTCTTTGTAGGCACTTTGATTCCTTCGAAGATTTGTTTCACTTTTTCGGATTGGAAGACGACATCGGAATCGGTATACGCATCGAAATATTCGCCTGTATAGTATGTGGACTTATCAAAATTGACGAATGCTTCCCCGCGTTCCTTAGCGATTTTGTTGCTGGCCGCCAACGTATAATAATTCAAAAGCATAAAGTAGATGTCCGTGAATTCGATGGATTCCGGCGAACCGTAGTGCATCTGATTGGTTGCGAACATCGTGTGCAGGCCCATGCCGCCCAAACCGATCGTGTGTGCTTGATCGTTCCCGTTTTTGATTGTAGGGACCGCATCGATGCTCGAATGGTCGGTTACATATGTCAAGGCACGGACCATCGTTTCGACCGATTTTCCGAAATCAGGCGATTTCATCAGGTTTGGAATATTCGTGGAACCCAAATTGCAGCTGATATCCGTTCCCAGCACTTCATATTCTTGTTTATCGTTCAATAAGGAGGGTTGCTGCACTTGCAGAATTTCCGAGCACAGGTTGCTCATGACGATCGTTCCGTCCACCGGATTGGTGCGGTTTGCCGTATCGATGTTGATGATGTACGGATAGCCGGATTCCTGCTGCAGTTTGCTGATTTCGTTCTCAAGGTCACGGGCACGGATTTTGGATTTTGAGATTTCCGGATTGTTGACCAGATTTTCGTATTCCGCAGTGATATCGATATAGGAAAACGGTTTACCGTAGATCCGCTCCACATCATAAGGGCTGAACAGATACATTTGATCGTCCTTCGCCGCCAACTCGTAAAATTTGTCCGGAATGACCAGACCCAACGAAAGTGTCTTCACGCGGATCTTCTCATCGGCATTCTCTTTTTTCGTGGACAAGAAAGCGACGATGTCCGGGTGGAATACATTCAGGTACACCGCGCCGGCTCCGTTGCGCTGGCCCAATTGGTTGGAATAACTGAAGCTGTCTTCGAGAAGCTTCATGATCGGCACGACGCCGCTCGATGCATTCTCGATTTTTTTGATCGGATCGCCAGCTGCCCGGACGTTCGACAGGTTGACGCCGACGCCTCCGCCGATGCGGGACAACTGCAGAGCACTGTTGATCGTGCGGCCGATGCTGTTCATGTCATCCGTCGTTTGGATCAGGAAACACGACACCAATTCCCCGCGGCGTTTTCTGCCTGCATTCAAAAAGGTAGGCGTCGCCGGTTGGTAGCGTTGATGAATCATCTCTTCCGCCAAGTCGACAGCCAATTGCTGGTCCCCGTCTGCCAAAAAGAGTGCATTGAAGACGATCCGGTCTTCGTAACGCTCCAAATAACGCTTGCCGTCGTTCGTCTTCAGCGCGTACTGGGTATAGAACTTGTAGGCCGCCATGAACGATTTGAAACGGAATTTTTTGTTGTACGTATCCTGCATCAACTTTTTGATGAAATCAAGCGGGTATTTCTCCAAGAACTCTTTTTCGATGTAGTCTTGTTCGATCAAATAATTCAATTTTTCATCCAACGTATAGAAGAAAACCGTGTTTGGATTCACATGCTCCAGGAAATACGCCCTGACGGCTTCCTTATCCTTATGCAAAGGGATGGCATTATCAATCGGACGATTGATTTCATTGTTTAATTTATAATAGGTTACATCTTCTGTTTTGGTTACTAATTTTGGACTATCCAAGTTCCGTCACCTTCTCTTTCAAAATCTGAATGTCTTTCTCGTTTCCTTGAAACTCAAATAAGTGCAGCAGCGGGACGCCATAATCGTGAGCCAAGTCTTTTGCGGTAAACCCGAAAAGCTTGCCGAAATTCAGGTTCCCGCCACCTGCTACACCTTTGAAATAAGAGCAATTCCGGTCGGTCTCAATGAAATCGACCAGAATATCCGTTACCTCTTTATCGTAAGTCGGGGCCACGATGATGAACGGCTCCTCAATCGGTTGGAAGGCGTTATCGGCCGTCAATTCGATAGTCTCAAGGTTTAGTTTGTTTACGAACTTCCTCGTTTGGCCGGTCAACGACATAAATACTACCTTCATTTTACCTCACCCTTTTCCCAACTGTTATTCACCCATTATACGGTTGCGAGGATACAATTACAACAAGAAAGACACAATATGTAGTATGCGATTTTATAAAATACGCAACATATTGTGTCTTTGTTTGCATTTTCACTTTATCCGTCCAAAAGTTGCGCGGCAGCGAATGACTGCCACCGACGACATTTCAGAATTTCATTCTAACATAATTTCTCGGAAGAACCTCCTGATACGCTCCGGAAATCACAAGCTTGTATAGAATTTTTTTGCAATTCGTTCCAGCACTTTCGGATCATCCACGAAAAAGCCATGGTTTCCCCCGGGTACGATATATTTTTGCGATCCGGGAATCAGGCGATGCATCGCCTCCGTTTGGTCGGCGCGGATCAGATCGAATTCCCCCGCTAGCAGCATGGTTGGCGCTTGGATGCTGCGCAAGGCTTCAGCCGAAAGGTCCAATTCCTCCAGCATAAGATTGTGGATGCAGAGGCGACGGATTTTTTCCGGATCGGTATCCGGCAAAGCAAGCAGCTCTTCGTATCGTTCCAGCGTCTCCTCATTGCAGGCGTCAGTCAGGCCGTCCGCTTCGTAATTTGCCCCCATCGCAATCAATGAAACGATTCGATCTGGGTGATGGGCCGCAAAATACAGGCCCAGATTGCCTCCATCGCTGAATCCCAGCACGTGGACCCTTTGAATCCGCTCCTTTTCGAGCAATGTAAGGATATCCTCTGCGATCTGCTTGAAGGTCAGCCGCTCCACTCCCAGATCCGATCTACCATGTCCTCGCGTATCAAGCGCATAGACCGTGAAGTGTTTCTTGAAAAAAGGAAACTGCTTCGCGAAAATGTCCGAACTTTCGCCGTTTCCGTGCAACAGAAGCAATGCATCGCCGGTACCGCCTACCTGATAGTAGAGTTTTCCTTTTCTGGTCTTCAATGACTTCCCTCTCATACGACAATGCCCCTTCCTTCTATTATTCTGGCAAACGCCAGTCGATTGGCTCCATACCGAACGATTTGAGTGCTTCATTTGTTTTGGAAAAAGGCTTCGAGCCGAAGAAGCCTCTATAGGAAGATAATGGACTTGGATGCGGCGATGTGATCACAACATGCTTCGTTGTGTCGATGAACACTTTTTTGGCTATCGATGCATTTCCCCAGAGGATGAAGACAACAGGTTCCTCCCGCTCATTAAGCGCTCGGATGACGGCGTCGGTCAACATTTCCCAGCCTTTTCCGCGATGGGAATTGGCTTCCCCGCTTCGGACAGTTAGGACCGTGTTCAGCAGGAAAACGCCTTGCTTCGCCCAATATGTCAAATCGCCATGTTTCGCAATCGGAATGCCGAGGTCATCCTGCAGTTCCTTGTAGATGTTGACCAAGGAAGGCGGCAGCTTGACCCCTTTCTGCACGGAAAAGCTCAAGCCATGCGCTTGGTTGGGTCCGTGATAAGGATCCTGCCCCAGTATGACCACTTTCACCTTTTTGTAAGGCGTCAATTCGAAAGCTTCCCAGATATGCTGCATATTCGGATAGACCGTCTCGTTCAAATACTCTTCCTTCAGGAATGCGCGCAACTGCTGATAATACGGCGCTTCGAATTCCTCTTCCAATTTCTGTTGCCATTCATTATGGATAATTGCTTTCATTTTTTCACACCACTATCTGTCAAATTTTTCATTTCCGGTTGCGACTATCTTAACATAATGTGCGCACCTTTTTCAGTACATCCGCCTTCCGGGCGATTATTTAAGTCGGCCCCGAACAAATTTTCAGTGAAATTGAAAAATCATGGTAGAATATAAGTGTGAATATACTGCAATTATCGAACAGGAGGATGAATGTATGATAGAACTGATTGTCTCAGATATGGACGGCACATTATTGAATGATAAGATGGAAGTTTCCGCATCGAACGTGAGCGCCATTAATGAAGCAAATAGATTAGGCATCAAATTTATGGTCGCTACCGGCAGAGGGTATACCGAAGCTGTTCCGGCCTTGCAGGAAGTCGGCATCGATTGCCCTATGATCACGCTGAACGGCGGGCAAGTATTTGACGAAGACGGAAAACTGGTTGAAAACCTGGGGATCGATAAAACAACCACCCGCCATATTTTGGAGGATGTGAAAAAATACGGACTCTATTGCGAAATCATGACATCCAAAGGCATATTTTCGGATGACAAAGTGCGCCGGATCGAGTCAATGACTTCCTTGCTGCATGAGACAAACCCTGACACGACCTTCAAAATGGCGCTTGTTCTGGCGGTCGCCCGTTTGGAAGTGATGCACGTAAACTACGTTGAAAATTTCAAAGAAGTTCTGGAAGACAACGCACAGCAAGTCCTCAAGATTCTCGTGTTCAGCGATGTCGGACAAAGCGAACTGGAGCCGATCCGCGCCAAACTGGCCGAAGACAGCCGTGTCGTCGTGACCTCCTCCTTCAAAAATAATATCGAGATCAACCATGTGGAAGCGCAAAAAGGGATTGCTTTGGCAAAGTTCGCCAAAAAAAGAGGGATTCCTTTAGAGAATGTCATGGCCATTGGGGATAACTTCAATGACGTCTCCATGCTGAAAGTAGCAGGCGCCAGCTTTGCCGTGGCCAATGCCGAGGATGGGGTCAAGGAATTCGCGAAGTACCTCACTTCCAAAAACTCAGAAAACGGCGTAGCCGAAGCCATCATGCGCTGCATTAACGAAAATTTGTGATCACGATACCGAAACGCTGACAGTTACAAATCCCTCCTTTCCTACGTCTTTATAGATGTAGGAAAGGAGGGAAAATGAATGGATGCGAACGTGGATGTGCTGGCGTATATGGAATTGATCAGCAATACCGGCTTTCCGATCGTGATCGCGATGTACCTACTGCACCGGATGGAAAAAAAGCTGGATGCACTGGTCGGCGCGATTGAAGACCTGAGCCGGGCCTTTAAATGATCACACTCTTGCCTCACCAGACCTAAAAAAAGCCCTGACATGACAGCTTTTATGCCATCATGTCAGGGCTTTTTTTGCAAATTTCCGAACGTTCCCGAATATACCAGATTGCGTGACACTTTTTTGTTAGCGTTTTTATAAAACTTGGTTTTCGTGTCAGATTTCCTAACATAACCGTGTCGTTATATAATTGTTGTTTCTGTGAATTTAAAATATAATCTCAATGTGGTATTATATGAATATTCAAGCAGAGGCTTCATCGTAATCTCATGGTTATTCAGAAGGAATGCTGATTATAAGGAGGAAAAAATATGTTAAGCAAGAAACTGCGACTAAAGTTGCCGATGCTCTTCATGGCTTTGGGCTTTTTTATTTTTGGGTCAGCCCAGCACGAAGTAGTTGAGGCAACAGAAACACAAAAGTTTGTCATCGCGACAGACACCACTTTTGCACCATTTGAATTCCAGGATGCGAACGGCGAATTTGTCGGCATTGATATGGAACTCATCCAGGCAATTGCAGAGGACCAAGGATTTGAAGTGGAGATTCGTCCTTTAGGATTCAATGCCGCGCTACAGGCCTTGGAAGCAAAACAAGTCGATGGCGTCATCGCCGGCATGAGCATCACGGACGAACGGAAACAAACCTTTGACTTTTCGGAACCGTATTTTGAAAGTGGCGTGGTCATGGCAGTTGCCGATGACAGCGACATCTCAAGCTACGAAGATCTGGAAGGCAAGAACGTTGCAGTCAAAACCGGAACGGAAGGCGCAACATTTGCCGAATCCATCAAGGATGAATATGGCTTCACTACCACTGTTTTTGAAGATTCCGCTAATATGTATCAGGATGTCCTGTCCGGCAATTCTGTAGCGGCATTTGAAGACTATCCGGTAATGGCCTACGCCATCGAGGACCAAGGTCTGGCACTGAAACTGGCTACCGACAAAGAAGCCGGCGGTTCCTACGGTTTTGCAGTAGCAAAAGATACAAATCCTGAATTACTGGCAATGTTCAACGCAGGTTTGGCCAATCTGAAAGAGAATGGCACTTACCAAACCATCCAAGAGAAATACCTCGGTGTTTCCGTTGATACGAGCCTGGATGTCCCGGCACAGAACGGAAAAACTTTTATCATCGCAACCGACACAACTTTCGCCCCATTCGAATTCCAGGATGCTAACGGCAACTATGTGGGTATCGACATGGATCTGATCCGTGCAATCGCTAAAGATCAAGGTTTCGGAATCGAAATCCGTCCTCTGGGTTTCAATGCCGCCCTTCAAGCATTGGAAGCTAAACAAGTGGATGCTGTCATCGCCGGTATGAGCATCACCGACGAACGCAAACAAACTTTTGATTTTTCTGAACCGTATTTCGAAAGCGGTGTGGTTATGGCTGTTGCTGCCGATAGCGATATCGACAGCTATGAAGACTTGGAAGGCATGACCGTGGCCGTTAAAACCGGAACGGAAGGCGCAACATTTGCCGAGTCCATCAAGGATGAATATGGTTTCACTTTATCGACTTTCGATGATTCAGCCAACATGTATCAAGACGTTATCGCCGGCAATTCCGTTGCGGCATTCGAGGATTATCCGGTTATGGCATATGCCATCGAAGGTCAAGGCATCGCATTGAAACTGGCTACAGATAAAGAAGCCGGTGGCTCTTACGGGATCGCAGTCGCGAAAGACACGAACCCGGAACTACTGAACATGATCAACACAGGATTGGCGAACTTGCAGTCCAACGGTACTTATGAAGAAATCGTCAACAACTATCTAGGATCCGACACGGAAGCAAGCAACACGACCTTCTTCGGACTGATCCAAGAAAACTGGAAGACTTTATTGCAAGGTTTGGGAAGAACAATCCTGATCACTTTTGCATCCATTATGATCGCATTGGCACTGGGCATCTTCATTGGCTTGTTCAGCGTATCCCCTAACAAGGCATTGAACTGGATCGCAACCATCTATGTTGACATCATGCGCGGTGTGCCATTGATCGTCTTGGCATTCTTCGTATACTTCTCGATTCCGCAATTGATGGGTATCCGGATGAGTTCGACGGTTGCAGGGATCATCACATTGAGTTTGAATGCGGCAGCTTATCTGGCCGAAATATTCCGCGGCGGTATCAAAGCTGTTGATGTCGGACAGATGGAAGCGGGACGCAGCTTAGGTTTGACTTATCAAACAACAATGAACAAAATCATTTTGCCGCAAGCAATCCGCATCATGATTCCTTCATTCATCAACCAATTCGTCATTACTTTGAAAGACACTTCCATTTTGTCCATCATCGGACTTGTCGAGTTGACACAGACCGGTAAAATCATCATCGCCAGAACTTATGCTTCCGGTAATATGTGGTTAATCATCGGATTGATGTACATCATCGTCATCACAATCCTTACGAAGATTTCCAAAAAACTTGAAGGGAGATTAAAGAATGGCTAACGCAAAAATAAATGTCACGAACCTGAAGAAAAGCTTCGGAAGCAACGAGGTTTTGAAAGGGATCGACCTCGAAGTAGCTGAAGGCGAAGTGGTCTGCATCATCGGCCCTTCCGGTTCAGGAAAAAGTACCCTTCTGCGCTGTCTGAACAAGCTGGAAGAAGTCACCGACGGCCACGTGCTGATCGACGGAAAAGACATCACCGAAAAAACCACGGACATCAATAAAGTACGCGAAGAAATCGGTATGGTTTTCCAACATTTCAATCTTTTCCCGCATCTATCGGTAATGGACAATATCACATTGGCTCCGGTTGAACTGAAACGGGAAAATAAAGAAGCCGCAAAAGTAAAAGCAGTGGAATTATTGGAAACAGTCGGCCTGTCCGAAAAAGCTGATGCTTTTCCAAGCTCGCTATCCGGCGGTCAAAAACAACGTGTCGCTATCGCGCGCGCGTTGGCAATGAACCCGGAGATTATGCTTTTCGATGAACCTACATCCGCGCTTGACCCTGAAATGGTCGGCGACGTCCTTGAAGTCATGAAAAAATTGGCAAAACAAGGGATGACCATGGTTGTGGTAACACACGAAATGGGCTTTGCCAGAGAAGTAGGACATCGCGTCATCTTCATGGATGGCGGTTATATCGTCGAAGAAGGCACGCCTGCTGAAGTATTCGGCAACCCGCAACACCCACGTACGCAAGATTTCCTGAACAAAGTTTTGTAATAGCATCATGCAACAGAAAAGGCGCCGCAAGCTCTCTAACAAGCTTACGGCGCCTTTTTTGTTTTGAAAAAAAGGTCTGCCTCTTCGCGGAGGCAGACCTTCCTGTAGCTATTTTATTGCAGTATGGTGATCGTCACTGTTTGTCTGCCGAAAGCAAGAGCGGCATTCAGATCTTCCATATGTAAGTCAATTTTGTTTCCTACGATTGCTCCACCAGTATCCCCGGCAATTGCGATGCCGTAGCCTGGCACGCTGACTAAGCTTCCCAATGGAACCACTGAAGGATCTACCGCAATAACCATCGGATTGACCGACAAGTCGATGCCAGTAGCGGTAAAGTTGGATAGGCCTGCTTCGTGTCGCGAATAGGCTGTTGCCGATACGACTAATGTCTTGCCTTGGGCAGCAGGTGTTTCCGTCACTGTTGGAGTAGTAACTGTCACGGCTGGCGCGGTTTCAGCTGCGGCAACGGAACTGTCTGTGATTTGGCTTACTGTTGGTTGCGAGGATGATGCAGATTGGGCAACCGCAGCAGCTCTGCTAGCATCTGCAATTTGCTGCTCTTCCTCCGCTTTGGCTTGAGCCTCTTCAGCAGCCAAACGGGTGGCTTCATTAGCATACTCCGTTTTCACCTGAGACAACACGGTTTGGTTTTCGGAAAGGATGCCTTTCAAAGAAGTCAATTCTTCAGCCAACGCAGTGGATTCGGAATTCAAGCGGCTCTCTGCAGCCTTGACTGTTTGGATTTCCTCAGCCAACTGTTCTTCCAATGCCGTTAGTTTCTCCTCTTCGGAAATGGCAGATTCGATCTGTTCATTATCGGCAGCTTGCAATTGACCGACTACATAGGCCCTGTTGATGAAATCGGCAAAATTTTCGGAATCCAGCAACATCAAAATTTGGTTCTTCGTTGCATCCGAAATTTGTAAAGCAACTAGCCTCGTTTTCAGTTGTTCTTTACGCGACGCAATCACTTCTTTTTGCGCTTCGATAGCCGCTTTTGTTTCGATTTGGCTTTCTTCAGTCGCAACAATCTGTGCCTTCAAGTCATCTATCCCCATCTGCTTCAGGTTGATCGATGCCAATGTTTCACCTATTGTCACTTCCACAGAAGCGATTTGAGCTTCCGTCTTTTGTTCATCTTGGGTTAAGGTATCTAAGGTGGAACCTTGAACTTGTGTAATGGAAAGGGTCAGACTTGCTGCCAAGCCGGCCAACATCAGTTTCCCTATACGCTTTTTATGATTCAAAATCTCACGCCTCTCTTTTCTCGTTGGAAAATGCTCCCTTATTATATCGAATTTCCCTTAATGGAGGGTTGCATTCCTTTTACCGTTTCGTATCAAATGATTCACTCGATGCTTGTTTTGCCTTTTAACGAGCATTTTTGTAACTCTTCTGTAATATAAGATGCCTTTCCGTAACATGTTTCTGCATTTTCCACCTATTTCGGCAACTGGAAAAGATAATTTTATGACAAACTTGCCAAATTCCAGTAAAATGGAAAGTGAGGAATCTTGGAAGATCCGGGATTCAGAAGGAGACACGCATGTTATTAGAAAGAATAGGTTTAATCGATATTGGATCCAACACTATCCGGTTGGTCATCTTTGAAATCAATGAACACTTTACGATGTTTCAAGTCCAGAATATCAAGACCCCCGCGCGCCTGTTTCAGTATTTGGACAAGAAGAAAAAGATGTCCCAAGCAGGGATCGATGTACTCATCAAAGTCCTGAAAAGTTTCAAGTCCGTCGCTGATCAGTACCAAGTCAGCACGCTTATGCCGGTAGCGACAGCTGCCATACGCCAGTCCACTAACCGCGACGACATCATTGCGCAAGTGCGCAAAAAAACCGGTATCGAAATGATGTTGTTGCCGGAAGAAAAAGAAGCGTTTTATGGAAATTATGCCGTTCTGCATACGACCCAATTCCTCAGCGGCATCACAATCGACATCGGTGGCGGCAGCACAGAAGTCACTTACTATGAAAATAAAGAGCTCCTGCAGTACCACAGCTTCCCGTTTGGGGTCGTGACCTTGAAGCAGATGTTCTTCGACGGCAAAGATCACAATGACTCAAAAGCGATAAAGAAGATGCAGGAATTTGTGAAAGAACAGTTCAAATCGATCAAATGGCTCAGCAAGAAACAAGTGCCGATTGTAGCCATGGGCGGTTCCGCGCGCAGCATCGCGAATGTTCACCAACGTCAAGTCAATTATCGGTTAGCAGGCGTGCACGGTTATCGTATGTACAGAAATGACCTCCAAAAGACATTGGATTTGTTCCAGTCATTGAATATTCCACAACTGCAGAATCTGGATGGGTTGAGCCGAGACCGCACCGATCTGATCATACCGGCAAATGTAGTATTCAATACCCTCTTCGATGAAGTGAAGGCCCCAGTGTTCTTGTTCAGCAATAAAGGCCTGCGCGAAGGCATCGTGATGGAATTTCTCAACAACAAGTACGAAAACAAAGCCTTCAGCGTTTTCGACATAGCGGCTCAAACGGTCAACAGGCTGGCCGCCAGCTACCATACGTTAGCGCATGTAGCGCAACAAAGGGTGAAGTTGGTCGACATGATGTATGAGGAATTGTGCCGATTGGGTATTTTTGATAAGAATCCGGAAATGGAGAAATTGTTGCATTTCGGAAGCTACCTTTATTATCTGGGTCAATTCGTCGAAACAGGCGCCAGTTCGCAGCATACTTTCTATATCATCTCCAACAGCGACTTGGATGGCATCAGCCACAAAGATCGGGTAAGCATCGCTTTATTGGCCAGCTTCAAGAACCGGTCGCTCGTCAACCAATACCTGACCGGCTATACGGATTGGTACACCGTTACCCAGATCGATCAGCTTCAATCATTCGGCGGCATCATCAAATTTGCTGATGCCATCAATGACTCGCATATGGAGGTCATCCAAGACATCAAAATCAATAAGACCAAGAATGGGCACGATCTGGTGCTCTATTATAAAGGTGACATCCTTGCCGAAGAGTACCGCGCCGAGCGTCAGCGCAAACATATCGAGCGCCTGCTGAGCGGCAAACTTAACATTATATTTACAAAAATTTAACAAAAACATGCTATAAATAAAGCTTACAAATCGAACGAACGGATGTGCAATATGATGGAATCAGATAGTAAACTCAATCTTGCTCATGCAGATTATTATTTCAATCGAGAGTTGAGTTGGCTTGACTTCAACAAACGCGTCATAGAGGAAGCGAAAGATCCTCAGAACCCTTTGCTTGAACAGCTGAACTTTTTATCCATAGCAAGTTCCAATCTTGATGAATTCTACATGGTCCGGGTTGCCGGATTACAGGATCAGTTCAAACTTGGCTACCATATGACTGACCGAAAAACCGATATGAGCCCCCTTGAACAATTGTCCGCCATCTCTGATAAAAATAACGGAAACATCGCCTTACAATATGAGTACTATTATGAACTTTTGAATAAATTGGCTGAAAAGAATGTCCGCATCAAAAAAATCAGCGATCTTTCCAAAAGTGAACTGGCTGTCATAGAAGAAACTTTCCATGAGCAAATTTTCCCCGCTTTGACGCCGCTAGGGATTGATGCATACCGCCCCTTCCCTAACTTGAACAACAAACTTATCCACATTTTCGTCAATTTGGTAAAGGAGGACACGACCCGGGTTGCGATCGTGCCTGTTCCCGCTCCGTTGCAACGATTCATCTTGTTGGATGAAGATAAAAACGACATTGGTATTATCCTATTGGAAGATGTCGTGCGCCATTTCATCCACACCTTATTCAAAGGCTTCAACGTAACGAACAGTTTCAGCTGCCGAATCACCCGCAATGCGGATTTGGAATTGCATGAGGATGGTGCAGATGACCTGCTTTTGGTCATTCAGGATTACCTGAAAAAGCGCAAAAACGGAATGGCGGTCCGACTTGAAGTCGATACACGCGATACGATCGATTCCCTCCAGGGAGATGTGCGATTTTTGCAGACAGAACTGGATCTTGATGATCGCGATGTCTACCTGATCGATGGCCCATTGGATCTCACTTTCCTAAGCAAATTGACGCGCCATCTGATGATTGATTCGCCAGAAGATGTTTTCCCTAGCTTCTCACCGGTCACACCGAGTGAGCTGTCCGGAAAAGACATCTTTGATGTGGTCGAAAAGCAGGACGTCTTCCTGCATCATCCTTATGATTCGTTCGATCCGGTCGTCGATTTCATCAAGCGGGCTGCTGAAGATGAGGATACGATCGCCATCAAGCAGACCCTTTACCGCGTCAGCAAAGATTCTCCGATCATAGAAGGTTTGAAGACTGCAGCCGAATCCGGCAAGCAGGTCACTGTGCTTGTCGAGCTGAAAGCCCGTTTCGACGAAGAGAACAATGTGCAATGGGCCAAGGAATTGGAAGAAGCCGGTGCGCATGTGCTTTACGGGATGACCCACTTGAAGACCCACAGCAAGATCACGATGGTCGTAAAGAAACATCATGATCGGATTGTCCGCTATGTCCATCTGGCCACCGGCAATTATAACGATAAGACAGCCCGACTTTATACCGATATGGCCATCTTCACGGCAAATAAGGAAATCGGCGAGGATGCCACAAACTTCTTCAACTACTTGAGCGGCTATTCGGATCAACCGGAGTACAATCACCTGCACGTGTCACCTTTCGAAATCCGCGATTCATTCATCGAGTACATCGACGACGAAATCGCCTCGCATGAACAATTCGGGAATGGGCATATCATCGCGAAAATGAATTCCTTGACTGATAAACGCGTCATCATGAAACTGTACGAAGCTAGCCAAGCCGGCATCCGGGTTGATCTGATCATCCGCGGCATCTGCTGCCTGAAGCCCCAAGTTCCTGGCGTCAGCGAGAATATCCATGTCCTCAGCATTGTCGGCCGTTTCTTGGAACATAGCCGGATCTACTATTTCCATCATAATGGGGATGAAAATCTTTTCCTTTCTTCCGCTGACATGATGACCCGCAACATGATCAAACGCGTCGAAATAGAATTTCCGATCCTGGACAAAGCCATCAAGAAGGAAATCCTGTCTTTGATGGATGTCTACCTTGCAGACAACACGAAAGCACGCGAACTGCACCCTGACGGAACCTATCGACACGTGCGTAACGAGATGCCAAAAGTGGATGCACAAAAGTATTTCATGGAACTGGCGAATAAGGAAAAAGAAATTCCAACGCTTTCCGAAAAAGATTCCTGGTTAAAAAAAATTCAACGAAGATTCAAGAAATAACGGCAGAAAAAAAGAAGGCCTAGAGCTGCGCGCTCCTGACCTTCTTTTTTTCTGCCGTCGTTAGGTTAATTGATTGTTTTTCGAAATTGCCAAACCGATCGCAAAGCCGATCACGGATGGGATCAGCCACCCCATTCCGATATCGGATAAAGGGATAGCTGAATTGGTCCAAGCGATGACACCGTTCATGCCGACAGCGTCCTTGATTCCTTGCGGCAAAGCTTTCAGGAAATCAACGGTTGCGAAAGGCAAGGTGAACAGGGTTGTCATCTGGTAGACGATCGTCCGGTCATTGAAAAGGCTGCTCATGATCGACAGCAAAATCAAAGTGATCGCGAGTGGATAAAGGAACATCAATACTGGAATCGAGAACGCGATGATCTGACTCAAGCCCAGATTCGCCAACCCGAAGGAAATGGCTGTAAAAAGATAGACATATTTTTTGTAGTCCAATGAGTTGGGAAACATAAGCACGAACGTTTCGCTGATGGCCGTGATCAACCCGATTGCTGTTTTTAAACAGGCCACGGTGATGATGACCGCAAACAGGACAGCACCGAAGATTCCGAAGTACTCGTTTGAAATCTGCGCCAAAGCGATACCGCCGTTGTCGCTTATTTCAAAAACACCACGGCTTGTTGCACCCAAGTAAACCAGCGAACCGTAAATGACAGCCATCAACAGCATGCTTATTGTTCCGGCTTTTATCGTATCCCTCGCGATTGTTGTCGTTTTTGTGACGCCCAAGCCTTGGATCGTCGTTACGACGATGATGCCGAAAGCCAAGGAAGCCAGCGCATCCATTGTGTTGTACCCTTCCAAAAAGCCTTTGAAGAATGCGCCGGTCTGATAGCTCGCATCCACGGGTATTTCACTCGCTGTACCCATCGGCGCGAAAAAGCCGAAGAGGATCAGAATTGAAAGAAAAACCAGGAAGATCGGGTTCAGAACCTTGCCTACCCATTTCAAAATTTCCGATGGCTTCAGTGAGAACCACAGCACAGCCGCGAAGAAAAGCAATGAGAACAGGAACAGCGCCATTTTTGTCATCGAAGGATCCAGATAAGGCGCAAAGGCTGCCTCAAACGATACGGTCGCGGTACGCGGCGTCGCAAAGAAGGGTCCAATCGTCAGGTAAAGTGCTGCGGTGAAGAATACGCCGTACTTCGGATGGATTTTGCTCGCCATTTCCAACAGGCTTTCTTTACCGGATAGTCCCATCGCCACGATACCCAGAAACGGCAATCCTACTGCCGTCACGATGAAACCTAATATTGCCGGAATCAAGTTTTGTCCAGCCAATTGCCCCATATGGACAGGGAAAATCAGGTTGCCGGCTCCGAAAAATAAGCCAAAGAGCATGGAGCCTATGTATATATATTCTTTATTCGATAATTTCTTATCCATTAAGTCTCAGCCACCTTTCTGTTGCAATTTTGTCCATTCTATCACGGCATTTCCTCTGTTACTATAATTGACAGCGCTAACCGAAAAAAACTTACCAATTTCTCATTTTTAAAACTATCCCGCGAGTATTGGTCGTCATCCGCAAAAAATCGGCAATATTACAACAAACGAGCACAAACGATTGCCACAAAAGAAACAATCTTACTCGTTTTTTGTAAACAGTATGTAAAATCCTTTTATTTTTTCAGGAATATGCTAGAATTAATTGACTATAACCAAGAATTGAGGAATGTAAAAAAATGATTACCGTATCAAATGTCAGCCTACAATTTTCCGATCGCAAACTGTTTGACAATGTCAATCTAAAGTTCACCCCTGGTAACTGCTATGGCGTCATCGGTGCCAACGGTGCTGGAAAATCTACTTTTTTGAAGATTTTATCAGGCGTCATCCAGCCCACCACTGGAGATATCATTATGGATCCAAATGAACGTTTAGCTGTACTGAACCAAAACCACTATGGTTTCGAAGACCATCAAGTACTGGACACTGTCATCATGGGTCACAAACGTCTTTATGCCATCATGGATGAAAAAAATGCCATCTATGCAAAAACTGATTTCACTGAAGAAGACGGCATCAGAGCCGGCGAACTTGAAGGTGAATTTGCTGAATTGGATGGATGGGAAGCCGAATCCGATGCTGCAAGTCTCTTGCAAGGTTTAGGAATCGGTGAAGAATTGCACTTCAAGCAGATGAGCGACCTATTGGAGCCGCAAAAAGTAAAAGTTTTGCTGGCGCAAGCATTATTCGGCAAACCTGACGTATTGCTATTGGACGAGCCGACAAACGGTTTGGACAAAGAATCAATCGAATGGTTATCCGAATTTCTGATCAACTTCCCTAACACCGTCATCGTTGTTTCCCATGACCGTCACTTCCTGAACACAGTTTGTACGCACATGTGTGATGTTGACTTTGGAAAGATCAAACTTTATGTCGGGAACTACGACTTCTGGATGCAATCCAGTCAATTGGCTTCTAAATTGGCAGCCGATTCCAATTCGAAAAAAGAAGAGCAGATCAAGGAATTGCAGGATTTCATTGCGCGATTCAGTGCAAATGCATCGAAATCCAAACAAGCAACTTCACGTAAAAAGACCTTGGATAAAATCACATTGGATGATATTCAACCATCATCCCGTAAATATCCTTTCGTCGGCTTCACCCCGGAACGCGAAATCGGCAATGACTTGCTGATCGTTTCGAACCTTTCCAAGACAATTGATGGCGTCAAAATTTTGGACAAAATCAGCTTTGCTTTGAACAAAAATGATAAAGTCGCTTTCGCAAGCCGCAAAGATATCGCCACTACCACCCTCTTCAAAATTTTGATGGGCGAAATGGAAGCTGACGGCGGTACTTTCAAATGGGGCGTCACAACGTCACAAAGCTACTTGCCGAAGGACCACACGAACGAATTCCCGGTTGCCGACATCACTATTTTGGAATGGTTGCGCCAATTCGCAGGCAAAGAAGAGGACGACAATACCTTCTTGCGCAGCTTCTTGGGCCGCATGCTGTTCTCAGGTGAAGACGTCATGAAGAAAGTTTCTGTCCTATCCGGAGGAGAAAAAGTACGTATCATCTTATCGAAAATGATGCTTACCAAAGCAAACGTTTTGGTATTGGATGACCCGACGAACCATTTGGATCTTGAATCCATCACTGCCTTGAATGACGGCATGATCGCCTTCAAAGGCGCTCTGTTGTTCACTTCACACGATTACGAGTTCATCAACACTACTGCGAACCGTATCATCGAAGTGACTCCAAATGGCGTTGTGGACAGAATGGAAACAACCTATGAAGACTTCTTGGCTGATAAGGATGTCCAAGCAAGAATCAATGCACTTTATAAAGATCAGGCATAAAATCAGTCGCTGAAAAGCCTGAAAAGCCTGAAAAAAAAGAAGGAGGAACAATCCGAGCGTTCGGGTTGTTCCTCCTTCTTTGCTTATACTTTTTTCCAGATCATGTGGGCTTCGCAAGCCAAGTCTTCGCCGTTCATGATGCGATGCGCGGTGATGATTTCACCGTCCACCGCTTCTTTCGTCGACATGACGCTGGTGATACTGTTTCCGTATTCGACCTCTTTTTCATACTTGATCGTAACGGCAGCCAACTGGTGATCCATGATGAATTTCGGATCGATCGTATTGATGATCCAATCGAAATATTTTGCGTTGTTGACATGGCGATTGTAGTCGATATCCAAGTATCTGACGCGGAAATCCTGTTCTTTGCGATTATCCTGCTCCAGTTGGATCGGCTTCTGCATGCGCACCATCGTCCGGATTTCATCTGCCTGATAGACGGCCAGCAGGTCTTTTTGGATCTGGACCATTTTACGGGTCTCGATGTTCATCATGACGAAGTTCGTCATCACTTCCACACACAGTTGTTCGCTTTCATCATAAGCCCGGAAGCGGCGATAGGTGAAGAATCGATTATAGCTCATGGCTTCCGTTTCCAGAATGATTTCTTCGCCTTTGTGCGGCATGCGTTCGATCTGCATGTCATACTGAACGATGATCCAACTGAGTCCTCTTTCGGACATCTGATCATTCGTGTTCCCGAGTGAATCGCTTTGTTGGCCCGACAAGTCCATCATCAGGTTTACGAGCGATGGCAAAGTGATCTCACCGGTAATGTCACATTCATAGCCTTTGATACGATGGGTTCTGCGATAGATTAATCCGCTCAACATTTTTCCTCCAATATCAATTTTATAATAGAAAGGATACCATACTTTTCAGAGCGATCCAACCAAAAACCCGATAAGTGTCAGACACGCAGTTGCTGTCTATCGTTGTAGAATTCGCGGTATGCCAAGAAAGAGGCGATGTAGGAGGAGATGCTTGTCGCCGCCACCAGCATGAAAGTAACCATGATTTGATACATGATAGCTGTCATTGGCACGGTACCGGCAAACATCAGACCCGACATCATGCCTGGCAAGGATACGATGCCCACTGTTTTGGCGGAATCCAAGGATGGCTGCATGCCTGATCTGATTGTCTCCCTCAAGATGGTGCGCGAAGCTTGATTCGGAGTCGCACCGAGAGACAGTTTTTCCAGAATCTGCTGGCGCTGATCACGGAACAAGGAATTCAGGTTGCGGTAGCACAAGCCGATGGTCGTCATCGCATTCCCGGCTATCATGCCGGTGATCGGCACAATCTGTGATGGGATAAATTTGACGGACCCTGACAGGACCAAGATGGATAACGTCAAAATCGCTGAAGCAGAGATGGCGATGAGCGAAATCTTCAAGGAATTTGGGATACTGTTACTGCGTTTGTGGGCATTCCATGACGCATTGAAGACGATGACCGCAACCATCACCAAGGTAACGATTGTATTGTTCACATTAAACAGATACGTCAACACGTACCCGACCGCAATCAACTGCACAACGGCTCTGGCAATGCTGTACAATATGTCTTTAGCCGTGCCTAATTTTTCTTTGTAGGAGATGTAGACTCCCACCATTACCAACGAAAAGCTCAACATGAGCGTGATTGGACTGACTTGTAGATCCATCTTAATTCCCCTCTCCTTTTACGATTTTGCCTGCAACGATATGGAGGTTCTTATCCGCCAAGCTGGATTCTTCCTCATTATGGCTGACCATGATGATCGTCATATCGGCATGCTCCCGCATTTCCTGGAGCCATTTCCAGATGATTTGGCGATTCGCTTCATCCAAGGCACTCGTCACTTCATCGAGCAAAAGGATTTTTGGTTGAAACAAGACATTACGGATCAAGGCGACACGCTGTTTTTCCCCACCCGACAAGGTGTTGATTTCTTTATCCAGGTATTCCTTCGGCAGCCCGACCGATTCCAAATAGGCTACCGCTTTCTTTTCATCAAATTCTGTTTTACGGATTTCATAAGGAAAAGCCAAATTATCCCGGACGGTTTTTCCGAACAAAACGGGTGTCTGGAACGTATAGGAAACCTCCT
This sequence comes from Trichococcus sp., assembly GCF_049684335.1. Classification (GTDB taxonomy): domain Bacteria; phylum Bacillota; class Bacilli; order Lactobacillales; family Aerococcaceae; genus Trichococcus. The sequence goes on from NZ_JBAVFV010000061.1 coordinate 103,470, forward strand.
TTCGGTATTCGGTAGGTTCGTACGCATCCAGCGATTTGCCATGGTAGCGTATTTCCCCTTCGGTACGTGAAAGGATCGTCGCGATGATCTTCAACAGTGTGCTCTTTCCGCTTCCGGACGGGCCGGTTATCGAGAGAAACTCACCCTCCTCCAGCGAATAGCTGATGTCGTCCAGAATGACTTTACCGTCCGACACAAAACTCAGATGTTCCATTTCCAATAATGCCATTTTTTAAATTACTCCTTTATCATTCAAATTGCAGCCGAACCCGATGCGAACTTCATAAACCGCTGTGCAGATTGGCTATGCTTCATTCCTCTATTCTATCACTACTTCCCGAATTTTCGTTAATGATAATGACTATAATTTAGTAATAAATACAAAATGAACTACTTGGACTAAAACATACTGAGCTTCCTGCTAATCAGAGAAGCAACTCGGTTTCTTCCAGTAGCTACTGTGAAGCGGATGTTCATCGGAGGACGCCGGCTTCATCGGCCTCAACTCCGATGAAGCCGATCTCATCGTAGCACGCAAGCCAAATGCAGTCTGAACTCCGGTCAAGCCTTCATTCGCCGGAGAACGACAAAGGCTGTCTCGGAGAACGAGACAGCCTTTGTTATTTCTTATCGTATTACTCTTTCAATTCAGCGTACGAAATCAACTGGATTGCCTCATCTTCCCGGATTCGATCCGCAAAGTCGGAATGCATCAAGAATTCCGTCATGTAGGCCCGTTCTTTCTGAAGACTGCTCACGCGTTCCAGATTTGCGTCGACATAGCCCGGATGGACGATCAATTCAACCGAGATGTCTTCTTTTTCCAAGACGGCCATGATGTCATCCAATTTTTCCATTACGCTCATCCCTAATTCAGCCTGCGGTTTTTCAGCAGCGAAACCGAGGTCAAATTGACGGTCCGTGTGCAATACCCCATGGCTGCCTTCAAAGTGATCCCGAATCGGCAGATCGTACTGGATCGCCAACGACAGGATGACTTTGTTGAGCGGCTCCAACATATGCACATGGTGGTGCGAATCCAAATGCGTTGGATTGATGCCTGCCTTGCGCACCTTTTCGATCTGCGCATGCCACTCCGCATAGACCTCATCCAAATCCAGCGACGCAGCATGTTGCTGCACATATTCCCTTGTTCGGAAACGCCCACTGGCACTGATGCTATCTGTATCAGGCAATAGTGGTTTCCCGAGCGTCAAATTCAGATGGACCCCAATTTCCAGATCTGGATGATCGGATGCCAATTCCACTGCATGATCGAATGCGGCTCCGTTCGCCAGCAAGGTCGTTGAAGTGGTGATTCCGTATAAAAAACTGTCGATGATGCCGTAGTTCACGCCATTTGTGAGACCAAAATCGTCTGCGTTGATGATTACTTGTCCCATATTTCATTCTCCTGTCTGTTTCGTATGGCGGTTCGGCTTCAAATCGCTTTGACTGCCCCGCCATCCACATAAAGTGTGCTGCCGGTGATGTACGTATTAGCCTCGGAAAGAAGGAAAACGACGGCTTTCGCGAATTCTTCCGGTGTACCGTAGCGGCCCAAGGGAATGCCTGCAATCGCAGCTTTGTCGACTTCCGCCAATGGCAACTCTTTCGCTTTGGCGTTCGCTTCATTCAGATATTTCAGACGATCAGTTTCAATTTTCCCCGGCGCAACGACATTCACGAGAATGTTATCGGGCGCCAATTCATCGGCAAGCGTCTTGCTCAAGCCGACGATGCCGTTTCGGAACGTATTGGAAAGCACCAGATTCGGCAACGGTGTCTTCACCGAAATCGAAGCGATATTGACGATGCGTCCGCCCTCTTTGCGCAGATCGGGCAGCACTTCACGGATGATCCGGATGTAGCTCAGCAAGTTCAATTCGAAAGCCTGTTGCCATGCCTCATCGGAGAAGGAATCGAATTTCCCGCTCGGCGGACCGCCTGCATTGTTCAACAAGATATCGATTTTCCCGAACACTTCATGCGTTCTTGCTACCAGCTTCTGGATATCCTCGTTTTTGGTGATGTCGCAAGGGAAATATGCGACTTTTCCGCCATGCAATGCTTCCAGCTCTTCCTTCACTTCAGCCAATTTGTCTTCGCTTCTGCTCGTGAGCATGACGTGCGCGCCTTCTTTGACGAGTTCCTTCGCCACCGCTTTGCCCAAACCTTGGCTTGAAGCGATGACCAATGCCACTTTGTTCGTTAACCCCAGATCCATTTCGGTTCCTCCTCCAACTGCTATTTATTATCCTGACCTCTTACCCATACTATATCCCAAAAGCGTCCACATCACTAGCATTTCACTCGCTCCGCTGCATTTGTCCCTGCTCGCCTCCAGTATAGTCTGTTATAATGGAAGATGAACTTATTTGCTTTACCGATAAGATACGCGCAACTTTTTTATTACAAAATACTAACTGATGGACAGGAGACTTTCCCATGCGAATACTGCATACGGCTGATTGGCATCTCGGCAAAATCGTCAATGATTTTTCCATGCTGGACGATCAGACCCATTACTTGATGAACCTGATTGAAACACTCAAAGAAAAAGATATCGATGCGATCATCATGGCAGGAGACCTTTACGACCGCGCTTTGCCGCCGAAAGAAGCGGTGGCGCTGGCCAACCGTACGCTGACCCGGATGGTGAAGGAATTGGGCGTGCCTGTGTTTGTCATCGCTGGCAACCACGACAGCAACGAGCGGATCGAATATGCCGCCGATCTTCTGGCCGAGAGCGGCCTCTACATAGAAGGAACCATGAAGAAAGAGGCCATCCGAAAAGTTGCTTTCCAGGGAACCAATTTCTATCTGCTGCCCTTTGCGGATCATGTCTACGTCCGCGAAACGCTTCAGGACGACACCATCAAAAATATGGAGGATGCCGTTCGTGCGCAGTTGGCGACCGTCAAAGCAATGATGAACCCGGATGAAGTGAACATCCTGATTGCGCATGGCTATGTGATCCAGGCCGGAAACGACACGAGCGAGCCATCCGATTCCGAACGGCCGCTCAGCATCGGCACTGCCGAATACGTGGATGTGGCGCTGTTCGAGGATTTTGATTACGTCGCTCTGGGGCATCTGCATAAAGCCCAGAAAGTCAAAAGCGACAAAGTCCGCTACAGCGGCTCAATCCTGAAGTATTCCAAATCGGAAACCCCGCATCAAAAGCAGACGAGTATCGTAACGATAGAAAAAGGCAAATTGGAGATCGAACCGCTCCGCATCAAGCCTTTGCGCGATATGCGCACGATCAGAAGCACGTTTTCTGAGTTGATGAACGGCCAATCCGACGATTATCTTTTTTTTGAACTGGAGGATACGGAATATGTGCTGGATGCGATGAACCAATTGCGCCGTCGCTATCCGCAGGCGATGGGCCTAGAATACGTCAGCCGGAGAGAGGTTGAATCTGTAGCCCTGCAGCATAACCGGGAGGATCTCCAACAGCTGTCGTACCCGGACCTGTTCAAGGACTTTTATGAGCAATACCGCGCCATAGAATTGGATGAATCCGGTCAAAAAATCGTTGCGGATGTCTTTGCCGCTTTGGGAAGGAAAGATTAGATGAGACCCTTAAGATTAGAAGTGAGTGCCTTCGGGCCATACAAAGAAAAGATCGTCTTGGACTTCACGCAATTTCAGAACCAGACGCTGTTCTTGGTGAGCGGGCCTACGGGTGCCGGCAAAACCACAATTTTTGATGCTATAGCCTACGCGCTTTACGATGTTGCCAGCGGCAGTAGCCGGGAAAAGGACACATTCAAGTCCCAGTTCGCAACGGAGGAGTCGGTCTGCTATGTCGATCTGGAGTTCGAATACAACGGAAAGACCTATCGTGTCAGACGATCCCCTGCCCAGACGGGTCCCGGCAAGAGCGGAAAAATCATAGATTTGAAAGCTGATGTGGCCTTCTATCACGACGGCACTGTGACGACGAAAGCGCGCGATGCCAATGCGGAAATAGAACAGCTGCTTTCCTTGAACTATGAACAGTTCAAGCAGATTGTCATGTTGCCGCAGGGAGAATTCAAGAAACTGCTTGAATCGAACAGCAACGAAAAAGAAACCATCTTCCGGAACATCTTTGGTACCGAAATCCTGAAAAATTTCCAGGAGCAACTGAAAGAGAAAGCCAAAGCGCTCCAGACCCAAGCGACTTCCGCCCAGGATTCCCTGCAGACGGCCTATTCCTTTGCCTCCGGAATAAACGATGACGCCCTGCAGGAAATACTCATCTTGCAGGACACCGAGCGCATTCTAGTTCGGATCACGGAACTATTGGGGACGCTCGAAGAAGAACGTACTGCCAAAGAACTGCAGCTCTTGGCCCTGCGTTCACAAAGCCAATCCGCTTCCGATACCATCAAATTGCTGGAAGATATCGCACAGCTGGAGGCAAGGTTGAAAGTTCTTGAGGAAGAGGAATCGTCTATCCTCGGATGGAAACAGCAATTGGAACGCCATGAACAAGCCGTCAAAGCTGAGGAAAAAAGATTGCTGTGCATTGCAGCATCCACAAATCAGGCCGCAAAGCAGGAACAAGCAAAACAAAATGACGGTCTCCTCGATCAATTGAATCAAGTTTCACGCGCTAAAAAACCAGCGTTCGAAGCAGCTGAACGTGCGATTTCACTGATCCCAGGCTTGCGTGAGCAAGTCGACGCCGCAAAGGAACAGGAAAAACAGTTTGTCACGTTGGCTAAGAAAGAGAAAGAGCTGGCCGGTTGCCAAAAAGCCTACAGCGACGCCAATAAAGAACTGAATAAATACGCGGAACTCAAGCAAGCACAAAAAGAAAAACAGGAGCAGTGCCAACAGAAGATTGCGGCGGTGAAGCAAGCACAAAAGGATGCCACCATCCTTCAAGAACAATTGAGTACCTGCAGAATGAACGTGCAGCAATCCGAGCAGCTCCACAAAAGGATCGTCCAAACCGAAAAATTGTTGACTAAACAACTTGAAAAAGGCGAGCGATTCCTGATTCTGGAAAAAGAATACATGATGATCAATCAAGCGTTCCAGGATGAAACACTTCTCTACAACCGCAACATCGCCGGCATCTTAGCCGAACAGTTGGTTGGAGGAGAAGCTTGTCTTGTCTGCGGTTCAACAGACCATCCCTCACCCGCGCAAAAAACAGCGGAGACACTCTCAGATCAGGATCGGGAGTTGCTGGAGAAAAAACGGAATCAGGCCTATATGGATTACCAGCAAGGAACTGCCGAACTTTCCGGAATCCGAAAACAACTGACTGACCTCTTCGCTGAATTCGCTGTTCCGGCTGAAACTTTCGAAAGCTTTAAGCACGAACAGAAAGAAAAACACGATACAGAGATCGTGTCAGAAAAAATATTCCTTTTGGAAATGAAAAATCTTCAGAAAGTAATTGATGAAGAAGAGGCCCTCGTCAAAGAACAAAGCGACATCGAAGCGAAACTGCAGGCGATCGACAAAAATTGCTTTTCCCTCCAGCAAACGCTGTTCTTGAACGAAACCCTTTCCAGGGATCTGTTGGTCGAAATCAACCAAGATAAACATGTTTTAGGCGACAAGGACCTCGCAATCGTGCAAAAAGAGATCCTGCAGCTTAACGAAAAGATTGAAACTTGTACAAACGATTACAACAAACTGAATAAAGAGCTGTCAGAACTCGAAAAACAGATAGCAGTCTGTCTAGCCAACCGGATCACCTACGCAGCACAGGTAGAGGAAGCCACCACTGCATCGTTGACTGCTGAAACGTTATACGCGACCGTTCTGGCTGCTTACGGTCTGAAAGAACCTTTCAACCAGCTGATTTTAGATGAGTCATTGTGCTTGGACATCCAGAAACGAATCCGCAGTCATGAAGACAACCTCAATGTCACTGTGACCCGTTTGCGCGATCAACGTAAAGCCGCAGCCGAGTTGGAGCCGGATCAGACCATCGCTGCCTGCTCTGATCAAAAATTGCTTCTGGATAATGCGATACGCGATTTGGAAGATCAAAAAGATCAGCTCGCAGGCGACATCCAAATGCTCAAAAAAGCGGTCCAAGAAATCGCCGCAATCTACAAAAAGCAGCAGCGAATCATTGCCGATTACCAAAAATACAAGACATTGTCTGATATCGCCAATGGCACCAAAGAAACCGACTATATTTCCTTTGAACGCTATGTACTGGCGATCTATTATGAAGAAATCATCGAAGCCGCCAACCTGCGCTTCCAACAGATGACGAACAACCGCTATCTGTTGTTGCGGAAGGAAGATAAAGGCAAAGGATCCGGAGCCAAGGGTCTGGACCTGGATGTATTCGACCATTACACCGGCCAAACCCGCAGCGTCAAAACGTTATCGGGTGGCGAAAGCTTCAAGGCATCCCTTGCGCTTGCCCTTGGTCTCAGCGATGTGATGCAGAGCCGCAGCGGTGGCATCCAGATCGATACGCTGTTCATCGATGAAGGATTCGGTTCGCTGGATCCCGAATCATTGGATTCCGCAATCGAAGCGCTGTTCTCCCTGAACAGCAGTGGCCGCTTGGTCGGGATCATTTCGCACGTCGAGGAATTGAAGACGCGGATACCAGTCCATATCGAAGTCGACCGCACAGCGGAAGGAAGCACCGCAAAAATTATAATCTAGACAAAGGAAAGTCCAGCTACATTTACGTAACTGGACTTTTTTTGCGTCTCCTGATTCGTTGGGTCAAAAGCGTCTGATCAATTTTCCCTTACAATTAATACATCACACGGCGCATGTTTGATGACATGATTCGTCACCGAACCGACCACCAATTTTGCGATGGTGCCCTTACCAGTTGCACCCATAACAATCAAATCACAATTCCATTCTTCCACAAGCGTCTTCGCGATCATTTCCTTAGGGTTGCCTGTGCGCATTTCCTTATGCACCGCGACCCCGTTTGCCCGCGCGTATCTGTCCAATTCATCAAATAAAGAGTCCTTGTCTTTCTGCAGTTGTGCGGCTTCTTCGGCATTGTCCTGTTTATCCAGTATCGCAATAAGATAAAGCGCTGCATCGTTCCTTTCAGCGATATGGACCGCTTGTTTGAACGCCTTGATTGAAGCCTCCGATCCGTCCACCGGAATCAATATGTTTTTATAATGATTCATTCAATCTCACTCCTTTGGAATAATCAACCAGAAAACGCTTTCCTTAATCTTATTTTACTATACTTACGAAAGAAACAAAAGACTAGCCACCATTCGGTTGATAAATTTATAAACCAAAAAGAGCCTGGGTGGCAGGCTCTTTTTGGTTGTTTCTTACTCCAATTAAAATCATCTTATTGGACTATTGATTTTCTCTGCAATCATTAGATCTTATCTGACTAAATTTCTCTGCTTTCCAACTTACCGATTTCTTTGACATCTTTACGCAATACTGCCTGGGAAAGGTTCGGGCGCACTTTATAGGCCGATTTTGATGACATGACGGCGTTCACCAAGCCCGTCTGGATCATTTCCGTAATATCATCAGTCCTCAAGTAGGAATAAACGATTCCGGCACAAAGCGCTTCGTTCGTCCCCCAGATATAGGTATCGCTATCTTTGTCGCTGTTCTTGAGGTCGTAGACGTGCATGCCGTATTTTTCGCTGGCATAGCCGACGCACTGACTGTTTCTGGTGATGATGACATGTTGAACGCCTTTGTCCATCCAAAGCTGCAAAGCTTCACGCAAGGATGCATCATCCTTGATTTCGATCCCGAAGTGTTTCTCGGTTTCGTCATGTTTGGTGATGAGCAGTTTCAATCCTTTTAGATTTTCCGGGATATTATAAAGCTTTAGCAAGGATGCGCTGACTAGTGCGACTGGAATGTTGTACTTCGCTCCGATTTCAAGTAAGTGCTCCACGCTTTCTTTCGGACAATTCGAATCGATAATGATCGACTTCGCCCGCTTCAGAGTCGCCAGATGTTTCAACAACCACTTTGGTTGCATGTATTCGTAGATATCCATCTCTGCCAATCCGATGATCATCTTTCCTGATTCGTCGATGACTTCCATAAAGGTTCCTGTAGAAAAGCCCGGGACCATTTCAACTTCGGACGTCTTCATCAATGGGCGCATGGATTCTTCGATCGTATGCCATTCTGCATCGTCACCGACTAAAGATAGCATGACGACATCTTCCTGCAGCCTACCTAGATTCTCAGCGACACTGAGAGCAACCCCTCCGATTGATGTCTGTGAGGTGACATTGTTCGATTGTCCATGAACAAGGCCCCCTTCCACAAAATAGCGGCGATCGATGCAGGCAGCGCCGATGCAGACGATTGGTCGCGTGTCATTGATGACATAGGCTTTCCCCAAAAGGTATCCCCGTCTCACTAAGCCGGAAATGATGTTTGCCACCGCGGGACGTGACAGGCCAATCTTTGTAGCTAAATCTTGCTGCGAAATGAAAGGATTTTCCTTTATGTAGCTCAGTATTTTTGATTCTTTTTCGTTTAAAGCCATGTTTCAATTCCCCTTACTCTATAAAAACTCGGCGACGCCGAACTTATTCTTTTAGCAACATTTTATGCTCCTAAAGGTATAGTATATAACCAATGGGCGCCATTTCCAAACGAACACGGCACATTGTAACCTTTTTTTAATGCGTTTGCATCATTCGGGGTTGTTTTATTACCGTTCAAAGCTGTGCTATAATGACAGGAACTATTTCAAGGGAGCTGTTTATATGATACATTCATTTATTTTTGATGTCGACGGTACAATTGTGGATACCGAATATTCCATCTTCAAAGGTCTGGATGATGTCCTTCAGGAACACGCCGGCCGACCTGCAACACAGGAAGACATGCGTACGATCTTCGGCATACCGGGCATGGAAGGCCTGCAGTTATTGGGCTTCACACCTGAAGAAGCTGCCGATCTGCATCCGAAGTGGAGTGTACAGTCGAAAACATATGCGGATAGCGTAAGTATCTTTGCTGGAATGGAAGATACGCTGCGTCATTTGAAGGAAAACAATCATCTGCTGGGCATTGTCACCTCCAAAACAAAAGAGAGTTACGAGCTGAATATCACACCCTACGGTTTGGATGATTATTTTGACGTCATCATCACATCCAGCGATACCGAAGAACATAAGCCTTCCGGGCAACCTTTAACGGAATGCCTGCGGAGATTGGGCATTGCCGAGAATGAAGCCATCTACATCGGGGATTCCATTTACGACAACCAATGCGCACGCAATGCCGCAGTCGCTTTCGGCTTGGCGGAATGGGGATCGCATACGTCGGAAGGATTCGATGCAGATCACATCTTCAAGACACCGTCGGATATTTTATCGATTTTATAGAAAATCAAGGCAACCTGGCCACAGGTTGCTTTTTTTCGTTTTTAGAATGGATCTTTACAGTCCAAAGCTGCCTAATACGGTTCTCACCCTGCATCCTCAACGCGCTTCAGCCTTGCCAGCAATTCATCTGCCGCTTCTTCATTTTTATTATTCATATATAAGGCATGGCTTTCCAGATAGGCATCCCGGGCTCTTTCCAATTCATTGAGGGTGAAATGATAATCACCCAGCCCACGCATTATGCCGGCCTTACAATCTACATCTTCTGACTTGTCCGCATGCTGTTTTGCCTTGTCGAGATAAACTTTGCTCTTCATGGGATTCCGTTGCAGCAATGACAACATTGCCGCTTCATGATAGCTTCGCGCTAACCCGCAATAATCGTCTGGGAAATGCGTAAGCCGGAAAGTAATCTCTTCCTCAGACATCAGAGATGCCAAGTCGTATTCCTCCATGTAACGGGTATTCACCGCCAAGGCATGCAGATACTCGGCTTCCTTCTCCAGGTCTTTGTTTTTTTTCGCATAAAACAACAGTTCCTCGAGGCATTCTTTGGCTCCAGCAAAATTTTCCTGCGCAGCATAGCACTTGGCCAACTTGTTTACGACTTTTTGATATTCAGCAGATCTCGGGTCCTCCAATAAATATAAAGCATCAATGTATTTTTTCTCAGCATGAGCATAGTCATTCGCCTGCATCGCAATTTCAGCGATTTCAATCAGTTGATGAACTTCCTTATCCATAGCGCATCCCCCTTACATCACCAATAAAATGTTATCGCTTTCAAATTCATCTTAACACCATTCAGTTGGTTTCACAAAAGATAACATCGAAGGGGGGCGCTTGATTGCGACGTGGACAAGGTGGTTATCTTGAACTCACGGTCCCATTATACTCGACAATCCGCGGAATCCACCGGCACGCGCACCGAAATAAAAAAGGCGTCCATGCATGAACGCCTTCACTAATATTAAACTAACGAAAAATGTTCCAATTTGTCTGAATTTGATCTATGTGGCCCGTTTCACACATTTTAAAATACCAACACTCATGTGTGTCGGCAAAAAACACCCTTACTCTTTTCGTTTGTTACTCATTATTAATCCTACGCTTATGGCAATGCTTAGTAAGCCTGCAGTAATTATGATGCGATTGATTAGTTTATGATTGCGGGCGGCTGGCGAAATTTCATTTGCTGACATAAGGATTTGAACAATCGTATTTCCCGACGACTGGGGAACTTGATTTTCTGTATATTCGCTAACTGCAGAATCACTGCTCTGCTCAAACGTTTCACTGCTATCCTGGATTTCGATGTTTTCAGCATAATTCTCATTGCTGGATATTTCTCCTTCCATCACTTGTTGTTCTTCTTCATCAGGATATTTCAAGGCCAGTTCAGCTTCTTCCTCATTGGCTTCGCCAATTATAGTCTCTTCTGATGCAGTCGTGTACTCGACAGGTTCACCTTCATCGTATACCCTCGATCCGTATATTAGTAATCTATACTGGTCTGTCGGATAAGGTGTGCATGTCAATAAGGTTACTAAATCCGCTCCATCCACAATCCCCAGTGAAGACGTATCATCAGGTTCGATTATAGCCTGACCTGTCACCTCGTAAATCAGCACTTTATTCAATACATATATATATAATAGATCTCCGATTTCCATTTGATCGATATATCTGAAAAATGTTGCCCCGTAATATCCTCGATGACCTGCAATAACAGAATGTGTCCCTGATCCCCCTGTCGGCAAAGATGATTCCGTCACTTGAGCCACACCTTTTGAAAGATTGTTTGTCGTAGCGCCCAAGTAAATAGGCAACGTCTCACCAATTTTAGGGATTTCAATGAAAGCAAAGACATCATCTTCTGCAATCAAACTTGGCTGATTTCCTCCTGAAGTCATCTGGTTAGTGAATGGATCGCTTAGAGGATAATGATTGGGCACAGTGTCAGTGACTTCTGCGGAAATTTCTGGTAGCTCTGTATCATTTTCACTATCCGCATTAGCAGCAATGTTATTGTTATTGATTAAGGCTGCCTCTGTAAAAAATTGTTGGATTTGACTTTCATTTAATCCTGTAATCGTATCCTTATATTCATCTATTTGATTTTGTTGGCCTAAATTATTGTAAAAGATGACCACTTGCGGAACCAAAATAATGGATACTCCCAAAATGAAGAGCAGCAAATATCTGTTCTTCTTTTTATTTTTCATTTTGGCCACCTTCTTTTTTGCGTCTTCTCCTGTACAGCATAATAGTAACCATTAGAAGAATAAACGCCATTGCTACAACAAAGTAAATAATCTTGTTATCCTGTTCCTTCACATCTTTGACGGGATCAGTTACTTGCGTTTCTTTGGAAATTTCTTCAACCTCTTCGTAATCAACCCTGTGGCCTGTAACTAATAAGCGATGCGTATTAATCATATAAGGGGTACAAGTAATCAAAGTGACCAAATCCTCACCTTCAACAATCTTCAAAGAATCAGTTTCATCCGGCAATACTGTAATTATGGTATCCACCTCATAGGCGAGTGTACCGTTTATGGAATGAATGAGAAAAACATCCCCAACAGCTAATTCATGCAGGTCTGTAAATAGTTTTGCACTCGGCAATCCGTTGTGACCTGTCAGCGTTGCATGTGTACTGGTTCCGCCTACCGGCAGTGAGCTCCCCTCAAGCAGGCCGATCCCCTCCTGAAGCACCTTCTCGCTAGTACCAAAATAGATGGGAATATCTATATCTATTTTTGGAATTTCGATATGCCCTAATGCTTCACCAACGGAATCCGACAAGGCATCATAAATGTCAGGTTCCTCATCAATAGAAACAGCAATCTCACTCTCATCGGCACCGCTATCAGTGTCATTATCCAAAATACCTTCAAAAGGATCCACATACTCGATACCGGTCTGATTCAGCTTATCGTTGTATCTCATCATTTCTGCCAGCTCTTGCCTCTTTTCTTGCTCTGTCATCTGTTCAATTTTATCTTGATAGGAATCAATCACCTGATTTTGAAAATATCCTACATATAAATTACTCAGTATTGGATACAAAAAAATGCCTAACCCTACAGCAAAGATGGTTGCCAATAGAATTTTCTGCATTTTCTTTGATATTTTCATTTTCAACACAAACACCCTCTTTCCTGATCAAGTAGAGAGTAGCAGAGGATGGCCACCTTCCAGCTCTCTTGAACGTACTTTCTGTTCATCGAAGAGGCTTTCTCGGGAAAGCCTCTTCGATGAACAGGCGATAACATCGCCTGCTCATATCAGGACTGTTTATTTAATTCTGATTATTCTTCCACGCTTTCTTTCTTATACAGTTTCACTGCGCCCATCATCAATACCGATCCAATTACGGTAAAGACAATCGTACCCATACCACCTGTAGATGGTAGCGTTAATGTAGGCGCATTCGTGATAGTTGCGGTACTTGCATCAACGTAGCTTCCTAAAGCCACAGTGAAATCTACATCAGCTCTCAAATTGTAGCCTGTTGGGGCTTTCGTTTCTTCCAAAGTGTAATTGCCGTAAGCCAAGCCAGTCACTTCGAACTTACCATTTACTCCGGATGTGAAGACACGCGCTGTAGCTTTATCTCCCCAAGTCCAGTTTGGTTGAAGATATTGTGTCGTTCCGGCTTTGAAAATCTTGAACTCCGCCCCGGACAAAGCAGCCGAATCCGTTGTTTTGCCGACTTTCACAAATTTTTTGCCGCCAGTGTGGACTTCCGGCAAATCAGGGACATCCTCTTCGTAAGGTGTGCCATCCAAAGTTCCTGTTACAGTTGCATTGTTTTCGATTTCGTCATCCATCGTAACCGTTTCGTTGATGCTGGTTTTGAATTCTACTGTCACTTTATCACCTGCATGGCCGGCCAATGAAGCAGGATTGATATTGATCATGAGTGCAGGGCCTGCTGTACCAACTGCCGGTTCAGGGAAAATATAATCTATTCCTGGTACAAGAACTTGGCTACCTGCTTTGATACTGAAAGAATTTTCATAGTCCAAGAATGATTCTAAATCATCAGAAATCATATAGCTCTCATAATCTCCGATATCTCCAGGGATAGTGGCCTGGATGAACCACGTGTTCAATTCGTTGATGTTCGCCGTAGCTGTCTTATTCCCGATTGTAGTTACAAATTTATCAACTGTCGGATACTTGAAGTTGTTGTCGCTGACATATTTCGTCACATTATGGTCATTGATCGTGATGTCGAATTCGATTGGGGTTTTGTTCAATCCGTAGCCAGTTGGTGAAACGGTCTCGATGAAGTAATAGTGGCCGACGGTAAGATTTTCGACATTGATTTTTCCGGTAGCAGCGCTTGTCGTATAGATTGTCCCGATTTTCGTGTCATCAGCGGTGCCGTCAGCCGAATCGCCTTTGTACAATTCGAACGTTGCAGTTGGATAAGTCGGTACTGTGTATCCTTCGAATGATTTCGACAGTTCGACTTTCCCTAACACGAGCTGGTTTTTAGGGTATACATGCACATCTGTATTCCAGGAAACATTATCCGGATTCATCATCGGTACATCCACCAAAAAGTTTGGCGTGAAGGATTCGATACCTGCCGGCGTTCCAGGTGCTGTGATATCTTCAACAACCAAGTAACGACCTACGGCCAAACTGTTGAAAATCGCTTCCCCGCTTGCGTTTGTGACAAGCGATACCGGTGTGACACCCGCCGGTATCGTGGTGGCGGTGGCATCATCAGACACTTTATACACCTTGAAGGTCACCCCCGGCAGGACTGAAGTGCCAGCTGGAAGACTTGGCAAGACCAGTCCGTCGTTATTGATCACAGGCGCGGTTGCCGTATTGTATTGCAATTTGTGGATGGTCAATGTTCCTGTCGTCGGTCTTTCGATGGCTGCGAGTGCTGCACCCGGCAGTACCAAACCAAATACGACCATAACTGATAGCAACGCGGTTAGAAAAAGCTTGACCATTTTATTCATCTTCTTCTCCTCCTCTTATATAATTCCCTTTTAATTAGCCATTCATTGTTTCTTGCGGTAAATATATCCCGTGCTGAGCATGATCCCTAGCCCAATCAGAGTGAACACTGTCGTCCCCATTCCTCCGGTGACCGGCAATACTTGGACCGGAACATTTTCGAGAGTTTTCGAAACGTTTATATGATCCTTATCTATTACCACTTCGACATCTTCGTCAAGCAGGCTATATCCGTCAGGAGCTGTTGTCTCCACCAGCTTATAGGTGCCGTAAGGAATCTTGTTCCATGTGATTTTTCCGTCAGAATCGGTCGTGCCTCTCACATCAATCCCATCAAGATCCTTCACTACCGTTCCATCCGCATGCTGCAGTTCGAATATCGCTCCGGGTAGCTTTATTGTGGGATTCGTCTTATCAACTTTTGTTATCGCCAGAGATCCTACATCAAGCGTATTGGTGATAGTGAAACCATTTGCTGCAGGCGTAACAACCGCCGTGTACTTGTCAACAACGACCTCTTCGATGGTATAAACGTACAACTCATTTGGACTTGCGTATTTCGGTAGATTCGTGAATGTCCCGCTCCATACCCCATCAACGGTAGGTGTTATAACAATAGTTTTATATGGCGCATTGCCTGTCTGATAGTTCTGATAAATATTGACAGTAATACTAGTCGGTCTCGTATTCAGCACGTTGTTATTGTCATTCCAAACCTTTGTGACCGGAATATCAATTTTATCAACTGCATTCTTTATGACCAGTGGGTTACTTGAAACCGTGACTGGGTTCGGTGTTCCAGGTTTAGTCACGGTAACCACTACCGTGCCCATTGCACTTAATCCCACAGTCACTGTGTATATTGTCGGATCTGCTATATACCCTGTCGGGGCGACTGTTTCTTGTAATGTATACGTCCCTCGTGTAAGACCGGTAAATTCGGCAAATCCATTTGCAGCCGTCAACTGCGTTGTTGTAGTACCGCCTTTTGCCAGAGTGAAGGTGGCTGGATTATTGGTAATGACTGTACCAGATTCATCTTCTTTTCTGATTGTCAGGCTTCCTGTTTTAACCCTGACCCACATATAGGCGATGGCCTTACAACCGCTGGAATCTGTAACGATTAGCTTATATTTCGTATCTACGGTAGGGGAAACAGATGGATTTTCCGCTGTTGAAATGACTGTATCGGAGCCATCTACATACCAAGCGTAGGTGTAGGTACCGTTCCCATCACCGCCAGTTATTGGTCCTCTGTAATCACCTAAACTTATGCTGTCCCCTTTAAGGATTGTTTGATCCGTCAAGGTAACTGCAAGAGGGGGTGGAACATTAACAGTGGGTTTAGGGAATGTCTTGATAGCTGGCAAAGCATTTACGTCTGTGTAATTCAAGATCGCCGACTCGTTCGTCGGATATATCCCCGCTAACGTATCGGGTTTCGCTTGAACAACATATTTCAACTGTGCGCTCGTATAAATCGTCCCAGGAGACCATGTAATTGTCCGCGTTGCCGAATTATACGTTGCTCCAGCAGGCAAGCTGCTTTCCACTAGGTTAAAAGCATTTCCCACCACATCGGTGACGACGGCATTGGTAGCGGAATAGTTTAATTGGGTTGAGATTTCTTCAAAAATACCTGCTAGGTCAGCTTCGGATGGAGCATTGTAGAATCCGGAATTCTGCACTGAATCAAGCAAATTTACTGCAAGCGGATAAGTATCAGCGTCGTAACCGGTCAACAAACCGATGCTGAACACTCGTGCTGAGGGCCACAAAGCTTGCCCAGCTGCTGTTGTCCTAGCGAATGTCGTTCGGGTAGCCAAGTCTTCGCTTGACAGCGGAGCATCTGGATCAGTATCCGTCCTTGTTCCTCCTATGGATATCGTTGGAACGCCATCAGAAAACAAGATGATTACTTTTTCCGCTTCGGCCCTTGCATTACTCAATTGCTGGCCAGCTCTCGCTAATCCTGCTTCAGTATTAGTGTACTGATATGAGTTGTTTACTGTGATGTTGGAAATTGTATTTTTTACAGTATTAGTATTAGAAGTAAAAGCTTGATTTACAGTTGCATCATTAAGGCTTCCATTCCCAGTATTTGCTCCTCCAAAACTGACAACGCTGATTCTGTTATTAGTGGTTCCATCCCCCAGAACGATATCAGTAAATGCATTGGCCGCAGTCTTCAAGCTCGCTAATCTAGTTGAATTATTCAATGTCATACTAGCCGAACGGTCTAACACTAAAATAATATCCACAGGTTTGCTCGGTGGTGTTCCTGTAATGCCTAAAGTTACTTCATATGTTCTGCATCCCAACGTGCGCACTGCTGTTTTGTTTACAGCTATCGAGTCGGTGTAAGTTGATGCCAAAGCCATGGGACTAAATAAAGAAACAAGAGAGAATGAAGATGTAAATGCTGAGCTGTTCGTTTTATTTTCACTCATATCCTGGGATTCGGTTTCCGTCGCTGCTTGGGCTTCCGCTTCCGCTGCTGCTTGGGCTTCCGCTTCCGCCGCTGCTTGGGCTTCCGCTTCTGCCGCTGCTTGGGCTTCCGCTTCTGCCGCTGCTTGGGCTTCCGCTTCTGCCGCTGCTTGGGCTTCCGCTTCCGCCGCTGCTTGGGCTTCCGCTTCTGCCGCTGCTTGGGCTTCCGCTTCCGCCGCTGCTTGGGCTTCCGCTTCCGCCGCTGCTTCTGCTGCCGCTTGAGCTATGGGATTTGCCAGAGATATGGTTTTTGTATTTCCTGATGAGAGGATATCCATAGTCTCGGATTCTGCTTCGCTGACGGTGCCTACCAGCATTTTGATGGAAACTGTTTCGGAAATGGGGTCTGTAATGTCGGTGGTGAAAGTCATCGTGAGTGTTTCTGCGGCTGTGCTGTAAGTGTATCCTCTTAAGACTGTCACCGCTCCGATATCCGTACGATTGATTTGTTGAACATTCGTACTAATATTATACGGTGCGCCTAGGCCACTACTGTATTCAAGCTCCAGTTTCGGTGCCCGTTCATCCTCCGAATCAAATTTTGTGATGGTCACAACCCAATCTACAGCAGTTCCTGATCCGTTGACCGTTCCGGTTGCACTCGCAGTCCCATCGTCCATCGGTAGTGATGCTTGAACGGTTCCGATATCTGCGGCTAATACATCGATTGCGGTGTAGGCAGATAAAAAAGATGGCATGATGGTCATCAATGTTATCAGCCAAAAGGCGATTCTGTCAAGCAGTATAAAGCGTTTTCTTCTCATACTCCTCCATCTCCTCTATATTTAGAAAGTGACGGTACAAGTGACTGGCGCAGTGGATTGAAACTGCTGATGAATCACGCAAGTTAGCCAATTATCCGAAAATACGGACTTTTCTTGACTCAATCCAGGGGCTGTTAAGGACCACGTACAAAGAACAGTGACAAACTGCTTTACTCAAAACGGATCTATCGAGAACAAGGAATAATCAATGGGAGGGGTAAAACGTGGGCATTTCGGATAATCGATCCGAATGAAATGGATGCCTTCAAAATTGCTGGCAAACCTTTGAGGTACATATATCAGAATAACTATTTCCGCATGCTAAATAAGTTTGTTGAAAAAACTTACATATTATTAGCGTTTTTTTAATTTTATGAGATGAACCGCACGCTTGATTGAAGCTATATTTGCATACAAAAAAAGCTTATTTTTCTGCAATTTTTCCATTGAATTTATTTTCAGAATAAATATGTGAAGAGTTTATAAGGGATGTTTTGCTGAAGGGGACTTACGGGATGTCTTGTGAAACGATCCGACGATAAACTTAAGTTTAAAATAAATGCATTTGTTTGATTGGTGTTTTTGTTTGATTCAGGAAGTAAAGTTGTGAAAGTGATCAGATGGTTTGCTCAATGGATTGAGCGGAGGATGTAGTTCTGGTGTTGGGGGTGACGTGATCACCGACTTATGTTGTAGGAGTTTTTCTAGGTTGGATAGAATATCGCGATAGGATTTTCTACCTGTATACAATATAGAATAAATTAGAGTTTTCGTCAATAATTATTAAGCAATTTCCGGAAGGAATCGGCACTAATCCTGTTTCTTCTCAAAAAAAGGTTGTCCCACCGCGGATTACCGACGCCTTCAAAAAAATGCGTTATTGTATTTTTTTCCGTCACTCCAGCATTTCTGCAGGGATGACATTCTTCACGATGGAAAGATAGTTATCCGGCGTTATTTTCAATCCTTCATAACCGTTCAACCCATGCTCTGAGGCCAATTCTTCCGAGTAATTTTCCAACTTGTAAATTTTGAAATCACGCCTTGAGTTTTCGACATTCCCCGGATCCGCAACATAATGTGAAACGGTAGGCTCGAATTGGACGTTTTCGACGGTTATATTGTCATCATCAGCAACAACAAAATCAAAAGTCACCATGCCGCCGAGCGTATTGTAATCCGTCAGCGAATGCGCGATGAAATTTCCTAGTGAATAGACCACAAGGGTTTGATTTTGGTTCGCGCCCGTCACCCACTCGATCGGTTGCAGGATGTGCGGATGGGTACCGATGACTACATCGACCTCCAAGTCGGCGAACAATTGTGCATAAGTGTGCTGCATTTCATTGACTTTCTGCGTATTTTCATCACCCCAGTGCGCTGAAACAATGACGACATCGCTGACGTTTTTGGCATTAGCCACATCCTGACGGATCAGTGCTTCATCAAAGTACGAAACACGATAGGAAGTGTCGGGCTGAATGCCATTCGTCCCATAGGTATAGGTCAAGAAGGAGAACGTGACGCCATCCCTTTCAATCGTCCGGATCTCATCCCGGTCGGCCTGGCTCTCATAAATGCCTGTATAGACAACGTTCTCCTGTTCATTCCATACGGCTAGGGAATTGAGGGCGCCGGGATAGTCATAATCCAGTGCATGGTTCGTTGCGCCATTGACCAAATCAAAGCCTAGATCATTCATATCCTGGGCGATTTCGGGCGGTGTGTTGAACGCCGGATAGCCGGAATAGTCATAATCATTCCCGGCACTGATCGTTTCTTGGTTCAGAAATGCGATATCGGCTTCCTTGATATCTTCTGCCACGTTTTCGTAGATGAACTTGAAATCATAAGTGCCGTCCGCCAGTTCCGCATCCCGAAAAATAGAATCGTGGATCAGGTTGTCACCGACTCCGATGAAGGAAATCACTTTTTCCTCCTCTTTTTCAGTAGGTACATCCGTTTGTTCAGAAGAGGCGTCCACGGATTCAACTTCAGAAACCGCATCCGGTTCATCTGCGCACCCCCATAAACCCAGAACAGCCACCGACGCCACTAACATTTTTCTCCTCATGTTATTCCCCTTTCTGCAGGATTTCTGTGCAATATTCGACAATTTGATTATACCGGACACTTCCTCCTTTGTCACTTTGACTAAATTTGTCGCAGGCTTCTTTAGTTTTTTATGTTTTTAGTGGATATGCATGAATTGCGTGCTTCAGCTCCTGGGAATCCTCCTTCCCCGGAGGACAGCCAAGTAGGAGCCCCACTCCTCCGGCGATGCCTTGTTCGCCGGAGCAGACCGGTAATAATCGGACTCTTCTCCGATGAGCTTCTGCTCGTCGGAATACACCATACGAATGCGGATCACAACTCCGGCTAAGCCCCCCACGCCGGAGAACAGCAAAAAAAAGCTGCCTCATCAGAGACAGCTCCACTATTCAAAAACTCTATAATCGTGATTTAAAATCATCGTATCCAAAGGTTTTGATGACTTTTGTGCCATCTTTGACCGTATGGGCAGCGATGGCCGGCAGTTGGATGCCGTTGAATGTCGTATTCTTCACCATGGAATAGATGGCCATGTCCGTGAAAATCAGGCGATCGCCGGGCTGAAGCGGCTCATCGAAGGAATAATCCCCGATGACGTCGCCGGCAAGACAAGTCTGCCCACCCAAACGGTATGTGTGCGCCTTTTCATCCGCTTCACCTGAATCGATGATGAACGGACGGTACGGCATTTCCAATACGTCAGGCATGTGGCAAGTCGCTGATGTGTCCAGAATAGCCAGATTCATCTGGTTGTAGGTCGTTTCCAGCACGCTCGCGACCAGGAAGCCCGCATTCAATGCGATCGCTTCGCCAGGTTCCAAGTAGACTTGCACGTCATATTTCTCTTTGATGTAGTTGACGATTTCCACCAATTTGGCGATGTCGTAGCCTTCTTTGGTGATGTGATGTCCGCCTCCGAAGTTCACCCATTTCATGCCATGCAGGTATTTCCCGAATTTCGCTTCGAATGCGACCAGTGTCGCTTCCAAATCCTCGGAACCCTGTTCGCAAAGGGTATGGAAATGCAGACCGTCCAACAGTTTGACTTGGCTTTCATCGAAATTAACAGCAGTCGTACCCAAACGCGAAAACGGACTGGCCGGATCATAGAGTGCATGATCCTGAGTGGATAGCTCCGGATTGACGCGCAGACCGATTTCGATTGGGCGATCGCTGTTCTTAACCATTTCGGCATACAACTTCACTTGGTTAGGGGAATTGAAGACGATGTGGTCCACTATCGGGAGCAACGCCTCCATTTCTTCCTTCTTGAAAGCCGGCGCAAAGACATGCGTCTCCTTGCCGAATTCCTCATGACCCAATTGTGCCTCATGGACAGAGCTAGCGGTCGTGCCGTCCAGATACTCGGCGACCAAAGGGTAGAAATGATACATCGAAAAAGCTTTCTGGGCCAACAAAATCTTGCAGCCCGTCTGACCCTTGACCGATTTCAGGATTTCCAGATTGCGGCGCAATAAGGTCTCATCCACCACATAGCTGGGTGTCGGCAAGGCTTGAAAATCGATTGTCGTGTCCATTTCAGCCTCCTAATCGACCAAGGTAGGATTGAAGTCCTCTTGCCAAGGCAAGCCATAGACGTTCAATGCTTCCATGAATGGATCCGGATTGAATTCCTCGATGTTGTACACACCAGGTTTCTTCCATCGTCCGGTCAAGACCATAGCTGCCCCGATCATCGCAGGGACACCGGTTGTGTATGAAACGGCTTGCGAGCCGACTTCCTTGTAGCATGCTTCATGATCGCAGACGTTGTAGATGTAGTATGTCTTCTCTTTGCCGTCTTTGATGCCGGTGAAGATGTTACCGATGTTCGTTTTACCTTTAGTGCGCGGTCCCAATGAAGCTGGGTCAGGCAATACGGCTTTCAGGAATTGCAACGGCACGATTTGTTTGCCTTCGAATTCGATCGGCACGATGGACGTCATACCGACATTCTCCAACACCTTCAAATGCGTCAGATAGCTTTCACCGAAAGTCATGAAGAAACGGATGCGTTTGATGCCTTTGATGTTCAAAGCCAAAGATTCGATTTCTTCGTGGTGCAGCAAGTACATATCTTTCTGACCTACCTGATCGAAGTTATACTCGCGCTTGATTTCCATCGGTTCCGTTTCGATCCACTCACCGTTTTCCCAATAGCTTCCGTTAGCGGTCACTTCGCGAATGTTGATTTCCGGATTGAAGTTGGTTGCGAATGGATAGCCATGGTCGCCGCCATTGCAGTCCAGGATATCGATTGTGTGGATTTCGTCGAAATGGTGTTTTTGGGCATAGGCAGAGAATACGCTCGTTACGCCCGGGTCAAATCCTGATCCCAACAACGCGGTGATGCCGGCTTTTTCGAAACGCTCGCGGTAATCCCATTGCCATTTGTATTCAAATTTAGCTGTATCTTCCGGTTCATAGTTCGCTGTGTCGACATAATCAGTTTTTGTTTCAAGACAGGCATCCATGATGGTCAAGTCTTGGTATGGCAAAGCCACATTAATCACGATATCCGGTTTGTATTCATTGATCAGCGCCACTAATTCAGGAACATTGTTCGCATCCACTTGGGCAGTCGTGATTTTGGAACGTCCCGCATAAATGCCGCTTTCGATCCGATCTTTGATTTCATCGCATTTTGACTTTGTACGACTGGCAATCATAAATTCTTCGAACACTTCTGAATTTTGGGCACATTTATGACATACGACGTTGGAAACGCCACCGGCACCAATAATTAAAGCTCTACTCATCTTATTCATTCCTCCTGTAGGGAAAATTCATTCATCCATCCTGCGGGCCTTTTTCTGCAGAAATCCTCAAATAGGGGCTTAACGACAGACAAGCTATTATAACATAAAGCCGTATCGGATAATGTTTTTTTAGCGACAACGACAACATATCGTCATAATTGATAGCCCTTGACGCATCTACATCTTACAACACTTCAAAAAAACAAGCGAGAATTTCCCTCCAATTGAAGGAAATTTCTCGCCTATCCTATTAAAATTTTTAAAAATTTAAAATGCATCACCCTAGGTGTTTGAAGTACTCCCAAAGTGTTCCCCGCACCAATAATGATGGCTAGTTCCACGGATTAGCCCTTCGGAAATTAGATAAATCGGGCCTATTGCGCTCTACGATGCTCAGTCGGTCCGATTTCCTAAATTTCTTTCAGGGCTGAACGAATCCGTTCCACTTTTCTATCTATGCGTAAATATTGTCCCATTTTGCTTCATACGCATCAATCTCATCTTTATAAGCCATTGTTTCAGTGATGTCGTCGATGCCGTTTTCCAATTTGTGCTTCCAAGTAGGATCAATAGCGAACGGATACTCAGCTGTGCTGGTTCTGACCACTTGATTAGGCAAGTCGATCTGGATGGTTTCATCCGCTGAAACTTGCGCCAAAGCGTCACGTTGCTCTTGCGGCAACTCGATCAACAACAGGCCGTTCTTCAAGGAATTCATATAGAAGATATCGCTGTAACTGCCGGCGATGATGACGCGGAATCGATAATCCATCAACGCCCAAGCAGCATGTTCACGGGAAGAGCCGCAGCCGAAGTTATCTCCGGTCACAAGGATCGTTGCTTCTTGGCGGTCGGCATCATTCAAAGGGAACTCCGGATTCGGATCGCCGTTTTTCAGGAAACGCCATTCATCAAAAACGAAAGCGCCGAAGCCCGTTTTTTCGATCCGTTTCAGGAATACTTTCGGGATGATTTGGTCGGTGTCGATGTTGTTGTTCATCAAGGCAACGGTTTTACCGTTATGTACTTTAATTGGCTCCATAAGTCACTGCTTCCTTTCTGATATCCACAAATTTACCGTTCACTGCTGCAGCGCCTGCCATGGCTGGGCTGACCAAATGCGTCCGCGAACCCTTTCCTTGACGGCCTTCAAAGTTACGGTTGGAAGTCGAGGCACAGTGTACGCCTGCAGGCACTTTATCCGGGTTCATACCCAAGCAAGCCGAGCAGCCTGGTTCGCGCCATTCAAATCCTGCATCGATGAAAATTTTATCCAAGCCCAATTCCGCGGCAGCATCACGTACGGTCCGGCTGCCCGGAACGACCATAGCCTGGATGTGATCAGGCACTTTGCCGCCCTTGACATACTTCGCTGCTTCAACCAAATCGGAAAGCCGCGCATTCGTACAAGAGCCGATGAAGACAAAGCCCAATGGAATCTCTTCAGCCGTTTGGCCAGGTTGCAGATCCATGTAGTTATAGGCGCGCTCGTCATTCTTATCCTGAATCTCAGGGAATTTCTCGCCGAATTGAACGCCCATGCCTGGGTTTGTTCCCCAGGTTACATAAGGTGCCAAATCGGAAACTTCAATAGCGATGTCAGTGTCATAGGCAGCATCCGGATCGCTCTTCAGGGTCTCCCAATCGGCAATGGCTTTCTCCATGTTTTCTGGTGCATAACGGCGGCCGCGCAGATAATCGTATGTAGTCTGATCCGGCGCCATCATGCCGATCTTAGCACCGAATTCGATGGACATGTTGCAGATTGTCATCCGTTCTTCCATCGTCAAGGCTTCCACAGTATCACCGTAGAATTCAATCGCATAGCCGCTCCCGAAGGCTGTCCCGTAAGTCGCAATCAGGTGCAGAATGATATCTTTCGCATAAACGCCTGCAGGCAATTTCCCGGTGATTTTGACGCCCATCGATTTCGGTTTTTTCTGCCAGATCGACTGCGTTGCAAAAACATGTTCAACTTCCGAGCTGCCGATACCGAATGCCATCGCTCCGAAAGCGCCGTGCGTAGCCGTATGCGAATCTCCGCAGACGACAATCTTGCCGGGTTGGGTTGCGCCCAATTCCGGTCCGACCATGTGCACGATCCCTTGGTTGGCTGTTCCGATGTCCATCAATGGGATGTTGAATTCTTCGCAATTCTTCTGCAGCGCTTCGATTTGTTTCTTCGAAATCAGATCCTTGATGTTGAAGATATCTTCCGTTGGCACATTGTGGTCGACCGTTGCGATCGTTTTGTCAGGGCGTCGGACTGGGCGGTTGGTTTCGCGCAAGCCATCGAAGCCTTGTGGTGAAGTGACTTCATGGATCAGGTGCAGATCCACATACAACAATTGTGGTTCACCTTCTGGTCCTGTAATAACGTGTCTGTCCCATAGTTTATCAAAAAGCGTTCTGCTCATACTGTCTACTCCCCTTCACTTTTCCAAAATGGCTTTCACTTGCTCAGTAAATGCTGTCGTTGTCGTTGTGCCGCCCAGATCAGCCGTCAGGAAACCGGCATCCATCACCTCAGCGGCCGCTTTTTCAAGCGCGTCTGCCTCTTCATGCAGCTGGAAGCTTTGGCGCAGCATCATGGCAACGGACAGGATCATCGACATCGGGTTGGCGATGTTTTTCCCGGCGATGTCCGGTGCGGATCCATGAATCGGTTCATATAAGGATGGACCGGATACTGCATGGCTTCCGGAAGGCAGCATCCCCAATGAGCCTGTGATGACGGATGCTTCGTCGCTCAGGATGTCCCCGAACATATTTTCCGTCACGATGACATCGAATGAAGTAGGATTTTGGATGATTTTCATCGAAGCTGCATCGACATACAAATGATCGACGGTAACTTCCGGGTATTCCGTCGCGATTTCGTTGACTGTCTTGCGCCACAGTTTGCTGCTGGCCAAGACGTTCGCTTTATCGACCGAAGTCAGTTTTTTGCTGCGCGTCATTGCGATTTCAAAAGCTTGGCGGACGATCCGATCGATTTCGCTCTTCTTATAGAAGAGAGTATCAGTCGCTTCCTCATCATTCCAGTGCTTCGGCTGACCGAAGTACAGACCGCCTGTCAATTCGCGGACAACGATGAAGTCTGTGCCTTTAACGCGTTCCGTCTTCAACGGGGACAAGTGGGCGATGCTGTCGCTCACTGCGATTGGGCGGATGTTCGAGAAAAGTCCTAAAGTCTTACGCAATTGCAACAGGCCATCTTCCGGCGTTTTTTCAGCTTTTTCCCATTTCGGTCCGCCGATTGCAGCCAAAAGGATTGCGTCAGCTTCGGAACAGCCTTTGATTGTTTGCGGTGGAATCGGATCGCCGGTCTCATCGATGCCGGCTCCTCCGAATGGGTAAACCGTCACGTTGAATTCATGTTGAAATTTTTTGCCGATTGTTTCCAGCAAAGTCAATCCACTTTCCATTATTTCTGGTCCAATGCCATCTCCGGGCAATGCTGCAATCGTATAATTCATCTTAATTTTTCCCCCTCATCAGAAATGTGCTGATACTTTTTCTATTGTCTGTTTATTTTTTGCTTTCCCGCTGGCTTGAATATACGCTTTCGCTGATGCAGTCAGGACATCGAAGTCGATGCCTGTGCCGTTATAGCTCTTGCCGTCCTCATCCTCCACGACCACGTGCACTTCTGCTTGTGCATCTTTACCGCCCGTGATGGCTTCAATATTGTATTCCTTCAAAATGATTTCTTGCTCAAGGATGCGGTTGATGGTGTTGTAGATGGCTTCGATGCTTCCTGAACCGGTTGCTGAATCCTGCATCTTCGCGTCTTTGTTACGTTTGTCCTGGATGCCGACGATGGCTCCTTGGATACCATCCTTCACAAACTGCACTTGCAGGCGTTTCAGCTCGTAGGCCGATTCGTCCTCGATCGATTTGCCTACCATCAATGCATGGATGTCCTCTTCGGTCACGTTCTTCTTCTTGTCAGCCAGTTCTTTGAAACGGGCGAACAATATTTTGATTTCTGCCGGGTCGCTGATTTCATAGCCCATTTGTGCAATTCGATCCACAAAGGCGTGACGACCGGAAAGTTTACCCAACGGCAACGAATTGTGCTCCACACCGACCAATTGCGGAGTGATGATTTCGTAGGTTTCCGGATTCTTCAGAACACCATCCTGATGGATACCTGATTCGTGTGCGTAGGCATTGCCACCGATGACAGCTTTGTTGCGCGGAATCGGCATACCGGAAAGGCGGCTGACCAAATCACTTGTGCGCTTCGTTTCCTTCAGAACCATACCGGTTTCTTTTTCATAATAGTTTTTGCGGATGTGAAGAGCGACCGCAACTTCCTCGAGTGCCGTATTCCCTGCACGTTCGCCGATGCCGTTGATGGTTCCTTCTACCCGCAGCGCGCCATTTTCGACTGCTGCCAAAGCATTAGCCGTTGCCATACCCAGGTCGTCGTGGCAATGGGAAGAGAAGATGACGTCATCAAAGTGGGTTACGTTTTGCTTCAGATATTTGAAAAGGTTTCCGAACTCGGTCGGATTGGTGTAACCAACCGTGTCAGGGATATTGATGACTGTAGCGCCCTTTTCGATGGCCAAATTAATGACTTCAACAAGGAAGTCCCAATCGCTCCGAGTTGCATCCTCAGGTGAGAATTGGACTTTCTCGAATTTTGATTTGGCGTAAGCGATATGATGGGCTACTGAGGCCAATACTTCTTCTTTGCTCATTTTCAGTTTATATTCCATGTGGATGGGGCTGGTCGCGATAAAAATATGGATCTGCGGATCGACTGCATCCCTCAAAGCATCGTAGGCAGCATCGATATCCTTTTCATTACAGCGGGCAAGACCTGCTACCGTCATATTTTTGACAGCACCGGCAATCGCCTTTACCGCTTCAAAGTCGCCTTCTGAAGAGATCGGGAATCCTGCTTCAATAACATCGATCCCCCATTTTTCCATCTGCAAGGCAATCTGCACCTTTTCCTTCGTATTGAAGTTCACACCAGGTGTCTGTTCCCCATCGCGCAGGGTCGTATCAAAGAATTGAATGTACTGTTTTTCCGTCATGGTCTTTTCCTCCGGTTCATTTTTCGTTTATTGGTTTGATTAAAAAATCATAAGAGTAAATTTTCGAAAAAAAATGCATCCACAAATAATGGATGCATTTCGAAGGTCAATAAATAATCGCTTCAGCCCCATTATTTGTCAATGCCAAGCAGGGCTCAAACGACTGATATTTCAGTGTCCAAGCCCTGCTATAATAATAAGCCGTTAAAAGAAGGGGTTGTCCCCATGATTACGTTAGCTGATACGTTTGCATCTTCCATGACGATCCCCTCCTCTTTTTTTGTAGCCTTCTAATTTTTCGTTAAGTTTTATTATCGTATTCTCATTTTATGCAAAGCGGCTTCTTTTGTCAACCCCTTTTGCTATTTCCTTACAAAATCGTGTGACGGTGTACGGAATGGGAGGAGTGTAGCGGACTGCGGTGGACTGCGTGCGGTCCCATAGCTCCGGTTAGGCCCCTTTCACCGGAAATCGCCGATAACTTTCTTCCTCTCCTCCGTTCCCGGAGCAGAGCGATAAAATCCGGGAACGCACAAAAAAACGAGGGTGCCCCACTTTAAGGTGGCAACCTCGTTTTTAGTTCGTAGCTTATTCTGGCAATTTGATGCTGTCTGGATCGATTCCAAGCGCTTTAGCCATCTCTTCATTCACGACCAATTGAAGTGTCTTAGGGAATTGGACAGGCAATTCGGAAGGAAGCTTACCTTCTTCCAGAATCTGCAAAGCCATTTCGCCTGTTTGACGTCCTAATTCCTTGAAGTCAATTCCGTAAGTTGCCAAACCGCCCGCTTCAACCATTTCAGTTGCGCCAGGAATGACCGGAATTTTGGCTTCCATAGCGATTTGGCCAACAGTAGCCATCGTGCTGGATAAGGTATTGTCCGTTGGGATATAGATCGCATCGACTTTTTGTACCAATGACTCCATCACTTGTTGGACGTCATTGGTAGAGGTAACGGTCATGATTTCGACATTCACGCCTGCTGCTTCCAACAATGCCTGCGCTTGATCACTCTGTACAATTGAATTCATTTCGCTGGAATTGTAGATGATACCGACTGTTTCCGCACCAGGTACGATTGACAACAACAATTCGATTTGTTTATCCATCGGGCTCTGATCGCTTGTTCCGGTGATATTTGCACCCGGCTCTTCTGCACTTGCCACTAGGCCGGCATCGATCGGATCAGTTACCGCAGTGAACAAGACCGGATTTTCTTTTTCAGCGTTCGCTACTGCTTGCGAAGCTGGTGTCGAGATTGATAAAATGAGGTCATTGTTGCCGGCTAAACGTTCAGCCATACTCTGCAGGTTGGCTTGGTCACCCTGTGCATTTTGATAATCCACGATCAAATTATCGCCTTCAACATAACCGGCTTCCTCCAAA
Organism: Trichococcus sp.; assembly: GCF_049684335.1. Classification (GTDB taxonomy): domain Bacteria; phylum Bacillota; class Bacilli; order Lactobacillales; family Aerococcaceae; genus Trichococcus. The sequence continues at coordinate 132,291 of NZ_JBAVFV010000061.1, forward strand.
ACTTCCAAGAAACCTGTGCGTGCTGCCGATAAGGATTCATGCTCAAGGATCTGCAGGATTCCGATATGCACAGCATCCGCTGAGGCTGTTGAGCTTGTTGCGGAAGAATCCGTCGCTTCTTCTGTACTGCCGGCGCATGCGCCAAGCAACAAAGCAGAAGTCAGTGCCAATGTTGTCGCTACTTTCTTTTTCCAATCCATTCCAATCATTTCTTTTCCCCCTATTTTTTAAATTGTGCGAGAACTGATTAGGCAATCAATCGTTTGTTCCGGGTACGCAAAAGCCCATTTAGATACGATTATCTAAATGGGCTTTTGCTAAGGTAAGTTTATGGAAACTCAACAGCCCAAATAGATTTTTTCATCTATGGGGCCAGTCACATCACGCGAAAATGCTTCAGCCTTCATAGATACAAACAAATTTTTGTTCATTGTTTGCATCCATGTGAGACATGTCTACAAACAGCATCTAAAGTAGCTAAAGTCGTAGCTGATGATAAGATTGCGGCCTGTTGATTGCGTTTGCATAAATTCTCCTCGCACGTCATTTATTTGTTGCCTTAAGTTTATAAGAATTAAATAAGGATGTCAACGATTAAATTAAATTCGGATGAGTGTATTCTCATTTAAAAAAATTAACGATTACTCATTCGATCAGCAGGCGATGCTCTGTTGGCTTCAGCAACTTCCAAACCAATTTCGGATCGGCCTTCTGATCCAGATAAAAGGCTTCATCTTCAGGTTCCAGTATCACAGGCATGCGATCGTGGATGGCGCGCATCTGGTCGTTGGCGGCAGTGGTGATGATGGAAAAAGCTGTAAAAGCTTTTCCGTTTTCATCCTGATACGTCTTGAGGATACCGGCCATCGAAAAAATCGGGATATCCGATACAGCAATTTTTCGTTTCAACTTTTCTTCGCCGACTTTCTCCCATTCAAAAAATGCAGTCGCCGGCACGAGACAACGTGCTGTCCGGAAAGGCTGGCTGAATGTCGGCTTTTCAAGGATTGTTTCTGCTCGGGCATTGATCAAAGGGCGCTTCGCGAAAGGCTCCATGAATCCCCACCTGTGATGGACCAACTCGTTTCCCGGCATTATCAGTGGTGTGCTGTTGGTCGGAAATATTTCCGCACGCTTTTCGACATCCTCTGCCATTTCCCCCAACAGGTACCTTTCCCACATTTCCCTCATTGTCGCTTCAAGCGCATATCGTCCGCACATAATCCAGTCCCCTCTCCGATGGCTTTCCTTGATACCGATTATAAAGAAGGCTGGGCCGATATACAAAAAAGACGTCCGCTTGGGAACGTCTTTTTTCTGCATTCACATGAATAGTCCGAGAAGGATCGGGAAAAAGACTGCGGGCGCATAATTCATGATTTTCAGATTCGTCAGCTTCAACATGTTCAAAGCCAGCCCGACAATCAGAAGCGAACCCACGCAAGTCATTTCATTGATCACAGAATCCGTCAGAAGTGGCGCAAGGACATTGGCAAAAAGCGAAATGCCGCCTTCATAAACGAGGATCAGTCCGGCTGAAAGCAGCACGCCGATGCCTAAGCTGGATGCCATCACAATCGCTGCAATGCCGTCTATCAGGGACTTCGCGAAAAGCGTATCATGATTGCCGGTCAAACCGCTCTGCAGTGCGCCGACGATCGCCATCGCGCCCACACAGAACAACAGACTTGCCGTCACAAACCCTTTTGAAACCGAAACCCCTTCGTTAGGTGAAGCAACCATATTCTCGATTGTATCACCCAACTGATTGATTTTCTGATCCAGATTGAGCCATTCTCCGACCAATGTACCAGCAACCATCGACAAAATGGTGATCAGAACATTTTCGCCTTTCAACATGCCACTTACGCCTATGTATAATACGCAGAGCGCCAATGCGTTCATCACTGCGTTAGCTAACCTATCCGAGATGCCTTTCTTCAAAACAAGGCCGATGCTGCCACCCAAAACGATGGCAGCGCTGTTGACCAAACTTCCCAACAAAACCACTTTATCTCCTCCAACTGTTATTACGTGTACCCTGATTACGTGATTCGAATGCTTGCATTTCTGCAAGCTCAGTACGTTTCAGTATAGACGCTAGCTTTCAGAAAATCAATGGACGAAAGGTGAAGGAAGCCTTACTCAGGAAATGAGAGCAGACCGCCATGCTTGCATGGCGGCCTCCCCTCATCATTCTTCTTCTATACTATTAACGGATAGTTTTCAATGCTCCGGACCATTTGATCAATTCGTTGAACATTGCTGTCGCATTGCCTGCATGATAATCGTTCGGTACAAAATTGCTCATGTTCTCGAAATCAGTCATCAATGAGAAGTTCACTGTTGTGTGCACTGTTGCTACGCTCAATTCGCCTAGGATGACGCGCATGTTTTCGTGTGCGCGGGCCCCGCCCAAGCTTCCATATCCGACAAATCCGGCTGCTTTATCGGCAACTTCAGGCTTCAGGAAATCCAACGCATTTTTCAAAGCGCCACCGACTGCATGGTTGTATTCAGGTGTCACAAACACGTATCCATCGAATGAAGCCATTTTTTCTGACCAAGCTTGGATCGCTGCGCCAGCTGCTGCTTGACGGTCTTCCGGTAATTTAGCGCCCAACAAAGGTAAGTCATAGTTTGCTAAAGCGACGATTTCGTATTCGATGCCGCCGTCATTGCGTTTTTCGGCAAATTCATGGATCCATTCTGATACTGCTGCTGAGTTTCTTCCTTCACGTACGCTTCCTGAGATAATTCCGATTTTCATAGTTGTTTTCCCCTTTTCGTCTGTTGTTATTGTTGTATTTTTACTTCCAAACAAAGCATTACTAATACGAGATATTATAGATGTGTTTTCCAATTTTTTTCCTCCATGCACTTGTTTTTCAATGAAGGACTCACCTTCATTTCTCTTACATTTCGTAAGCTTGTTATCATTATGCCACATAACAGAATGTATTTCAAGTTATATATTCACGAATTCGAGATATTTTTTCAAAAAAAACATCCAGCCCCGTCAGACCAAGGTTTTGGATGTTTTTGAATCATTTATTTTTTTCAAAAAACGAAATCAGTGCTGGAATACGCGCACACGGCCTTTTAAACGGTCAGCCAGGATGATGGCCAACACGGCTTTGGCGATGTCCCCCGGAATGAACAACAACATGCCCATCTGGAAAATTGCCGCCAAATCGAATTGATTACCCATGACAACGTTCAGGATCATCGCCATGTAAGGCAAACCGATTGCGTACATGACGATGGTGCCGGCAACAGCTGCAATCCCATAATTTAAGAAGCTTCCTTCTTTATTATGCACGAGATAGGAAATCAAAGTAGCCGCTGCAATAAATCCAAACACAAACCCAAAGCTAGGAGTCAAAAAGGCTTGAAATCCGCCAAGCAATAATTTCAGTAATAAAGGCAGCAGTTGCGCAAAAAAGGCAGCTTTCGGACGCAGGAAGAAGCCGGTCAGCAGAACCAAAAGTGTCTGCAAAGTGATCGGAACGGGTCCGACGGGGATGCTCAGGAAGCCGCTGACGAATGTCAAAGCCGCGAATATACTGATTTGGGTCAAATCTCTTGTTGATAATTTCATGTTAATTTCCTTCTCTCTTTTTGATTTTGATGCTGATTTCGCCATAGGTCAGGGTTTTCGTTTCCCCATCCGACAATGCTACAACTAGTCCGCCATCGTCGTCGATTGCGATCGCTTTGGCTTCGATTGTTTCGCTTCCTTGCGGGAAAGTGACTTGTTCACCCAAGACGAAGCAACGTTTGCGGTACTCGTCCAGGTAGGACCGGGATGCCAAATCAGGATAAAGGACATAAAAACGGTTGAGTATTTCGGCAGCCATTTGGTTCCTTGTCACCGCGGCATTTTTTGAATCGAACAGCGTGCCGGCGATCGATTGGATTTCATCAGGAAAATCCGTTTCAGGCGCCCGGAAGTTCAGGCCGATCCCTAAAATGATCGTTCCGATCGTCCGCGATTCCATATCCATGATTCCTTCCGTCAGGATGCCGCAGACTTTCCTGCCATCCAGGAAGATATCATTCACCCATTTGATCTGAGGTTCTTTTCCTGTCAATGTTTCGATCGCCTGAGAGACGGCCACAGCGGCGGCAGTCGTGATCAAAGTGGCGTTATCCAGATCAGCAACCGGCTTCAAAACCAAACTCATGTACAGGCCGGATTCGCTCGGCGAGTGGAAAACTCTACCCAAGCGCCCTCTGCCCTTTGTCTGTTCTTCCGATAAGATCACACCTTCAAAGGTCGCTTCTTCGTTGACGATGCGTTTGGCCTCCAAGTTGGTGGAATCGATCGTTTTATGCGCAATGATCCGGTGATCTTTCAGCGCTTCCGATAGCAGTGGCACGATGGCGGCCTCCGACAACAAATCGGTTTCGACTGATAGTTGATACCCTTTATTCGTCGTTGCTTCTATCTGATAGCCTTCTTTTTTCAGGCCATTGATTGCTTTCCATACGGATGTTCTGGATACTTCCAATTGATCAGCCAAATCTTGGCCGGAAATGCTTTCGCCTTTACGCTGCTCCAGAAACTGCAGGACTTTCTCCTTTGTTGACATCCTTTCCCTCCATTCTCTTCTATAAAAAAACCACCACTTGAACCGAAGTGATGGTCTCAATGCTGTATTCAGTTTAACTGCTTGCACATCTTATGTCAACCCGTTACGTATAATGGGTAACAATGTTTTTTTAGTGTGTCTTTTCTTCCTTATATGCTCTGACCATTTCGGCATAATCCGCCATGATCGTCTGCACAATTGGATTGTCCATCGTCGGAATCGCAACCGCTCCGATTTTCGATATAGGCAGTACATTATTGCCGGTTCCGGAAACGAAGGCTCCTTCTACATCCTTGATCCACTCGACTGGGATTGCCATCTCATTGATCGGTATTTGTCGTTTTTCGCAGATTTCGAATACTTTCTTGCGGACGATTCCCAGGAGTACAGCTTTTGCAGGGGGCGTGTACAATTCTTTCCCTTTTACAAAAAAAACATTCGTGCGGCTGCCCTCTGTGATCTCCTCATTCCCATCAACAAGCAGCAGTTCATAAACGTCCTTATCCGCCCGTTCCTGCAGCACGACTTTCTGGTAATCCGAACGGACAAGCTTGATATTCGGATCCAGTCGTTCGATACGGAACAGGCTCGTCGCGATGCCTTCTTTATAATAGCTTTTTGGCGGGTAAATGCTCTGGGTGAAAAAGATCCACAACACACTTTCGCTTTTTGACGTTTTCCCAAGAATGAACTTAAGGTTCTGATTTCCCACCTGATTGGCGGCTATGAGACGATAGACGCGGTCCTCGATGGATTTCGCCGTAGCTGGAAGCGGCAGATCTAGATAAGCAGCGGACCGGAAAAAACGATCCAGATGATCCTCCAAAAATATCGCAATCCCATCCTCGACACGGATGACTTCATATACCGTCCGGCCTTCAAATTCCGGATAACTTTTACCGTCAGTATTTTTGACTAGTTCTTCGTTCAACAAGTGATAAGGTCCTTCCACTTTTTCCATATTCGACGCCCCTCCCCTTTCTTATATTCCCTATTCTACTCCGGAATTCCGAAAAGTACACGCCAATTCGCAAAACAGCGGATGTGACAGCAAAATGACAAAGACTTTAAGTATTAGTAAAAGTGAAGAAAAACACAATGAGTCCCTTCCTTTTTTTCTGCTGTGGGTGTATAGTATGGGCATCATGAAAAATACAAAAACAACTACTTACATAAAGGATGATAGAATAAGCATGCAGATGACACAATCCCATTGGAAAAATGATGTTGAATATGTTGCTTTGGTCGAAGATCTCATCTATCACGAAGAATTATTGCACATGGAGACCATTACCCACCACCACTTCACCAATCGTTTGGAACATTCGATCCGCGTATCCTACAAGAGTTACCAGCTTGCAAAAAAATGGAATCTGGATACCCGTTCCACTGCACGTGCCGGTTTGTTACACGACTTCTTCCATGAAGATCGTGATGCTGTCGCGCAGCTGAACATCGGTGCCCATGCAGATGCCCATCCGAAAATCGCTTGCGAAAATGCTTGCCGCATCACTGAAATCAACTCTCTGGAGCGTGATATCATTCTCAAGCATATGTTCCTGGTGAGCCGTTGCGGCCTGCCGCGTTACAAAGAAAGTTTTGTCGTAACCTACGTAGACAAATATGTCGCAATCAGAGAAGTCGTCGAACCGATCAAAGAAATCGCTGGATCCCGTATCCGCAATCTGGTTTCAAAATTGAGTCCGGTAAACTTGAACATAAACATTTAAGTGTAAATTCAAAAAGAAGCCCAAGAGAACTTCCGCTTTGTCGGAATTCCTCTTGGGCTTCTTTCTTTATTCAGCGATTCATTTTTTTCTTTTTTGAGATAATTTCGGCAATCGAGATGAGCACCACAAACCAGACAACAACATTGTCGAAGCCGAATCCTGATTGTGAGGTCCCGCCGAGCAGCGTCAACACTGCCATCAAGGACACTAAATAGACCAGTGCAAAAATTTGTCCATTGATTTTTTGTATATCATCGACATTCCGGGATTGTTTCAGAACGATAGACAGAACGAACAAAGCGACCAACAACCCGATGTTCGCTTTCATCACAATGCCGTTGGACAGATAGGAGTCCGGAAAGAAGTCAGCTATCATCAGCAACGTCAACGGAATGTAAAATAATAACTCACTGTACTGCTTTATTTTCATAACTATCTCCTACTTTCGCTGAATAGTTCCTCCCTATTCTATATCAGTAGGCGAGTCCTCACAAGGAGCGCGTGGTTACGGAGGTAAGGATAAGGGTGTCGCATCAAAAAAGCTGAACCCGCAATGGGCTCAGCTTTTTTCTTTGTACTATCAGTAATAATTTTTTTTAAAAGAATACGTTCGTTACGCCATCGCCTGAAGCACGGAAGCTTTGTGCTGATGTTGAACGGTTACCGTTCAATACTTCGTTAACTGCTTGGATTGTGTCAGCAGTCGGTACTTCTGCTGATGCAGCCCCATTGGAAACTACTGAGAACTGGCCTGATGCGTACAATACAGCATCAATAGTCGTTCCGCCCCAAATTCCGGAGTCAACGCGATTCATGATAACAGATGCAACATTCAATTTTTCTTGGTAGCTTGGGCCTGCTTCAGCTTGGACTACTTGATAAAAGAAGTAGCTAGCTTGGTAAGTTGTTGCTGCCGTTTGTGCTACTGGAGCTGGCTCAACATATGTTTCTACAGCGGGTGCTGCAACTGGTGCTGCTTGAACTTCTTCAACTGCTTCAACGGGTGTTTCAACTTCCACCGCTTCTTCAGAGCTGACATCGTAGCTCTTCACTTCAGAGTCTTGTTCAACAGTCACGATTTTATGGTCCGCTGACAATACGATTGCGTTGCCGGCAATGATCATGTCTGCATTTCCGATGCTGTTGACATCAACTAAGGCATTCACTGATACGTCAGTAGCCAATGCGATTGCTGATAAAGTATCGCCCCATTGGAAAGTGTATTTGCTGCCGCTCTCCAAGTTTTGGATATCTGCTTTGATTTGATCTGCTGTACGTGCTGTCCAAGTGGATGAAGTATATTCTGTTGCGTTTGCTTGTGTAGGGTTCGCTGTTGCCATAAAACCGATGGCTGCTAAAGTTGCGCTCGTTACGAATAATCTAGATTTGAAGTTTTTCATGTGTGTTTTGTCCCTTTCTTCTCTTCGCAATGTTTTCGTATTGCAATTTATACTCTTCATGACCTTTTTTATTTGATAAATGAAGTATTTATCCAGGTCTCGATCGGAGTTCTTTCAACAGAGACAATCCTATCATGAATCAAACCGCCAAAGTTAAAAATACATTCTTTGTTATTCCATCTTAACGTGACTGTCTCAAATAACTGTTTATCTTACAAACATAAGTCAAATATTACGCTGTCGTAATATAGAAAATCAATTTGTAACAATTGGCACAACAGCTGTCTTTTTTCACAAACTCCATGTCAAAAAATATCCAAACCACTGATTTATCAATTGTTACAGCTGTAACATATGTTTCAATGCGTGTCATTTCTCAAGCGGATCGAACCAAATCCGCTTTTAATGCCTAAAAATTATTACAAAACATTTGCTTATTGTAAACATAAATAAAAAAACCTTACCGAATTTATCGGTAAGGTTAAGATGCATTCAATTCCGTAAGCGGGCGACGGGAATCGGACCCGCGACATGACCTTGGGAAGGTCGCATTTTACCACTAAACTACGCCCGCATGCTGGTCTGTTCGACCGGACTGCATGTTCCATTCTACTCCTAAATTGCGCTCACTACAATAGCCAAACAGAAAAAATGTGCAAATTTGTGCGAAAAAAACTCCCTCAGTGATTACCGAGGGAGCCCGAGTTATTATTTTTTGCTTATTTGCTGCCGGTTACTTTGAACTTCGTGTCGGACAACGCTTCATTGAAAGTTGCTTCGGAAATGTCTTGGTTCATTTTGACCGTTGCTTTCTTTCCTTCCAGATCAACCGATACTTCTTCCACACCTGCAATCGCAGAGAATTTCTCCTGTACTGTTGCTACGCAACCATCACACTTCATTCCTTCTAGCATCAATTCTTTTTCCATAATCGTTTCCTCTTTTCTATTTATTAATCCTTTACCGTTTTGAGACGGAAGGTTTGAATCCTTTCAGACGTAATGCATTCAATACAACCGACACCGAGCTGAAACTCATCGCTGCTCCGGCGATCATCGGATTCAACAAGGGTCCCCCGAAGACGTGCAGGATTCCCATCGCAACAGGAATGCCAAGAACATTATAGGCAAATGCCCAGAACAGGTTCTCCTTGATGTTTTTGATGGTGGCTTTGCTGAGTTCGACGGCCGTGGCTACTGCCATCAGGTCGCTCTTCATCAGCACGATATCCGCTGATTCGATAGCGACATCCGTTCCGGATCCGATGGCGATGCCGATGTCCGCTTGGACCAAGGCCGGTGCATCATTGACACCGTCTCCGACCATGGCGACTTTGCGGCCGCCCTGTTGCAGCTTCTTGACTTCTTCCGCTTTGTCTTCAGGCAATACTTCACTCAAGACACGGTCGATGCCCACTTGGTTTGCGATGGCTTGCGCCGTACGTTTATTGTCGCCGGTAATCATCGCGATTTCGATGCCCATACCACGGAGTTTTTTGATCGCGGCCGCACTGCTTGCTTTCACCGTATCGGCAACAGCGATGATGCCGGCCAATTCCCCATCCATTGCGATGTACATCGGTGTTTTGCCTTGTTCAGCCAGCGAGTGGGAGGTTTCGGCAAATGAACCGAGTCCGATTCCATGGTTCAGCATCAACTTTTCATTTCCCAAAAGAAGCTCTTTCCCATCGATTGTGACGGCAATACCGAAACCAGGCAGCGCATTGAAGGCGGATGGTTTCAACAAAGACAGCTCTTTCTCTTCAGCATCGCGAACGATGGCTTCTCCAAGCGGATGCTCCGACCCTTTTTCAGCTGATGCCGCCAACAGCAACAGTTCATCCGGATCGAGCCCTTCACGGACCAGAACATCCGTAACTTTCGGCTTGCCTTCAGTGATTGTCCCCGTCTTGTCGAAAACGATTGTCTGAATTTTATGCGTCACTTCCAGAGCCGTCCCGCTTTTGATCAGGACACCGTTCTCGGCGCCCTTGCCGGTACCCACCATGATGGCGGTAGGTGTCGCCAAACCCAAAGCGCAAGGACAAGCGATGACCAAGACCGAAATCGTGATGGTCAATGCGAAAATCCAGGATTCTTGTCCCAAGAAGTACCACGCCAGCCCGGCCAGAACAGCGAGCACGATGACGATCGGAACGAAGTAGCCCGAAATCGTATCAGCTAGTTTTGCGATCGGTGCTTTTGAACCTTGGGCATCTTCCACCAACTTGATGATCTGCGCAAGGGCCGTATCTTTTCCGACTTTTTCTGCCCGGTACTGGATGGAACCATTTTTGTTGATGCTGCCGCCGATGATGGCATCGCCCGCTTTTTTCTCCACGGGCATGCTCTCGCCTGTCAACATCGATTCATCAACAGATGTCAGGCCTTCCGTCACTTTTCCATCGACAGCCATTTTTTCGCCGGGACGGACAACCAAAATGTCCCCCACCATGACAGCGTCCAGTTTGATTTCCTGCTCATTGCCGTCACGGATGACACGGGCTGTTTTTGGCGCCAACCCCATCAGCTTTTTGATGGCTTCCGATGTCTTGCCTTTTGAAACGGCCTCGAAGTACTTGCCGAGCGTGATCAGCGTCAAAATGACAGCCGCTGATTCGTAATACAAGTTCATGACAAGTTCGTTGTTCCCTCCGATTGCTGCAAATGTGCCATATAGGCTATACAGAAAGGCGGCACTGGTTCCCAAAGCCACCAGCGAATCCATATTCGGGTGTCCCTTGAACAAGGACTTGAATCCTACTGTAAAAAATTTCATCCCCAGCACCATCACCGGAATCGTCAGCAAGAGCTGCGTGAGCGCGAAAGTGACCGGATTCATCGTCGGATGAAGGCTCATCGGCAAGGGTAAGCCCAACATGTGGCCCATCGCGAGATACAGAAGCGGAAGCGTGAATACCGCTGAGAGCCAAAAGCGTCTCCACATATTTTTGATGTGTTTTTCTTTCTTCGCTTGGTTTTGGTCGCTTTCTTCTATAGTAGCGCTCTCTTCGATAGCCGTGTAACCCGCTTCGGCCACAACTTTTTCGATATCCCCTGGATGAAGCACTGTCGGATCGTAGGAGATGACCATTTTTTCGGTAGCCAGGTTCACGGACGCATCAGATACGCCGGCAACTGCCCGGGTCACTTTTTCCACAGTTTGGGAACACGAGGCGCAACTCATGCCTTCAATCAGAAACGTCTTTTCTTTCTTGTTTGCCACCAAAACATAGCCAGCTGCATCGACTGCATTCTTCAGTAGTTCTTCGGAAAAATGGCTATCATCGACAGCAACCGTCAATTTCTCGGTCGCCAAGTTGACTGTCGCTTCCTTGACGCCTGCCACTTTGGCGGCCGCTTTTTCCACGGCTTGGGAGCACGATGCACAACTCATGCCTTCTATATCATAACTTTTATTTTCCATCGGGTAATTCCTCCTTGTGTACGCAACCGGTTTGCTTGCAGTTGCATTGTCCTGGTGTGCACATGCACTTCACTTCATCGACTGCCGTCCGTTTTTTGGCGGCGATCACCTTTTCCAACAACGCAATATCAGTGTGGCTCAGCGTCGCTCTTTCGATCAGTTCCGCTATCGTGCTGCCGACTTTTTTCGTACAGACGTGCGCCAAAAGGTCTTCGGTAGCGCCGCCGACGCTTTCCTGTTCGGATACGTTTGCGCTGTAGATGAATTTATTTCCGATCGGTTCCGTAGCCAACAAACCTTTGTCGACGAGTCTTCCGATCAACGTTTTGACGGTGGCTTGTTTCCAATCCATTTTTTCCTGCAAAACCGAAATGATTTCCCGGCTGGTCGCTTTCCCGTTTGTCCAGACAACACGCATCACTTCCCATTCAGCGTCGGTTATCTTCTTCTGTGTCGAATCGGTCATTTTTTTCATCCTTTCGTTGTTGTTTCTTGCTTCTGAAGTAAGTTTACATCTGTAGACGTTTTATGTCAAATGATTTTAACCCAAAACAAAAAACAGCAAGTTACCGCCGATCGGTTGTCCTGCTGTTTTGCTCTCAAATAATTTATTTGTACTATAGTAGGTCGTCAGGACCGTTGCTCTCTTTCGCGCTTGCGCACGCGCTGGCGGTATAAGGTCGGCGCCATGCCTTCCTTTTCCTTGAATTTGCGGGAAAATTCCGCCACGGAGGGTATTCCGACCAGCTCGGCTATTTGCTTGATGAAGCGTCTTGAATGAATCAGAAAGTAGCGCGCTTGATCCATCCTGACACGGTAAAGGTAGTCCAGCAACGAAACGCCATAGATCCGGATGAAAACCTGCTGCAGTTCCGACGAGGGGCCATGACAGGCTTCGGCAATGCTATTCACGCTCAATGGGTGTTGATAATGGTTATGGATAAAGCGTTCGGCTTGGCCGGCCCATTCCAGATCCGTAACGGCATTCCCGTTCGGTCTGCATCTGCGGCAAGGACTGTAGCCATTCGCCTCCGCAGCCTCCGCTGAGATAAAAATGCAGACATGATTGAACTTAGGAAGCCGGGAAGGACAGGACGGCTTGCAGTACAATTGTGTATTCCTGTCCGCGTAAAAAAATTCTCCATCAAAACGCTGATTCCGTTCATTGATTGCTTGCCATTGCTCCACATTCACTGCTTGTTCTGCCCTATCCGCCGCCATCGTCTGGTTCCGTCCTCTTCAACTGTCATTTATGTCTGTTTCCTAATTATATTACATTAACCCATCATATGCTTCAGTCCCTCGCGAAAAATTTATGCTTTCTCGCCAAAAAAAAACAGCAGTCGCACCGAATGGTACTGCTACTGTTTGATGACGACCGAAATGATCAATCGCTTACCCGTTATTGCTTCCGGCATAAGTCAATCCGGCCTCTTCGCCGCGGACTTCCAAGAGCGCTTTTTCGACGATGGCCATGACCTGCTCTTCATCACCGCTGTTATTGACGATGTCGAACGTATCGATGTTGATCTTGATTTTTGGACTTTGATCGTACTCCTGATACCATTGCTCATAATTTTTGAATAGCAATTCATAGTAGGCCAACAACTCGGAATCATCCTCGATCTGCTCAAATTCACGGCCGCGCTTGCGGATATGATCCAAAATCGTCTCGAATGAACCATCCAGATAGATCAGCAAATCCGGCGCTTTTCTGGGCATCCCTTCCAGTTCTTCCATCATGTTCGCCAACAAGTCGTTGTAGATATCCATCTCTTCCTGGGAGATGTTGCCTTGCAGATGGTTAACCCTCGTAAACAGAGCGTCCTCATAAATGGAACGATCCAAGACATTGTTGTCATCAGTCAATGCAGCCTTGATGCTGCGGAAACGCGTATTCAAGAAATATATTTGAAGGCTGAAGGCCCATTTTTGTGGGTTATCATAAAATTTATCCAAAATCGGGTTGTAATCGACGCTTTCGAAAAAGGCCTCCGTACCCAATCTTCTTGAAATCATTTCAGTATAAGTCGACTTTCCAGCACCTATCATTCCTGCCATTACCAGCACGCTCAATCATATCCCTTCCTTTGGTGTTATCTGATTATTTCCGTATTTTTTCAACTTCCGATCCGTCAGCTCACGGAACAACATTTAGAATCATACCATGCCTGCAAAACGAGATATAGTATTTTTTTGATTAGAAAATCTATTTTTGGCGTAATAAAACCAAGGTTTTCCTGCTTCCGAAAACACTGGTCAAAAGCATCAAAATCCACTATCCTAGAAGAAAGGAGTGTCGCCCATGAGTTTGAACCATCGCACCATCAAAATCGCTTTTGCGACAGTCATCGCCATTCTGATTGCGCAATTTTTCCAGTTGAATTATTCCGTTGCAGCCGGGGTCATCGCAATCCTCAGTGTGCTGGACACCAAAAAATCATCTGTTCTGACTGCATTGCAGCGGATCGCCTCCACTGTCTTGGCATTGACGATCGCGACGATCCTGTTCCGCCTCTTCGGCTTCCACATCGTCGTGTTCGGCATCTACTTGTTGTTTTACGTACCATTGGCCTACCGCTTCAATCTCCAATCCGGCATCGCGCCTTGTTCGGTGCTAGTGACGCATCTGTTGTTGGAAAAGCAGACAAACTTTCCTTGGCTTCTGAACGAACTCGCCCTGATGATGATCGGCGCCGGCGTGGCTATTTTGTTCAATCTCTACATGCCTTCCAAAGCGAGCCAAATCATTTTGCTTCGGGAACAAGTGGAGACGCAAATGAAGGAAGTGCTGCACAGTTTCAGCGTCTCCCTTCGTGAGGGGAAGGACCGCAACCAAAGCCGGTTGTTGGACGAATTGGATGATCAGTTGGAAAAATACAGGCAGGTCGTCTATGCCGAATTCGACAATCAGTTGCTGGACCAATCGACCTATAATATCCGCTACTTCGATATGCGCAGCGAGCAAGTCACCATCCTGAAATATATGGCCACTAATCTTGGATTATGCGCGCTGCCGACAAGCGAAAACAAGATTTTGGCTGGCCTGTTCTTCCTGACTGCCGCCCAGCTGCATGAGCAGAACACCGGTATCTATCTGATGGAGGACATCGATTCCTTGCTGCAATCATTCCGCGAAAGCGAATTGCCGGCCACCCGTGCGGAGTTCGAAAACCGTGCCATCCTGTTCCAGTTGCTGAATGACTTCAGACGCTTCATCCAGACGAAAAAAGTGTTCTACGAGGAGTACGCAGCTGAAATAAAAACAAAAAAATGAATTTATCATGAGAAATCATTTGACACTTACTAATCGTATTGTTATTATGTATATAAATTCAAACAAACTCACGGTGAAAAGAAGAGTACGGATAACGGAAATGCACAGAGAACCTCGGCAGCTGAGAAGAGGACAGGAAAGTCATCCAGAAAATGGTCTTAGAGTGATTGGTTTGCGAACGCCATACGGCCTCAGCAAACCACGTCCGCATACGTTACAATGCCGCAGTATAACAAGGCAGAACGGTCGTCTTGCGTACTGACAGAGGGGGCATGCGCGAGCGTACCCTGAACCAAGGTGGTATCACGATGAGCAATCATACGTCCTTGCACAGCAATGTGCAGGGGCGTATTTTTTTACGGCATTATTTTATTTGGCAAAAATAATAATGGAAAGAAGGAAAACAACATGACAACAGCACAAAAAACAACAACTTTACCATTCAGAGCCGACCACGTAGGGAGCTTTTTACGCACGGAACCCTTGAAGGAAGCCCGCTTGAAATTTGCAGCAGGCGAAATCGACGCAGCCACTTTGGACAAAGTGGAAACAGAAGAAATCACGAAATTGGTCAAAGATCAAAAAGAAAATGGTTTGAAAGGTTTCACTGATGGCGAATTCCGCCGCTCTTGGTGGCATATCGATTTCATCGAAAACCTGAACGGATTTGAAGGCTATGTGCCTGAACACGGCTATGATTTCGGAGATGTGGAAGTCCGTAAGTACGCTTTCCGCAACGTCGGCAAAATCTCTTTCAACCCGAACCACCCTTTCCTGGCTGCTTTCAAATCATTGAACGAAATCGTCGGTAAACAAGGCGTGGCGAAATTCACGATCCCTAGCCCGAACGAAGTTTTCTATCCGGGCTACCGCAACGAAGAGATCTATCCTTCGGTTGAAGCGTACCAAGCGGATGTGCAACAAGCCTACATCGACGCTGTCCAGGCTTTCTACGACCTGGGCTGCCGTTACCTACAATTGGATGATGTGCACTGGGGCTTCCTTTGCAATTTCGCGGATGATTCGCAAGAGTACAAAGCTTCCAAACGCGTTGCTGCTGAGAACGTTCAAGCCATCATCGAAGCGAAACCAGCAGACCTCGTCTTGACGACACATGTCTGTCGCGGTAACTACAAATCCCACCATTCTTTGGAAGGCGCTTATGATCCGATCGCAGAAGAACTGTTCGGACAAACAAGCTTTGACGGATACTTCCTGGAGTATGATACCGATCGTTCCGGCGGTTTCGAGCCGCTTGCATTCTTCAAAGGCAAAGGCCGCATCGTATTGGGATTGGTTACTTCGAAGACAGCTGAGCTGGAAGACAAAGAAGAAATCAAAGCCCGCATCAAAGAAGCCAGCAAATATGTTCCTTTGGATCAATTGGCGTTGAGTCCGCAGTGCGGATTCGCATCCACTGAAGAAGGCAACTTGCTGACGGAAGAAGAACAATGGGCGAAAGTACGCCACGTTGTGGAAATCGCCAATGAAGTTTGGCCAGAAGACGAATAATAGCTATGCGAAAACGCACAATCAGCCGATTGTGCGTTTTTTTTGATTCAACCTGGATGGGACGGAAGCGCCAGCTAACGGTCGAAGGTAGGCCGCCTGAACTCCGGTCAGGCGTTGTTCGCCGGAATTGCAGCCCTAAACCCGGCTGGCTGCGCATCTCATCTGCATTCGGCTTCATTCTCGCTGCCGATGTGTTTCCAACATGCTGTAGTCGATCGGATTTTTATGCAGCATCTCTTTGGCGATTGCGATGACTTCCGGACCGGCACCTACTTTAAAAACAAGCTGTGGTTCTATCGGGAAGTTCACTTGGATATCCGCCTGTTTCGTCATTTGGCGATCCATCTGCCGGATCAAGATATCCAGACATTGGATTGCAACATTGAACGGCGATTCCAGTTGCCGGTCGACCGCATCATAGATCATCGAAACGGACATCAGCACGCCGAAGAGTGAACGGTCAAAAAGCGGGATAGGCAAATTCATCATCACCCCGCCATCGACCAACTGTCTCCCGTCGATTTCCGCTGTAGAAAAGACCATCGGAAACGCACAGGATGCCGCCACGGCCATCCCCAATTCGATATCATGCGGATAGATGAGCCAATCTCCGCTCGGACTCGTGAAAAATTCGGGCCTGTTGGTGAAGACAATCAACTCGCTTGTATGAATATCGACGGTTGTAATTGCGACAGGCAACTGGCAGTCGGAAAGCATCCGGCAGCCTATTTTATCAAACAATTGACAGGCCATCTGCTGCAGACTCTGCAATTCAACGAAGCCGTTATTGTGTTCGCGCACATGCTGAAAGAGCATATAGGCGGGCCTGCTGAAAACGCCACGATTGGCAAATTGCCTTTCCTCTTCCAATAATGTTTCCTCGATTTCGGATGCCGTAAGCCCACAGGCCACCAAAGCCGCTACGACCGCTCCCATAGAGGTGCCTGCGACGGCGTCGATTTTAACTTGATGCTTGTCCAGATCATGAAGGACTGCAAGCTGCGCAAAGGACTTCAGGCCGCCTCCAGCCAGACTGAGCCCAAACAGTCCCTGCCCTTTTTCTGATTGTTCAGGCGATTCCATATGCATTCCCTTCCTTCGCGTTCTTTCACTGTTATTATCCTCTATTTTATCAGAATGCACAAAAAGAAAGAATGGTCGCCTTGATTGCCCATCCGGCCACAGGTACCGACACAACGCAAAAAAGCGACCAACCGGCCGCTTTTTCCGCGAATTCAACTTCAAAAAATCGCCACGCGTTGAGTGTTCCCACGCGTTCGTTCAATCATATCTCCGTATCGTTGAACTCCGAATTCAGAATTAGTATGTCCACCCTTCTATTCTGGGCGCGGCCTTCGGAAGTATTGTTATCTCCTGTTGGACGATATTCGCCATATCCAACTGCAGACACTTTTGTCGGATCAATACCGGATTGATCGATGATTGCTTTTGCAACATTACTTGCGCGCATTACCGATAGATCCCAGTTCGAATCATATTCTTCATTCTTCATGGGTACGTTATCTGTATAGCCTTCCACCCTTATATAACTCTCTTGCAAGAAAGGTTGATTCAGTAATTTAGCTACTTCCACGAGACTGGGGATCTGTTCTGTTTTAATCTCTGCTTCGCCGCTTTCAAAGAACATCGAACCATTAAAACTTACGACCAATCCTCTTGTTTCAATCGAGGTTGTGATATCATCCGATAATGAATTTTCGGTTATGTATGCATCAATCAGTTCCTTGACCTGCTCCTCTTTTTCGAATTCAGATAAAGGAGCGCCTTCTTGACTTTTTCCTGTCGGCGAATCCTCCTGCACCGCTTGGTGCCCCGATGATGCTTCAATTCCTATTTCGACTGGTTTTTCTCCGCCATTGTCTTCAAATATCGCGCCGAACTCAGCGCTGATGGAATGCTTCACCTTTGTAGAATCGCCTTGATCCATCCTGCTCATCGCATACATGACAACAAAAAAAATCATTAATAAAGTGATAAAGTCTGCGTAAGAAAGAAGCCATCTTTCGCTGTTGTCGTGTTCTTCCTCTTTCTTCTTGCGCCTGCTCATGTGGCGCTCACCACTTCTTTAGCAACAGCCGCATTTGAGCCGCTTTTCTGGTCTTTTTCATCGCCATTCAGAAAACCCAATAATTTTTCTTGAATAGTTTTAGGGCTCACCCTTTTTTCTAATAATAAAATGCCTTCCAATATTAATTCTTTTTCTAAGAGCTCTTTTTGATTATTTATTTTCAATCGGTTACCCATCGGCAGAAAAATAAGGTTTGCACTTGCTAATCCGTATAATGTTGCAAGGAAAGCCGATGCAATGCTTTTCCCTAAACTTGACATATCTGCTTCAGCCAATCCTTCAAGTACATGTACCAGTCCCAAAACAGTACCCACAATCCCCATTGTAGGCGCTGTCCCACCTGCAGAATTAAAAATCGCGGCCCCAATTTTATGCCTTTCTTCTATGCGGTCGATTTCATTGCCAAGCGAATCGCTTATCGATTCATATGATTCTCCGTCAACCAGCGATTGAATCCCTTTTTTCAAAAAAGGATCGGCATTCGGATTCAGTGATACTTCCGATTCTAAACTCAATAGGCCGTCTTTCTTACTTTTGACCGATAGTTCATAAAAATAGGCTACCAGTTGATTTAAATCCCCGTGCTCATACAATAATCCGGATTTCATAATACGCCCTATTTTTTTAAGATCGCTAATCGGAAAAGCGAGCATGGAACTTCCTATCGTACCGCCAAAAACAATCAGGGCAGGTGTCCATGATATCAATGCACCAATGTGTCCGCCTTCTCCTAAAAAACCTATAATTAACGCGCCAAAGCTTACCACCAATGCAATTACGACACCCATTGAATTTTACCTCCGTTTTAATGATTTCGCATAGTCCTACGATATCATTGTCGGTATTTCAGCTGAATTATTAAGTTTTTTCGCAATGATTACCAAAATTTTTTTCTGTAAAAAAAACAGTCTGGAGGAGCCTAACAGCTCTAACAGCTTAATCCGTCATAGCCGACAAATAGGGCGCATACACAAACGAAGAACACCTCCCTCATTTTGGTGAGGAAAAGTGTTCTTCGTTTGCATATACAGCAATGTTAGCGTCGCCCTTAATCAGCCCTTTGATAGGTTTACTCGAATCCCAAGATGAAGATCCCTACCATGATCATCGCGATGACTGCGTATTGTTTTGCAGTCAGTTTTTCCTTCAGGAAGATGCGCGAAAGGATGACGGATACCATACTATAGGAAGAAATCAGCGGCGCAACGATGACTGCATTCGCGCTGATCGCAAAGACATAGAAGAACTGCCCCAAGGTTTCGAAGATGGCCGCCAAACCACGGTCTTTCTGATCGCGCAAAGCGAAGGTTTCCTTCTTGATCCAAACAAGATAAACCCACGTAATAACGGCAACGATAAGCCAAGTCAATTCATAGGAAATGTTCGCCTGCATTTCGTCCATCCCTCTGTCGAAGACCCACGCATCCGCGAATGTCCCAAGGGAATCGATCAATGCATATCCTAGCGGGAACAACAAAGCAACCGCACCGTATTTATACTTACGGTCGACCATTTCCTTGTTCTCTTTCCGTTCCGCCTCGGCAAACCGTTGCTCGAACACCGACAGCAGAATGACGCCAATCGTGATCAGCCCTACCGCAAAAAACTGGAGGCCGGTCATAGATTGGCCCAAGAAAATGAAAGTCAGCAAGCCCGATATCGCCCCTGACGAGTTCTGTACGGGTGAAGATATCGACAATTCCAGAAAACGCAGGCCGGCATACCCGACCGCCATTGATAAAATGTACAACGCCGATACCGGCAGATAGGCGATCATGTTGCTCGGGTCGTAGACCACGCCCGAAGTCAGCATGACATAGACCGCATGGATCCCCATGACCGCACCAACCATGATGACGATCTTCAGATAACTGTATTTATCTTTCGGGTCACTTCCCTTTTTATAAAACAAATCCGCTGTGCCCCAGGCCAAAACGGAAACTATCGCAAATAAAAACCACATGCTTCATCCATCCTTTATAAAATAATTTCTAAAACTTACTTATTAATTATACTGGATGGATGAAGGTTGCAATAAAAATAACGCAATGTTAACAATATGTTAACAGACTTATCATAAGCGACCCTCAACATAGTCGCTTACGATAGATAACTGACGCGTGTTTCTGTACCTGCAAAACGGAATCGGCAACGGAGCATCATCCCCACAGCTGCCAATCCTAAGGTCAGTCGCGCACCCTTTTGCCCAAATAGACGAGATCGCGTTCGATGCCGTCGAGCTCGGCCACTCTCGGTAAATATCCCCATTGTTCGAAGCCAAATTTTTTCATCAACCCGATACTTGGTGTATTGTGGCCGAAGATAAGGCAGACCAGATTGGTGATATCCAACTCGTCGCAGGCCGCCAATACCGTTTCCATGATTTGCGTGCCCATTTTTTTCCCGCGGTAGTCTTCATGGATATAGATGCTCAATTCCGCGGTCTTGTCGTAGGCAGCGCGCTCATGGAAAGCCTGAAAGCTCACCCAAGCACAGATTTTACCATCCTCTTCAAAAACCCAGATTGGTCTGTAGCTCGGCGAATGGTCCAGGAACCAGCCCATTTTTTGTTTGACGGTCACCGGTTCCAGATCGGCCGTCACCATTCGGCTAGGGATCGTCTGGTTGTAGATGGCGACGATATCTTCCACATCGTCTAAAGTTGCGTTTCTATGGGTAAGGGTCATTTGTTTATTCCTCCAAAAATCAAAAATTCACAGCCCGACTTCTCGAAGGACTATATGCTATTTTACCAGTTTGTCCGAGCGATGTGCCATCTAATTTCAAAAGAGCTTTCAAATAGTCTTTGCCCATTGCAATTTCTGCAGGATTGCCGCAGTTTTTCGTAATCTTCCCAATGAAAATCGGTTATACTGGATACAAGAATGGGGTGGATTTAATTATGAATGAAGAAATATATATTGCGGAAGATGAGGATGGCATCCGTTTGACCGTGAAGACATTTCTGGAGAGCGAGGGCTATGTGGTCTCCGACTTTCCCAATGGCGACCTGCTCTACGAAGATTTTCTGACCAAACAACCGGACTTGGTCATCCTGGATGTGATGATGCCGGGATCAAGCGGATTCGAGATCACTAAAAAAATCCGTGACATCAGTTCGGTGCCGATCATCATCCTGACTGCAAAAGACAGCGATATGGATTATGCGACTGGCATCAACTTGGGCAGTGATGACTATTTCACAAAACCGTTCAGTGCCATCGCCCTGAATATGCGCGTAAAAGCGATGTTGCGCCGCATCAAGATGGATCAGGAACGCATGCCTTCCCGCCAGGAAGAAGCGACGCTCCGAATCGGTGATATCGAGATTGATTTGGCCGCCATGTCCGTTAAACAAAATGGTACTTCCCTCAACCTGACTCCAAATGAATACAATGTGTTCGTTTATCTCATCGAAAACAAAAATCGTGCCGTTTCAAGGGACGAGCTTTTGGATTCTATCTGGGGCTACGGTAAGGACATCGAGACACGTGCCTGCGACGATACAGTCAGACGGCTGCGCAAAAAACTGGCCGGCTCCACAGTCGAGATCGAGACCGTTTGGGGATTCGGTTTCACCGTGAAGGAGTCGTCTGAAGGATGAAGACAGCGAAAAAAAGTATGAAGATCCGGCTTCTGACGACCGTCACATTGCTGTTGGCGGCTGTCTTTGCCTTCATCTACTTGGTGTTCAATTTTTTCTTCACCCAATACATCGAAACGACAGCGGACTCCCTGCTTGCCGAAGCGAGACAAAATTACATCGAGCGCCCCTTCGATGGGGACAAAAGATTGGACCCGGAACCCGCTGCATCGGATGGGACTATTGTGGATGAGCCCCGGGAAAAAAATCCTGAACCGCATACAGCCTTCGCATCCAGCGTCCAAAAGACGATCATTTCCGAAGATTTCGAAATACTGTTCCCACAGATTCAGGACACGGGATTCAGTGATGATGATGCTTTGGCGAATTTCGTTTCCGGACTGGAAAGTTCCGACATCACGTTGTCATTGACAGCCGATGGGAATTTGGAATTGGAGGATAATCTCTACTATTATTCCATCGCTCCCAACATCGAGGAGGAAGGGACCTATGCGGTATTCTTCCTGAATATGTCCGATTTGTTCGTCTTCGAGCAGAACCTGAATCAGATCCTTTTGATCATCATGCTTATCGGGTTGGTGACCATAGCCACCATCACCTATCTGCTCGTTTCAAGGATCACGAAACCGTTGCAGACGCTAGCCTTGTTCGCAAATGAAATCGGTGAAGGAAACTATCAGACGATCGATGAGGAGTTCGTCGATCTGGAGCTCCATGAACTGAAGACGACCATGAACGAGACCACAAAAAAACTCAAGCTATATGACGCCAATCAGCGTACGTTCTTCCAGAACGCTTCCCATGAACTGCGGACACCGCTGCAGATCATCAAGACCAACGCGGAGGGCATCGAAGTCGGCATCATCGATGACAAAAAGGGCGCCATCGCGATCAAGAACGAGACCGATAAACTGGGCACGCTCGTGGAGGATATCCTCTACCTGTCGCGACTGGAAACGCGCTCTTCAGATCGATTGACCAGCACAAATGACATCCGTGAGACATTGTCCTACACAGCTGAACGCTACGCCAGCGTCAGCAATCAAAAAAATCTGCAGGTGCTGTTCGACTTCCAGAAGGATCCTGTCCTGTTCCATTACGATGAGCGGGATTTTGAACGCGCCTTCCAGAATCTCATCTCTAACGCCCTGCGTTACGCAAAAGGCATCATCCGACTGGGCTGCAAGGAGATAGACAACCGGATCATGATCACCCTCTACAACGATGGCGAACCGATTTCCAAGACGGACCTGCCGCATATTTTCGATCGCTTCTACAAAGGAAATAAAGGCGTGCACGGCATCGGACTCTCCATCGTCCAATCGATTATTCAGACCTACGGCGGACGCATAGAAGTCATGTCCTCCACAAAAGGAACAACTTTCACGATTGTCCTGCCACAACAAAACACTTCAAATAAATAAAACATGGACCGAAACGCTGCTCGCCCCCATAGGCCAGCGTTTCGGTCTTTTTTGCAGTTGGATTCGGCACTATTTCAACTTTACGTATCTTTCCGCTCAATTTGCTCCATTTTTGCAACAACT
Source organism: Trichococcus sp. (assembly GCF_049684335.1). Taxonomy (GTDB): domain Bacteria; phylum Bacillota; class Bacilli; order Lactobacillales; family Aerococcaceae; genus Trichococcus. The sequence goes on from NZ_JBAVFV010000061.1 coordinate 155,471, forward strand.
CTCTGCCCTGTTTACGGAGAATTGTTTCCCAAATCGGCATAGAATAAGGATATCAAGAGAAACAAGAAATGAGGTCGAGCATTATGAGCGAAATATGCTACCGAAACGAATTCAAACACGAAATTTCCCAAAAGAACAAAGTCATCCTCACAAGTCGGCTGAGAAAGGTCCTGAAACATGACGAGAATTCAGTAGGCAACAGTTACAGCATCAGGAGTCTCTATTTTGACACGATTTATGATGATGCTTATTGGGACAAAGAGGATGGCCGCAGCTATCGCGAAAAATTCCGGATCCGTTATTACAACAATGACGTCTCATTTATCCGCCTAGAAAAAAAAGTCAAAGTCGGAGCAGTCGGTTACAAACAGAGCGCCTGCATCACGAAAGAAATGGCCGACCAGCTTATCCAAAAAAAATATGATTGCCTTGCTGATGCCAGCCATCCTTTGCTGCAGGAATTTTACGCCAAGTGCAAAAGCCAATGCATGGAACCGAAAGTGATCATCACTTACGAACGGGAAGCTTTCGCCTATGGACCCGGGAACACGCGCATCACACTGGATTTTGATATGCACGCCAGCACGAAAGTATCCTCTTTCTTCCATGACGGCCGGATCGGCATAAGGGAGCCCGGGATCGACTGCGTACTGGAAGTCAAATTCGACAATTACCTGCCTGGATGGATCCAAAGTCTGGTGCAGATAGAAGAAACCAACAGTACTTCGCATTCAAAATACGTAATTGGAAGACATTTAAATCAAATATAAGAAAATATCCAGGAGGAATATTGAAATGACAACATTTACAGATATCATTAAAAATAGTTTTTTGGAGCAAACAGCCGACTTTTCCATCACGGCGGCTTCAGTTTCCCTGCTGTCGGCGCTCTTCATCGGCCTATTCATTTTCTTCATCTATAAAAAGACTTATGCCGGCGTCATGTATTCGAAACCCTTCAACACATCGTTGGTCCTATTGTCGGTCCTGACCACTTTCGTCATCCTGGCCGTGACATCCAACGTTGTCCTCTCCTTGGGGATGGTCGGTGCCCTTTCCATCGTCCGCTTCCGTACCGCCATCAAGGAGCCGCTTGACCTGGTCTTCCTTTTTTGGTCGATCAGCGTCGGCATCATCCTTGGAGCTGGCTTATATTCTCTGGCTTTTCTCGGATCTGCGTTCATAACTGTCATCCTGCTCGTTCTGACAGGAAAGGTCGATTCCTCGGCTCCTTACATTTTGATGCTGCAGCTGGAGAATGAGAATGCAGAATTGCAGGCTACCGAAATCATCAAAAACCGTTTCGGGAAAGTCATCGTAAAATCCAAGAGCATCACGGACGGTCAACCGGAATTGATCTATGAAGTAAAAGTCAAAAACAACGAAACAAGCTTCATGAACGAATTGAGCGCCATCGAGGGCGTCAAAAATGCCACTTTAGTCAGCTACAACGGCAACCAATCCGGATGAGAAACGCAACCTTAATCAACTAAAAAACACACTAGAATAGGAGATTTAACCCATGAAAAGTACTATAATAAACCTAAAGAATAAACCGCTAACTCAAATGCTCGCACTGTCAGGTGCGCTAGCCTTATTGACCGCTTGTTCGACTGAAGCGAGCACCACTACAGCATCCAGCGCCGTCTCGACCACTGAGGCCACAGTTGCATCCACCCTTGCGTCAGACTCCAGTTATTCAGAAAAAAACAGCACAGCAATCCGTTTTTCCGATCAAACGATTACAGTCGACGGGTCTGGAGCTGCTGCTGAAGGTTCCATCCTGACCATCACGCAACCAGGTACTTATATCCTTAGCGGAACCCTGAGCGAAGGCCAAGTCCGTGTCGAAACAGTCGATGAAGCCGATGTCCAGATCGTTCTCGACGGGACTACCATCACGAATTCCACCGGAGCCGCCATCTACGTGAAAAGCGCCAACTCCGCGACCATCACTTTGGCTGAAGGAACGACCAATACTTTAAGCGATGGAGAAACCTATTCCTTCGAAGACAGTGAAGACGAGCCCGATGCGACCCTATTCAGCAAATCCGACCTCATCCTGAATGGAACGGGAACGTTGGTAGTCGATGCCAATTATGCCCATGCCATTAAAGGTAAAGATGATGTGACCATCGCAGAGGGAACTTATGAGATCACTTCTGTAGGCGACGCAATCAAAGGAAGCGATTCGCTCTTCATCAGTTCCGGTACTTTCACAATTGATGCGGGCGGCGACGGACTACAATCAACTAACGAGGAAGAAGAAGGCAAAGGAACTTTGACGATCGAATCAGGCACCTTCGCAATCACTGCAGCTTCGGACGGCATCCAAGCCGCAACCGATCTGCAGATCCTTGGTGGCGACTTTACAATCACAACCGGCGGCGGTAGCGCGAACAGCAGTACTGCGAGTGAATCTTGGGGAACCTGGGTAACACCTGCTGAAGAAGCAGCCACATCTACCACTGAAGAAACAACCAGCGCCAAAGGTTTGAAAGCGACAGGATCATTAGTGATTTCCGGTGGCACCTTCGTCTTGGACACATCCGATGACTCCCTCCATACCAATGACACAATCCAGATCACAGGCGGAGACTTCGCGATTGCTTCTGGGGATGATGGTATCCATGCCGAAAACACCTTGACAATCGATGATGGAACCATTAATATCAATCAAAGTTATGAAGGCATCGAAGCTACCGAAATCACGCTGAATCGTGGAGACATCACTTTGACATCAACGGATGACGGTGTAAACACAGCCGGCGGAAACGATGCGTCAGCCGTCAGCGGACGCCCTGGCGAAAACACCTTCACATCCACTGCAGAAGGTGCGGGTCTCTTGACCATCAACGGCGGATCACTAGTAGTAAACGCGAGCGGCGATGGACTCGACAGCAATGGCAGCATTGAGATGAACGATGGCACCGTAATCGTCAATGGCCCGACCGACAGCATGAACGGTACATTGGATTACGATAGTACCTTCAACATGAACGGTGGTACCCTGATTGGGGTCGGCAGTTCCGGAATGGCGATGAGCCCATCTTCGACATCCGCACAAAGCTTCCTGTTCACATCCTCTATCCCATTAGCTGCGGATGAAGCCATCCAAATCACCGGACCGGACGGAGAAGTGATCTTGACCTTTGAGGCTTCCACAACGGCTCAGTCGCTTGTATTCTCCAGTCCTGACCTAGTCAACGGCTCTGCATACACAATCACAACTGGCGGAACAGTTTCCGGTGAATCCACTACCGGTATCTACGAAGATACGTCCTTCAGCGGCGGTTCATCCACCGTTGATGTCAGCGCCACAACTGAAGCAAGCGGCGGACAAATGGGCGGTATGGGTGGCAACTCAATGCCCGTTTCCGGCGCCTCCGTGAAATAAACACACAGCAACAAAATATCTTTCCTAGCCGATCAACCCAGAAAAGAGACTAACCATACCCTCTTTTCGGTCATTGGCAAAAATTAGCTCCAGAAGAGGTAACTGAAATGAAAAAAAGAAAAAAACTAAAGAAAAAATATGCGCTTTTATTATCTACCTTGTTCCTTGCGGGCTGCGTCACGCTCCTGTTGTGGGATTTGGCAAATTCTCAGGAAGGGGAAAGTTCCGCTTCAGCCCAAACCTTGACGACGGATGTCGCGTACGCGGTTGATGAAATGCAGGAAGCGGATGAAAACATTGTGGCTGAAGCAAATGCGCTTCTCCAGAGCAGCACGATCATGACGACAGCCGGAGAAGAATTGGCGGCGGATTTGAATGAACTGAATACTGCCTACCCTCACCAGCTTGGATTTGTCCTCATCAATGAGCAGACCGGTGAAGCCATCACAACCAATACGTCCCGCGTCTTCACCAGCGCAAGCCTCTATAAACTGTTTTTGACGTATGCCATCCTCACGCAAGTTGATGCCGGCGCGCTCTCATTGGAAGACCAAATGGCTGACGGTGCAACCATAGATGATTACCTGACCAGCACCATCACCGTTTCAGACAACGAAACTGCCAAGGAACTCGCCTATCTGATTGGATGGGACAACATCGAAACCTTCATCCATGATCAGGGATTCGTTTCCACGAGTTTTAACCCCTATCTGGAATCCGATGGCATCTATTACAACGGCGACCTGGAAACAACGCCAGCCGAAGTCGCTTTATTACTGGAACGCTTGTTGGATGGCGAATTGCTTTCAGAATCCAGCACCGAATACTTTCTGGGACTCTTGAGCGATCAGCAGCTCGTCTATGCACTTAACACTGGCCTTAGCTCGGATGTGACCTTTGCGCATAAAACTGGCTTGTTGGATGACGTATCCCACGATGCCGGCATCCTGACAATGGATGGTCAGAATTATATCGTAGCCGTTTTGACGGATAGTTGGCAAAACGCGACCGATGACGCCACCCCAGTATTCGAGGCAATCGGTTCATCCGTGATGACTTACCTGTATGCACAATAAACCAAAAAAACTACAAAAGCTTGATTGTTCGGAATTTTTTTCCGGAACCCAAGCTTTCGCTATACAGCAAGGATTTATCAGGGTAAATCCTTGCTGTAAAAGCTTGAAACAAGAGACAGTATCAGGCTTATCGTTAGCTATCTGACCTGAGATGCGGTATGCTATAGAGGTACTATCTATTTGCTGACGTTATATTTTTTATAGCCAGCTCAAATCCAAGCCAGTACAGGTATACTTCCAGGAGGAAAACATATGAAATTACAAGTAGAGAAACGCGAAAAAGTTGGCTCATCTGCAGCAAAGCGTGCACGATTGGACAAGAAACTGACTGCAGTCATCTATGGTAAAGATGTTGAAGCAACTCCAGTATTACTTGATGCAAAAGATTTTGACGAAGTGCTCAAGCAATTAGGTAAAAATGCGATTTTTGAAGTCAGCATATCCGGCGGAAAAACGATGCAAGTCATCCTTAAGGACATCCAACAGGCTGCCCTGAAGAACGAAATCCAAAACGTCGAATTGCAAGTAATCACAAAAGGTCAAAAATTGACGATGACTGTTCCGATTCACTTGGTTGGTAGTGAAAACGTCAAAGAAGGTGTCTTGACCCAAACATTGAACGAATTGGAAATCGAAACGGAAGCTAGCAATGTCCCTACCGAATTCCAAATCGCTGTTAATGAAATGACCATCGGTGATACTTTAACAGTTGCCGATATCAAAGTCGATGCCGACATTTCAGTCCTTACCGACCTAGAAAAAGCAGTTGTTGTCCTTTCTGCTCCAGTAGCCGAAGAGGTTGCAGAGGAAGTAGCCCCAACCGAAGCAGCTGAAAAAGTCACTGAATAATTTTTCAATCTGATAAGCCTAAAACCTTGCTTGGCACACTTACAGGTTTCATCAAGTTTAGGCTTACCTAGACAACAAAAAAGTTTCGGTTTTGAACGTCAAAACCGAAACTTTTTTTGTTTACACCAAATTAATTCTTGAACTATACTGCTTAGGAATCCTTCAAAGCAGTAGCTTGCTATAGCCCGTGGCTTTTTTCCAAATAGTTTTCCAGGAAGCGCTGAGCCAAACTGCCTTTTTTGATGTTGGCTTGCGCAGCTTCGATGGAGAACCATTCCGCCTGATCCACTTCATCCGTCATACCATCAAGACGCTCGTCCGCGACGATGCAGGAAAAATTCAGCATCAATGTGTTGTTTTTTTCAAAATATTCACTTTTGTTGTAGCGCAATCCAACCGTTTGCAGCCCAAGCTCTTCGGCGATTTCACGAGCCGCTGCCTGTTCCGCATCTTCGCCTTTATTGACGTATCCCGCACAGAGAATAAAATCCGCCCCGCCGTACTGTTTGATCAACAAAATTTTATCTTGTTCCTTGTTCAAGATGACCATGCTTACAGCTGTGTTGAATACAGGGAATCGATATCCCTCACAACTGTTGCAATATGGGATATTCCCTTCGTTCTCCAGATGTTTCGCTTCCAGTTCTGTTCCGCATTCTATGCAATAATTCATCTATTTTGTACTCCCTTTCCGATTATGATTCCGTTTGCTCCTTCTAAAACCGTTACCCTACTGCAAACCTCATAGGACAATATGGGATATTATAGCACGCCGGACTTGTATTTCCTCCCAATAATAATAACCCGAAAATTGAACATTCGAAAAAAAGAATGTACAGTTTTCGGGTTTGATTTATTGGAGATGGTATGTTCTTCTTTTTTATTGTGCTGATTCGCAGATGGCTTTTATGTTTTCCAATGTATGCTGGGTCGAGTTTTCTTCCATTTTGTCCGTTACGAGTTTATCGAGGATTTTGGTGAACAGAGTTTCAGGCGGAACGCTGTCGATATCGAACGTCAGCTCCGTTCCTCCATCTTTGGCGATGTAGCGGCTGGTTTGCTTGGTTGGAAAACTTCCGGTGATGTTCCCTTTCCAGATTGCGCCATCAGCAGTAAGCTGGCTTTCAGTTACTTCGATGGTGACTGGAAAATGCATGCCCATCATGGAATAGCTCGATTTTACGATCGTGCCGACTTCCCCTTTTCCGTGGACGCTTTCCGCTTCGGAAAGACCATTGTAGAAGTGTGACCAATTTTCAGGATTGATTGTGTACTCATAGACTTTTTCGACTGGTGCGTTGATGAAGATAGTCTTTTCAAAAGTAGCCATTATTGATGTTCTCCTTTCAAAAACCATGCAGTGTTTTATGCTTCGCTGAGGATAGGGATGGCCGGGAGGATAAAAAAGAAACTTTTCACTTGCATTCTCCATGGGAAATATGGACAGATTGCTTGTTCGTCTTCATTATACGCCTGTGTTGACCATTATCAAAAATGTACCGCTGTTTTTCAATCTGTCATTTAAAAATATTTTCCCCTTTGTGACCGTATCGTTTGTCCTCTAACAGTTATCGCTCTAAAATAAGAGTGACAAGTGCAATGAAGCCTTTGAATATTCACATTGTTTTTTGCCGCCCAGTTCAAATGCATTCTGCTTCGGGATGAATGAAAGCAAGCGAGGGGATCACAATGGAAGAAGACATCAAAAAAAGTACCCGCGAAGAAGTATTGGAGCAACGCCAAGCAATTTTGAAGGACCTGATTCTTCGCCTTCATGCAGGTGATGACTACGAGCAAATCAAGAAGGAATTCAAGGAACATTTCGCGACGGTCAGCGCTCTGGAAATTTCGATGATGGAACGGAGATTGATCGAACAAGGGCTTGCTGTCGAAGAGATTCAGCGTCTCTGCTCAATCCATGCCGATTTGTTTGCTGATGCAGTGACATATGGACTAGCACCCTCTCCGGATAGCGAGAACCCGGGGCATCCAATCCGGGTGCTGAAGGAAGAAAATGTGGCCATCGAATCGACGCTCGACCGGATTGCGCGCCTCTTGGAAAGCTATCTCACTGAGCCGGACCCCGATCTGAAAACCGGGCTGCTGAAGCAACTGGATATCCTCTGGGGCTTTGACAAGCATTACGCGCGCAAAGAATACGCTATTTTCCCGATCATGGAGCGCTACGGCATGACCGCTCCGCCAAAAGTGATGTGGGGCGTGGACGACGAGATTCGGGGACAGTACAAGAAAATGAGACGGTTGTTGGAAGAAGGACAGCTGGCCCCCCTCAAAGTGACTTTCGAAACGCTTCAGCAGGAAATGAAGGAAATGTTCATTAAGGAGGAAGACATCCTGTTGCCGATGGTATCCGACTCCTTCACTGAAGACGATTGGCTGAAGATTGCGGCTGAATCGGATGAAATCGGCTATTGCATCGTCCACCCAGAATCGCAATGGCTGCCCGAACGCGCCGATTTTGAAACAGGAGAAGCAATGGGTTCCATTCCGGAAGGCAACATCGCCTTCGGAACCGGCTACCTTACGGTGAAAGAACTGGAAAAGATGTTGAACCGATTGCCATTGGAGCTCACCTTCATCGATGCGGATGGGATCGTGAAGTATTACAATGACGGGCCGGAAGAGAAAATTTTCATGCGCACGAAATCCGCACTGGGAAGAGACGCCGAAAACTGCCATCCGCCAAAAAGCGTCGCACTCATGAAACAACTGGTCTCGGAGCTGAAATCCGGAAAAAAAAGCCAGGAAATCATGTGGTATGAGGAAGGCGGAAAGTTTATCATCGTGAATTATTGCGCTCTTCGTGATGATGACGGCACCTATCTGGGTGTCTTGGAATACGTGCAGGAGGCTCAGTCAATCCGCGATTTGACAGGGGCAAAACGCCACCTTTCCGAGTGAATTCTATTTGTTCTCTTCACCGGAGATTCCGCTCTTTTCTTCAGATAAAAGTCGGTGCCTCAATCAAAAACGATTGAGGCACCGACTTTTTTGTTGTTCATTTTTATTATTTGATGATTTGGGAGGTCGGGCAGTGCTTTTCTGCCGACCCACTTTCTTGCGCAACACCGAGATGGACCATCAGTGCGGTGCCAGCAATACAGTCGCCCTCAGCCTTTAACGGAGCAGGCTCATTCATCGGGCAAACCGTTACGGTGCAGGCATTGCATTTCTTTCTTCCGCTCGCGATCAAACGGATTTGACGGAATAAGATGTACCCCATCAAAGTCATAAACAACAACAAAACGATCCAAGATTGAACATTCATACGTTATTCCCCCTCTTCCTATTTGACCATCGGTTTCGCCAAGCTTCCCCACATCGGGGAGGCTTTTTTGGGCGCGGGTCTGACGACCAAGAACACCAATGTTGCCGTTGCTGCAGCAGCTATGCTGGCTCCCGCCCCGAAAGGCGCACCCAACACGATAACGGCCCCGAGCTGATTGATGATGAAGGCCAAGACATAAGCCAAAGTTGTCTGATACAAGACACCGAAAAGCGTCCATTTAGCGCTGCCGAATTCGGTGCGCATGGCTCCGACAGCCGCGAAACAAGGCATGCAGATCATATTGAACACGAGGAACGATACTGCGCTGACCGGGTTGAACAGCATACTGAATGCGGCAGCTACCTCCGCCTCCGAGCCGGTTGTCCCCATCAGTACACCAAATGTGCCGACAACATTTTCCTTAGCGATCAGTCCTTGGATGGTCGCCACCGTTGCTTGCCAAGAGCCGAAGCCCAATGGTGCGAAGAACACAGCAACAGCACCGCCGATCTGAGCCAAAATACTTTGGTCGCCTTCAACCGTCATCTGCATTTGCCAGTTGAAGGAAGAAAGGAACCAGATTAAACTCGAACTCAAAAAAATGACGGTCCCGGCATTTTTTACGAATGCCATGCAGCGGGCCCCAACCGCGCGGAAAATGCTTTTCCATTGCGGCCAGTGATACATCGGCAACTCCATGACGAATGGCGATGCCTCCCCGGAGAATATGGCTGTCTTACGCAGCAGCACGCCGGAAAAGATGACCGTCGCAATCCCCAACAGGTACATCGACAAGGCAACCCAGGATGCGCCGCCGAAGATGGCATTAGCGATTAGGGCGATGACCGGCAGTTTCGCACCGCATGGGATGAAGGAAGTGGTCAGGATCGTCATGCGCCGGTCCTGCAGGTTTTCGATTGTGCGGGAAGCCTGGATGCCCGGGACCGAGCAGCCGGAACCGATCAACAGCGGGATGAATGATTTACCCGAAAGGCCGAAGCCGCGGAATACCCTATCCATCACGAAAGCGACGCGGGCCATATAGCCGCTGTCCTCTAGCAAGGTCAAGCAGAGGAACAAGGCTGCCATCTGCGGCAGGAAGCCCAGAACTGCACCTACGCCTCCGATGGCGCCGTCGATCACAAGGCTGCTGACTGCAGGATGGATGTCGATGCTGTCGAAGAAACTTTGCACGACCCCTGGCACGATGCTTCCGAACAACACATCATTGACCCAATCGGTCCCCCACGTCCCCACAGTCGTGATGGCGAAGTAGTAGACCGCGTACATGATCAGGACGAAAATCGGAAACCCAAGCCAGCGGTTCGTTACGATGTTATCAATCATGACCGAAAAAGAAGCTTTGTCGCTATTTTTCACGAGCACTTGGCGCGTAATTTTCGTCACGAATTTATAGCGTTCATTGATCAAGATTGCCTCGGAGTCGTCGTCCAATTCCTTCTCATAACGGCTGAGGAGCCCTTCCATGACAGCCTGTCCGTCCTCGGGAATCGCAAGTTTCCCGCTTGTTTGTCCGTCCCTTTCGAAAAGCTTGATGCTGTAGTAACAACGCAATTTTTTCGGAATCAATGGAGCAATAATTTCTTCGATCGTATCAAGGATGCTTTCCACGACGATACTGTATGTAATCGGTTCAGCTACAGATATTGGTTCAGCGATGGCCTTGTACAACTCTTCCAATCCGCTCTCCTTCAGTGCCGAAATCGTCACGAACGGCATACTGAACGCGCGCGACAGTCCGGCGACGTCCAGCTGATCGCCCCTTTTTTCGACAATGTCCATCATGTTCAGGACGACTACAATCGGCAGATGTAATTCCATCAATTGGGTGGTCAAGTAAAGATTCCGCTCCAAGTTGGAGGCGTCGACGATATTGATGATCAGATCCGGTGCGTCCAGCGTCAAATAATCACGCGTGACGATTTCCTCAATCGTGTAAGGGGAAAGCGAATAGATGCCTGGCAGATCGATGACTTGCGTTTCGCCGTCATGCAGCAAGGTGCCAGCCTTCTGTTCGACCGTCACCCCCGGCCAGTTGCCGACGCGTTGGGTGGAACCTGTCAAATGATTGAATAAAGTCGTTTTCCCACTATTGGGATTTCCGACCAGCGCTATGGTTTTCCCCATCATTTTTCCTCCCCGAACGTAACTTCGATCATCTCGGCATCTTTTTTGCGTATCGACAATTCATATCCGCGCACCATCACTTGGATTGGATCGCCCAATGGTGCAACTTTTCTGACATAAATGGTAGTACCTTTCGTGATCCCCATATCCATCAATCTTCTGCGGGTAGCGCCTTGTCCTATTATTTTGTTCACAATTGCAGATACACCGATCGGCAAATCCCTTACATTCGTCAAAATCGTCCCCTCCATTCTTTCAGCAATAGTAATTTTCCGACGCTAATTGAGAACCATTCTCATTAAATCATAGCTTAAGGCATAGACTCTTTCAGGTCAAGACAATTCGGGCATTTTTACTTATATTTTTATACCGGAAATGAATGGATGGGTCCTTTCTGCAAGGGTGCGAAAAAAATAAAAAGGCACGGAAGAAGTCACTCTCTCCCGTGCTTGTGAAATGCTGTTTCTTTTCAGCGACGATATTTATCATAATTGTTGCGGCTGACACTCGATACTTCCAAAACGGCTTTGATCACTACGGCAACCACTGCGCCCAGAACGGCACCAATCGGCCCGAACAATAAGATACAGATGACGGTCGCCAGAAACGTGTACAATGGTCGGATTCCGAGTTCCTTCCCTGTAATGAACGGCTCCGCAATCTGACGGACAACCACAAGAATGATGTACAGCAGTCCGATTTGCCAAGCCAACGTTGTGTTCCCAAGCAGCAAATGGATCACCGCCCAAGGAATCATCACCATCCCGCTCCCCAGAATCGGGATAAGATCGAAAACTGCGATTCCCAGAGCCTTCAGGAACCAAAAATCGATGCCGAAATACAGAAAGCCGATGCACAACAGGACAAAGCTGATAGCAGCCAATTTGATGGCTGATATTAGATACCCCTTTAAGCCTTTTCCGGTTGCGTTGATGATTTCTTTGATATAATAGCTGATCGTATCCAATGCGATCCCTCGCTTTCTCTTTATACATTCAGTATACACGCCCGTGCACTAGCCAAGCATCGGCCATTGGTCGGATTCTTTCCCGTTGGAGGCGAGACACTTGACGGCTGATGCCATCAGGATGGTTCTATGATAAGATTATAGGAAACAGACACCGATTACACGCGAAAACACTCGGGAAAAGGAGCATAAAATGGAATCCAAATATCTTCAGAAATTTTACGATAAAACCCCATACGAAAGGATCACTGCCTTACACTCGGCCGGCGTCCTGAATGAAGAAGCGACAGCCAAGCTTCATGAAGGATTAAGCTTGCCCCAGGAAATCGCCGACAACATGATCGAAAACCAATTGAGCACGTACGAGTTGCCCTACGGTGTTGCCTTGAACTTTTTGATAGACGAAAAAGATTATGCCGTCCCGATGGCCATCGAAGAACCTTCCGTCATCGCTGCAGCCAGCGCCGGCGCGAAAATCATCGCCATGGCGGGCGGATTCCGGACGACGATCCAAAAACGGGTCATGATCGGTCAAGTCGCATTGAAAAATGTCCCCGCCAGCGATGCTGCTGAACAACTAATTCTTTCGCATCAGGATGAGATCCTGGAGGCGGCCAATGATGCCCACCCTTCCATCGTGAAACGTGGCGGCGGTGCCCGTCGCGTAAGCGTAAGGTGTTTGGCCGCCGTTCCCGATGAAGGGATTCCGGCGTTTCTTGTCGTCCATCTCCATGTCGAGACGTTGGAGGCGATGGGGGCCAACATCATCAATACGATGATGGAAGGCGTCATCCCTTACCTGGAGAGTTTGACCGGTGGCGAAGCTTTGATGGGAATCTTGAGCAATTACGCGACAGACTGCTTGGCGACCGCCGAGTGCCGGATACCGGCTGCACTTCTGGCCAAAGGAGAGTTCTCCGGTGATGAAGTGCGCGACCGGCTGATCGAAGCCTGTCAGTTTGCCTACGTCGATCCTTATCGCGCCGTCACCAACAACAAAGGCATCATGAACGGCATCGATGCCATCGTGCTGGCATCTGGAAACGATTGGCGCGCCATTTCTGCGGGAGCGCATGCCTATGCCTCCCGTAGCGGACAGTACCGTTCGCTGACAACTTGGAAAAAAGCGGAAAACGGGGATCTGCTTGGAAGTCTGACTTTGCCATTGCCTATCGGAGCTGTGGGCGGTTCCATCAACTTCCACCCTGCAGCGAAAATGACGAAAGAAATCCTCGGCTACCGTTCAGCATCCGAACTGGAGTCCATCATCGCATCGGTCGGCCTGGCGCAAAATTTTTCTGCCATCAAAGCACTGGTGACGGAAGGTATTCAAAAAGGACATATGGGCCTGCATTCGCGTTCACTGGCGATCAGCGCTGGCGCGGTCGGTAACGAAATCGAACAGCTGTCCCAGCAGCTTAAGAGCGGAAAAAATATGAATCTGGCGACGGCGCAGTCACTTTTGGCGCAAATCCGTTTGGAGGAACCGCACGTTTGACAGCTCCTCCAGGCGTCAACTCCGGGGAAGACTCGCTTACCCGGAATTGGAGAAACTGATTTTATCGTCAACTCCGGGGAGCGCGTGCTCACCTGAGTTGACGAGCCTAAATCCCGTTCAGCTCCGACGAGAACTCCCTCATCGGAGATCGCGAGAGCGGAGGAATGCTCGCAGGAGCCATCGCAAAGAAACAGCACGCCGTCCACCATTTATCTGGCTGACGGCGTGCTATTTTTCATCACATTCTATCCATCATCGTGCTTTGTTCAGATAGATGCGTTTGTTATAATCCATTCCTTCGATGCAGATAGTTGCAGGATCTGCGTCCACATCCAATTCGATGCTTGAACCATCGACCGGCAAAACGTGGGAAAAGATTTCTTCATATTCTTTGACGGTAACTTCTTCGCGTCCGGCAAACAATTTTCCATGCTCAGCGGCAGCCAAAGCCTCTTTGAACCCGTCCTGCAGCGTGGCTGCGAAGAACTCGCCGACCGCTCCCGATCCGTAACTGAAGAGACCGATTTTGTCGCCCGCCTTCAGATTGTCGGAAAGCTCCAACAAAGACAGCAGGCTCAGATACAATGACCCAGTATAGATATTACCGACGATTTTGTTGTAGACAGTGCTTGTCTGGTAATGTGCCGTCAGACGTTCACGGTCCGCTTCGGAACCTTGGTCCAGCACTTCGCGCAGAGCTTTCATGCCCATTTTCGTGTAAGGCAGATGGAAACAGATTGCTTCGAAGTCAGCCAATGTAGCTCCGTATTTCGCTTTGAAGTCTTCCCAAACGTTCACGAAGAACGAAATATACTGTTCATTTGAATATTTACCGTCGACAAAAGCCGTTTCCGAGTAGATGGGTCTCCAAAAATCCATCACATCGGCGGTCAGATAGCTGCTTTGATTTTCCAGCGCAAGGATGCGCGGTTCCGCGCTGATGATCATGGCCACCGCACCGGCACCTTGCGTGACTTCACCGGCCGTACCGATTCCATAGCGGGAAATGTCCGAACCGAGCACCAATACCCGGCTTTCCGGATTCAAAGCGACATGGCCTTTCGCCAATTGGATACCCGCAGTCGCTCCGTAGCAAGCCTGTTTCAATTCGATGCAACGGGCATGTTCCTGGATCCCAAGCAGGTCGTGTACATAGACGGCACCTGATTTCGAATTGTCGATGCCGGATTCCGTTCCGAAAATGACCAGGTCGATTTTCGCCAAATCTTCCTCATCGATGATGCGTAAAGCGGCATTCGCGGCTAGCGTAACGGCATCCTGCGTTATTGGCGCAACAGCCATTTTTTCTTGCCCGATGCCGATCGTGTATTTGGCCGGATCCACTCCCCTGGCCTCCGCCAATTTTTCCATGTCCACAAAGAAGTGCGGCGCATAAAAGCCAATCTTATCTATCCCAATCTTCACGACAACTACCCCTTACTGTTCATATATAACTTATTTGATGCCTCTCCTCCCAAATGATAGACCAGACCGCTCAAAAAAACAACCTCAGGCCACCAAATTAAAGATATCTTACAAAACCCTTATCGAAAAATTGTATATGATTTGTAATTCTTTACTAATTCTTATATCATTATGAGCGCTTAGTCACGTAAAATAGGAAGTATCAAAGGTCGATGAAAATAATTCTACCCAAAACAACACATAAAAGGAGACATTTAATGGAAGAAGTCGTAATTGTCAGTGCTGCCAGAACCCCCATCGGTTCATTCGGAGGCAGCCTCAAAAATTGTACTGCAGTGGATCTGGGGAAAACGGCAACTGAAGCTGCGTTGAATCGTGCCGGCCTTTCCCCTGAAGAAGTCGATTCCGTCATTTTCGGAAATGTCCTTCAGGCTGGCATCGGCCAGAACACAGCGCGGCAGATCGCAGTAGCTGCTGGAATCCCTTATGAAAAAACCGCTATGACGATCAATGAAGTCTGTGGCTCCGGTTTGAAAGCGATCATCCTGGCGAGCCAAGCCATCCGTCTGGGCGATGCCAGAACAGTAGTCGTCGGAGGCACCGAAAGCATGTCGCAGGCACCCTATCTCTTGCCGAACCAACGTTGGGGAAGCAAACTCGGAGATATCAACGCCATCGACAGCCTTGTGCATGACGGCCTGACGGATGCGTTCGATCAGCAGCACATGGGCATCACCGCCGAAACGGTGGCGGAAAGATTTCAAGTGAGCCGCGAAGAGCAGGATGCTTTCGCGTTGCGCTCACAACAGAAGGCGGCAAGCGCGCAAGAAATGGGCTATTTCAAGCAAGAAATCGCGCCGGTTATCCTCACAGACCGTAGGAATCAACAAACGGTCGTGGCCGATGATGAATATATCCGCAAAGATGTCACTATTGAGAGCTTGAGCAAATTAAGGCCGGCCTTCCAAAAGGACGGCACGGTGACTGCCGGGAACGCATCCGGGATCAATGACGGAGCGGCCGCCTTGGTGCTGATGACGAAGTCGGAGGCCGAAGCGAAAGGCATCCCATACCTGGCCACAATCAAAGGCTATGCCGAAACCGGGATAGATCCTGCCATCATGGGCTACGCACCTTACTATGCCATCAAGCAAGTATTGGAAAAGACCGGGCTGCGTGCAGAGGACATCGACCTCTTTGAATTGAATGAAGCATTCGCCTCCCAGAGTATTGCCGTAGTCAGGGATTTGGGCTTGCCTGAGGAAAAAGTCAACATCAGCGGCGGAGCCATCGCCTTGGGGCATCCCATCGGCGCATCCGGATCCCGGATTTTGGTGACCCTGCTGCACGCACTGGAACGGACCGATATGAAGCTCGGACTTGCTTCCCTTTGCATCGGTGGCGGAATGGGCATCGCCATGATCGTTGAGCGCCCTTGAACCTATTTTAGACCACACCCGCTCCCACCCCCGTCATTTGCTTGAACGGGGGATTTTTTTCATAAAAACGTGCATAAGAACAGCGCGCATTTCGATATGTTATTGAGTTTTCAACGAAAATGTGGCATACTCTTTATGAGAAATTTTTAATTTAAAAATGAGAATAATGTAGAGGAGACTGAATCCGTGACGACCTATCATAGCACACGAAATGCAGAAAAAACACTGACGGCTTCACAAGCAATATTACAAGGGATAGCGCCAGACGGCGGATTGTACGTACCTGATCACATTCCGGCTTTGGACATCGCATTGGATCGCCTTTCCGACATGACTTACCAAGAATTAGCCTACGAAGTAATGAAAAACTTTTTTGACGATTTCACTGAAGAAGAATTGAAACATTGCGTCAACGCAGCCTATGATGACAAATTTGACGACTCCAGCATTGTCCCGTTGGTGAAAGCCGGCGGACACCACTACTTGGAATTGTTCCACGGCCCGACAATCGCGTTCAAGGACATGGCCCTTTCCATCTTGCCGCACCTGTTGACGACTTCAGCCAAGAAGAACGGCAGCACGAAAGAAATCGTGATCCTGACGGCAACTTCCGGCGATACCGGAAAAGCGGCATTGGTCGGATTCGCCGATGTTCCTAACACACGCATCATCGTCTTCTATCCTAAGAACGGCGTCAGCGCCATCCAGGAAAAACAAATGGTGACGCAAAAAGGCGATAACACTTCTGTCGTTGCAATCGACGGAAACTTCGATGACGCACAGACGAACGTCAAAAACATGTTCGGAAACGCAGACTTGGCTGCACGTTTGGATAAAGCAGGATTCCAATTCTCGTCTGCCAACTCCATCAATATCGGCCGGTTGATTCCGCAAGTTGTCTATTACGTCTATGCTTACGGCCAGATGGTGAAACAAGGTGCCATCGCTGCCGGTGAACCGATGAACGTCGTTGTCCCTACCGGCAACTTTGGGAACATCTTGGCTGCCTACTTCGCGAAACAAATGGGCTTGCCGATCCAAAAACTGATCATCGCTTCAAACGAAAATAAAGTCTTGGTCGATTTCTTCGACACTGGCGCTTATGACCGCAACCGCGACTTCATTTTGACGACATCCCCATCCATGGATATCCTGGTTTCCAGTAACTTGGAACGCCTGTTGTTCCTGTTGGCCAATGAGAGCGCGGCAGCTGTCCAAACTTTCATGGACCAATTGAAGGAAATCGGTCGCTACGAAGTGACGGAAGAAATGAAGGAAAAAGCAAAGGATTTCTATGCCGACTACGCGACTGAAGAAGAAGTCAGTGCTCAGATTGCTGCGCTTTATCATGCTGAAGGGTATGTCATCGACCCGCACACAGCTGTGGCGGCACATGTTGCCAACACTTATGTAGCTGAAACCGATGATCACACACCAATCATCATAGCGTCGACTGCCAGCCCTTATAAATTCCCGCAAGCCGTCCTGAACGCCATCGATCCTGAGTTTTCGGATGATTCCATGGAAGAAATGTTGGACCGCCTGAGAGAATTGAGCAGCGTTGCTTTCCCAGCGGCAATCGAAGAATTATTAACTGCGGAAGTTCGCCACAACACAGTTGTCGCTTCCGACGACATGCAGAAGAGCGTCGAGTCCATCCTGGGCTTGAACTGATTTACAAATGTTTAAACGCCTAGCCGGCGGTCCGGAATGTTTCCGGACTGCCGGCTTTTTTGCGCGTCGGGCTAGGTTTGGTTCTGTACTCCGGCGAGACCAGCCTTCGCCGGAGCTGAGGATGCAAAGATATACTCTCCTCCGGTCAGCCTCCCCTCATCGGAGGTAGCGGCAACCTTTCACTCTCAACTCCTGCAGACTGGCCTTGACCGGAGTTGCCGGTAATATTTCAGTTGTTTTTCTGACTAGTAACACACATCAGAGAGAAATCCACGCTGTTTTTTGGTAAAATGGAGTCAGAAAGAAACAGAATCGAGGCGCTATATGAATATATTGATCGACGGGGATGCTTGTCCCGTAAAAGACATCATCATCGAAGAAGCCATCAAACGCGACATACCGGTCACAATCGTTACAAGCTTTGCACACTTTTCCAATGCGCCCCAACCGCCCGGAGTGAAGACCGTCTACGTCGATTCCGGTGCGGACGCCGCCGACTTCAAGATCATCCAGCTAGCACACAGAGGCGATCTGCTGGTCACGCAGGACTACGGTTTGGCCTCCCTCGCTTTGCCAAAGGGACTCACCGTCCTCCATCACAAAGGCTTCGTCTACGACAACAGCAACATGGAACGGCTGCTTGAAGACCGCTACATGAGCGCAATGATACGCAAAAGCGGCAAACGCACAAAAGGCCCGAAGCCATTCACAGATGCTGATCGGCATACATTCCGGAAACTGCTCATTTCCAAACTGCAAGAAACCTAATGGGATCCTAACAGAATCAAGAAAGAGGTGCTTCAGAATGCGCAATGAAATGATTATCGAAGATGTGAAACATGTCGTCGCGGACAAGCTGAGGAACGAAGCTACGGGGCATGATTGGTGGCATACGCTGCGGGTCTACAATACGTCCATGGACATCGCCGAAGCGGAAGGAAAAGGCGATCGCCTCATCATCGGCTTGGCGGCCCTTTTGCATGATGTCGCCGACCATAAATTCGGCTACACCGACGACGATCGTGAAGCCATCATCACCGACATCCTCAGGCCTTTCGAGCTGAGCGACTCCGTCATTGAGCAGGTCATCTACATCGTGAACAACCTTTCCTTCAAGCAAGGGAAAAACAAGCATGTTCTGGAAACAATCGAGGGCCGGATCGTGCAGGACGCCGACCGTTTGGATGCCATCGGCGCAATCGGCATCGCCCGCGCTTTTGCGTATGGTGGGCACAAAGACCGTCCCCTCTATGATCCCGAACACAGTGGGGATCCGGACAGCGATACGATCGGCCATTTCCACGAAAAGCTGCTCCTTTTGAAGGACGGCATGCACACGGAGACCGGCAAGCAAAAAGCGCTCGCCCGCCATGAACGGATGGAACAATTCCTGAAGGACTTCCATTCCGAGTGGGAAGGAAAATAGCAATCAACACAAATAAGAGTGAATCCAAATCAGTTCAAATGATTTGGATTCACCCTTTTTCATTGACATTGCCTTACTAATCTAGATAAAAAAAACAGAACCATTATCATCATTATAAAAGCTCGTATGACTTGTTACACTGGTTAAAATTATCTTTTCGGCTGAAGGGACAACAAGTTATTCAGCACTTTTCTGCATGAGCCACTACTAAATAACATGCCCCAATAACGCCAGCATCGTTGCCCAATTCTGCAAGCTTCAATTTAGTCGACTGCTGTACATTTGGGAAAGCAAATCCCGAAAAGTGTTTATTGACCTTTTTCAACAAAAATTCTCCTGCAGCCGAAACGCCACCGCCGACAATGATGGAAGCCGGATTCAACAAATTACCGATATGGCTGCATGCCAGACCTAAAAAATAGGAAAAGCGATCCACAACGATAACCGCCAATGCATCGCCATCTTTAGCGAAATCGAAAATCATTTTTGAAGTGATTTCCTGGCCGTCATCGATCAGGCTTTTTAAGGTGGAATCTCCGGCATATTCCTCTGCGTGTTTACGTGCCAGCTTGACGACCCCGGTAGCACTTGCAACGGTCTCCAAACACCCTTTTTTCCCGCAAGTGCACTCAAAGCCATCAGGATCAACCGTCATATGACCGATTTCTCCGCCCGAACCGGCTGTTCCGTGGATCAGATACCCGCCTGCTACGACACCTCCGCCGACGCCTGTCCCTAATGTGATAAAAACGACATCATCGTTATCGCCACCTGCACCACGCCATTTTTCTCCTAAGGCGGCAACGTTTGCATCATTGTCGATGAAAAACGGAATGCCCGTTTCCCGCTCCATGATCTCCCGTACCGGTTGCAAGTCCCTCCAGTTCAGGTTAAACGCCCCAGTAACGGTCCCTTCGCTTCTATCGACTGCGCCAGGGGACCCCATGCCAATGCCCAAAAAGTCTGCGGACGTGAGTTGATATAAGTCCAAATGATGTTTGATTGATCCGATAATATCCGGCATTATTTTAATCCCATGGTCACTGCTATCTGTCGGGATGCTCCATTTTTGGAGCAATTCCCCTTTTTCAGAAAGTATTGCTAACTTCACTGAAGTTCCACCCAAATCTATTCCCATTACTTTGTTGTGCATCCCGTATTGCCTCCAAATCAAAAACTTGTTCACCTTCTATGATGCCTGATTGCTCACATTTTATAAAATATAAATTGAACGGTCTGGCCGTTTTCAGCGGCTATAGCTGTATTCCCGTACGTCCATAATTTGTCCTGTCTCTGCTGCCTTAAAAATGGATTCGATGATTTTCATCAATTGATAAACTTCTTCATTTTTGACAACAGGTTCCGACTCGCCCCTGACGACTTTAGCGAAATTCGTATAGAACGGATCCATTTGGGTTGTCACTTTTTCAAATTTTTCTTTTATAATCGACTCTTCGGAAGGCGGAGCCATCGTTTTTGTCAGTCCTTGGCCAGCTTTGATCGGTTTGGGTGCTACCACAAATTCAAGTCCGCTTTGCTTCACGATTTTGCCTTTTAGATCCCAATCTTCTATAACCGCTGATCCTTTTGTCCCTTTTATGTACCAACGTGGGAGTTTGACATAATTGGTTGTCCCGACTTCTACAAGGGCGGTTACGCCATTTTCGAAAGTCAGATAACTGATGAAGCCATCGTCCACCTCATCACCCAATACATAGCTCAAATCTGCGGCAACTTTCGCCAATGGGCTTTCGATCATATACAAAAGCTGATCCAACAAATGGACTCCCCAATCCAAGAGCATGCCGCCGCCATGCGCTTTCAGATGGCGCCAGTCACCCGGTATCCCATTGGCCCCCTGCACACGTGATTCGATATGAAAGATTTCTCCGATTTTTCGCTTCTCGTACAAATCCTTCACCATCTGAAAATCACTATCCCAACGGCGATTTTGATGGACCATAAATACGCGGTCCCGTTCCTTTGCGGTATGCATTATTTCCAACAGTTCTTCGCTGTTAAGTGTCACCGGCTTTTCGCAAATGACATGTTTTCCTGCCTCCAACGCCTGGACAGCGATTTCTTTGTGTACATCATTCGGGGTGGCAATCAATATGGTATCCGCAGAAGCATCATTCAAAGATTCTTCCAGGCTAGAATAGGCGCTATACCCATCTGCTTCACCAGCCTGTTGTCGGCTTTCTAAAATATCAAATATCCCATGCAATTCCACTTCTGGATTTGCCTGAATCAACTTAGCGTGAAAGCTGCCCATGCCACCGTACCCAATAATCGTGACCTTTAATTTCTTCATACTTAGTCCTCTTTTCTACGCCCACCACATGTCCTGTGGCGTCTCTTTAATCAGAACGGATTGTAAATTCTTCACGGCTCTGTTCAATCCCTCTTCGATGGACATCAAAGGATCTTCATGTTCAATACTGACCACATAATCATAACCATACATCCGCAGAGCGCTGATAATATCTGACCATACTTTTACATCATGGCCGCAGCCAACCGATCGGAACGTCCATGCTCTTGTTTTGACATCTCCATACGGTTGCATATCCAAGAGACCATACATATTGATGTTGTCTTGATCGAGATAAGTGTCTTTCGCATGGAAATGATGGATCGCTCCGGCATTGCCCAGGATCTTAATGGCACCTACGGGATCAATCCCTTGCCACCATAAATGGCTAGGATCAAGGTTCACGCCGATTGCATCGCACGTATTTTCGCGTAATTTCAAAAGCGTATACGGTGTGTGGCATAAAAAACCGCCATGCAGTTCAATACCAATCTTTACGCCATATTTGGTAGCCATTTTACCTATCTCTTTCCAGTAAGGGATGAGCTTATTTTCCCACTGCCATTTATAGATATCAGTATAGACTTCTGGCCATGGAATTACCGGCCAATTAGGCGCCGTCGCATCTTCACTATCCCCTGCCGTTCCGGAAAAAGTATTTACCACAGGAACGCCCATCAATGCAGCCAACTTAATGGTTTTCCTTAATATTTCATCTGCAGCTTTGGCTTCAGCAGCATCTGGAGAAATGGGATTATTGTGGCAGCTGAACGCACTGATAGTTAAGTTCCGTTTTTCCAGCTCTGCTAAGTATGCTGCCCGCTTCTCTTCGCTTTCTAATAGTTCATCTGTTGGACAGTGATGGTTTCCAGGGTTGCCTCCGGTTCCAATTTCCACTGCGCTTAAACCTGCACTCTGGACTTTATCCAACATCTCTTCAAAACTCAAATTTGCAAATAATGGTGTGAATACACCTAGTTTCATATCCAGTCCTCACTCTCTTCATTTCATGATTTGTCAGCCTTAATCGTCTTTTTTATACGAGTTGTTGTCTATTTTTTATTTCTTCCAATGCTTGACTGTTCCCGTAAGCGGGATAGGCATGCTTTGATGGTTTGCACCAATCAATACCGTTTTTAATGACTTGTTGAATCTCTGTGTTGTAGTAGGTCGGATAAGTCTCATGACCCGGTTGGAAATAAAAAATCTTTCCGTTTCCGCGTCTGTAAGTTAATCCGCTGCGGAAAATATTCCCGCCTTCATACCACCCGACAAAAATTAACTCATCTGGCGTCGGCACATCAAAGTGCTCGCCGTACATCTCTTCTTTTTCCAATTCGATATATTCGCCGATTCCAGCAGCTATGGGATGGCTTGGGTTCACTACCCAAATCCGCTCTTTTTCTTCGGCTTCGCGCCATTTTAGGTCGCAACTCGTGCCCATCAATTTCATAAAAATTTTGGACATATGCGCCGAGTGCAAAACAACCAAACCCATTCCTTTTAGAACATGTTCATGGACGC
This sequence comes from Trichococcus sp., assembly GCF_049684335.1. GTDB lineage: Bacteria > Bacillota > Bacilli > Lactobacillales > Aerococcaceae > Trichococcus. Next base: position 178,497 of record NZ_JBAVFV010000061.1, read on the forward strand.
GGTTGACTACTTCATCTACTACTTCGTCATGGGCAAGATGACCCCACCAAACAAGAACATCCGTTTCAGCCAACGCCTCTTCCGTCAATCCGTGCTCCGGTTCATCCAGTGTAGCCGTCTTTACATCAAAGCCCGCCTCATTTAAAAAGCTTTCAATTTGCCCGTGTATACCATTCGGGTAAACTTTTGCTACAGCTTCATCCGTTTTTTCATGCCGATACTCGTTCCATACCGTTACTTTCATACGATTATCCCCTTTTTAGACCAGTATTTGTTCCATATCTTCTATATATTGATTGATGTATACTGGCGCTCCTGTTTTGGCAGATTGATAAATGGCTTCCAGTATTTGGGTCACGACTAATGCCTGTTCTGGTTCCACGACCGGATTGGTATCGTATTGGATGCTTTCAATCCATTGTTTCGCTTCCAGATAGGCGGGATCATCACCCGATCCGTCGTAGAAGTCTACTCCACCAGGCTCCAATACCATTGTTTTATCGTACATCATGCCATGAGCTTCTCCGTTGATACGCAAGCCATCCTTCATATCCGCCCCACCTTCGGTCCCGTGCAGAGTCGTTTGAGCTTCTCCTACATCCAAAGAATTCAAGGCCCAACTGGATTCCAGATAAATGGTCGCTCCGTTCTCCATTACGATAAAGCCGAAAGCGGAATCCTCTACGGTAAATTCATCCGGATTCCAAGGTCCGAAAGCATTTGCGGCATTTTCAGTCCCCGCCAATTTATGATACGTATTCCCCACAACATACTTTGGTTTATAGTTATTCATCATCCACAATGTTAAATCAAGCGCGTGCGTTCCGATATCAATCAAAGGGCCGCCACCTTGCGCTTCTTCATCGAGAAATACGCCCCAGGTAGGAACCGCGCGTCTCCTTATCGCATGAGCTTTAGCGTTATAAATGTCTCCTAATTCTCCCTTTTCACAGATTTTATGCAAATAAGAAGAGTCTTTTCTGAATCGATTTTGATAACCAATCGTCAGCTTTTTCCCGGTCCGATTCATCGCGGCTATCATAGCTTCTGCTTCTTCCGAAGTTTTAGCCATCGGTTTTTCACACATCACATGTTTACCGGATTCCATTGCTGCGATTGAGATCTCAGCATGAGATATATTTGGTGTGCAGACATGAATGACATCAATCTCTTCATTTTTTAAAAGCTCCTCATAGTCTGTGTAGACATTTGCAGCATCCGTTCCAAATTCTTCTCTCGCTTTGCTTGCACGTTCCTCGATAATGTCACAGAATGCCACCATTTCAACAGTTTCCACTTTAGATAGAGCTGGCATATGTTTGTTGTTTGCGATTCCCCCGCAACCGATAATTCCGATTTTAATCATTTCATTAACTCCCTTTCCGTTCCTGATTGTAATGGATTGCATCTACCTGTTACTTACTGTCCTTACTGTATTTTTTTATGACAAAGGTTTCATAAGGTCTTAACTTCAAATCATCCAATCGATAGTTTCTATCCCCGTAATTCGATAGGATTGTAGTGTATACATCCGAATTATCCCATACAGAAACTTCCTGGTCTACGGAGCTGAAATTCGCCACGACAACCCACGTTTCATCAGCCAAGTTCCTTTCATAAGCAAAAATCAAAGGATCATCTTCCAGTAACAACTTGAATTCTCCGGCAACAATGATAGGGTTATTTTTACGGATCTCTATCAATTTTTTATAGCAATTGAATATGGACTCAACTTTATTCGTATCCTCCTGCACATTGATGCGATCTTTATTTGGATTAACCGATAGCCAAGGCGAAACAGTGGAAAATCCCGCATGGACATCTGCATTCCATTGCATCGGTGTGCGTGCATTATCTCTTCCTTTGGCATTGATTGCCTGGAAAATTTTTTCATCCTGCCAGCCTTCGTGCTGCAATGCAGCGGCAATGTTTATGCTTTCGATATCATTCAGCTCGTCGAATGAAGTGAGGATTTTATTTGTCATTCCAATTTCTTCCCCTTGATAGATATAAGGGGTACCTTTCATCATATGCAACAAAATCGCAAACATTTTTGCACTCTCAACCCGAAATGTTTTATCATCCCCCCAACGGGACACGATTCTCGGGGTATCGTGGTTATTCCAAAACAAACTGTTCCATCCTTCGTCCTTCATTTCAATTTGCCATTTTGCCAATACTTTTTTTAATTCCAGCAGATCCAATGCCTTCAGATCCCACTTGGCTCCGTCCGGCTGCTGATCTAATAGGATATGCTCGAATTGAAAAATCATGGATAGTTCATTTCTGGCAGGACTGGAATACTTTATCCCTTCCTCGGGCGTAGCTCCCCATGTTTCCCCTACCGTTAAAACGTCATACTTCCCGAAAGTGTTCCTGTTCATCTCCTGGATATACTCATGCAATTTCGGCCCATTTTGAACTATCTTTTTATCCGGATCTTTTCCGATATGGTCGATGACATCCATCCTGAATCCACCGATGCCTTTGGCTAACCAAAAATTCATCATCTTCCAAATTTCGCTTCTGACAGTTGGGTTTTCCCAATTCAGATCGGGCTGGCGTTTGCTGTATAGGTGCAAATAATACTGCCCGCTATTTGGTTCGTATTCCCAAGCCGATCCCCCAAATGTAGATGCCAGATCATTGGGTTCGCTTCCATTAACAGGGTCCCTCCAGATGTAGTAATCTCTGTATGGATTGTCTTTGCTTTTCAACGCTTCCTTGAACCAGTTATGTTCATCCGAAGTGTGGTTGACGACCAAATCCATCACTATTTTGATCTTTCTTTTTCCGGCTTCCGCCAACAGTTCATCAAAATCGGTTACCGTGCCAAAATCCGGAGAAATATCGGTATAATCGCTTATATCGTAACCGTTATCGTCCATCGGGGATTTATAGATCGGCCCCAGCCAAATAACATCAATCCCCAATTCCTCCAAATAATCTAACCGGCTGATGATTCCTTGTATATCCCCGATACCGTCCCCATTGGAATCTTGAAAACTTCTGGGATAAATTTGGTATACTACGGCTTTTTTCCACCACTTGTCTGCAGTCATCCTGACACCTCCATCATTTTACGGCGCCTCTAGTGACGCCCGAGATTATTCTTTTTTGTGCCACGAAATACAAAATGAGCATAGGCAGCATCGATAATAAATACGATGCAAAGGATAAGGTATAATCCGTGCTGAATTCTGACTGGAAAATATATTGCGTCAACGGTAACGTTGCAGCTTCATTTTTCCCGCTCAATACGACCAGCGGCAACATGAAATCATTCCAAACGCCCAATGTTGTGGTAATGGCTATGGTAGCATTGATTGGTTTGAGCAGCGGGAAAATGACTTTCCAGAAAACTTGCCACGTTGTAGCGCCATCGATGATGGCAGCCTCCTCCAATTCGATGGGTATCGACTTGATATACCCTGTATAGATAAACAGATTGAAGGCTAAATTCAACACTAAGTACAGCGCCACCAACCCACCTAAATTATCCATATTCCAGCTGGCCGTTTGTTTTACAATCGGCAACATAATAATCGAGAATGGCACAAACATGGCACTGATGATGTAAAAATAGATAAGCTTATAAACCTTTTTATGCAGGTTACGGGCTATGACATACGAGATGACCGAGTGAAATAAGATTGTGAATATTACTGTCGGAATCGTAATGAGCAAGCTATTCGCCAATGCCCGAAAAAAGTTGGTCATCTCTATCGCTGTAACAAAGTTCTGCAATGACCAGCTCTCTGGAAGTGCTAAGATGCTGTTTTGAGCTAATTCCAAGGGCGTTTTAAAGGCTATCGTAATCGTCAGATATAAAGGAAACAAAACAAAGAGTGAGCCGATCGTCAGCAGCGCCGTCGTTAGCCAGTTCGTTTTAGAATTACCCATCAATCATTCCTCTTTTCTAATACTTTAATTTGGAATAGGGATATGGCCACAATGATGATAAAGAAGATGACCGCATTTGCAGATTGGTAAGCAAATTCCCCGGCAGAGAAACCGCCTTTATAGATCAAAAGCGAAATGGATTCGGTTGAAGTGCCTGGTCCGCCGCCGGTCAACGCTACGATCTGATCGAAAACCATCAAATAATTCTTCATCGATACGACAACGTTGATTGTGAAGAACGGGGCTATCAGCGGAAACGTGATTGCCCGAAATTTGTTCCATGGCGTTGCGCCATCAATATCTGCAGCTTCATACAAATCGGGATCAATAGTGACCAATCCGCTCAAATACAGGATGGTGTTGAATGCCGTCGATTGCCAAACAGCCACGATGACGATGCCTATCCAAGCTAAATCCGGATTGCCGAGAATGTTATTGGCTAACAAGGCAATGCCTAAATTTTTCCCGATGACTGGCAAAAAATACGAAAAGATGAAATTAAAAATGTAGCCTATGACGAGCGTCCCTAAAATATAGGGAAGGAAGTAAATACCTCTAAGCGCCCTTTTGAATGTAATATTAGAATTTAATCCGATAGCAAGCGCCAAACTGACGATGTTCGTTATGACGGTGGAGATGATTGCGAATCCTATCGTAAAAAGATAGGCATGACCCACTCTGCTGTCTTTAAAAACGTTAAGATAATTTTTTAGGCCCACAAATTCAAAATTCCCATATCCCTTCCAGTCCGTAAAGCTATAAAAGACACCTTGCAGAAGTGGGTATGTATGAAAAACAAAAAATATGATAAGTGCAGGAATCGTTATTGATAGATAAACTTTATTGAATGACTTTTTCATTTTCTCCCTCGATTCCTATCAAGCATAGGTCACTAAAATGATATAGTGACCTCATGCTAAATAGATAATTTTATCGGTTCACTACTTTATCCCACTCGCTGTCCATCGATTTTAAGAATGCACCTTCGTCACCATCAATCAGGTACCCTTGGATAATATTTTCCGCACCCATACCAGCAGGATAGAAATGATCGGGGAAGCTGTCTATGTTTCCATCTTCAAAGAATACTTTGATATTTGCAAAGGTAGGATCTTCTTGCAGAACGCCTTGGATGGCAGAAAAAGCTTTTTGTTCATCAATATATTGGCTGGCAACTTCTTCGTTGACCATAAATTCAACAAATTTCATTGCCTCTTCTTTATGCTCGGATGCTTCACTGACTGCCAACATGACATCAATGCCCGAGACAAGTTTATTCTGCGCTTGATCATCTGAAGATGGTAAAGCCATGAAGTTTATGTTCGCATTAGGGTTATTTTTTAAGATTTCAGGTATTGCCCAATTGCCTTGTATATAGAAGAGACCTTCTCCATTTGCAAATTGTTTATTGCCGTCGTCATAACCTAATCCAAATATGTCGCCTTCGCCATATTTGACTAACTCTACTATTTTATCTGCTACTTCAGCATAATCTTTAACGAAGCTGGCATCGCCGGCAGTTTTTAATTCAGCAAAATTTTCTGGCGCTAAATTGCCACCAAGACCATTCCATATAGGTAATGCGGTCCATGCATCTTTAAGAGTAAAGAGTATCGGAACTTCTCCTTTCTCTTTTGCAATTTCCAATGCAGCAATAAATTCGGCATATGTTTTAGGAATTGCCAGCCCCAATTCATCCAATTTATCTTGGTTGATTAATACACCATTAGCATTTGTAGCATACGGAATGCCAAAGTCACCCTCTACCTCAGTTCCAACTAATTTATTAGACATATCAAGGTAAGCTGGCTGAACTGTTTCCAATAAGTTAGTGTCAGATAAATCCGCTAACACACCGGCCCTTGCAAGTTCTCCAAATGTAGCATTTCCGCCAATAGCCATAATATCTGGCACGTCATTTTTGGTTAATCTCGTTTTTAATACCGTCTCGGCTTCAGGTGGTGATTGCAGTTCGATATTCACACCAGGATTTTCCGCTTCAAATTTTGCAATCACAGATTCCAATGTGTCTATATTTTCGCCTTTATTACTGAATAATTCTAATGTGATGCCATCGTCTTCTTTTCCTTCAGCAGTGTCGCTGTTTGATCCGTTCCCACAAGCTGCTAAAAGTAAAAGTGACGAGATGGAAATAGTGGTAAGTAATAATTTTTTAGTTTTCATCATATGTTCTCCTTTAATATAGATATCAATTCGCAACAACGTAAACGTTTACGTTGCTTTTAAAAAAAATCTCCCACTTACATATCGTAATACGTAAACGTTTACGTATTACGATAAAAACAAATTTCCCATATCGTTTCACGTAAACGTTTACGTGAAACGGGAAAATTTTTTATTTTATTCTTTTCACACTATCTCTTTCAATGATTTGATAAGGCATTATAATCGAATGCACATCGACATCCTTCTTATTGATAATTTTGAACAATATTTCAGTTGCCTTCTCTGCCATTTTCACTAATGGCTGAGCAGTAGTGGTCAGCGGTGGCACTGACATCTCAGATATTTTCAAATTATCATAACCCATAATAGAGACATCATCCGGTATGCTTATACCTAATTTATATGCAGCAGAGATTGCTCCAATGGCCATTTCATCACTTGCACAAAATATGGCTGTAAAATCAGGATATTGCTTAATTAATTGAATAAAATTATCTCTTCCGTCATCGAATCCAAACCCATTTCCTGATACTATCTGCTTTTCTTCAACAACCATATTTAGATTTTCTAATATTGCTTTTTTGTAGCCATCTATTCGTGGATTCCCCGCAATTGGATCTGCAGAGCTTCCGCTTATTAACCCAATTTTTTTATGCCCCATCTTGATCAAATAATTGGTGGCTGCATAAGATGCATCATAATCATCAACTTTCACGTATGGTACACTCGCATATTCAGCTGATTTCGTAGATAGTAATACACAGGGAATATTGTTTCTTTTTATATAATCATAGTATTCCTTTCGTAGGATTTCACTGACGAATATAATGCCATCCACTCTCTTCTCATGCAACATTCGCAGATTCTCTTCTGTGCTTGCAATATTTGATTTCGTATAGGTAACAATTAAGTTTGAATTTTCTTGCTTCGCTATAGCATCAATTCCATTAATAAATTCTGAACTTAATAGACTCGAAATCTCAGGTATAATAACCCCTATCGTATTTGTTTTTTTATTGATTAAGCTTCTAGCAACTTCATTTGGTTCATAACCCAATTCTTGGGCTATGTTCTTAACTTTTTTTCTCGTTTCTTCTGAACATCCAGGCTGATTATTTAAAGCTCTGGATACTGTTGCGATAGAAACTTTTGCTTTTTCTGCAACATCTAGTATTGTACTCACAAAGCATCCCCTATTTCGTAAACGTTTACGGAAAATAATATATCACGTGTTTTTGGTTTTGTAAACGTATTTTTTTATTATTGTATTATATGCTAGTTGAACGACCTTATTTACATTAATCATCAGCCTATGGGTTCACCTTAGTTCATGGTTCAACCAATTAATTCCTTTATTCTCTATGCTCATTATTGATTAAATGAAATTCATTCGGGAACAATATGTATTTGTTGATGAGTTTAATTTGCTAGCTAGTCAAAGATAATAATCCTCTATAATCAGTTTCCAAATTTAGCTTTATGATTCCACCACTTGCGCCGTAGCCGTGCAAAGGACCGCATTTTTGATAACAGTAGCTTTAATATTCCACCTATTACTTTCAATACACACAAAAATATATTCCTATGAAATGCCTCCTGTATGGAGATTTTCATAGGAATACAATTCATATCAATGCATATTTTCTTTGGCGATATTATTAGCAAAAAGCTTTAAATAATGCCTATACTTAAAAAAATTATTTTATATACAACTATCTGTAGTTTCAGGTGAATCAGTATAGTTTTCGTTTGTATTAGTACGCTGAATCATAGTGCCATTTCGTAGATTTTACGGCTGATGTCCAACGTCTGGTCAGCGCGTTCCGAAAGGCGATCGCGCTTGTGGACTTCCAGTTGTTCCACCATATAGTCGATGTCCGTCTCTTCGATGCCGATTTCACTGAAGCGGGTCGGCATTTCCAAAGAGCGGAAGAATTCCTCGGTTTTGTGGATGCCAAAATCGATCCGCGCCTCTTCGTCGCCGGTATTCGCACCCCATACGCGCTCTGCATACTGGAGCAATTTGTCCCATTTTTCCTTTTTGCGTACCTTCATGGTGGCAGGCAGGATGACCGAAAGCGTACGGGCATGATCGGTACCGTTCAGGGCGGTGATTTCGTACCCCAACGCATGGCTGGACCAGTCCCCCGGCACCCCGGAAGCTGTGAATCCATTGAATCCGTTCGTGACAGTCCACATGAAATTCGCCCGCGTGTTGTAATCTATTTCTTCATCGGCCAAGACTTCCTGCCCGATTTCGATGAAAGTATGCAGAATGCCTTCAGACCAGCGATCCTGCAGCTTTGCACCGACAGGATAGGTCAAATAGTTCTCCATGACATGGACAAAGGAATCGGAGAGGCCGTTCGCCAATTGCCTTTTCGGCAACGTGTAAGTCAATTCGGGTTCCAGAATTGAAAAAGTCGGGAAAAGCTTTTCATTTTTGATGCTCACCTTTGCCTGCAATTCTTCGAAGCTGACTACGGTGATTGGGTTCATTTCCGAAGAAGTTGCCGGAATCGTCAAAACGGTACCGAAAGGTATGGCCTTTTCAACCGGCAGCCCTTTGCCGACGCCGCTTGCGAAGATATCGATTGGATTGCCTTCAAACAGACTTGCTGCGGCGATGAATTTCGTGCCGTCGATGACCGATCCGCCGCCCACCGCAATCAGGAAGGTGTACCCTTCCGTTTTGATCTTCTTGACAGCATCCATCAGGTATTCAAAGACCGGATTCGCCGGAATGCCGCCGAACTCGCCCCATTCTCTTTCGCCCAGCGCCTCGACGACACGGTCGAAGGTGCCTGAACGTTTGGCGCTGCCGCCTCCGTAAGTGATCAATACTTTTGCATCTTTTGGCACAAACTTATCGATTTTTTTGACCTGATCCCGTCCGAACGCTATCCGGACTGGGTTATAAAATTCAAAATCCATGATTTCAGCTAACGGTGACATAATATTCCTCCATTGGATTCAGATAGTTATGCTAACTTTGTGCACAAGGCGTCGATTGCGTCGCCCATAATTGCAAGGCCGGCTTCCAACTGTTCATCCGTCGTGACCAAAGGAGCCAGAAAACGGACCACATTGCCGTAGGTGCCTGCATTTTCGATGATCAGGCCGTCCCGGACACAATGCTGGGTCAACGCGTTCACCAATTCCGGAGCAGGTTCCTTTGTCAGTCGGTCTTTAATGAATTCGACGCCGATCATGCCGCCCAATCCGCGCACATCGCCGATTTCTTTGTATTGCTGTTGCCATTCCTCAACGCGGGCAGTGTAAGCTGCACCCAATTCCAATGAACGTTCGCAGAGATTTTCGTCTTCAATTACTTGAATCGTCGCAAGTGCCGCAGCACAGGATACCGAATTGCCTCCGAAGGTGCCGCCGATCAATCCGCCCGTCATCCCTTTGAAGATTTCATCACGGGCAACGATGGCGCTGAGCGGGAAGCCACCTGCGATTGATTTTGCGGTACACAGGATATCCGGTGCACAGCCGGCTTCTTCGTAGTAGGAAGAGGCAAACAGTTTACCCGTGCGCCCAAATCCCGTCTGTACTTCATCCGTCATCATCATGATGCCATTTTCATCACAAATCTGGCGGACAGCTTTGACCCATTCGATTGGAGCCGGGATGAAGCCGCCCTCGCCCTGCACCGGTTCGAACACGATGGCAGCAACTTGGCTGGCAGGTGTCAACTCATCGAAGGCGCGTTTGATGCGTTCGATGTAGTAGACCACCGCCTCTTCATCCGTGTAATAGGCCGGCTTACGGTAAAGATTCGGATAATCCACGCGAAATATGCCATCAGGGAACGGCCCTAATCCGATCGAGTTGGCTTTATTCGCGGTCATATGCGTCGTCAAAAGTGTCCGCCCATGGAATGCGCCGGAGAATACAATGACATTCGGACGTTTCGTGTAGGCTCTAGCTACCTTTACGCCATTCTCGATTGCTTCGGCACCGCTGTTCGCAAAGAACGTTCTCTTCTTGATGCCCTTCACCGGCACGATATCGTTCATTTTTTCAGCCAATGTGATATATTTTTCACTCGTAAGTATATTGATCATCGCATGAAAATAATCATTTTCCTGCTGCTTGACAGCTTCCACGACTTTCGGGTGGCGGTGACCGATATTCAGAACGCCTACGCCTCCAACCCAATCCAAAAAGCGGTTCCCATCAACATCCTCGATGATGGCGCCTTCTGCCTTCGCGATTGCAACTGGATAAACGCATGTCAAAGAAGAAGGGATCGCATCCGATCGCCGTGCCAGAATGGCTGCTGCCTTTTCCCCCGGTAATGTTTCAGTAATGATCTCCGGCAATTGGTATCTCAATTCTGTTTCTTTTAATGATGTTGTTCCTGTCATGGCGCTCGCTCCCCTTTTCATGCATACTTGTCATATATTTTGTAACGTCGATGGTTTGATTATATATATTTACTTGGCAAACAAAAAACATTTGTTGACACCGGATAGGACATTTTCTGTTATACGATGTCAGTTTCGTTCACATTGCTTTGGGAACAAGGTTGCAATAACGTCCAATATCTTTGATACATATAGGATTCCAAGCAAAAAAACCTCCCGTTATCATTACGGAAGGTTTCCTGACATGGAACTCTATTTATTTTTCGTTTTCATTTCATTTAAAGAATATTGTCAAACAAACGGGAGCGGAAATGCAAGAATTTATGAGGATATCCAGCCTCATGACTTAGTATCCCGCTCCACAAAATGGCCGAAACTGAAACGGACCGCATTTTTTTGATCACCGAATTGGATGCCTTCCTTCACAACCACTTTTTCTTCCAACAATTCCTGAAGCAACTCATCCATCTCAGCATCGGTTTTATTGGCGAAGTGACAATATAGATGGTAGCCGCCTTTTGCCGGTTCAAAACTTATCTCTTGCCCATATTTGTTTCTGAGCCACATCTGCAATTTGTCGGCGCGTTCCTTCAATGCTTTAACAATGATCGGGAGATGGTCAGTGATTTCGCTCACCAAATAATGATCGGCCAGCAGTTGCGGCAAGAAACTCAATCCGGAGTCGATCTGATCGCGGATGTCGGCCAATTCCCGGATAATGGCGGCAGGCCCAACCATCCAGCCGATCCGGATATGCTGACCGGCAAACTTGGACAAGGACCCCAGATACAGGACTTGTTGCCTTTTATCCAAGCTTTTCAACGGACGGTTATCGACTGTTTCATCAAAAACAAAGCTGCCGTATGCATCATCCTCCACAATCGGAATGCGTTTCAGCAAACAATAATCAAGGATGGTCTGTTTCCGCTCCGGGCTCATGACCGTTCCTGTCGGATTCTGGAAAATCGGATTCAGAAAAATCATCTTCAGAGGATACTGCAAGGAAGCTTCCTGGAGACCCTTGACGGTCATCCCCTCGCCATCCATCGGAATCGGAATAATCCGCAGACCGGCAGCCTGAAATAATCTCAATGAATAGAAATAAGAAGGCGCTTCGATACCGATTGCATCGCCCGGCTTCAACAGCCCTTGCGTGATCAAAAACAATGATTGTTGGGTTCCCGAAGTGATGAAGATCTCCTCAAGCGGGACAGTCATCCGGTACGCGGTATGCAGATGCTTTTGGACACTTTCCCTCGTCGCTTTGATCCCTCGGTTCTCCCTTATGAAAGTCGCTTCCCCATGCAACATTTCTCCCAGTGAAATATCCGGAATCTTCAGTTGCGGCAAGAGGTCCTTCGGCAAATCACCATTCCCCAAATCCAGGATTTCGCGCGATCGGTGCTTCGCCAACAGTTGTTTGACGTTCCTCTGATAAGGGGTGTCCACCGAAAGATTATCCGGCGTCAAAGAAGACCGCCAATTGATGGTTGGCCGTGTCTGCATCCCCCATTTATTCGGATTCACGAACGTCCCGCTGCCCCTTTTGCGGATAAGAATTCCCTGCGTTGTCAGCTCTTCCAGTGCCCGGATGACGGTTGAGCGGTTGACCTGCAACTCCTCCGCCAACTTGCGTTCCGCCGGCAAGGCCCGGCCGGGGACCAAATCTCCGGCTTTTATCTTCTCTTCGATCAGCTGCATCAGCTGTTGATAGAGCGGCATGCCCTTATCCTGGGCCAGTCTCCATTCCGTCATTCCTTCACTCTCCTTGTTTTTCATTCATTATACAACAAATTGGTTGGTTCGGAAACAGTCCAATTGGATGTAGGTATTTCTGAAAAAAGGGATTATGATTTAAGCATTCTTTAATCATTTTATCATTTAAACCTAGGAGGATTATTTATGACAACAAAAATCATCGGTTCAGAAAAAGTAAAACGCGGAATGGCCCAAATGCAAAAAGGTGGCGTCATCATGGATGTCGTGAACGCGGAGCAGGCAAGGATTGCTGAAGCGGCTGGCGCCGTAGCGGTCATGGCTTTGGAGCGCGTGCCTTCGGATATCCGCGCAGCCGGCGGGGTCGCCCGAATGGCAGATCCCAGCATCGTCGAGGCAGTGATGAACGCTGTGAGCATTCCCGTCATGGCGAAAGCCCGCATCGGCCACATCACCGAAGCGCGCATCTTGGAAGCGATGGGCGTCGACTATATCGACGAGAGCGAAGTGCTGACCCCTGCCGATGAGGAATTCCACCTTTTGAAATCGGACTATACCGTTCCTTTCGTCTGCGGTTGCCGCGATTTGGGTGAAGCGCTGCGCCGCATCGGCGAAGGAGCTTCGATGTTGCGCACGAAGGGCGAGCCGGGGACCGGCAATATCGTGGAAGCCGTCCGCCATATGCGCAAAGTCAACGGCCAAATCCGCCAGTTGATCACGAAATCAGACGATGAATTGATGACATTCGCCAAGGAAATCGGAGCCCCTTACGAACTGGTCAAGGAAATCAAACTGCTCGGGAAACTTCCTGTAGTGAACTTCGCTGCCGGTGGCGTCGCAACACCAGCTGACGCAGCCTTGATGATGAGCCTAGGCGCAGATGGCGTCTTCGTCGGATCAGGCATCTTCAAAGCCGAAAATCCCGAAAAATTCGCCCGCGCTATCGTCCGTGCGACAACTAATTACGAAGATTATGCCTTGTTGGCCGAACTGTCCAAAGGTTTGGGCGAACCAATGAAAGGGATCGACATCAGCACGCTCCACGCCTCCGAACGCATGCAAGAAAGAGGCTGGTAAGCATGGCAAAAAAAATTGGTGTATTGGCTTTGCAGGGTGCCGTCACGGAGCACCTGCAGGCCCTGACTAAATTAGGCGTCACCGCGACTGCCGTGAAAGTGCCTGGTGATCTAGATAGCCTGGACGGCCTGATCATTCCGGGAGGCGAATCTACCGCCATCGGTCGCTTGATCCGCGAACAGCATCTTGAGGAACCTTTGCAGAAGTTCTATGCAGCCGGTAAAGCGATTTTTGGAACTTGCGCGGGGCTGATCCTTTGCAGCACAGACAGCAGTCATGCTCCTGATGAGTTACGGCTTGGATTCATCGATATCGAAGTCGAACGAAACGGCTTCGGCCGTCAAGTCGACAGTTTTGAAGCCCTGCTGCCCTTTGAAGGCATCGTCGAACCGGTGGAAGCCGTCTTCATCCGCGCCCCATATATCCGCTCCGTGGGCAACGGTGTACGGATATTGGCGAGTATCGATGATAAAATCGTCGCTGCCGAAACCGACCGTGTGTTGGTCATCGCCTTCCATCCGGAATTGACGGATGACCTGTCGGTGTTTGAGTATTTTTTGAAGAAAGTCGGATAAGTTGCAGTTATCGGACATGAGCGGCTTTTGTGGTACCGGTTTGTCCGATATCTTATTAGTATCGGACATCTCGGTCACATCCTAACCGTACATAGGCAATCAAAAATCCCCTGCCCACGCTGTTGCGTGGTACAGGGGATTTTGCATGTTTTAGTCCAAATCTTCGCCATTGCTGGCGATGGCTTTTTGGTACCAATAGAAGGAATCCTTCTTCAGCCGATCCAAGCTGCCCGAACCGTCGTTATTGCGGTCCACATATATGTAGCCATAGCGTTTCGCCATCTCGCCAGTACCTGCCGACACTAGGTCTATGCAGCCCCAAGACGTATAGGCGACAAGATCCACGCCGTCCAGAACGATCGCATCGCGCATCGCTTTAACGTGGTCGCGGAGGTAGGAGATGCGGTAATCATCATGGATTTTGCCGTCGACGATTTTATCCACAGCACCCAAACCATTTTCAACCACCATCAGCGGCAGTTGGTAACGGGAATGGAAAGTGTTAAGAGCAACACGAAGTCCCAAAGGATCGACTTGCCAGCCCCACTCTGATTCCGCCAAGTAAGGGTTCTTCTCGCCCATCAAAGCATTGCCTTCACCCGGCACGCCGGATTTCGCAAAGCTGGCTGCGCTGGAAGCATAGTAGCTGAAGGAAATGAAATCGACCGTATGTGCAGCCAAGATTTCCTCGTCGCCTTGCTCGAAGGTAACGTTGATATCTTTAGTGGCGAAGTAAGCCAGTTTGCTCGGCGGATAATACCCGCGGGTATGGACATCTGAGAAGAAAAGTTTTTCTTCTTCTTTTCGTTGTGCAGACCAAACGTCTTCCGGTTTCGCCGACAACGGATAGACAGGTGCATAGGCGATCATGCAGCCGATACGGTTCTCCGGATCGATTGCCCGCGCAGCCTTCGTCGCCAAAGCGCTGGCGACGAACTGGTGATGCAAAGCTTGATACATGACTTCTTCCTGGTTTTCACCCGCTTCGGCTTTCGAACCGATTGAGATCTGTGGAAGGAACGTCGCCATGTTGATTTCGTTGAAGGTCAGCCAATAATTGACTTTCCCTTGATAGCGTTCAAATAAAGTTGTCGCATATCTTTCAAAGAAGCTGACCAGTTTGCGATTTCTCCAGCCGCCGTAGTGGTCGACCAGATATTGCGGCATTTCGAAATGGGAAATCGTCACCAATGGTTCGATGCCGTATTTCGCCAATTCATCGAAGACGTCATCGTAAAAGGCCAAGCCGGCTTCGTTCGGTTCCAGTTCATCGCCTTGCGGGAAAATACGCGTCCAAGCGATGGACATCCGGAACATCCGGAAGCCCATTTCGGCGAACAAAGCGATATCTTCTTTGTAGCGGTGGTAGAAGTCGATGCCGACGTGCGAAGGGTAATAGTCGCCGATTCCCGCGAAGCGTTCGGCAAAATCGCGCGAGCAGGTCAGTTGATCGATGACAGATGGACCTTTCCCATCAGCGTCCCAACCTCCTTCAAATTGATTGGCGGCTGTGGCGCCGCCCCAGAAGAAACCTTCCGGAAATCCTTTACCTGCTGACATGAAAATTCCTCCTATTTCTTTACCAAAGATGCGCCGTTTGTTGCAATGACTTCTTTGTACCAGTTGAATGATTTTTTCTTGTAACGGTTCAGTGTGCCGGATCCGTCATCGTTGCGGTCGACATAGATGAAGCCATAGCGTTTCTTCAATTCTGCAGTCGAAGCGCTGACCAAGTCGATGCAGCCCCACGTCGTGTAGCCCATCAGATCCACGCCGTCTGCGATTGCTTCGGCAACCTGCACCAGGTGGTCGTTCAGGTAGTTGATGCGGTAGTCGTCGTTGACAGTCATCTGACCGTCTTCGCCTTCAACCAGCTGATCGACTGCCCCCAAGCCGTTTTCGACGATGAACAATGGTTTTTGGTAACGATCCCAGAAGGTGTTCAGGATAACACGCAAGCCTTTTGGATCGATCTGCCAGCCCCACTCGGAAGCCTCCAAGTATGGATTATGAATACCGCCCAAAATATTGCCTTCGCCTGCTGCTCTCTTGGCAGGATCAGCCGTTTCCGTGGAACTCATGTAGTAGCTGAAGGAAACGAAATCGACAGTGTTCTTCAGGATTTCTTCATCTTCTGGCGTGATATTCAGCTCGATACCGTGCTCACGGAAATAGCGCTTCATGTAACCAGGATACGTGCCGCGTACATGCACATCCGAGAAGAAGAAGTTTTGGCGATCCGCTTCCATAACTGCGATGATATCATCAGGATGGGAAGTCAACGGATACGTCGGCATTGCGATGAC
This sequence comes from Trichococcus sp., assembly GCF_049684335.1. Classification (GTDB taxonomy): domain Bacteria; phylum Bacillota; class Bacilli; order Lactobacillales; family Aerococcaceae; genus Trichococcus. The sequence continues at coordinate 194,637 of NZ_JBAVFV010000061.1, forward strand.
CATGCAGCCGATTTTGAAGTCCGGGTTGATTTCGTGGCCGATTTTTGTCGCCAAAGCGCTGGCTACCAATTCGTGGTGGCAAGCTTGGTACAAATCGGATTTAGATAATTGATCAGGAGCCGTCGCGATTCCGCCGCTCATGAACGGCGCATGGATGATCGAGTTGATTTCGTTGAACGTCAGCCAGTATTTGACTTTGTCTTTGTAACGCGTGAAGACCGTGCGCACGTAATTTTCGTAGAAGCCGATCATTTTGCGGTTGACCCAGCCATCGTATTCGCGGGCAAGGTGCAGCGGTGTTTCATAGTGGGATAAAGTGATCAGCGGCTCGATGCCGTATTTTGCCAATTCGTCGAACAAATCATCGTAGAACTGTAAGCCAGCTTCGTTCGGCTCCGTTTCGTCGCCGTTCGGGAAGATGCGTGTCCATGCGATGGAAGTACGGTATGTTTTGAAGCCCATTTCGGCGAACAAGGCGATATCTTCTTTATAACGGTGGTAGAAGTCGATCCCTTCCAATTTCATGTTGTCCGGTGTAGGACCATCAGTGATCGGCCCGAATCCGCCTTGAGGGGTTACGTCCTGAACGGAAAGCCCCTTTCCGTCAACATTATAAGCACCTTCGTATTGGTTTGCGGCTGTTGCGCCACCCCATAAAAATCCTTTCGGAAATACTGTTTGCATGTGATCGCTCCTATTCTTCTGTATCTTTTTTTATGAATCAGACTGGCTCATAGTGGGACAGCCCTGAATGATGAAAAATCATCCCAAATGGGTTCGGGCGCCTGAGACCACAAACCAAATTCCCGAATATCTGGTTTTTATTCAGGAATATGGCTCGCGGTCTAGGTTTTTTTCCCGGATATCTGGTTTTTATCCGGGAATATTGTTTGCGGTTAAAATCGATTTCCCGAATACTTGGGCTTCATTCACTACAATTACTTGTGCTCGATTCCGATTTCACGCATAGCTTACGTTTACGCGATGACTGTCATCAGGTAATCGCCCTCAGTCAGCTTCGCTGCTTTGGTTGTGATGACATCCATGTAGTCATTGCTGTTCGTGACGATGATCGGTGTGATGATTTCGTAGCCTGCTTTTTGGATAAAGTCGATGTCGAATTCCAATAAAAGTTGACCTGCTACGACTTTGTCTCCTTGGTGCACATGGCTCGTGAAGCCTTTTCCATTCAGTTGGACCGTATCCATTCCGACGTGGATCAGGATTTCTGTTCCGTTTTCAGTCGTCAAACCGATAGCATGTTGCGTCGGGAACAAAAGTGTGACAGTTGCGTTTGCAGGAGCATAGACTTCACCGACAGTCGGACGGATCGCGATCCCTTTACCAAGTGCACCAGTCGCAAAAGCTTCATCCGGAACATCTGATAAGAGAACCATTTCGCCGATCATTGGGCTAGCTACCAAGTCTTTTTCAGCTGCTGCGCTCAAGTCTTTTCTCATTGCTTCAACGACTACAGAGTTTGTGTTCAGTTCTGTTGCTGTATTTGTTGCAGTTGCTGCAGTTTCAGTTTCTCCGTAAAGAACTGGGATTTTTGAAAGATAAACCAATACGAAACCAAGTACAAAACCAACAACACAGACGATAACAGATACCCATAGGTTCATTGTAATCGCGCCACTTGGATCTAAATAGCTTGGGATGGCGAAAATTCCAAGTCCACCCATGCGATAACCCGTAAGTTTGAAGGCTCCAGCAACCATACCCGAAATGGCACCGGCTAAACAGCTCAATTGGAATGGGCGTTTCATCGGTAAAGTAATACCGTAGATGGCTGGTTCAGTTACTCCAAAAATACCGGAGATGAAAGCCGGGATGCTCAATTGTTTCACTTTCGCTTCCTTTGTCTTCAAAAGGATAGCCAAGACAGCTCCGGTTTGAGCAAAAGAAACACCCAAAACAGTAGCCAACAATTGATCATAGCCTTGCGTCGCAAAGTTGTTGATTGCGATCGGAACAAAGCCCCAGTGAAGGCCGAACATAACGAATACTTGCCATCCGCCACCTAAAAGAGCGCCAGCAGCGATTGGGCTCAAGTTGTAAACCATGGAAACGCCTGTTCCGATAAGTGTCGCTGCCCAAGTGGAAAGTGGTCCGACAAACAGGATAGTCAATGGAACGACGATCAACAAGGTGAAGAAAGGTACCATGAACAATTTCACGACATCCGGAACGACTTTCTTCAAGACATTTTCAACTTTTGAACCAAGGAAGACGGCCAACAGAATCGGAACAACCGATGAAGCGTAGCTCATCATGATGACCGGTAAGCCGAAGAAAGTCATGAAAATTGGCGATTCAAAAATGGTACCTGCGAACAAAGTGTACAATGGATCGCTTCCTGCAGGATTAACCATGCCTGGATAGACCATTGCGGCTGCGACTGCCATTGCCGTGAAACTGCTCATCTTGAAGTGTTTGCTAGCAGTGAAAGCAAGGAAGATCGGCAGGAAGTTGAAGAATCCGTCACCTGCTGCTTGAACCAGGACGTACGCTCCATCTGTCGCGGGAATACCGAAGGCCAACAGCAATGCCGCCAAACCTTTCAGCATCCCAGTTGCTGCCAAAGGCCCCAAGATTGGTTGGAAGATTTTTGAAATCATATCGATGAACTGGTTTAAAATACTGCCTTTCGGACCTTCGTCCTCCGCTTCTACTTCACCGCCGCCGTTCAATCCGCCGACTGCGTTGACTGCTGCGTACACGTCCGGTACGTGGTTGCCGATGACGACTTGATACTGTCCGCCGCTTTGGATGACGGTAACGATGCCTTCAAGTTTTTTCAGGTATTCTGTATCCGCTTTGCTTTCGTCAACCAATTTGAAACGCAAACGCGTGATGCAGTGAGCCAAGCTGCGGACGTTTTCTTTGCCGCCCACATGAGCCAAAATGTCTTTTGCTAATTCTTCATATTTCATGTTATATCCCTCTTTTTCTATTATTTTTTATAAAAAAAACCTAAATAGAGAGCATGGGAATTTCTTCCGCTGCTGTCTACTTAGGTTTTGCCTGCTTTACCAGTAACAATCCTCTTGAGAGCATTTTAGGTATTCACTTTTGCTGCACAACCCGATGGATATGGATCGTGAGGTAAACAAGTTCGTCGGTCCCGACTTGAAAATGGTGGGCAGCTCCGACATAGGTCGATATTTTGTTGGCACACGTATAGGCAGCCGGATAGTTTGCCTTCACTTGCTCCACCAAGAAGGTGTCCGGAGCCGTCTGGAAAACTTCTCCCATGACGACCCGCTGCGCAAAGTACTGCAGATGGGTGTAGAAACGATTATAGGAAATCGATTCTTCATCGAAAGCGACTCCGAAATGCAAGCGGACGATGTTCAGGATGTCCTGAACGATCCGTGTCACTTTCATTGTCTCTTCGATAAGTTGCCCTTCCTTCTGTGCATTCACGAAATGAAGAGCGATGGATGTCGCTTCATCCAGTGCCATCATGATACCGGTATGCTCTGCGATGAGTCCCAGCCCGATTTTGCCGAGCTCGTATTCCCGTCGATAGAACTTCTTCACTTCGAAGGCCAAAGGATTGGTCAACACAATCCCTTCCTTTGTCCGCTGGATGGCGTAATGGATGTGGTCGGCAAGCGTCAGGTAGACGTTTGCTTGGAAGGTATGATTCAGCCTCGTCTCGGCCTCTTGTATGATCTTAAAAATGGCATCTGATTCTTCTTGCGGTAAATCTTGATAAATGGCCTTTAATTGATCTGCTGAATCATTTTCCTGAATAACGAAGGTTTTCTCGATCAAAGACTTGTCGAAAACGTCGCCTGATCTTTTCTGGAACCCGATCCCTTTTCCCATCACAATGACTTCGGATGAATCTCCAGCTTTCGCCAGGACCACATTGTTATTGTAGACTTTTTCAATCTTCATCGATTATCCCCATTCCCCCTTCCATTAAAAAAAACCTAAACTAACACCAAATGATGTGCACATCATCTCGTATCAATTTAGGTTTTGCCTGCACAACCAGTAACAATCCTATGAACAACATGTTAGCACTTCCAATAAAAAGATGCAAGCCCTTTCTTGAAAAAAAACTTATTTTCATTTAACACGTTGGCGGAACAGCATTTTTTTGAAAACGAATTTTACTAGCTTTATGATTAGTGTGCTGCGGAGCAGCATTCTGCGGTAAAAAGATGGATTCTTTGCTTTTATTCATCTTTTTGGCCAAAATTCTGACTTCTGGTGAAAAGAAGCTGCCTCGCTTTGAGGCAGCCTCTGCATTAGGCACGTTCTTTGGTTATCATCATCTGCTGGAAAACGAAGCGGCTGTTCAATCGGTTCACGAAATGTTGCGTCACCGTACCGGTGAAGAGCATGGCGAAAACGGTTCCGATACCGACTCCAGCGATTCCTTCCAGGAACAGCAACGAGAAGACCACGCTCAGTCCGACGCAGACGACGTCGAATCCCGTCTTCATCTGCTTGACGGTTAGTCCGAAATGCTCGGACATCTCGCGCACAAACAAATCGAATGGAAGAGCCGGCAAGCGGCAATTCAGCATCAGGCTGATCCCAAGCGACAACATGAAAAATCCGGTGAAGAAGAACACGATCCGCAGCGGTATGTTTACGGCGATACCCGAAAAAAGCAATTCAAAGAAATCCAGCAAGTAGCCGAAAAGCAAAGCCAATGCAATTGAAAAAACATAACCCAAAAATTTCCGCGTGATCAGAGCCATCACCACCACAAGGACCACTTGGAAGATAAAGTTCCAGCTGCCGATCGTCACGTGCGCAAACATTTCGTTCAATACCACTGGAACGGATGAAATCGTCGACACCCCTAACTCGCTTTTGATCATCAACGACACGGCAATGGCGTTGCACAGCACGCCCATTGCCAACGCAAGTTCACTTGCCAAGACTTTTTTCTCCATATCTGCCTCCTTATTCTGTCTTTCGCATTTTTTACTTTTTGATGACCAGCCCCAGCATCACAACGAAGTCCAATGCCTGTTCCTCGCTGACGATCGCGCCTTTGAGATCCTCAAGCGTGACGCTGAGGCGTTCAAATCGACAACTGCTGATATCAATCGCCTTCAAAGGCGTTCCCGTGAAATTGATTCCGGACAGCTCGCACTCCGAAAAATCGACTTTCTTCAGTTTGCAGGTATAAAAATCGGCTTCATTCAGGCGGCAGTTCTCGTAACGGACATTCTTCTGCTTGCTGAATCCCAAAGCCGCCATCTGCAAATTGCATTCCCGGAAGCGCACATCCTCGAAGACCCCTTCTGTCATAGAGGTACCGATGAGCCGGCAATTCACGAAGCGGACCCGCTTCATCGTCACTTCATCCAGTTGCACATTGGCGAAATCGCAGCTTTCGAAGATGACATCCCGCAAGTACAATTGCGGTACTGTCGCTTCACTGAAAGTCACGTTCTGGAATCTGACTTCGGTGAACTCCACTCCCCGTCTGTCGCCAAGGTCGATGGCAGTATCTTTGAAGAAAGCATGCTCTATGTAAGGTTCATCCGGATCGAAACAGTCGACGAAATTTATTTCAGGTAAATCTTTTGGCAGAACGGGTTCCATGATTTTGGCGGGCACTTAGTTCATTCCTTCCTGATGGTTCTCTTTCTTTAAAGTATACCTGAATAATCGTCGCTTAGATATCATAGCTTGCGCGATCCAACTTTTCGTCTGCAGTGATATAATGGAGGCAAGGAAACAGGTTAAGGGGGAGTCAAGATGGATCGCACATTTGACAAGGTATTTCGGGGGACGGCTTTCACGAGCAGGTCGCCGCAGGAAGTGAAAGTGTTGGAGGATTGCCTGTTTTGTCTGGATGCGGAAGGCGTGATACGGCGCATTCTGAAGCCGCAGGACCCTGAATATGCAAAGGTCTTAGCTGCCTACAGCGGAAGCGAATCATTCCGCGAGCTTGCTGAGGGACAGTATTTTCTGCCGGGATTCATCGATCTGCACATCCATGCTCCGCAATGGGCTCAGGCCGGGACAGCCATGGACATCCCTTTGCATGATTGGCTGAATACCTATACTTTCCCGCTGGAATCGAAATTCTCCGATCTGGATTTCGCCCGCAAAGTCTATCAGGATCTCGTCACAACTTTGTTGGCGAACGGAACGACGACTGTGCTCTATTTCGCGACCGTACATAAGGAAGCCAGCTATCTGTTGGCCCAAATCTGCGCCGACAAAGGCCAACGCGGTTTGGTAGGGAAAGTGGTCATGGACGACAAGGAAGAGAATCCGGCGTATTATCGGGATGAAAGCACTGAAACCGCATTGGCGGATACGGAAAATTTCATCCAACTGGTTCAGGAATTGAACAAGACGACCAAACAAGGCGTGTACCCGGTCGTGACGCCCCGTTTCATCCCGAGCTGCACGGACGAAGCATTGGCGGGTCTCGGCGAGTTGGCGAAAAAATATGGCACGCACATCCAATCGCATTGCAGCGAAAGCGACTGGGAGCATAACTATGTGCTCGATCGGATGCACAAGAGCGATACATTTGCACTCCAAGAAATGGGCCTTCTGCAGGATAAAGCGGTCATGGCTCATGCCGTCTTCCTCTCGGATGCGGATGCCGATTTGTTTGCCGAAACCGGCACAGCAATCGCCCATTGTCCGATTTCGAATGTTTGTTTCTCGAACGGTGTCCTTCCCGCGGCCCGTTTCACTCGGAAAGGGATCGACATCGGCTTGGGCACGGACATCTCCGGCGGCTTCTCCCCTAGCCTATTCGACAACATCCGTCAGGCTGTCATCTCCTCGAGAATGCTGGAGGAAGGCGTCGATCCGTCACTCACTGCTCCGGAACGCGGCCTGCCGCATTCGCGGATTACCGCTAACGAGGCGTTCTTCTATGCGACTGCCGGCGGAGGACAGAGCTTGAGCCTACCAATCGGGCGCTTGGAGGAAAACTATGCCTGGGACATCCAAGTGATCGACGTCAACGCGCTGAACGCCAAACTGCCTCTGTTCGACGAAAATATTTCCATGGAAGATCTGCTGCACAAAATCCTCTTTTTGAGCCGTCCGGATAACATCCGCGAGGTCTGGGTCCAGGGCGAATGCGTGCATAAACGAACGTGAATGAGTCGCAAGGCGAATTTATGTTGTGCTGCATTTGGTTTGCTGCCGCGGCAACTCCGGCTAGCCTCCGAATTATTGATGATTCGGAGGTTTTTTATATTTTCGTAACGCGATTGTCCGGGGGCTGGTTGTCCGATTCTTTCGGATTATCGGACAACCTCCGGATCGTTTATCGCTGCGGTTTTTATATCAGTAGTTATGATACGGGTTCCTCAACTCCTTTAATAAGCTCTGCTTCGGGCGAATAAAATGCCTATATGACCTATTCATGTTAGAATTATAATAAGAAACTATTGGAGGATGATATTATGAACCAAAAACTCGTTGAGATTTGCCTGCGTGTCAGAGATATTGATGCCACCTTAAACTTCTATACTGATCTATTTGATTTTGAAGTTGCCAGCCACAGAAAATTCCCTGAGGATAAGTTTGATTTAGTTTATCTGAATTCTCCCGGTTCTTCTGTACAAATTGAACTCACTTACAACTACGATGCCGAGCCATATAATGTAGGAAATGGCTTCAGTCATTTAGGTGTGACTGTCAGTGATTTAGAAAAAATGCATGAAGTTTGTAAAGCTTCTGCTTACGAAACAGGTGAGTTAAAAGGACTTTCAGGCGGCACACCCACCTATTTCTTTGTAACGGACCCTGATGGCTATCGAATTGAAGTAAAGCGCGCAAAATAATTTTTCGAAAATTGTAAATGAAAGCATATCGTCTTTTCAATATGCTTTCATTTATCCAAAAAGAAACACGCAAGCAGCCAAGCGGATGCTTACGTGTTTCTTTTCATTCAAGCTGCTTAAGCAGCGTATGTTTAGACTTTTTCTTTCAAAATGATGTTCAATACCAACGCAACGATTGTTCCTGCCGAGATACCGGAAGAGAACAAGCCGCTCAAGATGCCCGGCAATTGTGCGACTGTATCCGGAACAAAGGAAACACCCAGACCGATACCCAACGCAGAAGCGACGATGATCATGTTGCGGTTGTTGAATTCGACGCATGAGAGTGATTGCACACCGGCAGCGGCAACCGTACCGAACATCAAGATGCCGGCACCACCCAATACAGGTAGCGGCATGATGGAGATCAAAGTAGCAAATTTAGGGAACAGGCTCATTACAATCATGATGATACCGCCCATGATGGCTACTTTACGGGAAGCATTACGGGTCAACGGGATCAATCCAGCATTTTGACTGAAAGTTGCGGCAGGACCGGAACCGACGAAAGGCGCGATGAACGAGCCGAAACCATCCGCACGGACACCGGCAGCAATTCTTTCATCCGTCAGTTTCGTTTCCGTAACGGCACCCAACGTCTGCATAACGCCGACTGTTTCAATAACGGTTACCAGATAGCCGGATACAAAAGGAATCGCGTATTCAAGCTTGAAATCAGGTACTCCGAATTTGAAGAATTGTGGAAGCGCGAACCATTCAGCGGCAACGACTTGCCCAAAGTCGACCATCCCCAACGGAATGCAGATGACATAACCGATTGCGGCACCAATCAATACAGCAGCTGGCGCGATTTTGCTTGACCCGTAATGATTGATCAAAGCGATGACGAGAAACACGAGCACTGCGATGCCGATGTTCATCGGTTTACCGAAATCCTCTGATCCGAAACCACCACCGGCCCAGCCCATCGCAACGGACATCAGCGTCATCCCCATCAAGGAGATAACTGATCCGGTCACTACCGGCGGGAAAAATTTCAATAATGGTTTTACAAAATAACTCAAACCAACTTCAAGCAGAGCACCCAACATCGTGCCGCCGAAATAGGCAGTGATGCCGCCCGCACCGATGACGGCAGCAGCTGGCGCCACAAAAGCAAAGTCAGTTCCCATGATTGTCGGCAAGCCTGCACCGACGCGGAACCATTTCGGACCGAAACCTTTTGATTGAATGATTGAAACGATACCCGAGGCCAAAAGCGCAGCGCTGACCATATAAGCAGTATCCTCAACCCCGAAGCCTGCGATTCCGGCAATGATAAGCGGTACTGCCACTAAACCACCGAAAGCGGTGATGACGTTCTGAAATCCTAAAACGATTGTTGTGCCTAAATCCGGTTTATCCTCCACACCGTAAGTCAGGCCTGAATGTACTTTCTCTTCCATGTTTCTCCTCCTGATAACGAACATTAATGATTGCAAAACAAAATATAATTCGTTTATTAACGATAAATAAAATTATATCGATATCACATACAATTGTAAAGTGTAAATACCGAATTATAAGGGCTTTCATTATGAGAATCTTCACATTTTAGGGGTTTATCGAGACTAAAGACGAACGTTTTTGTTATTTTTTTTGGATTTGTATTGAAATAACGAATTATGGCTTATAAATCTTTGTCAGTTACAGATGCGATATAGTCCTATTTTTTGTTATACTATATTTAATGAAAGAAGCTATGGAGAAAGTAACCTATGCCAACGATAAATATATCCTGCAGACCTCAAGCGGTTTTGTCGAAGGATTGGAGAACTAATCCAACCAGGAACGGTACCATAACAGCGGCCACACCGTTCATCTAAGCGCCACGCGTAACGGTTGCGCCTCAAACCAGATCAGGTAGTTATTGCTGAAAAATAAGGAGTGAAATTTTGACGAAATTAATAATAGATTCAACATGTGACCTAAACGAAGCGATGCGCAAGCATCCCAAACTGGAGTACCTGCCGTTAAACATCATCATCGATGGAAAAAGCTACAAGGACGGCATCGAAATCGATTTGGAACGCGTCTACGAAGTGATGCGCAAAGGAGAGATGCCCCAGACATCACAGATTGACATCGCCAGCCTATTGGAAATATTGGACCGCAACCGCCAAGCCAAAGAAGATCTGATTTATTTGTCTTTCTCGAGCGCGATGTCGGGAACCCATGCGGTGGCCCATCAAGTATTTGAGATGTACCGCGAAAAATATCCGGACATGAAACTAACCTTGATTGACTCGCAAGGCGGTTGCGGAGGTGCTAGCTTAGCTGCCATCCAAGCCCTGAACTTGTTGGATAAAGGCCATCCCCATGATGAAGTTGCACAAACCATCCAAGAAATCGTTGCGTATACTTCCTATTCCTTCACAATCGCCAATCTGGAATGGCTTCAGAAAGGTGGCCGCATCAATAAAGTAACCAGCGTCATCGGTGACAATCTGAACATCAAGCCTTTGTTGACTGTTAAGGCAGGAAAAATCGTGATGGACCAACTCCTGCGCGGACATAAGCGTGTCTACAAACGTATCATCAAAAAAACGGTCGACCATATCGGTCCCTATCAAGATCAACTCATTGTCATCAGCCATGTGGGCGATCCAGAAGTCGCACAAACACTCAAAGCAATGCTGAGCGAAGCCTTGCCGGAAGCTTCCTTTGTCTTATTAAGGGTAAGCGCGGTTCTGGGCGTTCATCTCGGTATCGGTGGTGTCGGTGTCTTCGCCTTATCTCAATTGCCGGAAAGATATGACAGACACCCTGCGTTTTTGGAAAAGTAAAATGAAACAAATGAATGGAGCATAAACTATGAAATCAGAAAAATCATGCGGAGCCATCGTGCTCTCACCTGATAACACGAACCGAAAAGTATTATTGATCAAACACGAAAACGGTGGCCATTGGGCATTCCCGAAAGGCCATGTTGAGGACGGCGAAACGGAAGTTGAAACAGCACTGAGGGAAATCAAGGAAGAAACCGGGTTGAGCGCCGAGCTCAGCACATCCTTCCGGAAATCCGTCAGCTACTCGCCGGCTCCCGGTGTAATCAAAGAAGTCATCTACTTCATCGCCTTCGCCCACACGGAAACGATTGAAAAACAGGATGCCGAGGTTACCGACTTCGCCTGGATGCCTTTCAACGAAGCCTTGCAAGCTATCACCTACGACAACGATAAGAGCATCCTACAGTCCGCCATCGATTTCATCGAAGGCATGAAAAACTAAGAAAAGCGTAGAAGGGCCGCC